>CAMDDW010000039.1:0-29233 GCA_945893185.1 Akkermansia muciniphila | reverse complement strand
ATCCAAGGCCAACGACCCATTCCCCGACCCCAGGCCGCCCAAAGAATGGCCGACAAAACCACCACCAAGTCTCCGGCCATCAATGTGGGGATGATCCAACCCGGGATGGTGGCCACCCCCGGGGCCGTCGCTAAAGCGGGACTGGGTAGGTTCGACACTCCGACCGGGGCCACGGGAACCGGTTTAATGGCCTCTGCTGATACCGTCTGCGGAAGAGAAATCTCCTGCTCCGAAACAGGCTGATCAGCGTTACCAATCGATGCAACCTGGGTTGGATTCGGTATTGGAACCTCGGCGGGAACTTGGGTTGAAGATGCGCTCGGAGTCGCCGCGGAAACCACCTCCGAGACAGGTGCCGGTTGTGCGACCGGAGCCTCTTTCAATGAAGTCAGACCCGGTGCGTTCACGGCCCCACGGTCAATCTCTTCCTGTAGCAAACTGGCCAATCCGCGCCCTAGCGCTGGTTTCGACATACGAGATCCAAATCGTTCGACCTGACGGGTCTGGCTTCAACCAGTTTCCACACGTTTTTTAACGAAGCCTCGCCCGGAGGGTTTACGGCATTTCGTCACGAAGCCACTGAAGCCATCTAGGCTAGGCCGGGCGGATTCCCCACTGGAAGGGATCCTCGTCGCTCAAGATCAAGGTCGACTCGGCGGTGACATGGGCGCTTCCAGTGACCACCGGTAGGACGTGACCTTGGGCACGATCCTCCCAGAGATATTCTCCGCGGAAGGAGCTGCCCAGAATACCCTCCTGGATCCAAGACTGACCCTCCTCCAGTTTTCCATCCGCAGCCAAACAGGCCAGCTTGGCGCTGGTCCCCGTACCACAAGGCGATCGATCGTAGGCCTTGCCGGGGCACAACACAAAGTTGCGCGAGTGTCCGCCAGATGCGGGAGGACCAAAGAGTTCTACGTGGTCTACCTCGGGAAACCCCTGGGCATTAACCGCCTGGCGAATCTGCCAACTCACATCGGTCAAGGTTTCAACGTTTTGAAGGGACAACTCCCACACCGGGGTATGGACCAGAAAAAACCAATTACCACCCCAGGCTACGTCGCCCGAAACTGCACCGATCCCCGGCACCTGCACAACGACCGCGGCCTTGTGGCGGTAGGAAGGCACATTGGCAACCGAAACAGAACCGTCGGCCTGCAGGGTGGCGGAGACCGGGCCGACAGGGGTGTCAATTCGATGGGTGCCCGGTCGCACTCGACCCAGGTGCGCCAGGGTGACCATCAAGCCGATGGTGCCATGCCCACACATGCCCAAGGATCCGACGTTGTTGAAGAAGATCACACCGAAGCTGCAGTCGGGGGCGTGCGGTGGAACCAGCAGCGCACCCACGAGCACGTCGGAACCCCGTGGTTCGTTGACCACCGCCGAACGGAATCGGTCGAACTGGCTACCCAACCGCAGCACGCGCTCCGAGAGAGGACCGGTTCCCAAGTCCGGCCCGCCGGAGATCACCACGCGAGTCGGTTCGCCGCCGGTATGGGAATCCACGACCTGAATGCGATGAAGGTTTGCCATTAGATTTCTAATTTAAGCGACGTTCAGGCCCTCGTGTCTTGGCCGGGCCGGCCTGCCGCTCGGCTAGCTCGGCACAGTCGACCCACCCACACCCTGCAGCAGCAAGACCAGGCCGGAACGACCGATGACACTGCACCGGCAACCACCCCTCGCGGAGCACAAAAACCCTCGTTTTCTGGCTACCGAAGAGGGCATTCCCAATCTCGTTACCGCATTCCATTGCAGGGAACCGACGTCAGCGGGAGCACTTCAATTGACGGAATAGGAGGTGGAGGGCTTGTTGGCTGGTGGTGAACTTGAAGGTCTCGCGGTCGAAGCGATTGAGGCGCTGCACCGCTTCCGTGCCGTCCGGCCCGGCCAGCGCCATCCACACCGTGCCAACGGGTTTATCCAGAGTGCCGCCGGAAGGTCCGGCGATGCCGGTCACCGACAAGGCCCAGTCCGAACCGGACACCCGACGGGCTCCCTCGGCCATTTCCCGCGCTACCGCTTCACTCACCGCTCCAAACTCTCGCAGCGACTCCTCCCGAACTCCCAAGGTTCGAGCCTTGGCAGCATTGGCATAGGTCACGTAGCCGGCCAAGAACACCGCCGATGCCCCAGGGATATTGGTGATGCGGTGGGCGATGTGACCACCGGTGCAACTCTCGGCCAGCGCCAAGGTCTGCCCCCGCTGGGTCAATGCGCGGACCACAACCCCTTCGAGCACTTCGTCCTGTTCGCCAAAGACCGCGTCTCCGGCCAACCGTCGGGTGATGGCCTCGGCCTCGGTCACCACCGCCGCCGCATCGGCTCCTCGCGCTACGAACCGCACATCCACCTCGCCCACCCGGGCACAAAAGCCCAAGTCCATTCCACCCTCGGTGAGGTGCTGGAGCGGGGCCGAAATTAGTTCCTCCATATTGGATTCGCCGATGCCTGCGGTCTTGAGAGTGCGACAAACGAACTCCGTTTCATGCGGAAATTCACGACTCATCCATGGCAGAACCTCTTGGTCGAACATCGGGCGCAACTCGCGCGGCGGCCCCGGTAACATCACCAACCAGGAACGCTTTCCCTCGGGTCGGAACGGATTGGGTGAGGCTTCGATCATCAGTCCGGGGGCCGTGCCTTGGCGATTGGGCACCACGATCGCTCCTTGCGGAACCATGGCTTCGACCCGGGTGCGCGGAGGAACCGGACGTCCGCGGGATTGGAAAAACGCTTGGATGGCGTCGCTGACAGCGGAGTCAAACACCAGCGTCCGCCCCAACAACTCGGCAATGCGTTCGCGGGTGATGTCGTCGCAAGTCGGACCAAGGCCGCCGGTGGTGATCACCAAGTCGGCCCGACTCAATCCTTCACGCACCGCTTGCTGAATGTCTTCGCCTCGGTCGGAGACCAACACCTGGCGAGCCACCGTGTATCCGGCCTGGGTCAACTGCGAACACAGCCACTGCTGATGGGTGTTAAGAATACGGCCCAGCAGGAGCTCGGAACCGGTGTTGATGATCTCAATGGTCACTAGGCGAAAGGTGGTTCCAAACGCGGCAAAGGCCAATTCAAGAGGCTCGAGAAATCTCGGATTTCTATCCCAGACTCAACTCATGACCGCGATCCGAGGCCAGATGGGCTTCAAGTCTTCGTCTGCCAAGGCCATCATCCGAAACTCGATGGGGTCTCCCACCTCCAGTGCCTGTTGGAAGCGCTTCCAAGCATCCTCTTCACGCCCCATCTGGGCGAGGTAGCAGGCCAAATTGTAATACAAAATGGGCTCAGTGGGGAACCGCTCGAGTGACGGCTCCAGCAAGTCGAAGGCCATGTCGATAGATCCACCCGTGTGACGACGGGCCGCATAAGATCGGTGAATCCAACTCTCCACGGCCTCCGGATGGTGGGTCCATTGAGCGTTGGCCACCCTCCAAGCCTCATCCCAACGCCGCAGGCTCGAGCAGGCCGACCAATGCAAGGTTAGGACATCCAACCGCTGACGGAAGACATCCGGAAGGCCCTCCAACTCCGCCAATGCCTCGAGCGGATTACCCAACATCAGCCAGCCTTCGGCCGCTTCTTGGCGATGCCGGTGCGGCAACGGAATCGCATGGCTGGCAGAAGGCTTCATGAGGGGCTGAGAGGGCCTTTGGATTAATCGAAAAAGGCAAACTCATTGGCAGCCAAGAGCACCTGCGCGTACTGCTCCCACAGGCTCAGTGGCTTCGGGGGTTCCTTAGATGCTTTCTTGTCGCCCGATTTGGCCTCGCCGGCGACCGGTTCCACTTGGGGCGGTACGGGCGTTTGCTTCAGAAACTCTCGAGCCGCGGCGAGTTCACGCCGCGTCGGAACCCGCTGGTAGGTGAGTGCGTAGAGGCGCTTCACCCGCGCATCGCCCTCGAGGAATTTTACGTCCGGCCGTTCAAGGATAGCCCGCGCCTGTTCGGCCACCAGACTGCTGTTGAGCCAGAAGAGTGCCTGCTGGGGCACGCTGGTTTGGAAGCGGCCCGCAGACGACGTGTCCGGGCTGGCGAAGTCGAAAGACCGCAGGATTCCGGGAAGATTCTGTCGATCGATGTAACCGTAGAGGGTGCGACGCAACACGGGCTTGTCGGTGTCATAAATGCTCACCGCGAGCCCGCCCACCTTCGGATCCAGGCTTCCGGCCACCGCCAGCAACCCATCGCGCATGGACTCGAAGTCGGTCCGCTGACGGTTCATCCGCCAGAAGAGGGTATTGCTCGGATCCACCTTTTGAGCTCGGGCCAACGCCTTGCGCGAGAGCCCTGCCGCCTCGGGATCACTCGATTGACGATACGCTGCTGAGAGGAGCATCTCCCGATGCAGCGCCTTCATAGACCACCCTTGTTGGATCCATTGAACCGCCAGATAATCCAGCAGTTCTGGATGGCTCGGAGGTTCGGTGCGCACCCCGAAATCACTGGGAGTCTTGACCAACGGCGATCCGAAATGCCGCATCCAAACTCGGTTGACCATGACCCGCGCGGTGAGTGGGTTTTCCGGGGAGGCCACCGACCGGGCGAACTCCAACCGACCGCTTCCCTGGGTGAAGGGCTTTCGATTCGGTCCGGCGACAATGGCCAATTGCTGCAGAGGCACCTTCGGCCCGTGATTGCCGGGATTGCCCCGCTTAAAAATAACCGGTTGCGAGATGCTGGTGTTGTCCAAAAGAGCCATAGCCCGCAGGGGCGCCCCGGCATGCATGGAATCGAGTTCGTCGAGCTTGCGCTTGAGGGCTCGGCTCTTCTGGGCCACCGGCGTGTCAAAGAACCGATCGATACCGCCCAGCGCCCCTTGGATGGGCGAATCGCCCGCGTACAATACTTGTCGCAATTCCTCGGCCGCCGCGTCGGGCAATGACTTGGGCTCCGGCTTGCCGTCCTTTTTCGCCTCGGCCACAGCGGCTTTCCATTCGGTGTCGATTTGATTGAAAACGTGGCCATAGCGAGCGGTCATCGCCGCCAAATTGGTGGGGGCCCATCCTTTGAAATCAGCCACCAGACGGGTGTTGATCGGTTGCCCCTGCCACCGACCTGCGGCCAACTCCTCGGCGATCTTCGGAGCCCGTGATGCAAAGTCATTGGTCCCCAACGCCGCCCAGGCGAAGAAGGGTGCAAACACCGGATGGGGGGATTTTTTCAACGATTCCAATCGCCCTTTCCACGCACCCACCAACCCCGGATCCAAGCTCCGCTGCCGGGCCAGGCTTTCCTGGGCGCCGCCCTCGAGCACAGCGCTCTCCTGAGCCGTGAGCAGGTAATCGCCGATCTTCGTCCGTAACTTCTGGATCACCGCTGCGGTTTGATCCGTCCGATAGTCATCGAGATTCTTGCGCCGCTTGGCCAATTCCTTCTCGTAGTCAGCCGCCTGCTGACGATCGGGATTCTCGCCCACGAGCGGCTTGGGATCCGGTTCGTGGCTGTTGGAGAAGAGTCCGTAAAGCGAGTAGTAGTCGGCCGTGGGGATGGGATCGAATTTATGGTCGTGGCAACGAGCACACTGAACGGTCAGTCCCATGAGTCCGCGGGTGGTCACATCGATTCGGTCATCGATAATGTCGGACTGATTGTTGAGGAACCGGCGACCCAAGGTCAGAAAACCCATGGCCGCCAACGGCTTGCGATCCGTCTCGGTGGCCACCTGGTCTCCGGCCAACTGCTCGATGAGGAACCGGTCGTAAGGCAGGTCGCGGTTGAAGGCCTCCACCACCCAGTCTCGGTAGGTGTGGCTGTAGGGATACCGACGCTCCTCTTCAAAAACGTAGCCCTTGCTGTCGGCGTAACGGGCCACATCCAGCCAGTGCCGACCCCAGCGCTCACCGTAGGCAGTCGAGGCAAGCAAGCGGTCCACCACCCGCGAATAAGCCTGCTCGGAGCGGTCTTTGAGGAAGGATTCCATTGCCTCGGGCGTCGGAGGCAGCCCGGTTAGATCGTGGGTCGCGCGGCGGAGCAACGTGCGACGATCGGCCTCTGGAGTGGGCGTCAGGCCTTTGGCCTCCAGGGCGGCGAGGACAAACCAGTCCATGCCGGTCCGTGGCCAAGAGGACTTGCGGACCGTCGGCTGGGGCGGCATGCGCGGCCCTTGGAAAGCCCAGTGGCGGGAGGCCGGATCAGGCTTGGCCGCGGTAGGCGCGCCGGTCCGCGGATCGGGTGCTCCGGCACGAATCCAGGCCTCGAAGTCGGCGATTTGTTCGGGCTTCAAAGCCCCGCCCTTGAGAGGCATGGCCTTCACGTCGGCCGCAGTCCCCTTCACCACTTGGATGAGCAAGCTCGAGTCAGGGTTTCCCGGAATGAGTGATGGCATTCCTGAAGCCCCGCCCTTTTCCCAACCCGCCTTGAAATCCAAGCGCAACCCGCCCTTGAGCGATTCGGACTGGGCGCTGTGACACTCGTAGCAACGCTCGGCCAAGATCGGACGGATGCGGTTCTCGAAGAACTCCACCGAAGCCGGATCCGCCGCATTGAGCACGAAAGCACACAACCAGCCCGCGGAAATTCGCAGCAACGCCGCAGCCAAATGAAAAGGTCGCTTCATGAATGAGATCCCTGACCAGCCTTGCCGGCCCGACACCAATGTCAAAACGGACTTCGCCTCACCGGTATTCAGTCGGCCGCGAAAAACAATTGGCCCAGCGGTGCTCACGGTGGCCATCTTCACCCGCATGATGCGCGGATTGCTGCTCGTTGTCTGGCTGGGAGTGCACATCGCTCAGGCGCAAGTGCCCGATCCCCTGTGGGGCAGTTCGGCGCGCCTGGAAAGAATCCGCGCCCTGCTCCCGCAACTCGATGCGCTGTACGAAGCCCATGCGACCTCCAACCACATCCCGGGGCATATCTGGGGATTGGTGGTCGACGGTCGCCTGCTGCATGTCCGAGCCGCCGGGATGGCCCGCGTCGAGCCGGATCAACCGGTCACTCCGGCCACGCGGTTCCGGATCGCATCCATGTCGAAGAGCGTGACGGCCGCGGCAGTCCTCCAATTGCGGGATGCGGGAAAACTCTCCTTGGAAGACCCGGTTTCGAAGCACTTGCCCGAATTCCAGAAGGTGCAGCCCGCGACCCCGGACTCCCCGACCCTCACCGTGCGGCACCTGTTGCGAATGTCGGGCGGGTTCCCACAAGACGACCCGTGGGGCGACCGCAAACTGGCCGAGACCGACGCCCAACTCGACGCCCTCGTAGCGCGAGGCCTTACCGCTGCCTCGCCCACGGGCACCCGCTGGGAATACAGCAACCTCGGCTATGCGCTGCTCGGCCGAATCGTGACCCGTGTGGCCCGAGAGCCCTATCAGGCTTACATCACCCGTCGGATCCTCAAGCCACTGGGCATGACCAACACGGTCTATGAGTGGGACAAGGTTGCCGCCGATCCGTTGGCGCTGGGATACCGTTGGGAAGACGAGCGTTGGAAACCCGAACCCATGCTGCACGATGGTAGTTGGGGAGCCATGGGCGGGCTGATCACCACTCTCGAAGACTTCGCCCGCTATTCGGCTTTCCACCTCGAAGCCTGGCCTCCGCGGGAGGGAGCCGATACCGGTCCGCTGAAACGCTCCACCCGGCGAGAAATGCACCGCCCGTGGGAGGTGATTTCGGTGGTGCAAGATCTTCACGACTCCGAGGGGCATTCCGTGGCCCGAGTGGCGGGCTACAGCGCCGGATTGAGTTGGAACCAAGATCAGCGCGGCCTCATTTGGGTGCGTCATGCCGGCGGACTCCCCGGCTTCGGCAGCGAATTCCGCTTCCTGCCCGACCACGGCATCGCCCTCATCGCCTTCGCCAACCGCACTTACGCGCCCATGAGCGCCGCCAACCACAAGGCCATGGAACTCCTCATCAACGAGGCCAAGATTCCCACCCGACCGGCCGAGGGACACCCGACGCTCTTCCGACGGGCCGAAGAACTGGCGACTTTGCTAACCCGCGACTGGACGCCCGAAGCCCTGCACACCGCCCTCGCCCCGAACGTGTTTCTCGACCACAGCCTCGAGACCTGGCGTCGCGAAACCCGCGCGCTTCTCGAACAACTCGGCCCAATCCGCGACCGGTCTCCCCTGGTCCCGGACAACCGACTCCGCGGCCATTTCCGCCTCATCGGTGAAACCCGCAGCCTGGAGGTCTTCCTCACCCTGACCCCCGAAGCCTCCCCGCGAATCCAGGAGATTAAACTCACCCTTCAGGGGGAGCCGTGAGGCTCTGCCGGAACGATTCAGTTGGGAGAAAAGGGATGGCGTGGCCGATTCTTTCGCAAGACGAGGCGAGAGCGAGGCGCGGGCCACGCTGAGATTCCTGCTTAAGGCCCGTAACGAACGAACAACGAAGCTCTTGCGGAAGAAGACGCAGCCAGTACGACCGATCCAATTGAATCGTTCCGGCTAGGCCCACGGCTAAGCCAACCCAGGTAGCTGGGAGCGATCAAGGCCTCAGGGATTTCCACCCTGTCTGCGCCAGTCGTTGTCGGCGTAGGATCTCCAGGCCCGGTGGGTCGAACGAGGGACTGCAGAAGACATGGATAATGATTTTCATTTTTGCCTCCGGTGGTTCGGTTGGACTCAAGGTTTTGGTGGATGATGGAACCTCCCCGTTTCGGGGTCGGATCGCCGGGTACGATTCGGTGAATCGAAAGATCAAAGGTTCTGGGCAATGGCCTGCAAGTAGCGGTTCTCGACTAGAATTGTCTGGAGCGCGGCCACCAGGGCATCGACTTGTCGGTGCAAGGGGGCTTTTTGCGGGGTTTCGAGCGTGATCTCGAAGGGCGGCCAGGTCATCCCGGCGAACTGGCCAGCGATTGAGGCGACACCCGGTCGGGAGAGGCAATTGAAGAGGCTCATAGTACTTCAGTTCTTGCGGGTGATGACGTCGAAGGTGCCTCCCTCGGCGAAGTGCTGCTTCTGGGCCTTAGTCCATCCACCGAAAACGGCCTCGATAGTGAAGAGCTCTACCTTCGGAAATTGACCGGAGAATTCGGCGGCGATCTTGGCGTTGCGCGGGCGGTAGAAATGCTTGGCGGCCAAGCGCTGGCCATCGTCGCTGTACAAGTGCTGCACGTAGGCTTGGGCCACTTCCGCGGTTCCCTTGCGCTGCACCACGCCATCGACCCAAGTGACCGGAGGCTCGGCCAAAATACTCATCGACGGAATGACTCGCTCCAACCCCGCGGCCGCCGACTCACGTTGTGCCAGCAGCGCTTCGTTCTCCCAGGTGATCAGGACATCGCCCACCCCACGCTCGATGAACGTGACCGTGGAGCCCCGGGCCCCGGAATCGAGCACCGGCACATTATCGTAGAGCTTTTTGACGAAATCCACGGCCTTGGCCTCGTCGCCGCCGGACTGCTTGAGGGCGTAACCGTAGGCGGCCAGAAAGTTCCAGCGGGCACCGCCTCCGGTCTTGGGATTGGCGGTGATCACGCCGACCCCGGGGCGCACCAAGTCCGACCAATCGCGAATGCCCTTGGGGTTGCCCTTGCGAACCAGGAATACGATGAGGCTCGTGTAGGGGGTGCTGTTGTCGGGCAGGCGCTTCTGCCACTCCGGAGCCAAGAGCGCCGGTTTCTTGGCAATGGCATCGATGTCATAAGACAGCGCCAGGGTCACCACATCGGCGCGCAGTCCATCGATCACCGAACGGGCCTGTTTGCCAGAGCCACCGTGCGATTGGGTCACCCGCACACTGTCACCGGTCTTGGCGTTCCAATGTTTGGAGAACGCTTCGTTGTACTCGGCGTAGAACTCCCGGGTGGGGTCGTAGCTGACATTGAGGAGCTGGATGTCCTTAGCCAGGGCGGCCACTCCAACGAGCGCTCCCAAAGCCCATGTAGCGAATAAGCCCACGGTTCTAATTCTCACGATTCGATTCATAGCACGCCTTTCGCACCCTTGGAGCCCGCGAGGCGAACCTTCTCGGTGCGCTCCATCTGGACAACCCGTCCCTCATGGACCACCAACTGGATGACCCCGAACCGCAGCGAAGCCACCCAGGGCGCCAAGGTTTCCAGCCACTCGGCCTGTTCCGCGACGGCAATCCGGTCCACCCAATCGGCAGACTCTGGGCTCTCTGTGTTTCGATGCGCGCTCATGACGGAATGACGATTGCGGCAAATCCCACCTATGTCAACTGAATTGGTGTAGTTTAGAATCAAAAACCTGGTTTCATCGGTTAAAAACCCATTTTTGCAAAGATTATTCACTCGATAATACCCCACTTGTTTGATCGTGTTTAATTCACAGGTCGAGATTCCCGAAGAGCCTGTCCCTCCCGAAGAGCCTGTCCCTCCCGAAGAGCCTGTCCCTCTCGAGGAGCTCCTGGATAGGGAACGATCTCCGAGCAGTCCGTGTCTGCGGACGTGGCGCTTTCGGAGAAATCGCCCTACCTCGGAGGTGCTTGGGTGAGGTTGGGTTTTTCGGCCACCCGGATGCAGTCCGAGTTTCCCTCCCGAGGAGCCTGTCTGTGTCTGAGGAAAAATTATCGGTGAACTTGATTACGATGGGCCTCACGGCACGGTGCTTGCATGGTCCTGAGCATAATGAAGCGCCGCCTTGTCGTCAGACTGCTGACCGGAATTGGACTGGGAATGCTGCTCTTGCTACTGCTGGCCCCTTGGGGAAAACCACCCTCGGAGGCAACACTGTCGCTCTCTACCAACACAACTGCCGCCAAGGTCCCTACAACCCCCTACCCCGCACCCCAAGTTTTTCCTGCCCTCACCTCGGCGCAGCAGCAACTGGCTCCGCCACGGCCTGACACCTTAAATGTCCCCACCTCCCGTGCCCGTCGCTGGTCAGAACCGGTGCCGGAGCCTGCCTTCGCCGAGTTCGCGGGCTGGACCCGCCGCTACCTGAGCCAACCTTCGCCTGCGGCCCGCCAGGCACTCGAAGTCGAAGGCCAGGAACTGGCCCGCCTGCGCCGTCAGGATATGGCCGAGTTGATCCCCACTGATCCTCGGCGCGCCTTAGAATTAGCAATCCCTCATGGGCTCCGCGAGCAACTGCCGGCGTCCATCACCCCCTTTCTCGAAGAGCCCGTGGACGGCCGCGGCGATTTCGGTGTGCTGGCCGGCATTCCAGCCCCGGAGCACACAGGCCCGTTCGAGCCGGTTTACCGGACGGTATCGCTGGGTGACCGTGCTTGGCGGGCCTACACCTACGGACCCGCCCTGCTCCGACCAACTCTGACCGACGTCCCACTGCATGGCGTTGCCTTGGACGGTCTCTTCGCACTCGATCCCAACGCCGTCCGCATCCTTGATGCCGACGAGGTCGCCCAAATGGCCACACCCGCGAAGGACGCCCTGTGTGCGGTGTCCAATGAACCGGTCACCACCTTTGCCGAAGAAGTGCCGGTGGATGCCGGTGGACACACCGCCTGGTTGTGCAGCGCAGCCCATACCGAGAACTACAACGAGCGACTTATCCTGGCCTCGATGGACAAAGGCAATGGGACGGATGCCGATGGCGTCTTCCGCCAAAAATCGGCTTACACCGAGGGCCTCAAGCGCTTGCTCATCCTCCGCGTCGATTTCAGTGATCTGGCCGGCGCACCCCTCAGCGATGCCACCGGCACCAACATGCTCAACGGGATCGCGGCCTTCTATCTGGAGCAAAGTTTCGGCAAGACGACCTTCAGGCCCCTCGGAGCCGGCAGCGGCATGACCACCACCTTGCGCATGCCCAAGACGGCCGCCGTGTACGGCGCCTCAGACCCGTCGATCTTGCGAACCGACGCCCGCAATGCCGCCCGCATTTCTGGCCTCAATTTGGCGCTCTTCGACTTCGACCTCATTTGCATCGGCGCCGTTCCCGGCTTCAACTGGGCCGGACTCGGCTATATCGGGGCTCCTGGTTCGTGGATCCGAGCCTCCTTCGACGCGACGGGCGGCGTGTCCTCCCATGAGCTAGGCCACAACTTCGGACTCAACCACGCCAACGCGTGGGACACCGGCGGCCAGAGCATCCTCGGAGCCGGCAGCAACGTGGAATATGGCGACAGCTTCGACACCATGGGTAATGCCACCGCTGGCAAGCGGCACTTCAACACCCGATACAAGAACTACCTCGATTGGCTGCCCACGACCCAGGTGAAGATCGTGACAACCTCAGGAAATTTTCGCCTCTTCGCCCACGACGCCACCAACGCGGCGACCCCGCGGGCGGTGCGCATCGCGCGCAATGCGCAAACCAACTACTGGCTGGAGTTCCGCCAGAAGTTCACCGACCGGCCCGCCCTGATGGACGGCGTTGGACTGCGCTGGGCCCGCAACAACAACCAGCAATCGCTTCTGCTCGATGTTACACCCGGCTCGGCCGATGGAAAAAACGACTCGGCGCTGCTTATTGGCCGAACCTTTTCCGACCGAGCGGCCGGCATCCACATCACCCCGCTAGCCAAAGGCGGAACCGTCCCGGAATCGCTCGACCTGCAAGTGAACCTAGGCAAGTTCACCAACAACCAACTCCCGAGTGTCACCCTCACGGCCAGTGCCACCGCCGCCTTCGCGGGAGCCCCCATCACCTTCACGGCCGATGCCACCGATCCCGACGGCGACACGCTGGCCTATTCTTGGGACTTCGGAGACAACTCAATCGTCGCCGCCAACACCAACCAAGTTAGCCGAACCTGGTCCGTCGCCCGCGAATATTGGGTCCGCTGCACGGTGAGCGACATGAAGGGCGGCGAAGGCAGCGCGGCCGTCTTGGTCCGAATCGGCAACCCTTCCACTTATCGCATGGCCGGACGCGTTCTGCAGGGTGGCAAGCCCGTGCCCGGCGTCCGGGTCGAGGTGTCCAACACCCAGCAGACGTATACGACCAGCGACGGGGCCTACACGCTGACCGGATTGGCCCGTGGGCCCTACACCGTGAAGGCCATTGCTGAAGGCTACCTCTTCACACCGGCTGGGTTTTCTAACCCGCTGACGCTCACCGGTTCTGTGGATGGGATTAACCTCGAAGCCTCCGCACCCGGCGACCTGGCCCAGGTTTCCCTCGTACCCCTGGGTGCGCAATGGCGCTACTATGACAGCGGAGACCTGGCGGGCACGGTTTGGCGCTCCAATGGCTTTGTTGATAGCACCTGGAACATCGGAGCCGCACCGCTTGGCTACGGCGACGACAACATCGTCACCACCGTGAAGTATGGCCCCTCAACGACGGCTCGACACATCACCACCTGGTTTCGGCACAGTTTCACGGTAGACGACCCCGCGCGATTCCTGTCCGTGACGCTGGGGCTCATCCGTGATGATGGTGCGGCCGTGTACTTGAACGGGATCGAGATTTTCCGAAGCAACCTCCCCTCCGGCACCCTGAGTGCCATTACCCGGGCCAGCGCCAGCGTCGGTGACCCTGATGAAATCACCCTCCATGAGACCAAAGTGGATCCTAAGGGGTTCCGCACGGGCACCAATGTGCTCGCCGTGGAGGTGCATCAGTTTACTCCCATCAGTTCCGACATCCGCTTTAACCTTCAACTCAGCGGGTTGCTACGACCCTCCTCTGCGGTGGCCCCGCGACTGGAGGTCGCGCCGGGTTCTGAACAAATCCAACTTAGCTGGCCCGTGACGGCCGTGGGCTTCGAGTTGCAAGAAACCAAGTCCCTCGAGACCCCCTGGTTTTTCTCCGATGAAACCACCCGCGCCGAGGCCAGCAAAAACATTGCGTCGCCGCAGTTGACCGAAAACCTGCGGTTTTTCCGCCTAGGCAAACCTTGAACGGCGGCTCCGAGATTTACACAGCCTTAACAAATCCGCCCCGCAGACTCATCGGATTTTAACACTTCTAGGATCGAATGAAGCCGTAACGACTCGCCGAATAGATCCCATGAAAAACCCAAACCTCCTTCTCGCTGCACTGAGTCTGGCTTCCCTGCCGCTCATTGCGGACCCACGAATCGATTCTTGGATCACCCAACATTCTGGACGCTACGCCCGAGTTTACCTCAACGACGCTGCGCTCCAGTCGGGTGCCTCCGTCACTACCTGGAGCAATGGATCCCAGACCCAGTCCCAACCCGCCTACGCCGGCGTTCAGGAGCTGGCCTCGGACACCGACTGGGTGTACGTCCGCACCACCGGGCTGGCCTTGCACCCCATGGGGCCTTGGCTCAACGGCACCTTCCCCAATTTGCCCACGAACCGGAAGACCCTCTACCGGATCCCGCGCAACCCCACCGTGCCCACGACCCAAACCTTGACCGGCCTCGGGGTGATCGGCTGCTTCGTCGACGGCGTGGCCATGTTCGACTCCCGCGACGGCTTCGTCTGGACCGGCTCGGCCGAGGCTGGCATGGGCAACGGCTACTGGAACCGGGAAGCCTATGTGAATGAAGGGGCTACCTTCGACCCAGGCTACGCTCACCAGGAGGGCAGCGGCACCCACCACTACCACGCCAACCCCGTGGCCCTGCGCTACCTGCTGGGCGACCATGTGGATTTTGATGCCACCACCCGGAAGTACCGTGAATCCACCGCACCGGTGACGCGGCACTCGCCCATCCTCGGCTGGGTGCGCGACGGATTTCCGGTGTATGGCCCCTACGCCTTCTCCAGCGCTACCAACGCCACCAGCGCCCTCCGTCGCATGACGTCTGGCTTCCAACTCCGCAATGGCCAACGCGGCGCCGACAACCTCTCGACAGGCAGCCGCTCCACGATTCCGGCTTGGGCCCAGCGGGCCTATGGCGTGGGGGCTAACCAGAGCGGGCCAGCGGTATCCACGCAGTATCCGTTGGGTCGGTACATGGAAGACAACGCGTTCCTGGGTGACCTCACCCAGCCGACCACTGGGCAGAAGTTCGTGATGGGCGTCGACTATGACCTCGATGAACACAACGGCCGCTGGTGCGTGACGCCAGAGTTCCCCAAGGGTACCTACGCCTACTTCGTGGCCATGGCGGCCGACGGGACTCCGGTGTATCCCTACAACATCGGCCGATCGTACCACGGCAACCCGACGGGCTCCGTCGCCACCGAAATCAGCACTGGTGCAACGACCCACTTCTTGGGAGGCACGACTGCAGCCGTGGTAGTCCAGCCTTCGATGGCGGCGGCGGCGAGCGAGGTCACCCTGGTCTGGAACGCGCTGGAAGGCGGGACCTATTCGGTGGAGCGGTCTACCGATCTCAAGACCTGGACCAACGCTCAGACCAACATCGCTGCCGTGAAAGACCAGGGCACCTTGCGCACGGCGACGCCGGGCGATGCGGGCTTCTTCCGGGTCCGAAACACGGCCCTGGCCGCCTTCGATCCCGCGACTGGCACGGCTACAGGCGGCGGCGGTGGTGGCGGTGGAATTCCTCCCGGCGGCCCCACGCTGACCTCGGTGTCACCGAACACCGCAGCGCGAGGAACTACAGTCTCTCTGACGATGATCCTAGGAGGCATGACCCCGCCCCCGACTCTGGCTCCGACCTCGGCCCAGCTCGGCACCTTCAACGGCAGCAACTTGCAGCGCAATGGTAACACCGTGACCGCCACCTTCACCATCCCGGCCACCGCCCCCAGCGGCCCGCAAACCGTCAGCGTCACCTTCCCAGGCCCTCCCGGCCAAGGTGCGGTGACGTTCTCCCTCGCCAACGCCCTCACGATTCCTTGAAGGACACCTGAAGCGCCTGGCGTTCCAAAGCACTCCCCCTCCCGAGGCCATCCGGCTTTTGAGAGGGGGATTTCATTTCCAAGATTCCCGCAACTCCGCAGGGCTGCGGCCTAGGTCTCGCAGCGCGCGAAGGCTCAGAGCGGCGTGCCGCTTGGCCAGGCGAACCCCCTGTTCATCGGTCATGAGCGGGCAGTGGAAAAAGTCGGGCGGACTCCAACCCAGCGCCCGGTACAGGAGGAGCTGACGCGCGGTGCTGACCAGCAAATCGGCCCCACGCACCACCTCGGTGATGCCCATGGCATGGTCGTCGGTCACACAGGCCAATTGGTAACTGGGCACGCCGTCGGGTCGCAGGACCACGAAGTCTCCAAAGTCACGACCGGCCACCCAAGATTGCGGCCCTTGCCCCCCGTCCCTCCAGGACACGATTTGCCCCTCAGGCACCCGGAACCGCCACGACACTGGACGCCCTGGAGGAATCTCCGCCGCCGACCGATGCCGGCAGGTGCCCGGGTAAATCGGTTCATCATCCGCCGCATGAGGGGCCGCGACGGCCGACTGGATGTCTTTGCGGGAACAGGTGCACGGAAACAGCCACCCGGTGGACCGAAGCACCTCAAAGATAGATTGGTATTCGCTCCGTCGCTCCGACTGAGAATACGGAGCCTGCGGGCCGCCGCAATCGGGCCCCTCTTGCCACTGGATTCCGAACCACCGCAAGTCTTCCAAAAAGGCCGTCACGAATTCTGGTCGAACCCGGTCGCGGTCCAGGTCTTCGTTGCGAAGAATTAGAGTTCCGCCCCGGGACTTGGCTCGCTCATCAGCCACCCAAAAGGTCCGCGCATGGCCCAAATGCAAATGCCCCGTCGGAGAGGGAGCGATTCTCCCGCGGTAGGCTGGATTCACAAAGGCCCCCATCGACGTATCTCCCGAAGTCTCAGGCCCCGGCGGTCACCAACCACCAGCCTCCGACAGCGAAGGCCACCGCCGAACACGCCCACAGCAAACCGCGATACCAGTGACGGGTGTGGAGCGCCCACCGACTGGCCACCTCGCCGAGCAGCGCCGAGAACCCCGCCATGGCCACCACGGTGCCGAGGCCGAAGGCCGTCAAATAAGCCACCGCCTGCCCCTCATGAGCGAACCCCAGCGAAGGCAGCACTCCGAGAAAATGGGAACTGCCGGCCAATCCGTGCAAGACGCCGATGCCAACAGCCGCATGCCCGTGGCCATGCTCCGGAAACGAAGCCGCCTCTGAAACTGGGTGCGCGTGACTCGGCCCGTGAAAATGGACATGTCCGTGGCGACTGCCGTCATGAGCGTGCTCGTGCGCATGCACCTCGACGCGGAGCGCCTGGCGCACCGTCCAAAGCCCCATCGCGATCAGCAGTACTCCGACCAAGCGCTCACTCACCGACGAGACCTGCCCGATGGGCAGCACCGACTTAAAGAGAATCGCCAGCACGCCAATGAGCATCACGCCCGCCGAATGCCCCAACCCCCAGCGCACGCCGGACAACCAAGCACGCCGATGACTGCGCACCGCCAGAGGCGCCACCGCCGCCAGATGGTCGGGCCCCGCCAAGACATGCAGGAATCCCGCCACCAACCCAGAAAGCACCGCCAACATGTTATCGAGGCTACGGATTCGACCGCCCACCGCCATGCAAATCCCCCCCGGGCCGAATCGAACTGTGGGATCCCACCGGGGATTAAGACAGGCTATCGCGGCAGTAGGCCCCGAGCCCCTCTCCCTGACGAACGTAGAACCGACGACCACGGTCGAGATCGTGCAACGCTGAGTCTAGGATTCGCACTCTCATTTCATGCGACGTCTCAGCTCCTCCTTGGCCTCCTCCCAGTCGTGAACGACCTCTCGTCCGTCCCGAACGCGATCCGCCGTTTCTTGGAGCAACTGAGCATGCCAGCCCGGTGATTCCAGGCTTTGGTCATCCCCGGCAAGGTCTTCCCAGATCTCGTGCATCGCCTTGAGCTTCTGCTCGCGGGACATCGTTTGCAGATCCAGCTTCATTTAAATTACCGTAAGCGAGGCACCACCGTGCGCAACGCCGTTTTCGATGACACACAATGTGATCGATCGCCACCCACCCTCGAACGGAAGTGCCGAGAGGAAATTGGTCTGAACCCACCGCTTTTATGTCTTATTCGGCGATTCTCGGGTGGCTCGGGGCTCGGTGCCTCGACTGGCTTCATCGAGCGCAACCAACGAGTCACGGACCTCATCTCGATAATTCTTAAATCCCTAATCAAACCGTTGCCTCAGCTTCTCAGCGACTTCGCTCCAAGAGCCTCCGTTGACTCAAAAAGAGTGACACTGGCTGGGTCAGGGAGGCTGCCGAGCGGAGCGCACCGACCACGCGCCTGCAGATCCCGCTTCTGGGGGTGCCCTCCCATTCAGGGTGAGTCACCCCTTCCTATCCGTTTCCGCTGCTGTTCTTGGCCGGCTTGCTCAAAGAGAAACGAACATCGGCCCGGCGGCATCATTACCAGCAGAACCTCATCCGCTCGCGGCCCGAGAGCAGGTCGCCCAACGATCCCGGTCGCGGCACCTCTCCCAGCCCCAGAGAGGAGTCTGGTGAGCCGGTGCACCAACTTGTCACCCTCGGCCACGAACACCCCGCCTCCCATATGCGAGTATTGGACCTTCATTGTCCGGTAGGGGATCAGCTCGGGAGCTTCCCCATCCGGCAAATCCCTGCGCGTGACCATGGGTTGCGAACTCCGGGCCACCGCACCCGACTCAGTGCCGGAAATGACGGGTTCCGGTGAAGACCATGGCCATGCCCCGCTCGTTGGCCGCACGGATGACCTCCTCATCGCGCACCGAACCGCCCGGCTGAATCGCGGCCGTGGCGCCGGCCTGGGCCGCGGCGATTAAACCGTCTGCGAACGGGAAGAACGCATCCGAGCACACCACACTGCCCTTCAAATCAAGACCCGCCTCGCCGGCCTTCCACACAGCGATGCGGCTCGAATCCACCCGGCTCATCTGACCAGCCCCCACACCCAGCGTAGCCTGGGCACCGCAATAGAGAATAGCGTTCGACTTGAGGTGCTTCCCCACGCGCCACCCAAAGAGCATCGCCTCAAGTTCCGACGGCGACGGCGCCCGCTGCGTGACCACCTTGAGGTCGGCCTCGGTGGTGATCTTCAAATCGCGCTGCTGCCACAAGTACGACTCGGCTCCCACGCTGCGCAGGTCGTGCGATCCAGCCGCGACCGGCGAGCGCAGCATCTTGAGGAGCCGCAAGTTCTTCTTCTGACGCAAGAGATCCAAAGCATCGGCTTCGAACTCCGGAGCGATAATCACCTCGCTGAAGATTTCGGCGACGGCCTTGGCACACGCGAGATCCAGCGGACGGTTGACCACGATGATCCCGCCGAAGGGTGCCTGCCGGTCAGTGGCAAAGGCTCTCTGCCAAGCCTCGTGCAAATCGGCCCCGCGACCCACGCCGCACGGGTTGGTGTGCTTGAGAATAGCCAGCGTTGGCAACTGACCTTCGAACTCCGTGATCAAGGCCGCCGCGGCCGTCAGGTCGAGGATGTTGTTGTACGACAATTCCTTGCCGTGCAGTTGCTGGAAATACTCCTGGAACTTGCCGTAGAGCGCCCCTTTCTGATGCGGGTTCTCCCCGTAGCGGAGCGGTTGGGCCAATGGCGCACTAATAGCCAAGGCTGGCAGCACCGCGTCCGGGCCGGAAAACTCCCGAGTCAAATGGGCGGCGATGGCTGCATCATAGGCTGCCGTGCGGGCGAACACCTTGGCAGCCAGCGTGCGACGCAGCTCCAGCGTCGTCTCGCCGGCGGCGGCCACTTGTTCAGAGACAACCGCGTAGTCGGCCGGATCCACCACCACCGTCACGCTGTCGTGGTTCTTGGCGGCGCTGCGGAGCATGGAGGGACCACCGATGTCGATGTTCTCGATGGCGTCGTGCAAGTGGACACCGGGCTTGGCCACCGTCGCCTCGAAGGGGTAGAGATTTACCACCACCAAATCGATGGGCAAGATACCGTGCTCGCGGACCGTGGCCTCATGCACCGGATTGCCGCGCAAGTAGAGCAGCCCGCCGTGAACCCTCGGGTGCAACGTCTTCACCCGACCATCGAGCATCTCCGGGAAGCCGGTGTGCTCGGAGATGTCGCGCACCGGTAGACCGGCCTCACGAATCGCCTGAGCGGTTCCACCGGTGGAAAGCAGTTCTACGCCGGCCGCCACGAGGGTGCGGGCGAAGGGGACGAGTCCGGATTTGTCGGAGACGGAGAGCAGGGCACGCTGAATACGAGGCATACGAAAGTCGCGAAGGGTGGCCGACAGAAAAAAAGCGTCAACGCTGCAACCGCTCAAGAAGCACGCTGGCTGCGAAACTCATCACCGGGCCGGCACGCCTCAGCGGAGGATCTCAAGGGCCAGCTGAAAAATTCTCTCCCGATTCTTGCTGACCACGACGCTAAATCCCTGGATCTGGGTCGACTCGTAGGCCGCAGCCAACGGCAGCGAATTCTTGAGCACCGGCAAGCCGAGATCGCGCCCCATCTCCTCTTCATTCTGACCACCCACTAGGGTGCGGCGACGCACCTTGTTGAACAAAATCATGGCTCGGGCTGTTGGAGACATGAACTGCTTCACCGACTCGACCATCGGAATCGAGGCCTGGGTGCTAAAGAGAGACTTCTCAGCAACAATGACCAATCGATCGCTGCGGGAAATGAGATCGCGAAAAAATGGATCCGGGCTGCTCGCCGAAACATCAATGCGACCGGGGGTGTCACAAATAATGACATCCGGAGCCACGCCTTCGGGCAACGGAGCCAACTTGCCAACGTGCGAGACCCACATCGCCAAGGACCCCTGAGGATCCATGTCTTCGAACTGAACCTGATAGCCCGCGGACTGTAAGGCTGCTCCCACGAGGATGGAGCAAGTGGATTTGCCCACGCCGCCTTTTTGGTTGAGGAAACTGATTCGAACGGCCATCGGAGTAAATGAAATGAAGGCCAACTACGAAGTCCTCCGCCCCGGCAGAGGTTCGCCAGACCGACTGCTCAGATGTAGTCGAGGAGGCTGATCCTGAGGATCTTGCCCGCAGACTGCAGGGCCGCAGAATAGGCTGCCTGCAACTGGTTCAATTCCACCAGCGTCTGAGCCAGATCCGCATCGCTCTCCTGCGAGATCAATTGATTGGTCGAAATAGATTCCGAGGAATTCTGTTTGGCAGCCACTTCCAACCGCGATTGAGCCGCACCCAAAGTGGCAAAACTTTCGATGAAACCGCTCTCATCCTTCATCAGTGACGTACTGATGTCGGGGAAAGCGGACTTATTGCCCGCTTTCATGGCATCGCGCAAAGCGATTAGATGACCAAAGACATCCACCCCGGCACGATCATCCTTGAGAAGTCCCCGCGGACCACTGGTGGATTCATTGGCACCAGGAACATCGAGTGCGAAGGAAATCCCAGCCGAAATGTCCACCTGCCGCACCTTCGAGTTCCCTTTGTAGGCCACCGAAGTGATATTTCCATCCGCATCCCGAACAGCCTCAAACGCTGTCGCAGCGCCCGAAGTCCCACCAAACAGGGCCTCGTTGGAGTCTTTGCCGTTGGCCAAAGCCAATGCGTTCTCCAGCAATTGGTTAACTTCGGAACCGTAGGCCCCGTAGTCATCCTTGGTCCGGATGCTGTTGGCCATGGTCGCCAACTCGGACGCACGGTCCGTCATCTTCTTGAGCTGAGAACTGGCCGAGTAAATCGCCTGAGAACGGACTTGGAGCTTGGCGACATTGTCGGAGTACTGACCCAGACGCTGAAAATCACCCTGAAGTTCGAGGACGTTAAGAAAAGCACTCGGATCGTCCTCAGCATTCCGAATTCGTTGACCCGTTGCCGCCTGCGTCTGCAGTCGTGCCTGACGCACCGTCAACTCATTGACGGTTCGCCCCAACTCATCGGGGAAGGTTGACTGAGCTACACGCACAACATCGGAATACTTACAGGTACAAACCACTGCAACTAAAAATTTTATATTAAATGAAACACTTCTAAACACCGTCGCCAGAAACCCGGAAATACTGGGGAATTTACCGCGAAACACGCAGTTTCGACCCCATCGAAAACTATTCCCAGTCTGCCGTCCTCGATGGGCAACCACGATCTCTTCGAGGCTCAATGGCAACCGAAGCTTGAGATCGAAGGCTCCTCACGCCTTGATCTGACGCATGCAGAGTGGAAAGAAACTGAGACTAGGTGTTCTGGGGTCGGGCAAGGGATCCAATTTTGTGGCTATCGCCCAGGCCATTCAAAGTGGCTCCCTGCCAGCGGAGGTGGCTGTAGTTCTCAGCGACATGCCAGAAGCCGGAATTCTGCAACAGGCCCGGGATCGAGGAATCTCGGCTCAATTCATTCCTCCGGGCGCCTTCCGCACCAAATTGGATCCCACGGCCGAATCCGCCTTCATTCAAGCTCTCCAAGACGCCCAAGTCGACCTAGTGGTCTTGGCCGGATTCATGCGCATTCTCAAAGGGGACTTTCTTAGGGCCTTCGAGGGCCGCGTGATGAACATCCACCCGTCGTTGCTCCCCTCCTTCCCGGGCCTTGAGGCTTGGAAACAGGCGTTGAGCTATGGAGTTAAGGTCACGGGTTGCACAGTGCACTGGGTGGACCAGGGTGTAGATACCGGCCCAATCCTAGCCCAGCAAGCTGTACCGGTGCTCGAAGGGGACACTGTCTCCTCACTGCACCAGCGCATCCAGGAGGCTGAACGAACTCTCTACCCCGAGACCCTTGCCCGATTGGCTCAGGGACCATGGACGACCAAGGTCCGACCGACCTCCAATGCCTAGACATCACTCCACAGGCTTTTCCTCCGAAGACAACCGCTGATCTCCCAGTCTGATCGTACTCCCACCATGGCACTGCGTCGCATTCTCCTCCGAGCCGCCTCCATTTTGGCCGGCCTCATCCTGGCTTTGACGGCATTGGCTGCCGGAGTATGGCTCTACTACCATCCGTCGCTCGCCTCGGTTCAGCGGGTGACCTACGGGCAACGCCACGGCCATGAACTCGCTTACGACGTGGTCCGACCCGAGAACCCCAACGGGCTCGGAGTGGCCCTCATGGTCAGCGGGAGTTGGAAATCCGGTACTAATAGCTTCCGCCCCTGGATGACCGCCCCCCTGCTGCGCCGAGGGTACACCATTCTGGCGGTCTACCATGTGTCCCAACCGGAGGCGACGGTGGCGGAGATCTTCGAAGACGTGAGTCGGGCGATCCGGCACATCCGACATCATGCTCAAGAGCATGGCATCGACCCGAAGCGATTGGGTGTCACCGGCGGTAGCGCGGGCGGGCACCTGAGCCTGCTGTTGGCCACCCGAGGAGGCCCGGGGCCCACCCAGACATCGGACCCCATCGATCGGGAGAGCTGCGCCGTTCAGGCCGTGGCCATCTTCTATCCCGTGACTGATTTGTTAAACTTGGGGGATTCAACCGAGAATCTCCACGATGGCGGGCCGCCCAAGAGCTTCGTGAAGGCCTTTCGTCCGCAACCCAACGGGCTAACCAACTGGGTGGATATCGGCAAGCCTCTCTCCCCGCTCTTCCATCTGCATCCCGGGGTTCCGCCCACCCTGATTTACCACGGGGATGCCGATACCCTCGTGCCGCTCGACCAATCCCAACGGTACCAAGCCCGCGCCCGGGAGATCGGCTCGACCGTTGAACTCGTCGTGCACCCGGGCGGAAAGCACGGATGGCTCACCATGCTCTGGGACATCCACCACTTCGCCGACTGGTTCGACCAGCGCCTCGGAGCCAGGGAAGCTGGGCTGCCAAAAACCCGGTCCTGAAAAATCCGTTCTTGGCACCCCTGTCCGAGCTGGGCTTGATGGTCCATCAGCATGGCGAACTCCCCGAATCCCGCCGTCCACGGCACTTCATCCCGACTGGCCAGCCTCGATGCACTGCGCGGCTTCGACCTGTTCTGGATTTGCGGCGCGGACGCCTTCGGCCACGCCTTCCTCAATGCCGCCAACGGTCCAGTGAGCCACGCCATCGCTGACCAACTGGAGCACGTCACCTGGCAAGGCTTCCGCTTCTACGACCTAATCTTCCCGCTCTTCGTCTTCATCAGCGGCATTTCAATCGTCCTTTCACGCGGCGCGAAACCGGAGGCGGGTGACCGGTCCGGGGCGTTCCTGGTAATTCTCAAGCGCGCGCTCCTGCTCTACCTGCTCGGGGTGTTCTTCTATCGCGGCTACCCGGGCTGGGAAAACGACATCCGCTACCTCGGCGTCTTGCAGCGCATCGCCCTGTGCTATTTTTCGGCCGCCACCCTGCACTTGTTTCTGAGCCCCCGGGCGCTGCGAATGACCACCGTCGGGATCCTCTTAGGTTACTGGGGACTCCTGACCCTCGTGCCGGTGCCCGGGATCGGCCCGGCCAATCTCCAACCGGACACCAATCTAGCCCATTGGGTGGATACCCAGTTTCTCGGCGGCAAGAAGTGGAACGGCGCCCATGATCCGGAAGGCCTCCTGAGCACCTTGCCCGCCATCGCCTCCTGCCTCCTCGGCGTGCTCGCCGGACTGTTCCTCAAGGACCCCTCCCAGAATGCGGCTCAACGCCTGAAGACACTCACTCTGGCCGGCGTCGCCTTACTGGCCACGGGGCATTTGTGGGGATTGGCATTTCCGATCATTAAGGGCTTGTGGACCTCGTCGTATGTCTGCGTCGCGGGCGGTTGGAGTTGCCTGCTCTTGGCTCTCTTCTACGGAATCATCGATGTGAAGGGCTGGTCTAGTTGGGCCAAGCCATTCACTTGGATTGGCATGAACTCCATCGCCGTCTACCTGGCCTCGAACCTGGCTGATTTCGGAAAACTGGCCAAACGACTGACCGGCGGCGAAGTCGCCCTCTTCTTGGACGGACTGCATCCAGGGACGACGGGCGTGGTCACCGCCTTCGTGTCCGTCGGGTTCTGCGTCTGGTTGGCTTGGCTCCTCCATGGCCGACGGATTTTTCTGCGGATCTGAACCAACCTCGGAACGCATTGCCACCTGCATCCCCTTTTCCTGTCATGCCCCCCGCCCAGAACCCCTCATCGACAACGGCCACGCCGCCGTCCGAGCGCCTCATGTCCCTCGACGCCCTCCGGGGGTTCGACATGTTCTGGATCGTCGGCGGCGCAGGCATCTTGCGGGCGCTGGAGAAGTTCAGCGGTTCCCCAGTTCTGAGCGGCATCCGCCAGCAGCTCACTCATGTGGAATGGGCCGGCTTCCGATTCTATGACCTCATCTTCCCGCTCTTCGTCTTTATCGCGGGCGTGTCCTTGACCTTCTCCACCGGCAAGGCTGTGGAGCGGAGCGGCAAGGCTGGAGCGGTCCGACGCCTGCTGACCCGCGGGCTCCTCCTGTTCCTGGTGGGCGTGTTCTACTCGGGTGGGCTCTCGCAGGGCTTGGATGGAGTCCGATGGCTGGGTGTGCTCAACCGCATCGCGCTGGCCTCTACGGCTGCGGGTATCCTGCTGGTGTTCCTGCCGGTCCGGGCGCTCTTGGGAGTTTGTGCCGGACTTTTGCTCGGCTACTGGGCCCTCTTCGCCTGGGTGCCCATCCGAGCCATCCATCTCACCCCGACCGCAGTGCAGGAAGGCATGGCCCGCACCGGAACCACCAACGCCCAACAACTGTACTGGAGCACCTCCCAGCGGGTAACGGGGCAATACGAGCCCGGCCTCAACGTGGTGAACCACTTCGACTTCGAGCACCTTCCCGGAAAGAAGTACGACACCTACTACGATCCCGAGGGCATCCTCAGCACCATTCCAGCCATCGCCACCTGCCTCCTCGGAGTGTTTGCCGGTTCCTTGCTCCGACTAGGATCGCTCAAGCCCACTCAACGCACCCTCCGGCTCATCTTGGCGGGTCTGGCCTGCCTCGCCGTTGGATGGGTTTGGAACGGATCCTTCCCCATCGTGAAGAAACTCTGGACCTCTTCCTTCGTCCTGTTCGCCGGTGGTTGGAGCTTCCTGCTCTTGGCCGGATTTTACCAGGTGGTGGACGGATGGGGCCAACAACGCTGGTGCCAGCCGTTTGTCTGGATCGGCACCAACTCCATCACCCTCTACCTGCTCTCCAGCTTCGTGGGATACGGAGCTGTGGCCGGACGTTTCCTATCTCCAGAACTGCGCGCCCGACTCGGCACAACGGGAGAGGTGCTTCAGGCCGCCGGCGGGTTGCTCGTGCTCTTCCTCTTCGCCCGCGCTCTACACCGCCGGAAACTCTTCCTCCGATTGTAGGACACAACCACTGCCGACGGCTCGGGGCCGTGTCAGGGAGCGACCTGAAGTCGTTCTTCGACCGCGTCGCGCTTCATCAGCAAGCCTTGCTCCTTGTAAGCGCGGAGCACGAAGTGGGTCGCCGTCGAAAGAACACCCTGGATGGTGGACAGCTTCTCGGAGACGAACGCGGCCACGTCGCGCAAGTCGGTGCCCTCCACCTCGACGAGCAAATCATAGCCGCCGGACATCAGGTGACAGGACCGCACCTCCTCGTAGCGGGAAATCCGCTCGGCGAGCTTATCGAAACCACCACCGCGCTCCGGGGTGATCTTCACCTCAATCATCGCCCGGACTACGTCATGCCCGAGCTTCTCCTCGTTCACCACGGCCCGATAACCCAGCAAGATTCCCTCGGCTTCCAGGCGGGAGATCTCGGCCCGAATCTCTGATTCAGACCGGCACAGCATCGCCGCCAGCGTAGCGGGACTCAGGGTGGCATCCCGGCGAAGAACCTTGATCAGTGCGTCCATGGATCCAGCAAAGCCCAGCCGTCCCGCGGATTGAAGGCATAAGTTAACCGATCGAAGGGACCCAGGGAGGACACTCGGGGTTTGACGGAGCGCCGCAGATCCGTCACGGCTTAACCCATGCAACGCCCCTTGGCACTGGCCGCCCTCATCGCTACCTCGCTCGTCTCCCACGGAGCAGACTGGACCGAGTACCGCGGACCCCACCACGATGGGGCCACCCCGGAGAAGATCGCCACGACCTGGCCCGCAAGTGGGCCCAAGGTGCTGTGGAAGGTTCCCAGCAGCGCTGGCTTCAGCTCGTTCGCTGTGGCTGGCGGCCGCTGCTTCACCCAAGAACTCCGGGATTCAGGGGGTGCCATGCTCGAGACCCTCGTTGCCCGCGATGCCAACACCGGCAAGGAGCTGTGGACCGCAGCCTTGGGATCGATGAAGACCGGCGACGGCGGCGACGACGGCACCAAAGAGAACCGAGGCGGTGACGGCCCGCGCTCGACACCCGCCGTGCAAGGCGGCCGAGTGTACACCTTCTCAGCCAAACTCGTGGTGCAGTCTTTCGACGCCAAGACCGGTCAGGAAGTGTGGAAGAGCGACCTCGCTAAGGACCACGCCGGCCGAAACATCTCCTGGCAGAACGCTCAATCACCGGTGATCGAAGACGGCCGAGTCTTCGTGGCTGGCGGTGGCGCTGGCGAAAGCCTGATGGCCCTGGACGTCAAGACCGGCGCTCCGATCTGGAAGACCGGCGACGAGAAAATCACTCATGCTTCCCCCGTTTTGGCCACAATTCATGGCGTGCGTCAGGTCGTCTGGTTCCTCCAATCGGGACTGGTCTCGGTAGATCCCAAGACCGGCACCGAGCTCTGGCGTCACAACTTCCCCTACAAGGTCTCCACGGCGGCCTCACCGGTCGTCTCCGGTGACTTGGTGTACTGCTCGGCCGGTTACGGCGTGGGCGCTGGAGCCGCCAAGGTGACCAAGAACGGATCTCAGTGGACCGCCACCGAAGCCTACCGTTTCGCCGGCAATAAGCCCCTGGCCAACCACTGGTCCACGCCCGTACTGAAAGACGGCCACCTCTTCGGCATGTTCCAGTTCAAAGAATTCGGCAACGGCCCGGTGAAGTGCGTCGACATCGCCACGGGAACCGTGAAGTGGGAACAGCCCGGATTCGGACCCGGCCACGTAATCCTGACCGGCAGCGGCGTCTTAGCTCTCTCGGATGACGGACACCTCGTGCTCATCGACACCAACGCCGCAGCCTACAAGGAACTGGCCCGCGCCGACGTGCTCGACGGCAAGTGCTGGACCACGCCGGTGCTAGCCAACGGCAAGATCTTTGCCCGCTCCACCAAGGAGGCTGTCTGTCTCGACCTCGGCCGCTAAAGTCGATTGTCCCGCAGAGCAATCCCTCTCCAACAGGCTCTTAAGCTCAATCGACGAACACGAATTCGTTGAGGTTGAGCAGCAAACGGCAGGTGCTGGCCAAGCCATGGCGTTCGGTATGGCTGACCAGCGCCTGAGACTCTTCGGCGGTCGGTCTGCGGCCAAGGGCCAAGCGCATTCCCAGCGAGACTCGTTCCGGGATCGTTGGGGCTTCGTGCTCCAAGCGGACGGCCCAATGACGGGACATCGACACCGCCAGCTTGTGGTTCATCAAAGCCAAAGCCTGCAGGGCATTGAGGGTCTCGTTGCGACGGTCCACCGAGATCGACGGATCGGCGCAGTCCAGGGCCGCCATCATTGGCTGAGGCTGAGAACGCACGAGGAAGCGGTACACCGAGCGCCGGTGTGACTCGGGATCTTCCGGGTTGTGCAGCCCGTACTCGTAGTGCGGCGAATGCTCCGGCCGCTCCACCACGAAATCCTTGAAACTCGGCCCACCGCGGCGTTCATCCAGGCGCCCCGCCACCCAGAGCATGGAATCGCGGATCGCCTCAGCCTCCAGCTTCCGACGGTTCATGCGCCAGAGCAGTCGATTGTCGGAGTCGCGCGCCGCGCCCGGGTGGATCTCTGGATTCGGAACCACAGAACTCTGCCGGTAAGTACGGCTCGTCACGATCAGGCGGTGCAACGACTTGAGGGATTGATTGTTGTCACGAAACCAGACCGCCAACCAGTCCATCAACTCCGGGTGACTAGGAGCCGTACCCATGCGACCAAAATCATTGGCTGTCTCAACCAAACCGCGGCCGAAATGATGCTGCCAGACCCGGTTCACAATGGATCGCCAGGTAAGCACATTCTCTGGATCGGCAATCCACTCGGCCAAGGCCACCCGGCGTTGACCTTCCGGCATGGCCGGATCGACCTGAAGTCCGCGGCTCAAGCCCAAGGACCGAGGCACGCCCGGTATCACCTCATTGCCGGGTTTGCGCACATCCCCGCGCGCCAGCAAGTAGACAGGCCGAGGCTTCCCGCCATTGGAGCCGGTGCCTCGGAACGCACCTCCCCCGTGGTGCACTGTGCCCGCGTACACCATCCGTTGGGGCGGAAGGGTTGAGATTTCTCGAGTCACCTGGTCCAGCTCGGTGCGGATCGGAGTCAGGCGGGCCAGGCTCGCGCTCAGAGCCGGCAAGCCCTCCAGAGCCTTGCGATCCTTCCGCAACCGGTCCAAGGCCTCTCCCGTCGCAGACTGAATCCGACCTGGAAACCACCCATCGGTGAGGTTGTCCCGCCCCCAACGCGGAGCTGCCTCGATGCTGTCACTCGAGCTCACCGGCGCGCCGAGAGCCCAGTTGCTGCCCTGGTCATCCAAGACCTCCAACTCCGAGAGAGCGAAGATAAAGTCGTTCAT
>CAMDDW010000038.1:0-29337 GCA_945893185.1 Akkermansia muciniphila | reverse complement strand
CACAAGCGGGTGACTCACCGACTGGAGAGCCGGATGCGGGAAATCCGCCCGTCCGGTTCGGAGGGAGGGGTGGCCGACAACGGCCATCCCTACCCCTATCAAACTGCTGCCACCTCCCCGGTAGGGCTCGAGTCTCTCGGGCCATCCCCTCCTCGCCCGGCAGCCCAGGGAACGGACGGTGAGACACCGTCCCTACCATTCAGATGCAGATGAATCGGCCCTGCGGCCAATCTTAACGCAGGGTCCCGAATTCTACTCCTACCAACGATTCGGCCGCGAGGGTGCCGAGTTGGCGGCGGAGGGCCAGAATGTTGCCCTCTTCGGTGGGGTGATTGCGGTTGCTCAGGAAAATAACCCAGGTGTGGCTGCTGGGATCTTGCCACAGGGAGGTGCCGGTCCATCCGGAATGGCCGAACGAGCCGACCGGAAAGAGGGATCCGCGCGGACCGGCATAAGGCGAATCAATGTCCCAGCCCAGACCCCGTTTCGGGAGATTCGGCGGTGTTTGCACCGAGATCATGCGAGCCACTGTCTCCGGACGAAACACCCGAACCCCGTCCAGGGTTCCGCCAGCATCCATCATGCGGCAGAAGCGGGCCACGTCGGCGGCGGTCGTGAATAAGCCCGCATGTCCGGCCACGCCGCCCATTTTGCGGGCGGTCGGGTCGTGCACCTCGCCGCGGAAACACGTCCCATCGGCGCGCCGTTCCGTCGGGGCAATGCGGTCGACTGCCAGACCATGCAGCAGGGGACGATAAGCTGTGTCTCGCATCTTCAGAGGTCGATACACGTGGGCTTCGCAAAAGGCGTCCAAGGTCTGGCCCGAGACCTTCTCCACGAGCTTGCCCAAGAGAATGAAATTAATGTCGGAATAGACGAACCGGGTGTCCGGTGGGTGCGTTGGCTTCTCGTCGCAGGCCAGTTCCAGAGCCTTGTCGGAACCGCTCCAAGCGCCGCCACCCAAACCGGGGCGCAATCCCGAAGCGTGCGTCAGAACTTGTCGTACCGTGATGGCCTCTTTGCCGTGGGCGGCGAAGGTCGGGAGATAATGGGCCAGGGGCTTCTCCGGGTCGATGTGCCCGTGCTCAATCAGCCAGGCCACCGCTGGCGTCGTGGCCAGCACCTTGGTCAGTGAGGCGGCATCATAAATCGTGTCCAGGCGGGCCGGCTCCGGCGATGGATCCACCGAGCGGTGCCCGTAGGCCTTCGAATACACCACCCCGTTGCGCTCCAACCAAAAGACTCCGCCCGGGCAACGGTTGGAGGCGATGGATTGCACGATGGCCCCATCGATGGCCGAGAGCTTCTCACTGCGGAAAACCGACGACAGAGCAACCGGCCTTGGCTGCGGCGCTTGGCACCCCATCAAGCCGATGACCAGCACCCAGACCGTCCATCGGGCGATTCCGGGGAAACGACGAAAACCGGTTCGGGGGCGATCGGAGCGAGGGATCATGTCATCAATGGGTCAGGGCCGGGGCCGGCAAGGTTTGCGAAGGCTCTTCCTTGAGCATTGGGCGTGTCGGGAACCAGCGATCCATCAGCACATACACTACCGGAATCACATACAAAGTGAGGAAGGTGCTCGTGAGCATCCCTCCCACGACTGCGACGCCCATCGGACGACGACTCTCGGCACCCGCGCCAAAACCAATGGCAATGGGCATAATGCCCGCCACCGTGGAAAAGGCCGTCATGAGAATGGGCCGGAGCCGAACCTTGCCGGCTTCCATCATCGCCGTGACCGGGTCAATGCCCTTTTGGGCGCGCTGGTTGGCGTATTCGACCAGCAAGATAGAATTCTTGGTCACTAGCCCAACGAGGAGCACCAGGCCGATTTGGCTGAACAAATTGATGTTCATGGAGGGGATCACTGGGATCACCCCGGTCTTGCCCAGGAAGGCCAGCAGCCACAGCAACCCGAAGGCGCCCACCGCGGCCAACGGCAACGCCAGCATGACGGTGAAGGGATGGATGAGACTCTCGAACTGCGCAGCCAGGGTCATGTAGACGATGATCGCGGCCAGACCGAGCACGAACCAAATCTCACCGGTGCTGTCGGCCAGGTTCTTCGCTTCCCCTTCCCACGCATGAAGCGTTCCTGCCGGCAGATCTTTCAGGAGTGGCTGAACTTGATCCACCACAGCCCCAATGGGAATGCCGCCCGGAGAGGCCGTGATGCTGGCGCTGCGGAGTCGACCGTAGTGGCTGATGGAATTGGGCGCTGCGCCAGAAGTTCGAGTCACTAGGGCGTTGAGCTGAATGAGCTCCCCGCGCTGATTGCGGACATACACCGTGTCCAACTCCTGCGGTGTGAGTCGGGAGGCCCGCTCCAGCTGGGCAATGACTTCGTACTCCTTGCCATCCACCTTCATACGGCTCAAATCCAGACCGCCGAAGAGGATTTGTAGTGTCCGAGAAATGTCTTCGATGCTCACCCCCAGCGCAGCGGCTCGACTGCGATCCACTGAGAGACGCAGCTCGGGCTTGTCCACCTCATAGCTGACCCGGATGTTCTTAAGCAGTGGCTGGCCCGCGGCGTTGGTCAGTCCACTAATACGAGGCAAGAGCGCCTGCACCGTCTGGTTGAGCGTTTCGAGGTCTTGATTCTGGACCACCAGTTCGAAAGGCGAGTTGTTGAAGCCCACCTCGATGGCCTTAGGAAGGTTAGCAATAGCAAAGCCACCTTCAACCTCGGCAAAGAAACGCTGTGCTATGCCACCCGGTCCGTTGACGATTTCCTGGGTTGAGCGTTTCCGTAGTGAGCGATCTTGGAAGGTCACAAAAACAATTCCGAACGAAGCCTGACCGGGACCACTGAAGCCCGGAGCCACGATGGCGCCGTAACTTTTTACCTCCGGGTAGCTAGCAATGATGGCCTCGGCCTTGCGGAGCTGACGGTCGGTGAACTCGCTCGTGGAACCGTTCGGAGTGAGGACGATCGCAAACATCCGACCCTTGTCCTCCTGCGGCAGAAAGTCTTTATCCAAGCCCCGGTACGCAAAAATCATCAAGGCCACGGTTCCCAAGGTCACCAGCACCGAAAGGAAGCGGTGGCGCAGGGCCCAGCGCAGAGAACTTAGGTAGATGCGAGTCACGGCATCAAGGATCGCCTCAAACACACCAAATAGCCCGGTGGCCTTCTTGACCTGGATGGGCTTGAGCACCCGAGCAGCGATGGCCGGCGACAAGGTGAGCGCGACAAACGCCGAGATAATTACCGAAACCGAGACAGCCACGGCGAACTCCACGAAGAGACGGCCTGTGGTGCTTTTCTGGAAGGCCAGCGGTGTGAAGACCGCCACCAGCGACAGGGTGATAGCGATGACCGCGTAGCTAATCTCGTCCATGGCCTTGAAGGCCGCCGCCATGGGTTTCATCCCCTCTTCGATGTGCCGGTAAATGGCCTCCAGCACCACGATGGCGTCGTCCACCACGATGCCGATGACCAGCACCAGCGCGAGCATGGTGAGGATGTTCACCGAATAGCCCATGAGGTGGAGCACCGCGAAGGTACCAATGATGGACACCGGGATGGCCACGATCGAGATGAACGTTGCCCGCAAATCGCGGAGAAAAACGAAGATGATGAGCACTACCAGACCGAAGGCGATGGCCAGCGTGTCCCACACCTCGCTAATGGCTTTTTCGACGTAAATGCTTGAGTCATAACTCACCCTCATTTGTACCCCGTCGGGCAGGGTGGGTTGGATCGCCTCCATTTCCGCGCGGATGGATTGGGCCACATTCACCGTGTTGGCCTTGGCCTGCTTGACGACGCCCAGGAAAATGCAGGGTTTTCCGGAGGCGCGGGCGATGGTGCGGTAATCCGAGACGCCGTCCTCAGCCCGACCTACATCCTTGAGCCGAACGAGGTTGGCTCCTTCGGCCCGCAGCACGAGGTTGTTGAACTCCTCGACCGACTTCATCTCGCCGCGGGTCTGAATGGTCATTTCCCGGTCCAAGTTCTCCACGCGCCCGCTGGGCAATTCGATGTTTTGCTGGCGGAGCGCCTGCTGAACATCCAGGACCGTGACGCGCCGAGCGGCCATCCGCGCCGAATCGAGCCACAGGCGCATCGCATAGCGTTTCTCACCACCGATGGTAATGGAGGACACGCCAGTGATCCCCTGGAAGCGGGGCTTGATTTGCTTTTCCGCGAGCGTGGTCATCTCTAGCGGCGAATACCGCTCGCTGTTCAGAGCGATCCAAAGGATGGGCTGCGCATCGGAATCCTGCTTGGAGATGATGGGTTCGCGGATGTCTCGGGGCAGCGCCCCGCGCACGCGGGAGACCCGGTCCCGGACATCCTGAGCCGAGGTGTCAATATCCCGGGAAAGATCGAACTCCACTGAAATACTGCTGACACTCTCCCTACTTTCACTGCGCAAGGTCTTGATGCCCTCGATATTATTGATGGCCTCCTCAAGACGCTCGGTCACCTCGGTCTCAACCACCTGGGCATTGGCCCCGGGGAAGACCGTCGTCACAGAAACGATGGGCGGATCAATGTCTGGCAGCTCGCGGACGGGAAGGCGGGACAAACCAATCAACCCAAAGAGCACCAGCACGAGATTCATCATCCAAGCGAGGATGGGACGCTGAATACAAATGCGGGGCAGGATCATTGAAGAGACAATTGAGCCGGTTTACGCCCAGAAACTCAATGCCGAGATGAACCTTAAAGGGGTCAAAAAGGGGTCGGTCCCACCTATTTACACAAAAGGGGGCACTCTTGCTTATTTTCAGGTGATGGCCGACGGGCCCCGAGGGGAAGCGGTTTTGGAGGTGCGCTATTGGGTAGGGCTCCGCGGGATCGGTCCTGCTGCCGCCCGCTGCCGCCCGCTGCAGGGCGGAGCTTGCAGAGCGCCGACTCTGAACAGGCTATTTCCAAACCCGACGGAGCAGGGCCAAGAAGTTGCCGTGGAAGATACCGTCGATGTCAGACTTCGAATAGCCGCGGCGCGCCAAGATGGGTCCCAGCTTCTGAATGTCGGCGATGGACCCCAGGTCGGCAGGCATTTGCTCGGTGCCGAACCCGCCGTCGGCATCGGTGCCGATGCCCACATGACGAATGTTCCCGGCCAGTTGGCAAATGTGGTCGATGTGGTTGGCCAGGTGCTCGAGGCTGAGATCGAAATCTGCCGGCTTGGAACGGTGGTGACGCCAACCGTGAACCATCATGATCGCATCCACCGCCACACCGATGACTGCGTCGCGACGGATGAGTTCGCGAATCTGATCGTCGGTGAACTGGCGATTCCAGTCGGCCAGGGCGCGGCAGTTGGAATGACTGGCCCAGACGGGCCCGGAAAACCGATCCAAGGCATCCCGGAAGGACTCATCACTCAAATGGGTGACATCGAGGATCAACCCCAGTCGCTCCACCTCGGCCAGGAGTTCACGCCCATGAGCACTCAAGGGGCCCTCATCATCGGTGCCGGCACCGCAGAGACCGGGGCCATAATGGGTCAGACCCACGGCTCGCAAACCGTAGGCGTAGGCCCGCTCCAAATGGGCGGGGGTGTGGAGCGAATCGGCTCCCTCCAGACTGAGGATGTATCCGATAGGCTTCGGCTCGGCCGAGGGGCGCTGCCAATCGGCCAGGTGGGCCTCGAGGCCGGCCCGGTCAGTGATGAAGCGCAGTTCGCCTGCGGCCTCCATCTCGCGGTACCACGCCAACTGGCCTTGGGTCTGGGCCCACGCCTGCGAGGCGCTGCTCCAGCCCGGCATACGGCTGAACCGGTTCACTGATCGAGCGATTTGGGTCGCGACACAAAGCCCCAGGTTGCCCCGGCGCATTTCCGGAAAGCATACGATCCCGTTGCCCCGATCGGGCTGGTCTCGCTGGTGTTGCTCGCGGCGACGGATGTACTCCAGCGATTGCGTGAGATCCCGGTTCCACTCCATGGCATTCATGGAGAGGTCCAAGTGGCAATCGAACACCAGCGGCTGTGACGACTCGGCGGGCAGGTCGGACATATCGGCACAAGGCCTACCCGGGAAGCAGCCCGGAGTCACGCAGAACACCTGGGCCATGGGAGGGGCAATGCAGGCCCGCTCGAGATCATTTACTCGCTACCGGGGGCGGCACGGCTGGAAGGGTGAAGCGGAAGGCGGCTCCCTTGGCTGGAGCGGTCTCGAGGCGCACCTCGCAACCATGGGCCTGGATGATGTGCTTGACGATGCTCAGACCCAGGCCCGTGCCTCCCTGTTCCCGAGAGCGAGCCGTATCCACCCGGTAAAACCGTTCGAAGACCCGCTCAGCCGCTTCGGTGGGGATGCCCGGACCGTCGTCCGCCACGGCCATTTCGATCAAATCGCTCCCCGGAACCTCGCGCCCCTCGATGCGCACGGTGCCTCCGGGGCGACCGTATTTGATCGCGTTGTCGATGAGGTTCGAGAGCACCTGATCGAGGCGATCGGAGTCGGCCCGTGCATGCAATCCGAGGGGCACATCATTGATGAGCTGAACACCGCGGTCCTCGGCCTTGCGGTGGAAATCGTGGAAGACCTCCGTCACATGTCCGCGCAGCGGAACCGTGTCGTAATTGATGGCTAACTGACCGGACTCCAATCGGGACAGTGTCAGGAGATCCTCGATCAGGTAGGTCAGCCGGTCACAATGGCGATCGATGATGTCGAGGAACTTGGAAGCAATGGCCGGTTGCGAAACCGCGCCATCCAGCAACGTCTCCACCGATCCCTTGATGAGCGAGAGGGGCGTGCGCAACTCGTGACTAACATTGGCCACGAATTCGCGGCGGGTGCGCTCCAACTGACGGAGGCGCGTCGCATCGTGCAGAACCATCAAGACGCCATCCGCCCGCCCTTCGGGCCCAACAAGAGCGACCGCGTTGACCTGAAGTAATCGAGCTTCCGATCCGCCCTCCAACTCCTTGCCATTGACCCGACCTGCCTTGCCTGCCTCAGCAGCCATCACCGACAAGTCATTGCAGCGGAAGGCCTCGAGAAGAGTGCGACCACGGACATCGGCCTCGAGATCAAAAAAACGGCGGCACGCGGTGTTAGTGAATTGAACCCTTCCGGAGGCATCCAGCAGCAGAACTCCTTCGAGCATGTTCTCGAAAAGCGCCTGTTGGCGGGCATTCTCAGCTGCCTGCGATTCGGCGCGGCTGGAACGTTCCTGGGCGAGTTGATCGCGCAACGAGGCTGCCTCTCGGGCCTCCCGAAGCCAACGCCCCCTCAAGAACAAGGTGGCAATGACAGCCGAGATTCCGGCACCCAAAACCGCGGCCACTAAGGGAGAAATCGACATGCGCGGATCAAGCTTCCAGAGAATCAGGCTTCCATGAACCGATATCCTACACCCCGAACCGTGTCCAAGTACTGAGCGCCCTCGCCCAACTTCTCGCGCAAGCGCCGCATGTGAGTATCGACGGTGCGAGTATCGATGAGGTTGTCGTATTCCCAGACATCGCGCAAAAGCGCCTCACGGCTTTGAACCCGCCCGCGCCGTTGAGCCAGCACAATGAGCAACTTGAACTCGGTGGCCGTCAGATCGACCCGTTGGCCGGCAACGCTCACGAGATGACGCGGGATATCGATGAGGAGATCACCGAACTGCATCGTCTGGGGCTTCTCCTCATCGGTCTCGCTGCGACGCTTGAGCAAGTTGCGAATGCGAAGAATCAATTCCCGCGGGCTGAAGGGCTTAGTGACGTAGTCGTCGGCACCTAATTCAAGGCCGACCACACGGTCGATCTCACCGGCCTTGGCGGTGACCATGATGATGGGAATGGCACTGGTGGCCGGGTCCCGCCGCAGCAATTTACACACCTCTAGGCCATCGACCTCGGGCAGCATGAGGTCCAACAAGATGAGGTCAGGCAACTGCTGACGCGCTTTCTTCAATGCCGCATCACCATCATCCGCCGTGGTCACCTCGTATCCGGCGTTCTTCAGGTTGAAGCCTAGGACCTCCAACGCATCGGGTTCGTCGTCGACGACGAGTATTTTTGGCATAACTCGGATCGACGGTGGCATGGATATTATGTTCGCTCCATGTCGGTCACGTTACAAGTCCGTGACTTGCCAATCTTTTCGGGGGGCTTGACCGGCACCGGGCACCAACCAAGGTACAAGAAATGTGCATCGAGGCGTTGCCTGAACAACCGAGCCTGTTCTGATTTCAGGCCCAGCCAAAGAGAGACGCAGGCCGGGGTTTCCAACTCAGTCGAAGATCGGGAAGAAAGTATTGAACGCCTTCTCGCAGAAATACCCCGGGTCATTGAAGCGGCGATGGCGGTCGAGTGCATCGATGGCCTGCATTTGCCCAGCACTCAGCGAAAATTCGAAGACCTGGGCATTCTCACGCAGATGATTGAAATCCTGCGCCTTCGGGATGACCGCGCACCCACGCTGAACTCCCCATCGCAGCACCACCTGGGCCGGAGTGCGACCCAGAGCCGCGGCGAGGCCGGTCACCACCGGATCCACCAGCACCGACTCCTCGGGGCGGGCCATCCCCAATGGCAAGTACGACGGTGCGCCCAGCGGTGAGAAGGCCGTGACCGCAATGCCCTCCGACTGGCAGAAGCGCACCTGGCGTTCCTGGATCAGATACGGATGCGCCTCGAACTGATGCACCGCCGGCCGGATGGAAGCCGTGTTCAGCACTTCCCGCAGCATCGAGACGTTCAGGTTGCACACGCCGATTTGCTTCACCAGGCCGGCCCGCTGCAACTCCTCCATCGCGCCCCACGTGTCGGCGTACGGCACCGCGATGGGCTTCAGGGCTGGCTTCTCGGCCGCCGGATCGAAAAACCATTCTGGCGGATAGCGCACATCGAAGGGTACGTAGGCCAGAGCGATGGGGAAATGCACCAAGTACAAGTCTAGCACGTCCAAGCGCAAGTCTCGCAGCGAGCGTTCGCACGCCGCGCGAACGTGCTTCGGCTCGTGGTAGGTGTTCCACAGCTTGGAGGTGACCCAGAGCTCATCCCGGCGGCAAAGGCCTTCCTGCACGACCGAAGCCAACCCGACGCCGACCTCGGCCTCATTGCCGTAGTCACAGGCACAATCAAAATGCCGGTACCCGAGCTGAACCGCCTCGCGAATCACCGCCGGCCCCTGCGGCTTGGGCAGCTTCCAAGTGCCCAGACCGAGGGCGGGCAACCCGAGAGGGGTGAAGGATCGATAGTCCGGACTCCATTGGCTTTCGAGCGGGCGGTGCGTCATCTCGGGAACATTTTAGTTTCACATGGCAGAAATCCAGCCCCTGCTCACAGCCTTTCGGGCCCCGATGCCGATGCCGATAATTCGGACCCCGGGGTTCGAAGGTTTACAGACGGGCCGAAACTGGGCACTGTTCAAAAGTGATTCAGCCGGAACAACTGGTTGGCGGGGAATGGGCGGACTGGTACCGGCTGACCCCTGCACAACGTTGGCTGGAGAGCGAGAAGTTGTGGCAAACCTATCTCGCACTGGGAGGTTCACTTGATCCCGAACCCGATACTCAAAGTCCTTTCTTCGATGCGCAAGCAGCGCGTTCACGCCCTGCTTATGGGCGGACAGGCGTGCGTGTTTTACGGCGCGGCCGAGTTTAGCCGAGATACAGATTTCGCCCTCCTTGCGAACAGCGCCAACCTCGCCCGATTGCGCAAGGCGCTCGATGAATTGCAGGCCAATCCTATCGCGGTTCCCCCGTTCGCGCTCAAATACCTCCGACGCGGCCACGCCGTTCATTTCCGTTGCCAACATCCCGACGCCTTGCACATGCGCGTGGATATTATGTCCCGAATGCGTGGGGTGGATCCCTTCGGCCGACTATGGCGACGTCGGACCACACTTCAGCTGGCCAGCGGTGAAAAAGTAGACCTCCTCTCCCTGCCCGACCTAGTCCAGGCCAAGAAGACCCAGCGCGACAAGGATTGGCCGATGATCCGTCGTCTGGTCGAGGCACACTATTTCGAGAACCAGAAGCACCCCACACCGCCACAAATCCGGTTCTGGTTCCAAGAACTGCGCACCTCAGAACTGCTCTTGGAACTGGCTCAACGTCATCCGGCGACCTGTCGACGCCTGACCAGCAAACGTCCACTGCTCTCCCAAGTGATCAGCGGCGAGTCGATGAATTTGGAGCAGGCGTTGCTGGCGGAGGAAACCGCCGAACGCCAGCGTGACCGGGAATATTGGCTCCCATTGCGACGCGAGTTAGAGGCCTTGCGCCATGCCGTGTGACAGAGCTTGAGTTTGCTCACACACTTCCCTGGTTGGTGACGCGTACGCCGGAGGTTCCTGCACCCGGCGACATTTCGGTGACAACCCCAGAACCGCCTTGACCCGCGGCTGGGCCGGTCTCGAATGCAACCCAGCCATGTCCCTCCTCGAACGTCTCCCCCAAGCCGTCCGCCACGAGGGCGGACTCAGCCGTCGCCTCTTCGTCGCCTACGGTGCAGCCCTGGCCGCGCTGCCAGCCCTCGCCGCACGCTCCGCGGGCACTACCGACTCCAAGATCTCGTTTGCGGCCGACCCCTTCCAACTGGGCGTCGCCAGCGGTGATCCGGAGGCCCACAGCGTCGTGCTCTGGACCCGCCTCTGCCCCAAGCCACTAGAACCCGGCTACGGCTTGACGACCGAGCGCGTTGCCGTCCGTTGGGAACTTTCTGAAACCGAGTCCATGTCGCGGGTCGTGCAGCGCGGGACCGCCCTCGCCCTGCCCCAGCTCGGTCATTCAGTGCATGTCGAAGTCGCCGGCCTCAAACCCGGGCGTCACTACTGGTACCGGTTCCATGCCGGCCCGGCCACCAGCCCCATCGGCCGCACCCGCACCCTGCCCGAGCCGGAGTCGCTGCCGAGCGAACTGCGTTTCGCCTTCGCCTCGTGCCAGCATTACGAAGACGGCCACTACACGGCCTACGAGCGCATGGCGCAAGACGACCCCGACCTGGTCTTCCACCTCGGCGACTACATTTACGAAGGCCCCGCCAAAGCCAACAAGGTCCGCCGCCACACCGGGCCTACCAAGACCCGCATCATCACCCTCGAAGACTACCGCGGCCGCCACGCCCTGTACCGCTCCGACCGGCATCTCCAAGAAATGCATCGGCGCTGCCCGTGGTTCGTCACCTGGGATGACCACGAGTTCGACAACAACTACGCCGCTGGTGTTTCTGAGGTCAGCACCGTCAACCCGGCCGACTTCCTCATCCAACGGGCCGCCGCCTACCAGGCCTACTACGAAGCCATGCCATTGAGGGCTTCTTGCCTACCACAAGGGCCCCACCTCCAACTCTACCGCAAGGCCAGCTTCGGACGACTCGCCGAGTTCCTCGTGCTCGACACCCGCCAGTACCGAACCGACCAGCCCAACGGCGACAACAACAAGCCCCTCAACGCCGCCGCCCTCGACCCGCGCAACTCCCTGCTCGGAGCCGAACAGCGCAACTGGATGGACCGCAGCCTCATCGCCTCGCAGGCCCACTGGAACGTACTCGCCCAGCAAGTCATGATGGGCCTGGTGGCCTTCCCCGGCACCGCCAAAGACCCCGAGCCCATTTACTCCATGGACCAGTGGCCCGGTGCCGCCCACGAGCGCATGGCCCTTGCCCGTTTTTGGGCCGACCGGCGTATCCCCAACCCCATCGTGCTCACCGGCGACATCCACTCCAACTGGGTCAACGACTTGCGCATCGACGACCGCAAGCCCGAGACCCCGGTCGTCGCCACCGAATTTGTCGGCAGCAGCATCACCAGCGGCGGCAATGGCAAGGACAACCCCGAAGCGACGGCAAAACTCCAGTCAATGAACCCCTGCGTCCGCTTCTTCAACCGCGAGCGCGGCTACGTGCGTTGCACCGTCACCCCGCAGTCGTGGCGCAGCGACTACATCGCCGTCGAAGACATTCTCAAACCCGGCGGCCGCACCACCGTTCGCCAATCTTTCCTCGTCGAATCCGGCCGCCCCGGCGCGCAAGCGGTGTGAAGATCAGGACAGCCGAGCGGTGCGTTCATCCAAGACCCTAACCAGCTGCCTTTCTTTCAAGATCCTGCCATGGCCCCGCACACCCTATCTCATCGGATCCTCGGACGCATCGCTGGGATCCTGGCTCTTTGGGGATTGCTTGTGTCGGTATCGCCGCAGGCAGGCGCATCGACAGCACGAGGCAATGGCGGTCGAACCGCCTTCGTGGAGGCCGGGCCCCCGACCGACGCACTGGTCGCAGCGTGGTCCATCGATTCCGGAACTCCGGCCCCGGCCTGGGCCACCGAGGCACGCGGAAGCCTCTGGCAAAAGATCGATCAACCCTTCGTTCCCCGCGCCGCCGATGATCTCGCTCCCCATCCGATCCTTGCGGGCGATGCCATCCTCTTCGGCACCACCCGCGACGAGGTTCGGTGCGTCGACCGCCGGACCGGTGCAATCCGCTGGAACCACTTCTGCGGCGGACCCGTCCGATACGCACCGACCGTCGCCGGGGATCGGGTCGTGGTCGGCGCCGACGACGGATGGATTCGCGCGCTCCGACTTTCCGATGGGCTGCAACTGTGGGCAGTGCGCATCGGTCCCGCGCAGCCTTGGATTAGCGGCAATGGACGCCTGATCAGCCCCCATCCGATCCGATCTGGGCCGTTGGTGGCCGAGGGCACGGTCTACGCCACCGCCGGCCTGTTTCCCTTGGAGGGCACCTATCTGGTGGCCCTCGACCTCACCGATGGTGCCCTCCGCTGGCGTCGGTTGCTGGGGAATGTCTCGCCGCAGGGTTATTTGGTGAACGCGGGTGCCGACCTGATCGTACCGAATGGACGGGCGACCCCGCGTGTGTATTCCCGGAAGAACGGAGACTTTCGACGCGAGTTGGGCTCGGGCACCGGAACGTTGGCGGTCGTTTCGGACAGCGAGACGTTCACCGGCCCCGGAGCCACGGGAGCGATCACATCGGGCTCGACCGTAAACCCGCTGACGAGCACCAGCCGGACCAGCAAGATCGTCTCCTATCCGGGCCGAAACCTCGCGGTGACGCCAACCACGAGTTATCTGGTCAATGAGCGCGAGATCCTCGCCGTGGACCGGGAACGACTCCGGACCAGCAAGGGAGACGTGGTTCAGGCCACCCGGTGGAAACGAGCGGTCTCCGGTGCGGGTCCGCTGATTGTTGCCGGTTCCCATGTGTTTCTGGGCGTCAGCAACACCGTCCAAGTTCTCCGGGCCGACAACGGCGAACCCGGTCCCACCCTGACAGTCGACGGCCCCGTCTTCGCCCTGGCCGCCGACGACCGCACCCTCGCGGTCTCAACCACCCGAGGCCGGATCACCACCTTCATCCCCCGAGAGGCCGGGCCCTCGTCGCCCCCCGCGCCGTCGCCCGCGCCAGCGGTTATGGCCCCGACGAAGCCCGCGGCCCCTCTGGCTGAAGTCCTGCGCACCGCCCTGGGCCAACTCCCTGCGCCACGCGGCTGGGGACTTTACCAACCCCCTGGACCTGTCGGCGCCGACGACGTCCTCCCTGCGCTGATGGCCGGATCGGAACTTCAATGGGTGATCGCTGTCCCCTCGGCCGAGGTGGACGCCACTCGTCGCCATCTCCACGAGCGGGGATGGCTGGGATCCCTCGCCGCGGTTGTGGGGTTTGACGGGTCGGATCCCGTCCCGGTAGCCGATCACCTGTTCAACCTCGTCGTGGGTTCCGCGCTTTCCGCATCCGAGGCCCATCGAATCGCCTGCCCAGCACCCTCCGGCGTGGTGGTCCTGCAAGGGCGGATCCTGCCCGGCGAGGCCGTGTCGGGCACCGGACGGTGGACTCACCAGTACGGGAATGCCGGCAACACCTGCGCCACTTCACAGTCACTCCGGGGATTCCCCCGCCTCCAATGGTTTGGAGGCCATGGCCCGGAGCGGATTCCCGACCGGCACACGCGCGGGCATGCTCCGTTGGTTTCCGGAGGACTGATCGTCACGATCGCCGAGAACGGACTCATCGGAACCGATGCCCGCAATGGAACGGTCCGTTGGCAGTTGGATCTTCCGGAGTCGATGCGGTATGCGATGCCGTACGACGCCGGATACGTGGTGCTGGACGAGTCGGGATCGCGTGCCTGGGTCGCGGTGAACACGGAGCTTTGGGAGATCGAGGGCCGACGCGGTACGGTCGCGCGTCGACGGCCCGCACCGGGCCGGATCCACGCCGACGATCACTGGGGTTGGGTGGCCCGGGACGGCGGTCGGATCTTCGGCAGCACGATGCGGCCGACCGCCGCCCGCACCCGCAAGGAGTACGACCTCGTCGATCTGGATTACCGCTCGGGCCGACCTCTGGTCTGCTCACGCACGCTGTGCGCCCTCGAGGAGGCCGGTGGCTCCGTCCAATGGGGGATGCCCACCGAAGGCGCCTGGGTGAATGCCACGCTGTGTGCCGCCGCGGATCGCGTCTATGCGGTGGAGGCGCTTGGTCCGAAGGCTCGCGCAGACCGCACGGGTCGGTTGACCTGTGCCGCGATTTTGGAAAATGCCGTTGTCGTCTGCATCGATGCGGCCTCGGGAAAGCGAGTCTGGGAGCGTCCGCTGAAATGGCCCGAGGCCGAAGACATACTGGGGCTTTCCGTAGCGGGCGACCGCCTGATCCTATCCTGCGCGCGAAGTGCCGGCCCGCAGGCTGCCTATCATCTGCGTTGCTGGGAAACGGCCGACGGCACCGAGCGTTGGAAGAGCTCCGGGCGCAATCCGGTCCACGACCTTTTCCATGGTCAGCAGGTCAAACGTCCGGTCGTGCTGGGACAGCGGGTGTGCTTCGAGAGCGACCTGTTCGACCTCGCCACGGGAACCCGATGGATTCCGAAGGGCGCCCAAGGAGACTGGATCCTGAAGCGACCGGGCCACGCCTGTGGCGGGATGACCGGTTCGGATGACGGGCTGCTGTTCCGCGCGGACAACCCGACCTTCTTCCGCTTCGAGGATGGATCCTTCACCCGGCTGTCACCGACGCGCCCAGGTTGCTGGCTAAACATCCTTCCGGCGGAAGGCGGCATCCTGATCCCGGAGGCCAGCGCCTCGTGCATTTGCGGATATCCCATCCAAGCCTCGCTCGGATTCGGTTTCCGCAAGGATGCGGCCCCGATGCTGGCCGAAGTCCCGCCCGGGCGTCCGTGAGCCCAGGTGATCCGGTCTTGCCCGCAACCCGGGCGTCGGATTCGTCTCGGTGAAGGTGATCTACGCCAACCTCGCTGCCGGAGTGGCCGTGGTGCTCAAAAACCGGGTGACCGCCCCGCTGATCGCAACGGAAAGCCAGAATGTCCTTCAATAGCAGAACCTTCAGAGCTTCCCTGCGAGCGCAGGCCCCATCCCAACAAAAAGTACGCAGGCGGAGCGGGATGGGGCCGGAGCAAGCATTGGAACGTCCACACCCCTAAGCCCCCTCGTGCGCCAGCGCGAAAGCCCCATCTATCCCCACGTTCCCTGCGAGCGCAGGACCCATCCCGCGGAGCCTCTTTAGCGCCAACCCACTTCGCTGATGTCTAGGTACCAGTCACTGCGGTCGCTCACACGAACCGCAGACCCCTCCTGCCGGTAGGTGATCTTTGAAAGATCCACCGACGCGGGAATCACGTTCACGATCACCTCACCACTCACCACCGAAACCACCCGAGTCCGCTGTTCTGGACGACGGATGAACTGATAAGTCGTCGTATCCACCGCATACACGTGACCCGTCATCCGCAGCACACCCTCGCGGTAATCATCCACCACACCAACAAAGTGACGATGTGGCTCTTGATCGAAACGACGTCTGTGAATCACGTGAATCTTCTCACCCGGGGCAAGTAACGAATCGAGCATTTCTAATAACCTTGTCGATGCTACCCAAGGTTGTCCAGTACCGGTGACAAACTGCTAGGATAACAGTAAAAACCGGAGACTAACGGGCTCCGCCAGCACCCGCCAAGCACGGCCCGGATTGTTTGTGATCAGCCCGCCGATAACCAAACTCAAAATCGCTAACCCCAACCCCTCACAGCGGGTCAAGCCATCGAAATAAACTTCACCCAATGAAACTTCAGCCAAAGCATCGAAGACACTAATCGCCATTCTCCTCCTTTCTGGACTCCACGACTGAGCCCGAACGCCCCATGGTCACCCACGTGAATCGGATTCGGCTGCTTCCAGAACATGTGGCGAACCAAATCGCCGCCGGCGAGGTGGTGGAACGTCCCGCCAGCGTGGTCAAGGAACTGGTCGAGAACTCATTGGATGCAGGCACCACCCGCATCATCGTCGAAATCGGAGCCGGCGGGCGCAGCCTCATCCGCGTCACCGACGACGGCCGGGGCATGAGCCGCGACGACGCCCTGCTCTGCCTAGAACGCCACGCCACCTCCAAAATCACTCGCGCCGAAGACCTCGCCTCCATCGCCACCATGGGTTTCCGCGGCGAGGCCCTGCCCAGCATCGCCAGCGTGAGCCGGTTCGTAATCACCACCCGCGAGCGCGAAGACACCTCGGGCGAGGCCACCCAGGTCGTGGTCAACGGCGGCAAGATCGTCGAAGTGAAGGCCGCCGCATCGCCTTCCGGGACCACCATCGAGGTCCGCCAGATTTTCTTCAACCTGCCCGCCCGCCGGAAATTTCTCCGCGCCGAAGAAACCGAACGCGCCCACATCCAACATTACCTCACTCTGGTAGCCCTGGCCTGGCCCCAGGTAGGCTTTAGTTTTATCACCGATGGCCGGCAAGCCTGGCAATTGCCACCGGTGCCTTGGAGTTCTGATGCCGACCGTTTTACCGCACTCAAGGAACGGCTGCGCCAATTGCACGGTGCCGAAACCCCCTGGTTGCCGCTCGATTTTTCGGCCGGCATCGAAGAGGCACCCGATACCGGAGTTGAAGACGCTTGGGTGCTGCGCGATTCGGGCAAACTCTCGCGGTTCCGTTTGTGGGGATTTATCGGAGCGCCCGGTGTCTCGCGCAGTTCACGCGACGAACAACACCTCTTCGTCAATCAACGCCCCGTCGAGAATCGGGGACTCCATTTTGCCCTGGCTGAGGGCTATCACACAGCCTTGATGCGCGGACGTTATCCCGTCTGCTGCCTGTTCCTAGAAATCGATCCGGCGGCCGTCGACGTCAACGTCCACCCGCAAAAACGCGAGGTGAAGTTCCGGGAAGAAGCCGCCGTGCGACGCCTCGTGGCCAAGGCCATCCGAGACACATTGCTGAAGTTTCACCAAGCACATCCCGAGGCCGAGAGGTTCACTCCCGATCTGCGACTCCCGATGCTAATCGGCGAGGCCACGGGATACCCTTCGACTCCGCATTCCCCGACCACCACCCAGTCCACCCTGCTGCCGGGATTCTCCGGCACGGATCCGGCGGAGCTAAACCCACCCGCTGTCTTCCCAGCTACGAGGCCTGCCCTAGACCTCTCCACCACGGAGACCAATGCAGCTCCGGCCTCAGGGTTGCCCCAACCCGATTCCATCCCGGCGCAGCAATCCGCCGAACCCTCGTTCACCCGACCGTCGAAGCCGGCCGCTAGCCCCCTCCCGGGCACCCCACCAGCCGCGGCGACCGAGAGCCCAATAGCGCCCTCAGGCCCGAGCCACCTGATTTCATCGGTTCACCCAGCCCACCCTACCCATCCTAACCTGCCTGCCGCCCCGCTCCCGTCGAGTATGGGTGCGTTGCCCGTCGCCCTGCTTCAGCGGCCGCTGCGAATCATCGGTGTCGTGGGCCGTCTGTATGTGCTGCTGGAATCTGAGCGCGGGCTAGTACTGCTCGACCAGCACGCGGCCCACGAACGCATCCTCTTCGAGCAAATGCTTCAGCGGCTCGAGGCCGGTCATCAGGCGGCCTCCCAACGACTCCTCCTGCCGGAGACCGTGGAACTCTCAGTGCGCGATGCGGAATTTGTGCGCGGCAACCTCGAGACCCTAACCCGCATGGGCATCGGGCTGAGCGAGTTCGGTGACCGAACCTTCTTGCTCGATGCGCTCCCGCCCATGGTGAAGTCCAACCACCCTAAGCGCTTCACGCTGGACCTGATCGACGCCCTCAAGGCCGCGGGCTCCGGTGTGAACTTAATGCGACTGGGCGAGGACGTGATCGCCAAGACCGTGTGCCGTCACGCGGTCAAGGCCAACGACCCGCTTTCGGGACGAGAACTCGATCAACTCATCGTCGACCTCAAGAAGTGCTCCATGCCCTACACCTGCCCGCACGGTCGACCCACGATAATCGAGATGGGCTGGCGCGATTTGGAAAAGCGCTTCGGTCGCACGGGCTAGAGAACCCTCAGCCCTACACGGCGCCTTCCGCCCCGCGAGTCCTGGCCAGCGGGACGCAGCTCGGTGCCGCCAACGGGGCACTGCATACCCGCCCAGAGAGTGCGCACACCAGACCGAGAGGCTTGGTGCCGCTAGCGGGGCACTCCAAACGCACCCCTTCCAGAAACAGACCCATCCCAATTCCATGCCTCCGCAGGGAGATCCGTGGTGTGTCTGTCGGCTTGGCGAAGCCGGCCGTGTCGTGAATACTCCCACACCATGAAAACCCTCCGCGTCGCCCTCGCCCGCCTCGTATTCCTGGGGGCCACCACTGTCGGAACCCTGTGCGCGGCCCAATGGCCCTCCTGGCGCGGCCCCAACCAAGACAACACCACGCCCGAAACCCGCTTTCCAGAGCGCTGGAGCAAGACAGAGCACATGCGGTGGCGCTCTGAACTGCCGGAGGCCGGGAACTCCTCGCCCATTGTCTGGGGCGACACAGTGTTCATCACCCAGGCCCTGCAAGACGGCAAGCAGCGGACGCTCATGGCCTTCGACCGGAAGACGGGCAAACTCCGCTGGCAACAAGGCGTCCCCTACGAAGAAAACGACCCGCGCCACAAGACCAACCCGCACTGCGCCGCCTCGCCAGTCACCGACGGACAGCGAGTCGTGGCCAGCTTCGGATCGGCCGGGATCGTGGCCTACGACTTCGCGGGCAAGACCCTCTGGAAGGCTGACCTCGGCAAGCAGCGCCACGAATGGGGACAAGGCTCCTCACCGGTGATTCACGGAGACCGAGTGATTGTCTACCACGGCCCCGGCGAATTTTCCGCATTGTATGCCTTGGACAAGAAAACGGGGAAAGAGCAGTGGAAGGTCGCCCTCAAAGAACAGCATCCCGCAGAGCGTTTCGATGGATTTGCCGGAAAGAACGACGGGGCCTTAGGCACCTTCAGCACCCCGCTGGTGATCCGGGCCAAGGGACGCGACGAACTTATCCTGCCCGTCGCCAACAAGATTCGCGCCTTCGCTCCGGCCGACGGCCACGAACTCTGGGCCACCGACGGCATCAATCCGCTGGTGTACAGTTCCACCACCTTTGGCGAGGGCACGCTCCTGACCATGGGCGGATTCTTCGGCGGCCTGGTGGCCATCGCCCCGGGTGGCGAGGGTGACCGCACCAGCCAGCGGATCTTCCACGAGCAGCGCATGAAGAAGCACACCATCGGATCGCCCATTATCCACGAAGGGCATGCCTATGTGAGCGTCACCGACGGATTCTTCCAGTGCTACCGGATGTCAGACGGTAGACTGATCTTCGAGGAGCGTCTCCCGGCCTCCGGGGGAGCCAACGCCACTTGGGCCACGGGCGTCCGTGTCGGTAACCGTATTTACCTCGTCAATCAGTCGGGCGACACCTTGGTCCTCAGGGCCGCACCGAAGTTCGAAGTCATCGCCTCCAACCCACTCGGCGAACTTTCCAACTCCACTCCGGCCTTCTCGGACGGCGAGATCTTCGTCCGTACCCACAACGCCCTGTACTGCATCGCGCAGTGATGGTCAGGATTTGGAGAGCCCGAAACCAAACCGAGGGGACTCCCTGAGATCTTCGTTTCCCGCTTGCACCCCAGCCGGTGTCCCGGGCGCAATCTCCCCGCAATGCGACCTTACGCGGCGGTGATATTCGACATGGACGGCGTGATCGTGGACAGCGAACCGCTGCACGAAAAAGCCTTCCAGGTGGTCTTCGAGGAAATGGGCTACGGACAAACCCACGGCTTCCACTTCCCTGATTATTACGGCCGTTCCGACAAGGCGCTGTGGCTGGACTTCATCGCCCGGCACTCACCGCCTCAACCCTTCGACGAGCTGATGGCTTGGAAACAGGGTCGCTTCATGACCTTGCTCGAAGCCGCCCAACCCATCTTCCCCTCTATCCCGGCCCTGGTGTCTGACCTCGCTCGACAAACCCGACTGGCCTTGGCCTCGGGATCCAACCACGAGGTGATCGCCGCCGTACTGGCGATGCGAGGGCTGCGGCCCCATTTCGAAAAGGTGGTCAGCGCCCAAGATGTCGCCAAAGGCAAACCGGCGCCCGACATCTTCCTGCACACTGCGAGCTTACTCGGAGTGCCCCCGGCCGACTGCGTGGTCATCGAAGATTCCGCCGCCGGAGTCGCCGCCGCCCGCGCGGCCGGCATGCGCGTCATCGGTATCACCAACACCCTGCCGGCCGAGAAACTGCAAGACGCCACCGCCGTGGTCAGCGACTACGACGCCCTCCGCCGACTGCTCCTTTCCTGAACTTCCCCGGGGAGGGGCTCAACGCTGGCCTGAAAGCGTCCGGCCTGATCCCGCGGAGCCCCAAAAAACCGCAGCGTAGCGGGGTCAGGCCGAAGCAAGCATTGGAAGCGATCCACCTCACCCCCCTCGCGCATCGCGCGAAAGCTCTTCCTGCCCAGAGCTTACCTGCGAGCGGAGCGCCTGATCCCGCGGAGCCCTTCCAAAACCGCAGCGTAGCGGGGTCAGGCCGAAGCAAGCATTGGAAGCGATCCACCTCACCTTCCTCGCGCACAGCGCGAAAGCTCATCCTTGTTCAAGCTTCCCTGCGAGCGGAGCGCCTGATCCCGCGGAGCCCGCTTATAGCTCGTCGAGCGCCTGTCGGGCGTCGCCGAAGGTACCAGGCCGCACATCCATTTTGTCCATCATCGACAAGAACAACCGGCACATTTGGCGATTGGGCTTTTCCTTGTAGTCGAGAACCCGACCGCCACGGATGCGACCACCACCGCCACCAACCAACACCACCGGCAATTGGTTGGCATCGTGGTTGCCGTTTAGCATCGACGAGCAATACAGCAGCATCGTGTTGTCGAGCAGGGTGCGTTCGCCTTCCTGAATGGCGTCCAGTTTGCGAGCGATGTAGGCCAATTGTTTCACGAAGAACTGGTTCACCTTGAGCCAGTCGGCCGAGTCGCTGTGTGAGAGCAAATGGTGGATCATGTAGTCCACACCGAGATTCGGAAACCGCAGCGAACTGTGGTCGTTGTTAAGCTTGAGCGTGGTGATCCGCGTCGTGTCGGTCTGGAACCCGAGCACCAAGATGTCGCACATGAGCTTCATGTGCTCAGCGATGTCCTGCGGAATGCCGTCCGCCGGGCGGGCCATATTGGGCTTCGACAAGGTCGGCCGCCAGCCCTGCAGTTCGCCCTTCTTGCCGGCAGTGTCGATGCGCTGCTCCACGTCGCGAACGGAATCGAGGTACTCGTCGAGCTTGCGACGGTCGTTGACGCTAATTTGCCGACGCAGGCTTTGTGCGTCAGACAAGACGGCATCGAGCACACTGCGGTCGCCCTTTTCGTTGGAATCCTTGAACAACCGGTCGAAGGCCAGCGCTGGATAAATTTCCAGCGGCGTGGGAGTCGTCGGCGAGGTCCACGAGATGTGCGAGCTATAAAGCATCGAGTAATTCTTGTGGACCGAGGGATTGGACTTTTCGCAGCCCAAAACCAGGCTCGGAACCTTGGTGGTCCGGCCCTGCGCCTGGGCCACGAACTGATCCAAGCTGGTGCCCGAGCGAATCTCACCCCCCGAGGCCAGCGACGCGCCGGAAAGCAAATTGCCGGTTTGCGAGCTGTGGATGTTTCCCTTGAGCGCCTCGGCATTGTAAAGGCCTCGAACGAATACGGTCTTCTGTCGGAAGTCCTGCAACGGGGCCAACACCTGGCCCAGTTCCATCTGCGCACCCTCGCCCCGGGCCCACCATTCCTTGGAGTGAAATCCATTGCCGGAGAAGAGCACCGCCATGCGGACAGGTGCCTCGCTAGCCGGACGTTGGCCCGACGGCGGCGTGTCGCCCCAGACCGTGAGAGATTCCATCCAGGGCAACGCCATGGAGACGCCGACGCCTCGGAGAAACGTGCGCCGATTGAGTAAATGTTGGGGCATGGTAGTCGATTCTGGAGGGTTGGGGTTATTCTTCGGGTTTGCGGTCCATCCCACGGATCCGGACAAATTGGGAGCTGGAGACAATGGTTTCAACGGCGCCCTGAACCCGGGCCTCTCGGGAAGAGAGCTTGCGTTGCAAATCGCTCAACAAGGGGTCGTCCGACAAGATCACGCCGCGACCCAAGGAGTAGCCGAGGAGCTTGCGACTGAATTGCCGCAAGAAGGCCTCCTTGCGCTGATGCGACAAATAACGCCGCAACCCGGCCGCGCCTTCGAGCACGGTACCGTCGAGGGCCGTCGCCCGAACCTCAATGGCCCGGCCGCCGAGATCCCGTTCACGGAACCGGCCCACCGCATCGAAGGATTCCAGCGAGAACCCGTAGGCGTCGATGCGACGGTGGCAGCCCGAGCACTTGGGATCCGAACTGTGTTTCTCGGTGAGTTGCCGCACGGTGAGTTGCTCGAGCGATTCGTCCTCAGGCAAACGCGGCACATCCTTCGGAGGCTTGGGCAGTTTCTCGCCGAGGATCACCTCGCTAATCCAATTACCCCGGAGAATGGGGCTGGTACGCGAGGCACCCGATTGACGCGCCAAAGTGGACGCCTGGCCGAGAATTCCACCGCGCGCGATCGGTCGGAGGCCCGTGACCCGCTTCCATTCGTTGGATCGAGTGAAGCTCACCGACGTCACGCCATAGAATCGCGCCAGATCGGCGTTCAGGAAGGAGTGGTCGGCGTCGAGGATGTCGAGCACCGGGCCGTTGTTCTGGAAGAGGTCGGTGAAGAAACGGACCGTCTCTTCGCGCATGGCGCCGCGCAGTCCGCGGAACTCGGGGAAATGCCGCTCACTCTTCTCGTCCAAAGTTTCGAAGTCGTACAAATGCAGCCAAGCCAAGGCGAACTCGGTGGCCAAGCGGCCGATCTTGGGATCCTTGAGCATCCGCCGGGTCTGGGCACGCAAGACTTCCGGCCGATGAAGACGCCCTGCCACGGCCTCAGCCATCAACTCGGCGTCGGGCGTTGAAGCCCACAAGAAATAGCTCAGCCGCGTGGCCAACTCCACGTCACTCACCCGAGCGGAGACAACTCCAAGAGCGGGTTGTTCGGCTCGGTACAGAAACGCCGGCGATACCAACACCCGCGCCAGCACCCCACGGACGGATTCCTCGTGAGTAAGACCGTCGCCGAGGAGGCGTCCATAGAGACCCTTCAAAGCATCCACCTCTCCCGCTTGCAGCGGCCGGCGATAGGCACGAGCCGCAAAGGCGAAGATCGATTGCAGGTGGGCTGGTTCGGTGTCCACCAGCAGACGCCGAAACTCGTCGGCCCGGCGGCGGATGGGCTCCCTCATGGGCGTGAACGCACTGGGGTCGGCGTCCTGGGTGGCGAACTGCCACAACTGCTCAAAGGCATCGACCAACTTGAAGGCATCCTGACTGATGTAGTGCAACTCCGACCAGAGGCGCTCCAGTTCGGCCGTCTCGGCCGCAGTGAGCATTAAGCGACGCAGGGCATCGTCTTCGCGATGGTAGAGAGTGAGCGTGACGACCTCGTCGACGGGCACAATCTTGGTGTAGCACAGCGCGGCTGGGAACAGTGCGCGGAAGCGCTCAAGGCCTTGGTCCCAACGGCGGCGCGCGAGCCCCCCGTCCGCCACTAGCACCGGCAGATCCGACTGCGTCGGCAACTCGCCGTCCGACCAGGTACCCTTTCCGCCCTTCGTGCTCACCGCTCCCGGCACCAGCGCCAGCGAGGCCGGACGCTGCGGCAGGATTTGCATTTGGACACTGGCTTCAGGGCCCGCGGAGACATCCAACGCGGCCGTGGCCACCAGTTCGCCACCGACCGCCCATTCGGCCGGCAGCCGAACTTCCACCACCGACGGAGCCTTCACACAGAGATCCTGAGGGGCGACGCGAGAAGAAGCGGAGACGGGATTCTTTCCAAAGAGAGCAGGCTCGGGCCCCGGGCCCTCCTGAGCTGCAGATGCGGAGAGCGCCGGCTCCGACTGCTGCACGAGGCCACGGAGAACAGCCCCGAGCAACGGTCCCTGGAGAGAGGTCCACTGGCGGCGCAAGACCGCATCCGGAGCATCCTTACCCAAGGCCGCGGGCTCAGAAGAGAACACGGCTTGGAGATTTGCAGCCAACCGGCGCTTCTCTTCGATGGAAGCGGCCGCGCGCCAACGAGCTAGGATCGAGCCCTCAGGGATCGTGGTTTCCAGCGCACCGCCGCGTGCCTCCGGCTCGCTGAAGAAATGCCACACCGCGGGATGGCCCAACCGATCGGCATGAGGATTACCGGCCAAGATGGCGGGCGAAACGTCACCGGAGAGACTCCAGACCTGCGCGGCATTCTGAGACTCGGACAACTGCAAGTCCACGCGGGTGAGGTCGCAGGAGTGGTTGCCGTCACGCGGCCCCACCGACAGGCAAACCACATCGCCCACGCTCACCGTCACCGGAGGCAGTGGCCCAAAACGCACTTCCTTGGCCCCTTGAGAAACACCGGAAGCCAACGTCTGGCGCGTAGCTCCCCGACGGAGTTCCAGCACCCAACTCACGCCGTTGCCGCATTCAGTGTGGGAGTGCTGCACCAAGCCTTCGACCTTGAAGGTTCCCGCCACCGGCCCTCGCCATCCCACGATCACGCGACGCGAGGGCGACGGATGCACGGCGACACTGTGGGGCCGCATCAGGCCCGGCACCCGGACCTCGCGATCTGAAGAATTGGCCGTGACACTCAAGGCATCCGCAGCGGTCCAGCCCTGAATAAACGAATACCCCTGCGCGCTCTCAAGGGTGGAGGTGATGAGTCCCTCGATGCGGGTGCCTCCCGAACGCATCCCTAGCGCCTCCAACCAAGCCGCAAATACCTGCGGGTCGAGATTCTTGGAGCGAGCCAGCGCGGTCAGCGCCTCGCCGGAGGGAACTTCTGTCAGCTCAGCCGCGGCATTCAGACACGCCGCCGCCTGAGAGAAGAGCGGACCCCGGGTTTGATCTAGGCGATGGATGACCGAACGCAACCGACTCAACGGCACATCCGGTCGACCGGGAATCACCAAGCGCGGATTGGACCACAACGCCACGTCCGCCGCCGAACCATCTCCCGCATCGGAGCTCACCAGAAAAGCACGAACCTCCCCAGAGGCATCCGGAGCCGGCAGCTTGAAGCGCGTCTCACGAGCGGTGGCCAACGGAGAGATCGGGACCTGCCAGGCACTAGGACCATCCCGCTTGCCAATGTGACCGACCGTAGTGAATCGCCAGACCGAACGCTGCCACGACTCCACCACTGCGGCCACGGCCGCGCCCTCACCCGGCTTGGCCTCGCGCCAACGGGCCCGGACTGCATCCAAGAGCGGAGACGGCTCGGACTGGTTTAATACGGCCCACAACCGGCTTAGATACCGGACATTAAGCCCTCGAAGGCGGGCCAACGCCTCAAGGTGGGTCGCGTTCCGAGAACGCCCCGCCGCCCGCAGTTCCAATGTGGCGTCCAGATAGCGGGCGAGCGGCAGCACGCCTCCGTCGCGCGTGTCGAACTGAATGCCCTGGAGATTGACCGAGGTGCCGCCGCCGTTCTGGGTGTAGCGCCCGTAGAACTGCCGGATGGCCGCGAGTCGTTCCTCAGTCCAGTCACGCTGTGAAGTGCTCGACGAAAACCTCACTCCATCTGGAAGGAGGACCACATGGCGCGCCACCTCCTTGGCCGCATCCAAGTATTTGGTGACCAGCGAAGGCGACATCACCAGCGACTGTCCCACGTTCATGAACCCCTCACCCGAGGCCGAATCCACGGGGAATTCACGGGCTGGATCCAACGCCTCGACGCCCGTCAGATCTCGGATGGTGTAGGTGTACTCCGCATTTGCCAAACGCCGCAGCACCACCGGTCCGGGATCCCCGGCATTTTTTCGGGCCCAGCGATCGAGCAACCCCCGCACTCCCGCCATCAATTGCTCCCGCGCCTTGGCGTCCATGGCCGGCTGATCCTTCGGAGGCATTTCACCGACGGAAACCTGTTCCAGCACTTGCTGCCAAACCTTGGGATCCGTCGACTCCGAAACCGGCTGAAGCACCTGCTCTAAATCGAGGTCGCCCTTGTGCTTCGCTGTGGAATGGCAGTTCAGACAATGACGCTCGAAGAGCACCCGCGTCTTGGCATCGATCCCTTCGGCGGTCACGGAACAAGCCAGCGACGCCGATACCAGTGCGGTCGCCGTGATCCAACCCACGGCATGACCCAGTTTGCGCGCCGGGTAGGGCACCAGTGCTTGCACCGACTTTAGGAATCCTACCTTCATCACTCCTCGTTTCATCCTGTTGTTCATTCACCCACGCCCACAGCGAACCACTGACCCGTCAAATGCGGATAAAGAGACGCTTCTTCCACAACCACCAGCACATCGCCCAGAAAATCGAGAGCACCGCCGCCCCTTCCACGGCCGGCGCATACACCCCAAAGTGATCCGGCCAGAACGTCTTGCCGAGATGGGTCCGCACGTTGTCACGAAAAAAGCCATCCCAGAGGTGGCTGGTGACGTACATGAAGATGGAGTTCATACCCACTACCTGAAGCGGGAAGGTCAGCCAAGACTGTTTCAGGCGATCGGCCACCGAATAGAAGCCCGTAATCAGCAGGCAGCACCAACCGCCGCTAAAAAGCACCCAGGACGGCGTCCAGATGCGTTTGATCACCGGAGCGATTCCGGCTCGATCGAGAAACCAACCGGCTCCCAATCCACACACTCCTACTAGGGCGATCCGGAATAACCGCCGGCCAATCGGAACGTCCTCGCGGCGCAGCCATCCACCCACCAGCAAACCACAAATCATCGTACCCAGCGTGGGAATGAAACTGAGCGTCAAATAGCCACCGCCATTGAAGAGGAATGTCTTAGCCCTCGGGAACAAATTGAGGAACCACACCTCAAAGTGGTGAGCCGGATTGGCGTTCTTGTTCCAGTGGGCTGCAAAACCGCTCAAGCCGTGCTGCTGCATCCAATCGGCCGAGACACCGACGCTCGAGGGGTCAAACTCCGAACCCGGCAACGGAGCCAGAGCAAACCAAGCCCAATACCCCAAAAGAATGGCCACCAAGGCAATCCACTGCGTCCGCACACTCCGCCAGGCCAAGAGCCACAAGAAGGTATAGCCCAAACCAATCTGGGTCAGTGTGTCCTCGAAGGTGAAATTCGTCTGCGACGCATGGGTCGATCGCAAGGCGATGCCCAGCGCCGACAAGGCCAGAGCCCGCCACACCGTGTGGAAGAACATCCGCAGGAAGCCCTGATCCGACTGCTGACGCGAAGCGATGGACCACGGCAAGGCCAGACCCACCAGAAAAGAAAAGGACGGTTGAATCAGGTCATGGAGCGTGCACCCTTGCCAATCCACATGGTCCTGATGGTGCGCGAAGAAATGCCACACACTGTCGGCGGGCATCTTAGCGGCCACGGCTCCGAGACGAACCATTTCGCCAGCCATCAGCAGCATCACGAACCCGCGGTAGGCATCCATCGACGACAATCGCTGCGGCATCGCTGGGGATTTCCCAGAACCGGGTGAAGGAGGCATAACGACGTTGTGACAAGGTTCTAGGATGAGCGCAATCCCGTTGGCGAGGTTCTGGTGGTGAGCCTTGAATCATCCACCTACAATGATCGACTCCGCCTCATGACAGACTCCCTGAGCGAGAAAGCCGTCGGTGCCCAGAACAACGAACCGGCGATCTGGACATTGGCGGCCGAGCCCTGCCGAGGCACCCTACGCAGCATGGAACCAGTCCTCCCCGAGACTTTGGCCGAGCGGTTGTTTTCGGGCGACTCCTTTGCCTTTAGCTTCGGCATGCAGCGGCCCCGTCAAGAGTGGTTTGGTTGGGACAACCCTCGCCAAGAAACCCTGCGAGATCGCCATCACTGGTTGTCCCAAGAACCCCAACGTCACTTGGCCTGGACCGATGAAGCTACCCCCGTCCTGCTCGAGGCATTGGCCCTCTTCCCCGACGCGCCCTTTCCCAAAGAAAGCTCCCCCTACCTAGACCCGCGACCCGACGGACTACTCAAGAGCCTCTCCCTAAATTGGGAGCCAGACCTACTACTCCTGCGGCGGGATGCGTCTGGCCAATTCAGACTGGTCGCCGGAGCAGTTTGCTTTCCATCGGCCTGGGACCTCCGCGAGAAGCTCGGCAAAACCGTCGATGCCATCCACGCCGATGTGCCCACCTTGAACGCCACGCTGGGAGCACGGATCCGAGCCTTTCTGGATCGGCTGCCGCCCGGACAAACTTTTGAACGCGACAATTGGGGCCTGACCGCCCACGGCGAACGCAATGCCCACCTCGATCGCAACCTGCCCCGACTGACCGACGACGCCACCCTCGACACCACCTGGCTACGGCTCGAACACCAGGCCTTCCGGGCCCTACCGAACAGCGGCGGCCTCCTCTTCGCCATCCACCTCACCGTGCACCCGCTCGAGCGCGTGCTACAGGCCCCCGGCGCCCGCAATCAACTGGCCACCCAACTCCGCTCGATGCCTGAAGCCATCGCCGCCTACAAAGGCATCCTCCCCGCCCGCGACGCCCTAGTTTGCCAACTGGAGTCCCGATGACGCCTCTCTAAGCCCTCCTCTCCGACCAGGAGACCTCAAGGAACCTGAGGACCCAATACTAGCCCAAGGCAGGCGCGCACGAACCCAGCACACCATCCACCGTAATGCACCCCAAGGCAGCAGCGGTCCCACGGAGCGCCCCAAATACGTCAAGCGGAGCGGGACCGGGCCAGAGCGAGCGTAGGAACGTCGACACCCTATAATCCCCCTCGCGCGCTCAGCGCGAAAGCCCCACCTGTCCCAACGTTCCCTGCGAGCGCAGGACTGGTTCCGCGGAGCCCCCCCGGCCGATATCCTCCAGCCTCCGTCGAGGCACTGATCCCCAGCGCCAGCCCCGGCACTCTGCCACTGCAAAACAGGCGAGAGAATCCGGGGGTATGCGGCGTTCCTTCAGAACGCTTTGTTTGTGCGCCATACCCGGGGTTTCACCCCGGGCTGGTATAGGGGTAGGGATGGCCGTTGTCGGCCACCCCTCCCTCCGAACCGGACTGGCGGATTTCCCGCATCCGGCTCTCCAGTTGGTGAGTCACCCGCTTGCGGCGGGACTGGTACG
>CAMDDW010000037.1:0-29351 GCA_945893185.1 Akkermansia muciniphila | reverse complement strand
GGCAGTGATCCGATTTTGGCACGGGCGCCATCGGGCCCGCCAAGCGATTCAGTGCCCCCTCCATTAGGGCCCGTTCCGGAAAGGAGATCCGGCGCGATGGCAATGTAGCCTGCCTCGGCCAATTGATCGGCCACGCCTCGGACCCAGTCGGTGAGCCCGAAGATTTCGTGGATGATCACCACTGCGGTGGCCTTCTCTTTAATCTCCGGATAGGCCACCCAGCAACGCACCTCTCGGTTCCCGTGGCGAACGGTGACCCATTCCAGGTGACGGGGAGATTTTTCAAGGCGGGGCTTGGCCCAATCTTGGGCGAGAGCGATTCCGCTCAGGCAGCAGAGCAAGGTCAGAGAACGGAGAAGACGGAGGGTCGACATGGAGTGATGCGGTGGGGTTGTGGGTTGGACTGGAGGACGGGGCGATTAGCGGAGGTGTCGATCAGCAAACTTTAAATAGAATTCCCAATCTACCGCCGTCAATGCATGAGGGCCCGATCGAATATGGTAGCCGACCGACTCGCCCACGGAGCGGTTCACAGCCGGGAGGTCCGGGCCGGGGAGTCCCTCCTTGCCGAGCAGTCGATACACTTCGCTGGCATGCCACCCGCTCAGGTACTCGCCCTTGGGATCGGCCCAGCGATCTTGTTCCGCACTGGCGATGTATAGGGGTCTGGGAGCGATGAGCGCTCCCAATTCATGCTGGTCGACCGGCAGGTCGGCGATACGGTGGTTGTAGTCCTTGAAGCGTCCGTTGAACCAGTGCGGGAAACTGGTGTTGATGCGCAGCGTGGTCTCTCCGAAGAAGCGTCGGGCCAGTGCGGCCCCGCCTTCGCCGGATTCGTTGGCGATCACTATAGCGAAGCGAGAATCGCGAGCGCCTGCCCACAGAGCCGTCTTGCCGAGGCGCGAGTGCCCGAGCAGCGCCACCTTCTGGCCGTCGATGGCGGGATCCAGGCTTAATTGGTCGAGGGCCCGGGACAGTGCCCACGACCAGGCTGCAATGGATCCCCAATCACCGGGTTCAAAGTGGTGGTCGGATCCTTGAGGAGCCACCGCACCTCGGAGTCCCTGTTTCCAGCCGCCGTCGAAATCGGCTTCGGCGTCCCCATAATAGGCCGTGGCCAGTCCGTAACCCCGTTCCAAGATCCGAGCGATGGGCCAGGCCTCCGCGTCGGTGCCTCGGCTTGCCTCATTCGCAACGTGGTTGGTGACACCGCTGCGCGGACGATTGGCGACCCACCCACGGGCCAGCGGCACATCGGTTTCAGGGGTGACTGTGTGGTTTCCGTCGAAATTGAGTCCCAGGAAAATAGGCACCGGCTTCGTGGCTTGAGAGGGCCGATACACGAGAAGATCGAGGAGGATCGGGTGGGGCCCCCGGGTGAGAGGAATCTGAATGCGCTGTCGGATCGCCTTTCCGCCAAAGGCGTCTCTGCGTGTTTCCACCACCCATCCTGGTTGTCTCGGTAGACCCGACGGGATTCGTCCGTACACGTGATCCTCAAACAGGTGGACCAGTTCGGCCCGTCGTTGAGGCCAGTGTTGGGCCGAAGTCACCCGCTGGCCGTTTTGCAGGGTCAATACTTCAGGAAGCGAGTACGGGGGTACGGATTCTTCCAGGTCGTTGATGGGCACGGTCCTGGGAATTTGGGCAGCCCAGACTCCCAGGCAGAAACAGCCCAGCCATCCGGTCCAGATACGCAGATAGAAACTCCGGGAAATCATGGACGCCAGCCTTCCTCAGCCGGGGCGTTCACCGCAAGGCCAGAGGGGGGAGGACTAAGAGTGCGGCCAGAGAGAAGTGACCGACTAAAACTGAGTAGAGCCGCGTCTTCAGGCTCCGCCCACGATAGAAAGGTCGATCGCGGAGTCCCGGTTGGGCAGGTCTATCACCAGGAGTTCAGCATCCGAAGAATTCGGGGACTTACGCAGGGCACCGTCGATCCGGATTCGAGCTTTTGGAGACGTGTCCCAAACGACGATTTTCCAGTTTCGGATACGGCTCGCGAACGTTCCCTCGGCCGGTCCGAAGTGCAGGTGCGTGGTCTTGCCTTGTCGGCGAAGGGTAATCAGCCGTTGGTGGAAAAGTCCGGTCTCGTGTTGAAGCGTGATCCCGTCGTCTTCGTACCAGTGAAAAACCCCTTCTGGGCCTGGCCACACATGCAGCGTGACTGTTTCGCCTGGAGGTTCCTGTGTGGAGTTGCGGGCGGGTGCCAGGGGCAGAATTCCGCCAGCGCGGACATAGACTGGAATTCGATCCAGCGGTGTTTCCGCGAGAATGGACTTGCCGCCCACGTGCCGTTCACCTGTCCCAAAGTCATACCAGACATCGTTGGGCAAATAGACGCTGCGAGCTGGGCACCCCGGTTCCAACACTGGAGCGATCAGGAGATCCCTCCCAAGCAGGAATTGGGAGTTGCAGGCCACGGCCACCGGATCGTTGGTGTAATGGTAGAGCAGGGGGCGAATCAAGGGCTCCCCCTCGCTGGCCGCTCGCTGACTCAGGCAGTAAAGCAGGGGAAGGAATTGATAGCGCAGACGGAGCGTCTCTCGGGCGATGGCTTCCACCTCCGGACCGAAGGCCCAGGGTTCTTGATCCCGGGTCCCCAGGTTGCTGTGGTTGCGAAAAAAGGGCGTGAAGGCAGCAAACTGAAGCCAACGGACGAAGAGCTCCGGCGTGGCGTTGCCCAGAAATCCTCCAACATCGCCGCCACAGAACGGGACTCCGCTGAGCGAGAGGTTCAGGAGCATGGGCACCGCGTCGCGGAGGTGATCCCAGTGGGAAGAGGTGTCTCCGGTCCAGACGATGGCGTGCCGCTGGATGCCTGCATAGCCCGCTCGGGTGACCACGAAGGGACGCTCGTCGGGCCGATGGCTTAGGAGACCTTCACGGGAAGCCTGTGCCATGGCCTGCCCGTAAAGATTGTGGACGGCAGCATGGGGTTGCGGCCCCGAATCCGTGCGGTGCAGCGCATCGGGGGGCAGCGTCTTGTCGGGCCGGGCAAAGTTGGCCGGCTCGTTCATGTCATTCCAAATACCCGCGATGCCTTGATCGAGCAGCGAGCGTTGCTCCTCTCCCCACCAGGTCCGGACTTCGGGTTTTAGAAAGTCTGGAAACCGAGCGATGCCCGGCCACACTTCGCCCTGATAATCTGTTTTCCCGTCGGCCTCCCGCACAAAGGCCTCTCGCTGCATTCCGCGTTGGAAGACTGGAAAGTCGGGATCGTCTTTCACCGCGGGATCGGTGATGGCCACAGTGCGAATGCCTTGACGTCGGAGCTTCCGGGTCATCGAGGCCAACTGGGGGAACCCTGGCCCCACGGTGAACACGCGGTAGGCATCCATGTGGTGGATGTCGAGGTAGAGGGCATCACAGGGCAGGTCCCGGCGCCGGAACTCCCGAGCCACGGCCTCGACTCGCGCTTGGGTCTCGTAGCTGTAGCGGGATTGGTGATAGCCTAGGGCCCACTCTGGGGGTAGGGGCATGGTGCCCGTCCGTTGCGCATAGCGCTGAAGTACCGCCTCTACGGTAGGGCCTAAAAAGAGATGAAGATCGATGTCTCCAGAATCGGCTCGCAATCGCCATTTGTCTGGATGGGACGATCCGAGATCCCAATGCTGTCGGCTGGAATTGTCCCAAAATAGACCGGCCGCCCGCCCGTGCCGCAGTGACAGGGCGAGGGGAATGGACACATACAACGAGGCCAGGGCCGGGTGGATCGCTGGAGCATGGCCCAGGACATCGATGTTCCAGAACTCGCGCACGGACCCGCGGCGATCGAGGGGGCCCGTGACCTCTCCAAGACCGAAGAGCGACTCGTGCTCGATGAGGTCCAGTGTCAGTTCTGGGGCTCCGTCGGCCGAAAAGCCGGTGGCGCCAAGCCCGGCTGAGAAAACCTCGAACCCCTGAGCATCACTCAATTGCCAAGCGCCCCGGCGATCCCACGAAAACACGCCGCACTCGGTGGCCAGACACGATCGGCCGCCCCTGCGTTGGGCGGCGGTTTCCGGGATCTCCCAGTTCGGTTCGATGAGTGCTGCCGACTCCGGTGGCTCAGGGGCTTCGATGAGCCCTAGACGGAGGCGGAAGACGTCCGGAGCCAGCGCCTCGATCTCGGCGTGGATGCCGGCAGGGGTGGGCAAGACGATCATGCTCAGGCCTTGTCGCCGGAGCCACTGGAGGTTTTGACCTCAATGACGTCATGCGGTGAGGCCTCTTTCTGGCCGGCGGGGCTCACTTGAATGTACCGTGCCCGATCTCTCAGGCTGGCCAAATTGATCGCCCCCAAGTAGCCCATGCCGGACTGGATGCCTCCGATGAGTTGACCGACGACAGAATCCAGCGAAGCAGCGACCTCCTTCAGTGCTTCGATTCCTTCTGCGGCGGCCTTGCGGGTGTTGTCGGCACTGTGACCGTAGCGGGCCGCGGATCCGGCCTTCATGGCCGCATGGCTGCCCATGCCACGGTACTGCTTGTAGAGCTTTCCGTTGATCTCGACGATTTGTCCGGGTGCCTCCGGGCATCCGGCAAACAGACCGCCGCAAATGACACCCTGGGCCAAGGTCAGTGCCTTGACGACGTCGCCGGACTTGGTGATTCCGCCATCGGCCAACAAGGTCACGCCGCAGGTGGCGGCGGCTCGGGAGGTGATGTAGAGGGCCGTGAGCTGAGGAATTCCGACCCCTGCCACGACCCGTGTGGTGCAAATGGATCCGGGTCCCTGACCCACCTTGATGACGTTGGCTCCGTTGGAGGCCAGGAATTCGACTCCCGCAGCGCTGGTGACGTTGCCCGCGATAATTGGCAAGCGGGCGAACGCGTCGCGCACCATTTTTACCACCTCGCCGACCCCTCGGCTGTGTCCGTGTGCTGTGGAGACGGCCACGCAATCCACACCGCGGTCGATGAGCGCACCAACATGTCCGATGACCCGGTCGCGGTCGATGCTGCCATCCTTGTGACGGACCGTGGAAATGGCCGCACCGCAGAGAAGTCGGAATGTCGAATCGCGGGCCGGCTTTAGTGCCGCTCCGGTCTCTTGGGTAATCCGCTCGATGTCGCTGAGAGTAAACAACCCCTGGAGTCGGTCCTGATCGTCCACCACCAGCAGCTTGTGAATGCCCAAGTTCTCGGTGAAGAAGCGGTCGGCGCGGGCGATGGGATCTGATCCGAGTTCGCGCTCAGAGATGGTGCGGACCTGGGCCCGCGGCGTGAGGGCCTCGGAGACCTTGCGGTGGGCGTAGCGTGGCTTGACCACATGCCCCGGGAGAAGACCCAGCAGTGTTCCGGTGGCATCGACGACAGGGAAAGTGCTGAAGCTGAAGCGCTTCTTTTCGATGAGTTCCAGAACATCGCCGATGTGCTGCTCGGGGTGGACGCGGATGGGGTCCTGGATAAGGCCATGGACATGGTTCTTCACGCGTGACACTTCCGAGAGTTGCTCTTTCTCGGGCATGTTGTAGTGGATGAGTCCGAGCCCACCGTTCAGCGCCATGGCGATAGCCATGCGTGCCTCGGTGACGGTGTCCATGTCGGCGGACACCAGCGGGATGTTGAGATGAAGCCCCTCGGCCAGTCGGGTATCTATCTGGCTCTCCTTGGGGAGAATCTCTGTGTAGAGGGTAGCCAGCGTGACGTCGTCGTAGGTGAGGGCCGTGTTGCTGTGGGATGGGAAGAACCGGGAGGCCGGTTGGTAGAACTGTGAATCGACCTCGTGGGCTGGGCTCGCGTCTGCCATGAGCCACGATGGAAGGACCCGGGCTGCGAGGCAAGGAAACTGAAGTCGTCGGTGCCGAATCGGGCCGGGGTCGACTCATTCAGTCGTCGCCAGCAATTGGCTGCCACGGACCTTGGCTGCCACGGACCTGAAACCCCACTATTCGACCACCTTGGGGACAACGAACAAACCACCCGCCTTGGAGGGGGCATTGCGCAGAGCCTCGTCATGAGGCAGCGAGCCGGTGACGACATCCGGCCGCATCACATTCACGAGCGGAAATGCATGAGCCGTGGGTTCCACTTGGGATACATCCACTTCCTTGAGCTTCTCGATGTAGCCCAGGATGTTGTTCAGTTGGCCACTCAGGCGTTCTTCCTCATCGGGAGTGAGCGCCAAACGGGCCAGATTGGCGACGTACTGGATCTTGAAGTCGGACATGGGTGAAGGCCGAGGAGTTAGAGTTTCGAGGAGAAAGGGTTAGTCCTCGCCGAACTTGGCATCGACCAGCGCACACAGTTGGGTCAGTGCGATTTGGCAGTCGGACCCTGTGCAAACGATCCTCAGCTTGCTTCCGGGTCCGGCGGCCAGCATGAGTAGACCCATAATGCTCTTGCCGTTAATCGTCTCACCGTCCTTTTCGATGAACACATCGCAGTTGAACTGGCTTGCCAGCTTCACGAAGGAAGCCGACGGACGGGCATGGATCCCCTGCCGATTCTGGACCGTGATGTCGCGGTAGAGGGTGTTTTTTTCGCCAGTCTTGGCAGCCGAACTCATTACCCAAGCGTGTTTTGTCGCTGCACTGATGCCAATACGGAAATCAGGAATGCTCTGGAGTTGTTGGCGATGATTCAGGGAGTCGTTGTCTTGAGGCGCTGGGCATAGGAGCGCGCTTCCCAATTGTCCCAGGGATTAAGCACCAACGACTGCTCGACTAGCAACCGGGCCCGGTCCGAATCCCCTCGGACAATTAGGTTCCAAGTGAGGGCGTTGAGCACGGCGACGTCGTTGGGCCCCAGCTTCAGTGCCGACTCGAAGGCTTCGGAAGCCGACTTCAGATCGCCAAGCCATTGATGGCAAAGCCCGATGGCCACCCGGGTCCGGGCGTTGTATGGGTCCAATCGGGCCGAAGCCTCCAACCAGCGGAGCGCTTCTTGGGCCTGCTTTTCCCAACCGGGCAAACCCTGCCAACTGAGGCGACGTTTTTCCTCGCCGTACCAATACGGCGTCATGGGATTGCCGGGTGCCAAGGTTGCTGCCAGTGCCAATTCTTCGAAAAAATGCTCATCGACGCTGGGTTGACGCTCAGCGCGCTTGAGGTGGAGGTCTTCGCGCGCGGCGCTGACTCCCAGCGGAATCATCCAAAAAAGCAGGCCGCCCATGACGGCCGTGGCCGCCAGTCGCAGGGGGAGGTAGGACTTGACCCAGAACCGTTCCGTGGCGAATCGGGTGTTGGAGACGACGATGCCGGCAAGCACCGAAGCCGTCACCCCAATGGCTGGGATATGCAGGTTGAAGTCGAAGAGACAATGCACAGCCAATCCGCTTAGGCCAGCCACGCTCCCGGCGAAGAACGCCGTGCGGTTGCTTTGCTTGACCCCCAAGTCGGAGGAGCCCCGTTCGACATGCCGTGAGGTGCGGTAAAGGCCGTATCCGAAGGCGGCGAGACCCAAACCAACGATGCTGGCACCGGCGATGCCGTACTCGACCAGCAGCTCGAGGTATTCATTGTGGACGTGCTGAGGGCTTAGCGGTGTCGTCGGTGTCCGGTAGGCAGGGAAGCGAGTATCGAATTGCCCAGGGCCGACTCCTTGCCAGCGATGGTCGGACCACATTTGCACGGCGGGTTTCCAAATCCAGGCACGGAAGAGTCCGCTGTCCTTTTTGCCGGAGGCCGTCAGCGCATCGATTCGGGCACGGGCTTTTTCCGACTGAAGAAGAAAGGTAACTGAACCGATGCAGAGCACCGCCATGAGAGCTGCCACTGGGATCCGATACTGGGGACGGCGGAGCAGCCACAGAGAGAAGACGGCAATGGCGGCGGTGGCTCCGAGCCAGCCACCCCGGGACATGGTCACAGCAATGCCTCCGAGCATCACTAGGGCTGCATATCCAGCGAGGATTCGTTGCACGACACTTCCCCGACCCAAAAAGGCGTGGGAAAGGCCCAGCGGCATGAGCATGAGCAGGAACGCAGCGAGGTGGTTCGGGTTGACGAAGGTGGCTCCGTACCGCTTGTAGTAAACCAAGGGTTGGGTCTCCCAGAGGACTCTCTGCGAATTTTGGGTGAACTGAACGATGGCGTAGGCCGAGGAAAGAAGTCCGATAAGCAGAAGGCCATTTACCACCCACCCCGAAGTCTCCTGACGATGGAGGTTGTGCAGACTGGTAAAGAAGGCCACGGCATAGACTCCGATCAGGAACACTTCTTGGAGCGCCCAATAGGGCACGCTGGCCGAATGGCATTTCCAGGCGGCATAGCCGAAAAAGATGGCCACCGCCCAGGTGACCGGCGGCATTAGAAAGCGATGGGTGGGTTCGACCCACATCCGAAGAGTCCAGACGATCCAGGCCATGCCAATGGCTGCAAAGCTGATACTCGATTCCCGCGGATTCACCCCGGCAAACCAGAAGGTGAGCCACGCCACCGAGAAAAGTAGCAGGCCTCCTACTAACCGCTCCAAAAGTTTGTCGAATGCCGAGCTCGATCGCATGTGCAGGGTAAAGCTTAGGAGAGGGTCAAGGGCCTCGGGAAGGATTTAGCCCGGATATTTCGCTCCGCAGGATCGTTAGGATCTTCAGGATCTTTAGAATCCGGAGCGTGCTCGTCCCGAACCCGCACGTTGGGCTCCAGATTACTCGGGTGTGGTGGGCGTCAGGCAATTGAGCCAGCGCCAGACCCGAAGCACTTCGGTGACGCTCCAGGCCTGGGCATCACAGCCGCGGGGCAGGTGGGGAGCGTCGCCATCGAGGATTTCAGGCAACTGGCCCACACAACCCTGCTGCAGATAGGTATCCACACTGGTGAGGTAGGCGCGGGCCGCCTCGATGGCTGCGGGACTCTTGTCATAGGCCTTTACGACCGCTTCGCAGAAACTCGGGAAGGTCCAGACCCAGGCGGTGCCATTGTGGTAGGCGGGTTTGCGCCGCGTGTCTTCGTCTCCTTCGTAGGAGCCCCAGTAGGGTTCGTCGGGGTGGTTTAGGAGTTGTCCGTGGTGCCAGACGGCCAACGGCGGATGGACCGGCAACGGGGCAAGAGATCGAAGCGCTCCCGGGACCACTAAGTAGCGCTGGGCCGCCTGCACGGTGCGCCGGGCCTTGGGCCCATCGACCAGATCCAGGGCGATAGCCAGGAGCGCGTTGCTGCGCAGGGCGTTGTCGCGCACCGCACGCGCGGCGGGGTGATCTTGGTGTCCGTGGAGGCAATCAGCGAACCAGCCCAACTCCTCAATCCAGAAAAGTTGGTGGAAGGAAATCTCGGCCCGTGTTGCCAAGACGCCCCATGCCTCGGCGGACTGGGCTGGAGGGCACCCCAAGCGATCGAGCAATCGGAGAAGGCGGATCCACAGCACCTGGATCTCGACCGGATACCCCTGACGGGGCGTTCCGGCAGGATGATTGGTGTCCATCCAGGTAAAGTGACTGGGACTCCAGACGAGCGCACTGTCCGGGTCGACGCGGATGCCCTGCGGGGTTCCTGCGAGGTAGCCTGAAGCAATGGAACGCAGGACGTCTCGCACCGTCCGTCCTTGTCGGTCGCCGGTGCTCAGTCCGAAGACGGATTCCGGTCCCTGTGGGTCGGCTTTGGCCAATTCTTCAACAACGATGCCGTACCAGAGCGACGCATCGCTGGTCTCCCGGTTGGAGGCATTCTCGCCATGGATAGAATTGGGAAGGGTACCGGCCTCTTCGAAGCGACCAAAGGTGACGAGCAACTGGCGCACTTCAGTGAAGCGTTCGGCCGTGATGAGTCCGCGGGCGGCAATGAGCGAATCTCGGCCCCAATCGAGGAACCACGGATAACCCGCGATAACGGTGACTGAATCGGCGCGTCGGACGACGAAACTGTCGATGGCCCGTCGCAGCAGGAGTTCGCAGGGACCGGCGGTCGTGCCCTTCGACAGTTCCTGACGACGTTGGATGAACCCCGACACCTCCTCGTCGGAAATCTCAGCGGCTTCGGCAGAGACGGTGAGGGTGGAGCAATCGCCAGGATTCAGGGGAATCTCAAACCATCCTGGGCTGTAGGCATCGCCAGAACCATTCATGCCCCGGCTAGATTCCACCGGATGCGGAATGTCCCGGCACCATTCCACCGCGGGATGGAAATGCCCTGGGTTGACGGTGACTCGCAGACTTCTGGAAGGATCCGGTTCGAAGAAAAATCCTTCAGCGGTGCCGGCCGGCGTGGCCTTACCCGGGGTCGGAGACACGATCCGTGTTGCCCGGATAAAGTGGGATTCGCTGTCGGGATTCAGGCGAGTTTCCCAGTGGAAGTTTCGGTCTTCCAAATCTACCCGGACCACTAGGCGGACATCGAACGAGGGAGGTAGGGGTTTTCCGAAGCGCGAGTCGTGGCTCGCCATGGCCGGTCGGTTGAACTGGAAGACCGTGATATTTTTTCCTTCCAGCATGTCGGCCACGACCCGGATCTCGACACTGCGACCGTCGCCCGCATTAGCGATGAAGCGCCAATGCGTGGGGGCTGCAGTCTCGACAGTCACCAAATTCGAGGCGTCTAGGGGCGAGATGAATCCATCGGCATTAATCCAGACGCGGATGCGCTTGGCTAAGACGTGACGATCGACAGGCACCTCCGGGTGGAGGTTCGCACCGAGGAGGCAGTCGTATTTGGAATGGATTCGACCCAGATCAAGGCAGATCCGGGCCATGCCGCCCCGGCCATTGGTCAACAAGACGGTGGTGTTCTGGGGGTCTGAGGGTACCGATGGTAAATCGGATGGAACAGTATCCAGATACCTCAGGGTGGCGCGGACTCGAGGATCGGTGGGGGCGTACCGCTCCAGCTCAAGGAGGACGTCTCCTCGGTGTTTTTGGGGAGGAATCGCAGCGATGTGACCCTCTTCAATGGGGATGGATTCCTCGTTGTATTCGAGACCTTGAGGTTGAGGACAAACTCGGACGCGGAACGGGTGAGTGTCGCGGATAAGCAACCAATGCCCCGGGGGAACGAGTGTGATGCGTTTGCGATCTTGAACCTGCCAGACGATGACCGGGCGGTAGGTCTCTGAAGTGTCCACCAGACAGGATTCGTCGTGCGCCGCAGCAGTGAGGAATCCCACGGGATCGTGCGAGACCCAGGCGGCCTCCTGTTTCCAATTGGATGAACAGCCGAGGATTCCACGGCTCACGCGGCCTCGGCATACGGCGGCCCAGTCGGCGCGCCGACGGGTGTCGCGGTAGACATCCCCAGAAAGGCCCAGCGGAGTGATCGAAGAGGCCAAGCAATGGGTGGCTCCCGGAGCGAGGGTAATCTGAATTCGGCGACTCGGATGCCCGGGCAACGGAGCCAACTCCTGCCACCGCGGGGCGGGCAGATGACCCACTAAATCGAAGGTCGGTTGCCCGAGCTCCTCCCAGAGAGCCCCATCGAGTTCGATGGAGCGCTCCTCCTCGAATTCCGTGTTCACCAGCACGAGGACACGATCGAGCCCCTCGGCCGAATCGCGCCGTAGGGCATACACCTTAGATGGAGGTTCGCTGATTCGCTGCAACGAAGCGCCATCGAAGAAGCACGGGTGGTTGCTGATGAGTCGATTTAACGCAGACAGTTCGGGGACCAACGAATGGGGCGATCCCCAAGCCAAGCCCCGGCTGCTGTGCACGTTGATTTGCTCGGTGGCACACCATTCGACCCCGGCGGTGAACCCAAAGCCGCCTTGGATGGAAGTCAGGGCCGCGAGGCTATTGCGGAAGAGTGACCAACGACGTCCCTCTGGGGTGGCCGGTTGGCCCGGCACACCGCCGTTGGCCGCCAGTCGGGAATTGTCATGGGTCTCGCTGTAGTGCACCAGAATTCCAGAACGGGCACTGGCTTGGAAATGGTGATCTAGATAAGCGCTGATCCCTAAAGATCCTTGGTTCTGGAAGAGTTCGCTGTACGCCCATTGCATCCCGCCCTCGGCGAGGCATGACTCAGTGGCCTCCCAGGGTCCGCCCAGTCCCTCCAACAGAAATACGGTATTTGGAAATTCACGACGCACCTTGGCGGTAATGAACTGCCACACATGGGGAGGTATTTTGTATCCGGCGTCGCAGCGGAAACCATCGACCCCTCGACGGCACCAGATGAGGAAGGCATTGGCCAAGTAATCCCACAGAGCGACGTGACGCTGATCCATCTCGACCAGGTCTTCCCAGACCACGTTCCAGGCTCCCGGACTTTCGAACTCGCCATCGTGCTTGCGAACGAACCACTCCGGATGCTCCTCCCATTCGGCGCTGCCCCAACCCGTGTGGTTGATGACCAAGTCGAGCATGAGTCGTGCTCCCCGCGAATGTATCTCGATTGCCAGTTCCCGGAATTGGTCCACGCCGGTGGTGCGTCGATCAAACTCGACCAGCGCTGGATCAATCTGGGTCAGGTGCTGCAGCGCATAGGGCGAACCGTAGCGACCGAACCGAGCGAACGTGGTGGGTGTCGGGCTTACCGGTAGCAAGTGCAAGATCCGGCATCCGAGCTGGTCGATGATGTGCGGCAGTTCTTGGATGAGCGACCGCAGCGTCCCGCTGGGAGGGATCACGGTGAAGCCTTCCTGATCCAGCGCTTTCAGGATCGGGGTGTTGTGATCTTCGGCGGTGGAGAGTCGGTGCTTCGACCATTCGCCAAACATGCGAGGGAACGCGCAATACACCGTGTTAGCGGTGCGTGTCCAAGCTGGGTGGATGCTGATGCCTACGTCCGGACCTTCCGTCCAGTACTGGAAGCCTTTCGGATCGATCGCGTAGGCCTTGGCCTTGAAATAGCCCACCTCGGTCAGTGGCAAGGTGACAGACCACTGGCCCTCAGGAGTGAGTTGCAGCGGCAAGTCCCGCCAGGCCGCACCGGCCAGGGGCAATTTTTCAAAGTGGGATTGAAGGATTTCGTCACGGACTCGCTCGGCCCTCCCCAGATTCGTGCGCAGCCGGGCCTGCCACCCGTCGCCAATGTGCCCGTTGGGCGCCGTGAGAATGAATGTCAGCAAATCTCCGGCGTGTCGGACGATACGGGTGCCCGGCGAGGGTGACATGGAGAGTCCAGCCATGGATTTGGGTTGCCATAAACTGGACCGATTCAGTCATCACGGCGGGCCCATAATGGTGGACGCGGCGGCGACGGAGCAACTTTAGATGCTCCCAACCCTACGTTGTTTGCCGTTTTACTGAGCGGGACTTGGGAGCCTGCTAGGCCCGCGGGGCTGTATTCACTCGCGGATCCGCAGTTTTCCAATGCAGGAGGGTAAAAAGGCCGCGCAGACCAGCGTCACCGCCAATGCCCCGCCCGCCTGTCCCCAGCGTCCGTAAATGGCCCAGCCGCCGGCGAAGATCAGCGCCCAAATACCAACTGAAGCGAGGATCGAGCAGACGATGCCGATACCGAGGTCGGAGTCTTTGCTCAGCCCGGTGTCTTGGATCTGGATACGCTCATGCTCAGCGCGTTCTAGGATGGGGGTCCATCCCGCCCCGCCGGGCTGCACCCGGGAATAGAACTCGCGAAGTTTCTCTGTCTCGGTCGGGCCCGTCAGCAGTGCGACCAGCAGCGAACCTACAGTGGTAACGGCCACGCCGATCACCATCTGTTCCCAAGCGGGGATATTGTGGCCGATGGTCGAAAAGTGCCAGAAGAGCGCCATGCCAAAGGAGAGCGTCATTGCTGCGATCTCCGCCGCGGCATTGATGCGCCACCAGAACCACCGAAGAATGAGGACCAATCCCGTTCCCGCACCGATTTGCATCATGAGGTTGAAGTTGGACAAGGCGTCCTTCATTTGAAGAGCGAACCAGCAGGAGGCGAACATCAGCACCATCGTCACGATCCGTCCCAGCCAGACTTGCTGCGAGTCGGTGGCTTTGGGGTTGATGAACCGCAGGTAGAGGTCACTCACCACAATCGAAGACCCGTAGTTTACCTGGGTGGACATGGTGCTCATGTACGCGGCGGCCAGCGATGCAACCATGATGCCCATCAGGCCTTGGGGCAGAAAGGTGAGCATGGCCGGATAGGCTAGGTCATCTTGAACGATTTTGGGATCGAGGTGTGGGAAGCGGGCTTGAAGCGAAGCCACATCCGGGAAGACCACCAGCGAAGCCAGTGCTACCAAGATCCACGGCCAGGGGCGAAGCGCGTAGTGCATCACGTTGAAGAACAGGCAGGCGCCCAGTGCGTGTTTTTCATTTTTAGCCGCCAAGAGTCGCTGGGCCACATAGCCACCGCCGCCGGGTTCGGCCCCTGGATAATACGCACTCCACCAGGTCACCAGAAGCGGGATCAAGAAGACCGTCATGACCACATCGTGGGGTGTGGTTGCCATATTGGGGACGATGTCCATCTTGGCTTGAACGCGGGGATCCGACAGGAGCTTGCCCAAACCACCGACCTGGGGGAGCCCCACGACATGCACCGCCGCCCAGATAGCGCCCACCATCGCGATGATGAACTGCACCAAGTCGGTGAGCAGCACCCCAGTGAGTCCACCGATCATGCTGTAGGCCACGGTGACCACTGAGGCGACGGCGATCGTTATGACCGGATCGAGGCCGAACATCACCCCGCCGATCTTGATGGCCGCCAGTGAGACATTGGCCATGACCAGGATATTAAAGAAGATGCCCAGATAGACGGCACGGAAGCCCCGCAGAAAAGCCGCTTGGCGACCCGAATAGCGGAGCTCGTAGAACTCGATGTCGGTCATCATGCCGCTCCGCCGCCAGAGCTTGGCGAAGAGGAACACGGTGGTGGTTCCGGTGAGCAGCAGGGCCCACCAGACCCAGTTCCCGAAGACCCCGTCCCGCCGTACGATTCCCGCCACCAAGTTGGGGGTGTCGGTGGCGAAGGTTGTCGCCACCATCGAAGTTCCCAAGAGCCACCACGGCATGGTTCGTCCGCTCAGGAAATAGCTCTCATAGTCTTTGCCCGCCGATTTGCCGACGAAGAGCCCAATGGCCAGATAGAGAATAAATGTAGCAGCGATGATGATCCAGTCGAGCGTCGCAAGGTGCATGGCGTCGGAGCGTTGAGTAGGGGAATGGCTGTTTCAGAGTCTTGGTGGAAACCCAAAAATGGCAAGCCTCGTCGAATCTCCGCATCGGGACCGAGAGGTGCATCTCACCTCGAGAGGCGAGGGGAGGCTGCGGGGGAGGGCTATTTCTCCCACTGGCTAGCGAATGGGAATTGTGGCTCGCTCTTGAAGCCATTGCACATCGGTCGGGAGGCGGGCGGTGGTGCCATGGCGGTTGTCCTTGGTGTTGTTGGGGCGGAGCGAAGGGTCGCGCCAACGACGGGATTCGACATGTCCGTCGGCCATCCCCAGCACGCCGCTCCGGTTGTGATAAGAACCTGGTCGATGAAAGTAGGAGGAACGCCCCATCTCGAATCGAAACTCCGGCATGCAGAGGCTCGGCCAATCAACATCCAAGAAGGTTAGGATGCTGGAGGGATTGGCTCGTTGGAGGTCAGCTAGGGTCGAGAAGCGGACATGGGCCGCACTGAGGGGGCCGGAAGGGGCAATATTGTTGAGGTAACTATTCAGGGCATAGCTTCGGACGAACTGGTGCCGTCCAACAGCGATGCCGCGATCGCTGGGGCACTTGTAGATCGCCGCGTCGGAAATGATGGGGGAGAAGGCTGAATATCGACGATCCAACAGCAGGACCCGGTTGGTGAAAGCGAACAGGCCGCCCTGATGACTATTGCCAGCGACCCAAAGAGGGGTGGTTCGAACGGCGACATCCGTCCCGTTTGGAACCATCCGATCCCCGTTGTCCTGGGCGTACAACTGCCAGGCGAGGTTCAATTGTTTTAAATTGCCGGTGCACTGGATGCGTCGGGCGCTCTCTTTGGCCTGGCCAAGGGTCGGTAGGAGCAATCCGGCTAAGATGGCGATAATGGCCACCACCACCAGTAGTTCGATGAGCGTAAACCCGTCTGAAGGGTGCAGCTCGCGAGGCGGGCGGATTCCAGTGGTCGGGGTCATGTTCCGATCATGACCGATCGACAGTCCCTGCCAAGAACTGCACTGCAGTTCTTGGCGTTAACCAAGATTTTCAGAAGTTCGATTCTTTGTCTTTGAAGAGCAGGTTGAAGGTGGTCATCGAGCCATGGCAGCGGGTAATGTATTGCTGCCAGTCGAACTTTTCAGCCGAAGTGAGGGCCTCGCTCGAATTGACCTTTTGTTCGAGGATACGCAGCTGATTGCGCATCAGGACCAGCTTGTGGAAAAACAAATCCAGCTCCACCTCCTTGGACTGCAGGGACGGATCGGAGGGTTGCAGGATCAATTTGCCGGTCTTCCAGCGCGAGGCCAATTCGTGAACTGAACCATCGGGCCGCTCGATCCCCAAGCGATTCACCGCCGCATCGACGACCTGGTTGATCAAGGATTCTAGGGGCATGGGCATCCCCGAAAGGCTTGCCTGAGCTTCGGCGGCGGTCAGGCCGCTGGTTTCTGGTTCGATGGGTTTTCGACCCTCCAGAAAGAGAACCTCAGCGGCAAATTCATTGATGGCTTTGACCACTCCCTCACCGAGTTGAGGGTGGATGACGCGTTGGCCCAGGTGCAGTTCCGACAATTTCACGAGACGAGTTTGGCGGTTTTTTTAGGAAATGCCGAGAACGGGCTTACGGCCACCCGTGAGAAAAATGTTATTTCGCTGGGCACCCTTAAAAACTCCCTACGAAGAGTCATGGAACGGGCGCTTGCCAAGATTCAAGCCCTCCGTAGTCTCCCCACCTTACTTTGCAACCCATGTTGTCCAATTCATACGTCGCCATGCTGGCCCTGGGCGGACCTGCCGCGGGCGGCTCACCAGAAGATCAAAAGAAAGCCATGTTCATGCAGGTTGGCATGATGGTGTTCTTCGGCATCATTTTTTATGTCATGCTCATTCGCCCCCAACAGAAGCGGGCCAAGGAGCAGTCGAAGATGCTCAACGAGCTGACGGCGGGCGATAAAGTCACCACTTCGTCTGGCATCGTCGGCATCGTGGTGGGCATCAAGGACAACTCGGTCACCATTCGCTCGGGTGAATCCAAGCTCGAGATCACCAAGGCTGCCATCGGTGAGGTGGTGTCCGGCACATCGGCCTCCTAAAACGTTTTCTCATGAACCGTAGTCATCTCTGGAAACTCGTCCTGATTCTGCTCGTCGTAGCCTGGTCAGTGAGCGAGATCTACCCGCCTACCTCGAAAAACCTCATTGAGGCCTTCGAGCAACAGTCCTCGACCCCCAACAAGACGTTCGATGAGATCGTCAAAAAGGCTCAGCAGTTGGACACGTCCAACATGGATCGAACGCCGGGGATCACCTACTCGAACTTGTTGGTCGCGATTAGCACCAACGACATCCGGCCGTTCTTCCCGAGCAATTACATTAATGCTGCGGTCGAACGCGATGTGACCCGAGGGATCCTCAACCGAGTTCAGCGGTCGGCTGCTGGCCAATTCCGACTCGGTCTCGATTTACAGGGTGGCACGCAGTTCCTGCTCGAGATGGACATGAGCCGCGCTCAGACCAATGCAGGCGTCATGATGAATGCCGACTTCATCGCCGAACAGGCCGTCGAGGTGCTCCGCCGCCGTGTGGATCGCTTTGGTGTGTCCGAGCCGGTGATCGCCCCGGCCGGCGGCGGCCGCATCTTGGTACAGCTTCCGGGCTTGAGCGAGTCCGACAAGCTGCAGGCCAAGGCGCAGATCCAGAAGGCGGCCTTCCTCGAATTCCGCATGGTGCACCCCGACAGCGAAGGTCAATTGTCCCGTGGCGTGGTTCCTCCGGGATATGTCCGGATGTATGAAATGGTTCCCAGCGGTACTCCGGGTCAACGCGTTCCTCAGCCGATCTTGGTCAAGCGGGCTTCCGAGCGCGGTCTCTCGGGTAAGCACGTCGAGGGAGCGGGTGTCGGGCACGATCCGGCCACTGGTTCGCCCTACGTCAGCTTCAGCCTGCGCCCCGAGGGTGCGCAACTCTTCGGTGAGATCACCCAGGCGGCCATCGGTGAGCGCTTGGCGATCATCCTCGACGGCGAAGTGGTTTCTGCCCCGCGCATCAATGGCGCCATTCTGGGCGGCAACGGTCAGATCACCGGATCCTTCACGGACAAGGAGGCCTTCGAGTTGGCCACTTCGCTGGAGAACCCGTTGGCTGCCCCCCTCGAAGTTAAAGAAGAGCGCGGCGTAGATCCGTCGCTGGGTGCCGACGCCATCGCATCGGGCAAGATGGCCACGCTGTTGGGCGTGGGTGGTGTGGCGGCGTTCATGATCGTCTACTACCTGACGGCCGGACTCGTCGCCAACGTGGCTCTGTTCCTCAACATCTTGATCATGCTCGGAGTCATGTGCTCCTTGGATGTCACCTTCACCTTGCCAGGTATCGCTGGCATCGTGCTGACCATCGGTATGGCGGTGGATGCCAACGTTCTTATTTACGAGCGCATGCGTGAAGAGTTGGCCGCCGGCAAGTCGGTGCGCGGTGCCGTTTCTTCGGGTTATGACAAGGCCTTCGGGACCATCTTTGACTCCAACTTGACGACCCTGATCTCCTCGGTGCTTTTGATCATCATGGGCACGGGTCCGATCAAGGGCTTCGGCGTGGCACTCACCGTTGGTTTGTGCGTCTCCATGTTTACGGCCTTGGTCGTCACCCGGTTGATTTTCGACTTCCTGCTCGCCAAGGACATCATCAAGTCCCTGCCGATGTTGCACATCATCAAGGGCACCAACATCCGGTTCCTGAACTTTGCTAAGCCAGCGTTCATCGCCTCGTGGTTGCTGATCGTGGTGGGCATCGGCTACGGCGTCTTCGTTCGTGGTCACAACATGCTCGGTATTGAGTTCGCCGGTGGCGATGAGTTGCAAATGCGCTTCTCTCAGCGGGTGGAGACTGAAAAGGTTCGCGAGACCCTTTCAAAGGCCGGCATTGGCGAAACCCGAATCCAGTATCAGACCGAAGGTGCTGGATCGACCAAGCGCGATTATTTGTCAGTCACGGCCGCCAAGGATGCCGGTCTGAAGGCCGAAGAAGTGCTCAAAAAGGCGTTTCCGGAGTCCAAGTTCGAGCGCGTCCGCATGGACTCGGTAGGAGCCACCATCGGCAAGGAGATCCAGAAGTCGGGCGTTATCGCTTCGTTCCTGTCGCTCTTCGGCATCTTGGTCTATGTCGCCTTCCGCTATGAGTTCAGCTTCGCCGTCGCCGCCGTGGTTGCGGTGGCGCACGACGTGCTCATGACCATCGGTTGGTACTGTCTGACCGGAACCGTGGGTGAGGGGCGTCAGTTCAATGCCACCTTCGTCGCGGCACTCCTGACCATCATCGGTTTCTCGATCAACGACACCATCGTGATCTTTGATCGTATCCGTGAAGATTTGAAGATGGGAGCCGCCGGTTCCTTCAACCAGATCATCGATCGGGCGCTGAACCAAACCCTCAGCCGTACGATCATCACCTCGGGAACGGTGTTCTTGGCGACGATCTCCCTGTACGTCTTCGGTGGCGGCGCCATCAACGACTTCGCCTTCACCTTCCTGGTAGGCATTATCACCGGTACCTACTCCTCCATCTACATTGCCAGTGCGCTGGTCGTTTGGTGGCACAAGGGTAAACGCCCGGCGATGGGCGCGATGGCCCCGGTCGGAGGCGTTTCGGTTGCAGGCGCCCAGGCCTAAGAATCCGAGAGTTTCATTTCAGGCGGGCGGGAGTCTTCAAAAAGAGATTCCCGCCCGTTTTGTTTTTGTGGGGCAGATCGTTCGCGAGGGCTGAGGCAAAGGACTCTAAGTCCGAGGGGCTTGACCGATTGGATCAGGCCCAGGGGTTGGGTCTATCGATTTGGTTTTTTGGCCCGAACCAGCAAATCGTACCGGGAAGATTAAAGCGGTCCGAGGGGGAGACCGTGGCTCTCGGCGCGTCTTGAGGTTTGCAATCCAAAGGGCTCCGGAGCGCCTTCGAAGGTAATACATCCGTCAGAATTCTGAACCCCCTCGAAGGGATCGTTGGAGATGAGAACGTTGCCGTCGAGGTCGAGCCAATCGGTGAGCGAGGCTAAGTGCGCCGCGGCACTGATGAGCACCGAAGACTCGATCATGCAGCCGAGCATCGTCTTGAGCCCGAGCTTTCGAGCTGCCTCGAGGGCCTCCTTGGCGGCGGTCACCCCGCCGGTCTTAACCAGCTTCACATTCACGCCATGGAAGCACCGAGCGCACTGCTCGGCATCCCGCGCGTCCTGGTACGATTCGTCACCGACCAAGGGCAGCGGGGAACGTTCTTTCAGCCAGAGGGCATCGGCTTCAGGAGCATCGGGAGGCATGGGTTGCTCCACGAATTCGATATTGCCGTCATCGGCGAGGTGGAGGATTCGATCCAGGGCCTCTTCACGGGTTTTCCACGCCGCATTGGCATCCACCCGGATGAGCTTGCCCGGGGCTGCCCGTCGTACGGCAGCCAAGTTGGCCGCGTCGGTGGGTGACCCCAGCTTCATCTTCAAGATCGGATACCGGGCTGCTTCTCGGGCCTTGGCCTCCATACGGTCTGGAGTGTCTAGGCCGATGGTGAAGGAGGAACACGCTCCATTGGCAGGGAAACCGAGTCCGAGGAATTGGTGAAGCGGCAATCGAGCGGCCCGGGCGGCGCCATCGAGCAAGGCGATGTCCACCGCGCAGCGCGCCGGCATGCTCGGATCGGGCAACGATTCCAGATAGGCCCGGGAAGCCGTCAAATCATCGAAGGAAAGTCGGGAGGCGTCGATCCGTTGCAAGAATCGGGCAACCGTCTCCCAAGTTTCTCCGTACTGGCTGGACGGGGAGGCTTCGCCGGTTCCGCTGCGGCCCAGTGAATCTTTCAAGGCCACGATCACGACCGGATACTCCGACTTGCCAGCGACCCGCCCCAATTGCACGTCGGTCGCAATGGCCCAGGAGTGGATGAGGGCCAGGTTGAACCGGGTGACGCTCAGCGAGGTGATGGGAGACATGGTCGGAAACTCTGGGGCCGCGTTTCAGGAAACCGGCTGCGGCAAGAGCGGCGCCAAAAGCTCTTGGGCATGCCGCTGTGCGGCCGCGCCACCCCCGAGCATTCGGCCTAGTTCAGCCACGCGCTCAGCTCGATTCAGGGTGTGGATGAGGGATTCAGTGCGTCCGTCGCGCACTTCCTTTATCACCTGATAGTGGGTCGTGGCTGCCGCGGCGACCGGGGCCAGATGCGTGATGCACAGCACCTGATGTTTCGAGGCGATGGTCGCCATCTTCTGGCCGACTGCGTGGGCGGTCTCGCCTCCGACATTCGCATCGACTTCATCGAAGACCAGCACCGGGACTTCATCCTGATCGGCCAAGACGGTCTTGAGGGCTAGCATGACCCGGGCGAGCTCACCACTGGAGGCGATGGACCTCAGGGGGCGCGCGGGCTCGCCCGGATTAGGAGCGAATTGGAATTCCATTCGGTCCATCCCGGTTTCGGTGGCATGGGCAGGGTCCGGATTGTGGGTGAGAGTGGCCTCGAAGCGGCTCTGCCGGAAACCTAAGCTGGACAGTTCGCCCTCGGCCGCGCGGTTTAAACCCGACAGTACAGAGTGCCGGCGTTCCGAGAGAGACTTGCCAAGTTTGCAAAGCTCTTGCTCCAGCTCCTGAAGTTCGCGGTTGAGGCGTTCCAATTCGGCGTCTCGGCTCTCCAGAGCTTCCAACCGCTGTTGGGCCTCGTTACCAAATGCGATAACTTCTTCGACCGAGCCCCCGTACTTCCGCTGGAGCGATTGGAGGAGGTTCAGGCGCTCCTCGAGTTCAGCGAGCCGTTGGGGATCCAGATCGATCCGGTCGGCGTAGCGGGATAGTTCGCTCTGCAATTCCCGGATCAACCCAGCGGCCTGCACTTGAATCTCCAGCAGGGTTTGGGCGCCCGAATCAATCCGTGCGAGGTCCTGAAGGGAGCGCCCGACAGTGCCAAGGCTGGTGAGGGTGGCGTCGTCTGCCTCACCGAGGGTAGCTAGGGCAGTTTGCGATAATTCGAGCAGTCGCGCTGCGTTCGCGGCCCGACCGTGCTCGGCCTCCAGCTCGGTTTCCTCACCGGGTCGCAACCGGGAATCAGAAATCTCCCGGACCTGATGGCGAAGCAGGTCGATTTGTTGAGCGTAGGTGCGCTCGTCCACGATGAGCGCGGCCTTGGCCTGTTGAAGGCGCGACCTCCGGCTCAGTTGTTCAGCAAAGGACTCTCGTTGGGAATTCAGCCCTCCGTAGGCGTCCACCAGGCTGAGTTGAAGCCGGGGTTGGAGCAGGGACTGATGGTCATGCGGGCCGTGGAGATCGATGAGCCAGCCTCCCATCTCTTCCAGAGTGGCCAGAGAGGTGGGGCTTCCGTTGACGAATTGGCGGTTGGTGCCCGCGGCTGTGAAGGTCCGCTTGAGAACGAGTTGCCCAGATTCGCAAGGATCCAGACCACGCTCCTCAAGAAAGCGGGGTAGGGGGGCTCGCAAGTTCTGCACATCAAAGACCGCCTCTACCGTGCACGACTCAGCCCCGGATCGCAGGGCACCCCGATCGGCGCGGCGTCCGAGCACGAGGTTCAGCGCCCCGAGTATGACCGACTTGCCGGTCCCGGTTTCTCCTGTGATAGCGCAGAAGCCTGGTTGCAGCTCCAAAGTGAGGTCCGCTACCAGCGCCAAATTCTTGATCCGTAGCGTGCTCAGCACGCAGTGATTCAAACGCCTTATGTCCTCAAAGGGGAACACCAAAGAACCGGCCCGATCACTCCAAGGGGCTCAGTGGCGCGGCGTGCCTGGGAGCCTTGTCGGAAGTCGATCCTAAATTACCGCTAGGCAAAGCGAGGTGTTTCGACGCATTTTCCGGCCGTGTCAAAGGCTGCCAAATCCGCTCCCACGGCGGAGAATGGCTCTTCATTCGAAGAGTCATTGAAGAAGCTGGAGTCCATCGTCGAGGCGATGGAATCCGACGATCTGCCTTTGGATCAGCTGATCCAGCGCTTCGAGGAAGGGGCCGCATTGGCCAAGCTGTGTCAGGACCGGCTCAGTGAAGCCGAAGTTAAAGTGCGCAAGTTGGAGGAAAGCCTCGAGGGCGTACTGACGACCCAACCACTTTCAGAAGACTCCTTGGGCACTGCCTGAGGAAATTGTTTTTTGTCCGTAGTCCCAACAACATGAGCCGATATCTCGAAATGGTGGATCATCCGTCGCACGTCAAGAAGTTGACCCCTGAGCAATTGACTGAGCTGGCCGTCGACGTACGGCAGGAGTTGATTCAGGGGTTAGCCAAGAGTGGCGGGCACCTAGGCCCCAACCTCGGCGTCGTTGAACTCTCCATCGCCCTGCACCGGGTCTTCGAGACACCCAAAGACAAGTTTGTCTGGGATGTCAGTCACCAAGTGTATGTCCACAAAATCCTGACCGGCCGAAAAGACCGATTCCGGACCATCCGGACCACCGATGGTCTCAACGGCTTCGCCCTCCGGACGGAGAGCGAACACGACTGCTACGGGGCCGGCCATGCCGGCACGTCCTTGTCGGCCGCCCTGGGCATGTGCGCCGCCCGCGACCAGAAGAAGACCGACGAGAACGTCGTCTGCATCTTTGGCGATGCGGCCCTGACCAACGGCATCAGTTTCGAGGCACTCAACAACATCAAGTGTACGACCAAGAAGTTCATTGGCATCCTCAATGACAATGAGTGGTCCATCGCCAAGAACGTCGGTGCCATCGCCGAATACCTGGGTAAACTCACGGCCAGCCCCCGCTACAACCGGTTGTCCCGCGATTTCAACAACTGGCTCAAGCGGTTGCCCCGCGGTGAACAGGTGGCCATGCTGGGTGCCAAGGCCGAGGAGGCCCTCAAGGGGATCGCCAACTCGCTCGTCTTGGAGCCTGCTAATAACCCGGTCGATGCGGATGGCCGTGGTGGTCACGGAAGCGCGTTGTTGTTTGAAGAATTCGGTCTGCGTTACCTGGGACCGATCGATGGGCACAATATCCCGTTGTTGGTGAGCACCCTAGAGTTTGCCAAGACCTGCAATGAGCCCGTGGTCATCCATGTGCTGACCCAGAAGGGCAAGGGCTACGAAGCGGCGCTGAAGTACCCGGAGAAATTCCACGGGTTGGGCGCCTACGACGCAGCCACTGGTCAGACCCCGCCCCCGAAGGACGGGGCAGCTCCGATGTGGCAGGAGGTCTTCGGTCGCACGATGGTCAAGCTGTGCCAGAAGGACAAATCTGTCGTCGGCATTACCGCTGCCATGCCCAGCGGCACTAGCCTTAAAATACTGGAGCAGGCAGTGCCGGGCCAGTATTACGACGTTGGCATTGCTGAAGAGCACGCGGTCATCTTTGCCGCCGGCATGGCGACCATGGGTTTCCATCCGGTGGTGGCCATTTACAGCACCTTCCTCCAGCGGGCCTATGACTGCATCCATCACGATGTCTGTCTCCAGGACCTGCCGGTGATCTTCTGCATGGACCGCGCTGGCTTGAGCGCCAACGACGGTCCGACCCACCACGGGTTGTTCGACATCTCCTACTTGCGCTGCCTGCCGCTGATCATCGGCATGGCTCCGGCCGACGAGGATGAACTTCAGGACATGATGTTCACCGCCACCCTGCAGTCGCATCCGGTGGCTATTCGCTACCCGCGCGGCAACGCCGAGGGTGTGCCCATTAAGGACCAGCCCGCCGTGATTGAAATCGGCAAGGCCAAGGTAGACTCGCAGTTCGAGAACAAGCCCGGTGCGGTGAAGGTGGCCCTGTTCGGACTCGGGCCCATGCTCACGCTCGCCCGCCAAGCCGCAGCGAAACTGCGCGCCGATGGCTTCGATGTGGCGGTCATCAACCCCCGCTACTTCAAGCCGCTCGACACCGAGGTGCATCGGTTCTTTGGTGCAGCTGCCGACATCGTGGCCACTCTCGAAGACCATGTGGCCATGGGCGGTTACGGCAGCGCTGTGCTCGAGTGCTTCAGCGAGGCCGCTATCCAGACGCCGGTGTATCGCTTGGCCTGGCCCGACCAGTTCATTGAGCACGCCTCCAGCGTTGATTACCTCCGCCAGAGGCACGGACTCACGGTCGAGCGCCTCATCCAAGAGGTAAAAGCGCGTGTGCCGGTGGCGCGAGCGGCCTCGGGTTCCCAGCGGGCCATCGGTTGAACGGCGCTGTGCCGGAGTTCGTGGGTTTATTGCCACGACTCCGGCCCGCACGTCTCCCTTCTGTGCTCACGGCATTGAAGGATGCCGATTTGCAACTGCAACGCTCCCACCCTCCGGGGCAACGAGACTGTGCTGTCGGCCAGACTGAATGGGTGGGCCTCTAACCCGCAGTTCCTTTGGCTCGGCTTCCAACTCCATGGATTGGCTTTCCGAGACGATTCGCTGCGTTTTGAATCCGCTATGCTTCAGCAGCGGTTATTCCGGCCTGCTCTGCAGTCCGTAATCCTATTCATCCGCAGACTCGGGAGGCAGACTTCCAGCCATCGTCGTCCATGCTGCATTGCAATCATGGCAGCAGCAGAGGATTCCAGACTTTCTCAAAGCCCCACCCTTGAAAGTCCTTCACATTGGAGGTGGCTAAATGGGTCACTCCATTGTGACGCAATGTCAGTGCAAGCCGAGCATCAAAGATCCGACGACGAGCAAAATTCTTGCCCCCAGCCAGCGCCCATACCGCGTCCATGATAGGGGCATTTTCGATTCTCATGACGTTGGGTATTTTCCAATAGGAGATCACTAAATCTCTAGCCGCTACGGCTGAAAGCGGGTGAGCCATGACCACTGGGTTCCTTAGGTGAATATACAATTCCACCAAAACGTAATCCGCAATGGCGACACGCACCGAGGGAACCCCCATGTTTTGCCGCAGGAAACTCACCGCACTACCATGCCATTCTGAAGCAGGATTGAGCGAATAGAGCAGGAGATTAGTATCAATGCCGATCATTCTAAATGGCGGATGAGTTCTTCGTTTTCGGAGAGGGCTTTGAGGTCCAATTTGTCGAAGTTCGGGTCAAAGGCGCTTCCTTTGAGGATCGGAAGTTCCCACCCTCCCGCCGTCTCTTGCACCGGATAGGCTAGAGCCATGTATTCGATGCCTCGACGCACCACCTCCGCGAGCGACCATTCCCGCTGCTCGGCGATCGCCTTGGCTTTATAGTAGAGCTGATCTGGGAGTTGCACTTGGGTCTTAATCATGATGGCATTTTGCCCTGTGTGGCATTAAATTCAACCCAGAACCTTCCAAATTTGACGACAGGTGCGGGCTGTGCCTGGGTCTGGTAGCGGGCCACAGGACTCCGCCAAGCACGCCCGAAGCTCCCCCGATATCAGACCTACAAGTTCAGTCACGCAGGGTTGATGGCGGCGAATCGAGGGGTGGGCGCAGATTGTCAGCGGGTAGCTTTTCCAGAACGTTCAGGCATGGATGAGGTGAGGTAGATTGGAGACATCCACAACCAGAAATCATTCCATGACCCCGTTTCCCTGACCCCGTTTCCGGTTTTCACACCGTCACTGAAAAGCCCAAACAAGACTGAACAGGAGGGCCAGAACCCATCGTATCCGCAGAACACTGGGGGGCTGGCACATCATAAAGGCACAAGGAGTCCTTCAGCTTCAGCCAAGGCCTTTTCCCGCCATCAAAGCTCAAAAACTCCGCAACTCCCAGATGCAGCGCGGTAGCAACATGGATCACGTCAAATCCACGGTAGCCTTCGGTCCATGTGTATTGCGCAGACAGCCGCTCCGCGATGCTGGCCACATCGGCCCAATCCACAGGGACGACAACGATAGCTCCCATGGCGAGGTTGGCGCTAAACTTCGCCAATGACGCCTGAGCCGTAGTTCGATCGAATCCCTTGGTGGGGTCCTTTGCGTGCAGAAAGGCTTGCCAGCGGGTTGCCTGCCGGAACTTAAACAACAGCGGGGATGCTACGTAGAGCGGTTCGGGCATTTGCGCGAAGTGTTTCGCGGCCTCGGCTGAGTTCGCTTGGTTGCGGAACATTGCACAGAGGAATGATGTGTCAGGATAGGCGATCACGCTTGGTCCTCCGCCAGCTCTGCATCCCTCATGGCTCGCACCTCTTCCATGGAAAAGACCCGATCTCCCCAGACCTCCTTGAGCTGCGCCATGATATCGGGCTTGGGGAATGACTGAGCCGATGCTCCTGCTGCTACTCCAGTCAGAGAGGCAAAAGCACGTCCACGTTTGATGATTTGCACGGTTTCACCATGCTCGATCCAAGAGGAAATACGGCGGAAATTGTTTCGAAGGTCAGCGACGGTTGCGGTTTTCATGATACAATTTTTCTATCACCGCATCGCGGCTTGTCAAGCATCCTCAAATGGCAAGACCTCAGCGATCGCAGCGCCTAGGTCTGGTAGGGGGCCACAGGACTCCGCCAAGCACGCCCGACGCTCCACCGATACCAGGCCTAAAAGCTCAGGAAGGACCCATTGCCCGGACCCGCCTCCGCTGGACGTACCCTTGAGCCCCACCGGACCGAAGCTGAGGCCGCCGCCCCCGTAGCGGGTGTAGTTGGCACCGGGATAGCGCCAAACGGTCGATAGTGCGCTCAGGCCGCCGCTCACCGTCACGTTTTGGGTCAAATTCACCCCACCCTCTTCACCAATTGGATCCCTATTCAACCAAATGGGCCGACACTACGCGGTTTCGTACCCAAACCCGTCCGAACCCGTTGCGATTCCAGAGCTTACAGTGCCCCAACACAAGGCTGACCCGATCCGCTGTCCCCAAAAAGCCAGACGCGAGTTTTTGGCCCGACTTCGCCCCGCCGCAGGGCTTTGTCGCGGTCAGCCAAGGTAATCCAGGTCGTGCATGTGAGGCCGTCAAAGCTTGGCTGCGGGGATGTCTGGATTGTGTCGGCTGGGGAGGCGATGCGAGCCAGGGCGGCCGTCGATGTCAGGACCACCGAAAGGATCGCGATTTAAAGGCGACTGACGGCTCTGGCGGCTGAAGGAGAAAAGCGACCCGGACCGACCATGATGAAGAGCCCACGGTTTCGGCAGAGGTCTTGAAAGCCGCCTTTTCCCTCACTGGTACGCGTCGCCCCGGGGCCCAAGATGCGCGATGACCACGGTCCGTTCCGAGGTTTCAAGGGTGAAGATGATCCGCAGATCACCGTGACGAATGCGGTAGAAGCCCTTCCACTCGCCCGCCATGGCTTTGACGCCGGGCATTTTCAACGGGTCACGGCCCACGGCTTCCAACTTCGCCCTCAGCTGGGTTTGCAGCTTAGCGTCCAGGCGTTCGAAGTAACGCGCCGCCCGACGGTGCAGGACGATTCGGAACATCAGAGCGAGGAGAGAGGAACAAAGGCCTTGGAGTCGCGCTTGGCAAGATCGCGACGCGTGGCTCGCAAGTCTGCCTTGGCTTCGGCGTTCAAATCCCAGCCCAAGGCTTCGGCGATCTGCTGAAAGGATTTCCAGGACAGGATCACTTCGACGGGCGTTCCTTGTGCGTTGACCACTACCTTTCTGGCGACGACAGCACTGCTCATATCGCTAAGGTAGGCGGTCTTTCTGAGGGATTCAACGCCGATCTCCTTCACCCAGGAGCCAGCCCCAGGGCGGATTCATCTGCATTTGGTTAGGCGGACGAATCGGCCGGGTTTCGGTCGATTGCAGCATCTGAGGATGACGGGGTCAGGGAACGATGACGGGGTCAGGGAACGATTTCCGAATTTGAATCAAATGGGAACGGGGCCGGTGGCTTTGCCTGTGCATCGTAGCAATCCGCTGCGGCAATCGTGGAACACCGACCGACTCGGACTGACTGCGGAGAGGTGACAATGTTTCGGCAAGGTGAGGCAACGTGCTGCTCGATCCCGCGGGGAGCTTTCCTCAAGCACTCAGGCATGGATGGGGGAGGCAGATTGGAGACATCCAAAATCGGAAATCGTTCCCTGACCCCGTTTCCGGCGAGGTTCACCGAAGTGGTAGCGCCCGGGAGATCAGCTTGGTTCTCCTGGACGATTTTGACTATGTGTGTGCCGGAACTGCCAGAGAGTTTCCAGCGTCCGAGCTCGGAAACGATCACCGGCGCCGCGCCTATCCGGATCACGGCCCCAACCCATCCGGTGAAATTGTTGCGAACGATGACGGGGTCAGGGAACGATTTCCGAATTTGAATCAAATGGGAACGGGGCCGGTGGCTTTGCCTGTGCATCGTAGCAATGCGCTGCGGCAATCGTGGAACACCGACCGACTCGGACTGCGGAGCGGTGACGACGTTTCGGCGAGGTGAGGAAACGTGCTGCTCGATCCCGCGGGGAGCTTTCCTCAAGCACTCAGGCATGGATGGGGGAGGCAGATTGGAGATATCCAAAATCGGAAATCGTTCCCTGACCCCGTTTCCGGCGAGGTTCACCGAAGTGGTAGCGCCCGGGAGATCAGCTTGGTTCTCCTGGACGATTTTGACTATGTGTGTG
>CAMDDW010000036.1:0-29879 GCA_945893185.1 Akkermansia muciniphila | reverse complement strand
CCGCAAAGCCCTGAACACCGGAGATCGCTCACTAGAAAATAGCCGTTGCCGCTGGCTTGGGGGCTTCGATAGCGTCGCTCCGTGATTTCGAAGCGTGAACAGGTAGCCGTACGTGTAACCCTCCGGGGCTGACGCGGACTGGCCGACTGTTTGGAATCCAGGTCGCCCGCGTCTCCGGCAAAGAATCGCGGGCTTCGGTTCTGTGCGGGGCCCGTTTCCAGAGACGGTGCGTCCAGGCCAGCCTCCACGAACCGAAATACCGATACCGTGAAAAGCGAAAATCCCATGCGCCACACCATCTCCGTGCTCGTCGAAAATAAGTTCGGCGTCCTAACCCGCGTCTCCGGCCTATTCAGCGGCCGCGGTTACAACATCGACTCGCTGAATGTCGCCCCGACCCATGATGCCACCCTCAGCCGGATGACCATCGTCACCCGAGGGGATGACGCCACCGTGGAGCAAATCTGCAAGCAGCTCGAGAAGCTCATCGATTCGGTTAAGATCGTAAACTACAGCAAGACGGACTACATCGACCGAGAACTGGTCCTCGTCCGCGTGTCGGCCAATGGCCAGAACCGGGCCGAGATCTGCCAACTGGCCGAACTCTTCCGCGCCAAGGTGGTCAACGTGGAACCCGACAACATCGTCATCGAAATCACCGGGGCCGAAACCAAGATCAACCAGTTCCTGCTGCTGTTGAAGGATTTCGGCATTCTCGACCTCACCCGCACCGGTGTGGTCGCCCTGCCCCGGAACTGAACCGAAGAGTACCCTAAGAATTCAAAAGCCCGCCTAACGGCGGGCTTTTTCGTTTAAAAGGGCCTTAGCCCGCGGGTGAGTTTGAATGAAGCGAACCCCGGTCTCAGTGCCCGAGAGGACGAATCACTTTGCCTTCAAGGCCGCCTCGATGGCTGTGACGACCTCGGTGGCATCGGGCTGAGTGCGAGGGCTGAAGCGATGCAGCACCTTGCCGTCACGACCCACGAGGAACTTACCAAAGTTCCATTCGATCGGGCCCGGGAACGCTGCCTCCTTGCCCGAGAGCACCGAGTACAAGGGGTGCTGCTCCGGCGGATTGACGTTCAACTTGGCGAACAACGGGAAGCTCACCGAGTACTTGGTCGAGCAGAAGCTCTTAATCTCATCGGCCGTGCCGGGCTCCTGGGCCCCGAACTGATTGCAGGGAAAACCGAGCACCTCGAGCCCTTGGCCGTGGTACTTCTTGTACAGCGATTCCAACTGCTTGTACTGCGGGGTCAGACCGCATTGCGAGGCGACGTTGACCACCAACAGCACCTTACCGGAGTAGGCTTTGAGGGAGGTATCCTTGCCGTCGATGTCCTTGAGTTTGACCTCTTGGAGAGGAGTGGATGCGATCATGGTGAAGGTGGTTGCGGCCAGGGCGACGACGCGGATCAGGCCGGTGATAAGGGACCTATTCATTTCCTGAAATGTTACCCCATCTCGCAGGGAGTCAACCGTGCGCTTTCAACCGATGCTTGCCGGCTGGGCGCTGAGGCCCACTCTCATGCCGTGCGCATTATCGGAGGACTGGCTGCAGGCCGACTATTGAAGGTTCCAGAAGGACTCGGAGTCCGCCCCACGCCCGACAAGGTCAAACTGGCAGTTTTCAACAGCCTGGGAGCCTTCTTGGACGGGGCTCGGGTCTTGGACTTGTTCGCCGGCAGCGGAGCCCTAGGTCTGGAATGCCTGAGCCGCGGCGCCCGGGAAATGGTGAGCATCGAGAAGTCTGAGAAACACGCCCGATTCTTCCGCCAAAATCTTGCCGCCTCAGGATTACCCGTCACTGCGGTAACTCTACGCGTCCAGGATGTGTTTTTGGTGTTTCCCCAACTGGCTCAAAGCGGACGCCAATTTGACCTCATCATCGCCGACCCTCCCTACGGCGAGAAGAACGTGGGCCGTCGATCGACCTCCCTCGCCCAACTGCTGCTCGACGACATCGTGTTGCCCGGACTTCTGGCACCCGGCGGTCTGTTCGTGGCGGGCCACACCAAGCGCGACACGCTGGAGATCCCCGCCACCTGGAAGGAGCGCAAAGACATGCGACACGGCGACACGGTCATGCGATTTCTGGAGCGCCCCGATGAGAAACGCGATTGAACTCCTCATGGCCGCCATCGCTCTCGCCTGCCTGGGGATGACCTCGATGGCCGCCGAACCCGATCTGGCCGGCCACACATCGGCCTCGCATTCCCTAGCCTTGCAGCGCTCCGTGGATAACGCCGTTGCCAAGACCTTGGCCCGGACTTGGAACCCGCCGCTTCAGGCCCAGCAACTCGCCGTCACGGCTGTCGATTTGAGCGAGCCCCAGAAGCCCACCTTCGCCTCCGTCCGAGGCACGGAACCCGTCTACCCGGCGAGCGTCATCAAACTGTTCTATCAAGCCGCCGTGCATCGCTGGATGGAGGACCGGAAAATTCAAGATACGACCGAGGTGCGACGGGCTCTCCGCGACATGATCGTGGAGTCGTACAACGAGCCCACCCACTACCTCATCGATCTCCTCACCGGCACCACCAGCGGACCAGAACTGCCCGAAGCGGACCTGAAGACCTGGTGGGAAAGGCGCAACGCGGTGAATCGCTGGTTCCATTCCATGGGTTATCCGAGCGCGATCAACGCCAGCAAGAAGCCCTGGTGCGAAGGCCCGTATGGGCGGGAAAGCCAAGCCATCGCCGCCTTTGAGCCCCGGCGCAATTTTCTGACCACCGAAGCCACGGCGCGCCTGGTGCTTGAGATGGCGTTAGGACAATGCGTCAACCCCGACCGATCGCGCCAGATGCTAGAGCTTATGGCCCGAGATTTCACCGCACCGGCCACCGACCCCGAAGCCCAAGCCCATGGGTACACCGGACTTGCACTGAAGCCCGGCACGAAGCTCTGGTCCAAGTGTGGCCTGACAAGTCAGACCCGCCACGATGCCGCCCTAGTAGAACTCCCCTCCGGCAAACGCATCATCCTGGTAATTTTCACCACCGATCACGCCACCGAACGAGACCTCATCCCCACCGTAGCCCGGGAAATTCTCAGCGCGATCAGCTCAGCGCCTGGAAGTTGATCACTCCAAAATTAAATCAAAATCAATAAACATAATAAGGGAGGTTTCAAGCCGCGTTGGCACGAAAGTTGCTGCGAGATCAATGATTTTTAGAAAAATCCATAGGATCGCTCCTAGATTTATCTGGGGAGTCCAATTTTCACAAAACGATCCTTGGAATCTATTCACCATCTCAATAGCAGAGATTTGGCGAGCACGTGGCCGCCGGTTATTTGCAGCAGCGATGGCTATGATGCCACGCTGGAAAATTGGCGGCCGGAAATTGATGAATTTCCGAGCGCGGGCCTCGCGGTTCCCCGCGTATTCCAAAAGCAGATGTGCGGCTATGCCGCGAAAGGCAAGGCGAAGGCACGTGTGGTTTGCGAGGCGTTTGTCCAAGGTGCAGGAGGTAGGGGGGTGTTCCAACCGCCTCCAGCGCGATTGAATCCAGGAGCTGCCTGCTTTTTTGGTGTGACCGAACCAACCCAGCATTTGTGGCGACAAGCGGTTCGTGAGGGAATGGATTGGTACTATTTGGACAATGCCTACTTTGATGCCGCTCGCGGGCGACTGTTTCGTGCAGTGCGCCGCGGGGTTCAGGCAACCGGGACGGAGCGTCCCGATTGGAAACGGTTCGCGAGTCTGGGGGTGGAGATTGCACCCTGGAAGAGATCCGGACGTCACCTGGTGGTGGCGGTGCAGTCGAGCACCTACATGTCGGTGGTGGCCGGAAAGTCCGGAGACTATTGGGAGCAGGCGCTGGCCGAAATTCGGCGACACACCGACCGACCGATTCAGGTGCGGGGTTGGCGCAGCAACAAGATGGCGTTGGCGGCCAGTCTGAAAGAGGCACTGGTAGACTGCTGGGCGTTGGTGACTTGGTCCAGCGCTGCGGCCAACGAGGCCTTGCTGGCAGGTGTCCCGGTCTTTGTGGCGCGTGACTGTGCGGCTTCCAGGATGGGCCTGTCTGATTTCACCAAGATTGAATCACCGATCTATCCTCCGGGGCGGGCGGCGTGGGCAGCGGCCTTGGCGGGCCAGCAATGGAGCCTGGACGAGTTTCGCAGCGGCGTGGCTTGGAGAGCGCTTCAGGCGGCGGTTTGACCTATGGGCTTGGGAGATGAAATCATCGTAACGGGTCTGGCGCGCCGCATGCAGAGAAGGAACGCCGCACCCATCCGGGTGTTGGATCAGCGGGGACGGCCCCGTTGGAGTCTCTTGTGGGAGAACAATCCACGGTTTGCTGCGCTCGGCTATCGGGGGAAGGTGCAGACATTGGTAAATGCTCCGGGTCAGCGCGATTACATCGCAGCTCAGACGCTCGGGGGATGGGTTTGGCGCGAGTGGGTTTGTCCACTGGGCGAGATTTATTTGACCGACGAGGAACGGGCTGTCGGGAGTCGATATGAGGGCAGGATTCTTTTGGAGCCCGCGCTCAAGCCGGAGGCGAGTCCTAACAAGGATTGGGGATGGGATCGCTGGTGTGCCTTGTCCGAACACCTTCAATCGAAAGGATATCCGGTCTCCCAGTTTGCCTCCCAACATTGCCCGCCGTTGCCGGGAGCGGAGATCATCAACACCAAGAGTTTTCGTCAGGCCTGCGCCGTGCTGGAGCGTGCCCGGTTGGCGATCCTTCCGGAGGGCGGCCTGCATCATGCGGCTGCAGCGTTTGGAACGGCAGCGATCGTGATCTTTGGAGGCTACATTTCCCCGGCGCAGACGGGGTATGCGCATCATGTGAATTTGTTTTCCGGCGGAACGCCCTGCGGGAGACGCAAGCGTTGCCCCCATTGTGCGGAAGCGATGGGCCGAATTTCGGCTAAGAAGGTTTTCGAGGAGGCGGTCTCGCTCCTTCGGGTCATTCGATTGGATTGAATGCGCCCATCCCTTCAATTCCGGCCGTCTCAGACTTTGTATTTATGAACAGTGAGATCTTCATCGGGTTCGATTCTAGGGAGGCGGCCGCCTACGAGGTGTGTGTCAGGTCGATTCGCGACCATTGCCAGGAGGTTCCACAAATGGTGCCGCTATTGGAACCGCACCTGCGAGGGTTGGGCCTTTACACGCGGCTCCATGAGCGGAGGGAGGGACGTTTGTGGGATGTGATTTCAGAAGCGCCCATGTCGACCGAGTTCGCCATCACCCGCTTTTTGACGCCACTCTTGAGTACCACGCCCTGGGCGGTGTTCTGCGACTGCGATTTTCTGTGGCGGGCGGACATCCAAGAACTGCTGGCATTAGCGGATCCGCGGTATGCGGTGCAAGTCGTGCAGCATCAGTATGCTCCGCCCGAAGGCATCAAGATGGATGGGCAGTTGCAGCTCAACTACCGGCGCAAGAATTGGTCGAGCCTAGTGCTTTGGAATTGCCGGCATCCGGCCCATGCGCCCCTTCAGAGCTGGATCAACACTCGGCCCGGACGAAACCTTCACGCGTTCGAGTGGTTGGACGACTCATTGATCGGGGATCTTCCACCGACCTGGAACTGGTTGGAGGGGCATTCGGATGCTGGGCTCGACCCGAAAGCAGTCCATTTCACTCGCGGCACCCCTGAAATGAAGGGTTACGAGAACATCCCCCACGCCGAGGAGTGGCGGGCCGTCCTCGCAAGTGTCCGAGGATCGTAGACCGACCCGGCGACTTCGGATGCGAAGTCGCATTCATGAATATCCTGCGAGCGCATTCGCGCCCACTGCGATGAGTCGAAGTTCAAGGAACTGCTGAGCCGAGCCCAGACCGCCCGGTGAGGGCACCGGGCCTACAGCTCTCCACCAACGCGCAACGTCACCCTGAAGGCCGGGTCCCCCGACCCGGCGTCCCCCGACCCTTACCCGCCTTCGCGCCCCTTTCGGGCCGCGCACCTCCCGGTAGGGATCGAGTCCTCTCGGTCCGCACGTGCCCAACCCATCTGCACGGGGAATGGACAGTGAGACACCGTCCCTACCGACTGCCGCTACCCGCCTTTGCGGCCCTTCCGGGCCGCCCACCTCCCGGTAGGGATCGAGTCCTCTCGGTCCGCACGTGCCCTCGGCACTTCCGGAGAAATCACCCTACCCTCCTCAGGTAGGGCTCCGATCTCAGCTCAACTGATCGAGGCGGCCGGTGCTGTCGCCGAGGCGCTCCGCCGGTGCGCCCATCCGGTCGAGCATCGACAGGAAGAGGTTAGCCATCGGGGTGTTCTTGGCGTACCGGACATGACGTCCCGCTTTAATGGTACCACCGCCCCGCCCCGCGAGCAGGACCGGCAGGTCGTGGTGGGCGTGGGACATGCCGTCTTCAATGGCACTGCCGTACACGATCATCGAATTGTCCAGCAAGCTGCTGCCATCGGACTCTCGGGTGTCCTGAAGCTGTTGCAGCCACGCCGAAAATAACTGCATGTGGAAAACGTTGATCTTGGCGATCTTCTCCTTCTTGTCCTCCTTGCTCTCGTGATGGGAGAGATCGTGGTGCCCCTCCTTGACCCCGATGCTGGGATACGGACGGTTGCTCCCGTCATGGGCCATTACGAAGGTTCCGATCCGTGTGCTGTCGGTGCGGAACGCCAAGGTCATGATGTCGAACATCAACTTCACGTGATCTTCGTACTTGGCCGGAACTCCTTGCGGGCGGGTGTGGTCAGGCAACTCGACGCCCACCTTGTCGGCCATGGCGATGCGACGCTCCACATCGCGCACCGCGCTCATGTACTCGTCGAGCTTGTGCTGATCGTTGCGCCCCAGTTGGCCGTGCAGACGCTGGGCGTCCTCTAACACGAAATCGAGAACACTGGAACGCCGCGCCTGCCGCCGAGCACGCACCTCGGCCGATTCGCCTGAGTCTCCTTGAGTGAACAACCGGTCGAAGGCCAGCTTCGGATCCACTTCCGGCGGCATGGGCGTGGAGCCCGAGCGCCAGGACACATTGAACGAGTAGGCACAGCTGTAACCCGAATCACACTGGCCGGAAAGTTGCCCTCGGTCGGTGCCCAGTTCGAGGCTGGGGAACCGGGTGTGGTTGCCCACCTTCTGGGCGGCCAATTGGTCCACAGACACGCCCACCCGGATGTCCGCGCCCTGCGTCTTGCGCGCCTGGCAGGCCGTCAAAAATGTCGCCGAGGCCCGGGCATGATCGCCGGCACCGTCGCCATTGGCGCGAGCCTTGTCGTGCGCCAAACCGCTCAGCACGGTGAGTTGGTCACGCACCGGAGCCAGTGGCTGCAAAATACGAGGCAACTCAAAGGACGAACCCGTCTGCTCGGGGGTCCAGTGCTTCATGAGAGCCCCGTTCGGGATGTACACGAAGGCCATCCTCAACGGGGGCTTGCCCGCCGAAGCCGCAGCACCCGCTGCAGCCCCCAAAGCGCGAACAGCCGGAGCCGATGCGAGAAACGGTAACGCGACCGCAGTACCCAATCCTCGGAGAAAGGTTCGTCTCGGCTGATGTTGAAAAAGGCTCATAGCAATGGGGCTTTGGACGGCTGAACTTGAAAAGGAATTTAACCCTGTTTGAATCGAACTCAAGGTTTCCAAGCAGACAAAGTCAGGGTTTTCGGGTTTTCCTGAATTATTGCGGCCCAGACTTTGGCGTCCGCTGCAGAATTCGTTAGTCTTCACTCCATGCCGAGCCGCCTATTGCAACGAACCTGCCTGTGGGTGGGTTTGGCATTCCTCGGCCAAACTGAACCAGCCACGCCCCCGGCGAGCCCTTTCCCGACTCCCTCGTCCAACACCGCTGCCATTGCCTCGGCCACTCCTGCGATCCGGAAAGGGCTTCGGTGGAACGCCGCAACCGATCGCTACGCGGCATCGATCCCTGGATGGCCCATCCAAAGGGTTTTGGCACGTTTGAGCGGTCAAACCGGCTGGCGGGTTTGGATCGAAGATGGGATCGAAACCCAAATTCGGGCTCAGTTCCGAAACTTGCCCGCCCGGGAGGCGTTGCCGCGGATCCTCGGTGGATTGAATTATTCACTCACGACCTCCAGCACCGGTCGCCGGGAACTCAAGGTGTTCGCCACGCAAGCTCGGTCCAGCACCCTTGAAATCGTGGCCGATGAGGGCGAAGGGGTGATCGCTAACGAATTGATCGTCCGTTCCAAATCTGGTTCCCCCATCGATCTAAAACTCTTGGCGGGTCTGAATGGAGCCAGCCTGGTCGGAACCAACGGAGTGGCCGGAGCCTATCAAATTCGCTTCGATTCGGAGAAGCTGGCCGAGGAAGCCAAGCAGAAGCTGGCCAATGAGTCCGAAGACCTGGCGGTCGAAAACAACCAACGACTCGACGCCCCAGATGCGCCTGTCGCGGTCTCCGGAATAACCGCCCCGCCCTTGCGATTGACGGCCACGGTGCGACCCGATGGGAACCGGCGGGTGATCGCGCTCATCGACTCGGCGCCGCAACCGCTGCCTCCGGCTTTCCAGTCCTTCTTGCTGCCCACTGTGGATGTGGTTTCGGGGGCCTCGACCTCAAGCAGCCCATCGCACGGCACGTCCATGGCCGAGGCGATGGTTCGCGGCCTGAGCGCTGGATCGCCCGAAACCAGCACCAGCACCCGCATCCAGCCGTACAATGTTTACGGTGCCAACGAGTCGGCCTCGACGTGGGACGTGGCCCGCGGAATCACACAAGCCGCCCAAGACGGTTCCACCATCATCAACCTGTCGCTCGGCAGCACCCAAGACAGCCCCTACCTCCGGGACGTCATCCAGCAGGTCACCGGTCAGGGGGCGTTGGTCATCGCCGCGGCAGGCAACAATGGCACCGCCGATCCCTTCTACCCGGCGGCCTATGATGCAACGCTGGCGGTGACCGCCACGGGACGCTCCGGGCAACTAACGCCCTACGCCAACCGGGGAGGCTTTGTCGACCTGGGGGTACCCGGTTCGACGGTGGTTCAGATGGATGGGCAGTCGTGGGTGGTTCAGGGCACGTCAGTCTCGGCAGCCTACGCCTCAGGCATGGCCGGAGCCTTGGCTCAAAACCCACAGACATCGCTGGCTCCGGTCCGCTCCAAGCTCATCGAAACCTTCCCCATCCAGCAGGCCAAGGGCCCCTAAAACGGAGTCCTTGCCCCTCCGGGTGCGATCACTGACGGTTGGTTTTGGCCCCCCAGAGGCCGCCCGAGGACCTCCTGGATAGGGGCTGATTTTTGAGCGGTCCAACTCTGCGGTGGTCCATGTCTGCGGACGTGGCGCTTTCGGAGAAATCGCCCTACCTCGGAGGTGCTTGGGTGAGGTGGGGTCTCAGCAACAATCCGGAATCTATGGAAAGTTGCCGGTTTGGGATCAGCGGTTTTCAAACCGGCAGGTTTCAACGGTTTTCACACCGTCACTGACACCCCCCCTCTGATCAGATGAGTGGGGGTATAAACCTTGCCCGCGAGGTCTAATCCCTGCTTGGCGGGCCACGAGGTTTGACACCTCATCCCTGCCCGTCACAGCCCGCACTTAGGGCAGCGGACGCACTCGATAAACCCGACCCGATCCGACGATCGGATCGAAGAGCACGGTCCCTCCGGCCTGACTCATCATTTCGGCCTGGGTTGCGAAAGGACCCGGCAAGGCAGCCGCCGACTCAATCGCATAGCGACGACCGGTGAGCCCGTTGAAGGAAATCCTCAGCGAATCCGAAACTTGAGTAGGCGTGTCCCACACCAGCGGACCGGCCACAGACACCGTCACGCCGTCGCTGTCCACGAATCCACCCGGATTGGTGACTCGCACCCGATACACCCCCGCCACGGCCGCGGTGGCGTTGGTCAGACTCAGTCCCGAGGCCGGAAGACCGACCACCAAGCCGTCCCGCGTCCAGGCATAGGTCAGAGTGGTGCCGGTCGCTGAGACACTGAAAGAAAATGCCTCCCCCTCATGCAGCGCCCGACCCACGGGCTGGGTCGTGATCACCGGTTTGGCAACCGCGGCCTGCACAGTGACCGTCGCCCAGTCGCTGTAGACCGTCGCAATATCATTCACCAATCTCAGTCGGTAGCGTCCCGCGTCGGCCGCCTGGGGGCTGGCAATGGTCAGGGTTGCATTGGTGGCGTTCTTGACCTCGAGATCCTCCTTGAACCACCGCAATGTCAACGGTTGGTCTCCCTTGAAGGAGGCTGTGAGGCTTACCGATTGGCCCGCGGCCACCGTCACGCTGGTCGGTTGGGCTGTGAACACGGGCGGGTTGGCGCTCACCACCGTCAACGGCACATTGATTTCAGCCGAATTGCCACTGAAGTTTGAGTTATGCCATCCGGTCAGTCCCACGATGAAATTGCCGCTTTCGGTAGGCGTGCCCGAGAGCGTTCCGCGGGTGGACAGGGTCAGGCCTTGAGGCAGTGGCAAACCGCTTTGAACCGAATAGGACTTGGCCGTGCCATAAGAAGGACTGGTGATCGAAAACGTCACGGACATCCGGACGCCATTGGTCGCCCGGGCCGACGCGGGCGTCGCGCCGGTCGCCCCCGAAAGCCCATGAAAACTGCCTGCCACGGCCGCCGCACCAAAGACCCATCGGAGGATGAACAGCGTGGGAGCCGCCATCACCCCGGGCGCGGACTGCGCCACACGCAGCAGCGGGGCCAATTGAAGGAAAGCAGCCAACACATGGGGATGAATCAAGATCCGTTTCATAGAGACCAAGCCAAGAATATGAGCACTTCCGAACCGTGCAAACGCTGGCTAGAAATTAGTTGCAACCGCAACCGCCCCCGCCCACTCCGCGTCCGCCGGCCGCTGCCTCACGGCTAAACCACATGTGTTCGGCTAGCAACAACCCGGCCGGATCCCGATCTCCGCGCATCGTCGCATCCGACAACGTGCGACGCTGCCACGGTTCAACGGTGGAACAACCCGTGCCCAAGGCGATAATGACCGCAACGGCCGCCAACGCCATCCCACCCGGACGGGAGGAACAGGCCGGCTGAAGGGGGAGAAGATTTTTGAAGTTCATATATAATTTATCGATACAGTTTGGGCTTTAACCGTTTTTAGGAGGCGCTCGATGATTTCAACGTACTTCTTGCGGGTGGCTTCCCCTTCGTATTTGGGATGCACCGAATCGAGACGCCCCTCCGGTCCGAAGAAATAGGAAGTCGGCATCCCGGGAGGGCGAACCTTGGAGGCCAGCTTTTCCTGGGCATCGCGCACGGTGGCAAAACTCACCGGGTTCTTCTTGAGGAAGCGATCCATGTCCGGCTGCCGCTCGTCCATGGAAACGCCGATGAGCACGTATCCCTTCGATCCATAGGTCTTGTGGAGGTTTTCCAACACGGGGAAGGACTGACGACATGGCACACACCATGAGGCCCAGAAATCGAGGTGAACCACCTTGCCGGAAAGGTCTGGCACGGTGCCTTCGAGCTGCAGGCTCTTAAGGTCCGGAAGGGTTTCACCGGGCTGAAGCCCAGCGGCCCAGCTCAGCGGAATCGTGGCCATCAGCGCCATCCCGGCAGCCGAGGTCCGCAGGAATTGGCGGCGTGGCAGGGAGATTTCAAGAGGCAACATGTTCATAAAATCGGCGACTGCTGAGTTTAGATTGAGGTCCGTGAAGGAGGCCCTCGGCCCCCGGTTGAGATTCGATGAGACGGAGACCTTCGTCGGGCCCCAGCACGAGGGCTGCAGTGCTCAGCATGCCCGCCAGCGTGCAACTCGGAGCCAGAACGTGTACAGCCCGGCACCCATTTTGCACCGGACGCCCCGTGCGCGGGTCCAAGATGTGCCCCCAGCGCTTGCCTGCTGCATTGAAGCCGCGGTGGTAATCGCCCGAGGTGGCCACGGCGGCTTCGCGGACAGCCAGTCCGCACCAAGCCCGGCCCGGTTGGTCGGGGTCTTCGAGCCCCAGGTGCCAACCCGGACGCCCATCGGCGGGCAAGCCCGTCACCCGGATGTCGGCCCCGAAGTCTACCAAGACCCCGGTCAGTCCGCACTGACGCGCCAAAAGAGCCACCTGATCCACCGCGTACTCCTTGCCCATGCCACCCAGATCCAAGCACATCCCTGGCTCACTCAATCTCACCGAACCCGGCTTGCGCTCCACCTTGCGCCAACCGACACACTGGCGCGCGGCTTCGATCTGTGGGTCGGTGGGAATTTGCGCCCGACGCCAATCCCACAATTGAATGAGAGGCAACGCGGTGGGATCAAACACGCCGCGGGTCAAAAAATGCATCTCGTGGCACAGCGCCAAAATGCGGTCGATCTCCGGATCGGAAGCCACCGCCGTACCGCCGGCCGATGCGTTGAGAACAGAGATCCAACTGTCGGGCAGGAATCGGGAATACTTGGCCTCAAAGGCCGCCAACCACCCCAAAGCCTCGTCATCGAAACGGCGGATCGCCTCCGGCGAACCCACGGTAACCCAGCGACACGTGGTCCCGAGCGCCATGAATCTCAATTCCCGACCGCCGTCGGTTCGGGATTCGTTACAAGACTCCCGGATCCGGCGAAAGACCGGTGCGGCATTTCCCCGCCCGACGTTCGCGGGCGCCGGTTTGCTGGATTGGACCGGGGCGCTCACCATTGGAAACCAATACCCATCGTGAAGACATTCGCCTGCGGGTAAGCCGACGACAAAGTCACGCCATCAAGGCCTTGCATGAGGTAGCGCTTGTAGGCCAGGTCCACAGAAACATGCTCATGCACTTGCCAGTGAATGCCAACTCCCAGCGTCCACGTCTCGAGGTGGCTCAGACGGTAATCTGCCGAATAATACTGGGGCCACGCCGGGACTGAGAAAACACGCCCATCCCCCGGGAACCCGGACTCCCCATCAAAGAGCAAACTTCCGTCGGACTGCAGGGCCGCGTTCACGCCGTTGGGATCCACCAGAGTTCCGCTAAAGACGGGCGCGTAGAAGTCGGCCGCCGACTGGACGTGGTAGCGCAGCATTGGGGAAATCACGAGTTTCTCGCCAACCTTCTGGTTCCACTGGACCGCCGCGGTGTTGGCCCAAATGCCCCAATCGTCGTGGTGGAGGCGGTAGTTGGCGTCGATGCTGCCATTCAGCGCGCTCACGAAGTGGGTAATTCCGAGATACCCCACCTGCTTGATGCGTTGGTTGGGGCGATTCTCACCCACCGATGCCGAGGGATCCGAATTGTAGCCCTCGACCGGAAAGTCGTACTGGAAGTGAACCCCCTTGTACGGGTCCGTCAGATAGCCATCGGCCACGCCCACGGTCAAATTGGCCGTCAGGTACGTGTTGGGTCCCAGCAACTGGGTCACCCCCAAGAGGCCGTCCCAAGTGTCCTTGTCTTTCCACAGCGTCTTGTTGGCCAACCAGAAGCCGGTCACTTGGTCGAAATTGCGCGCCAAACCCAAGTTCAAGATCGTGTTCTTTTGGTTGAACTCGATGCTCTGATTCCAAGACAGCCCCACCGAGCGGTAGTCACTTTCTTCGCTGTATGCAATCTGGGGCCGCGAGATGAAGCGACCGGCGGTCAGGTCGAGTTCGACCGATCCGGCACGACGGATGTCCTGAAAATTCTGGACTGGCAGGCGATCGGTTCCTGGCGCGGCGGCCGCCCCGGTCGGGGTCGCTCCCGAGATGCCATCGTAAACGAAGTTTGCTTTCACCACCGCCTTGGCGTTCAGGGCCTGTTCGGCATAAACGGCGTGGGTCCGGATGTGGATCCGGTCGTTGTCCTCGATATAGTCCTCATAGCGGTAGTCCACTCGGTTCTCAGCCCGGGCCCGGACCGAGGAAACGCAGTGGAGCAACAAGGCAGTCAGGACGGGGCTGATTCGGGCCATCAGGCACCGGGACCACGGAGGCATGGGTTGGATCAGAAGGTTCAAAAGCGGGTCAGGCAATCTTTTAGGCGCCTCAACCCGTGCTTAGGTTTCCCCGGTATCGCAGCCTTGCAACCCCTCCACGCGTCGTCCGTTGCAGAACCTGGGTCCTCCGGACATCGGATTTTGCGGCGCGGACGGCGGCAACTCCGGGTTAGGCATCGGGGTCGCTAATCGGGCCAATACTCGAGCGGCGGCGGCAAAACCGAAGGTGCCGGTCACCTGAGTGGCTGAACCGAAGCCCGATTCACAGTTGAGGCGCAGGGGCATTTCGTTGTCCGAGGCGCGGGTCGCACAAACTTGGCCGTCACGGTCGGGAAAGACCGGAGCCTCGGCCGAGTGGATACATTCGATGCGCAGCTTTTTAGCAGTTCTCGAAAACCCGTGCTTCTGGCGGAGGCGCTTGCGCACTTCACTCAACAATCGGTCGTGCGTCACGGTGGCCAAATCGGCGACTCGAACCGCGGTCGGATCACGGCGTCCGCCGGCCCCGCCGCAAACCACCAACGGAATCCCGGCACCATGACACAAGGCGATCAACCGCACCTTGTTGGCCATGGCGTCGATGGCATCGACCACGAAGTCCGGGCGGTCTTCGGAGACCGAACCGGTCTCCAACCCCAGAAGGCGCGACGCGGTGTCGGCCGTGAAAAACTCCACCCGGACTTCTACCCGTACCTCCGGGGAAATCGCCCGAACTCGTTCCGCCATCACTTCTACCTTGGACCGTCCCACCGTGGAATCCAGCGCATGCAACTGCCGGTTGATGTTGCTGACGCACACTTCGTCGAGATCGACCAAGGTCAACCGACCTATGCCCGAACGGGCGAGCGCTTCCACCACCCAGGAGCCCACGCCGCCAAGGCCGATCACTAGGACGTGCGCGGCGCGAAACCGACTCAGTGCGGCCGCCCCGTAAAGCCGTGCGATCCCTCCAAAGCGAAAATCAAAGTCACTCATGATCGAAATGCCCCACTGGCAAAACATTCAGGTCAAGGCACCTCATCCGTCGATCCGGATCCCTCGGACCCCAGGGCTCTGCGCCCGATCAAAGTACTCCGACCTTCGGAGACTTTCATGAACCCGTTGGAGAGTGGGCCTTGCCGTGCGCGTGAAGCAAATCAGGGAACTCCAGTGAGTTCCCTGATCGAAGCCCGGATGCCCTAGGCCACCCAAAAGCCATACCGCACAGAATCTGCGGAAAATCAGAGTTCCTTCCAGTTGCGGTGACGGTAGTTGTTCCAAACCCAACGGAAGTCGGGGTTGTTGGGACCGCCGCCACTCCAGTTGAAGCTGGAAATACCGACGGCGGAATCCTTAGCGGCCTTGATGGTTCTGGCTTCGATCCAGCGGTGCCCCTCGTAGTGGCCATCTTGGAAGGAGAAGGTGCTGAAGTTCCCGTGGAACACGGCAAACGGATCGATCCATCCCTTGGAATCTGTGCTCAGCACCCAGGTGCCGAGGTTGGAATTGCGCGGATCGGATTCTTCAATAAACACGAAGGACTGGGACGGGGAACTCACCTCGGAGGCCTTGAGGTACGGAGGCTGAGAGGTTTCCCATCCGAGAATGCCGTTCATACCATTGGCCTTGGAATAACTGTCGTAGGCCCATCCGGCGCCCGGACGCCGCTTGGAACGCAGATCTCCCGGGCAGTGATACGCTCCAAAAGCCGAGCAGTACTCCCACATTGGGGAATTGGTCATGCCCTTCTGAACCCGCCTGAGCGCTTCTTCGAGGGTAATGCCATTGGCGATGTCTGGCACCGGTCCCTGCCAATAGCCGCCACCGGTGAGTGCCACCACAGCTCCCCCCTTGTTCCTCCAACTATCGGTCGGAGCCAAGGAGTCGTTATTGTCCATCGAGTACATTTGCCACGCCAGAATCAGCTGCTTCTGGTTGCTCGCGCAGGCTGCACCGGTGGCTTTCGCTTTCGCCTTGGCCAAGGCCGGCAAGAGCATGCCGGCCAGAATCGCAATGATGGCAATGACGACGAGCAACTCGATCAAGGTGAAACCGGAATTACTCGGACGACGGCCCGACGCACTCAAAGAACACGAATTAATTTTCATGAACACGGATAAAGGTTAGGGCTAAAAAGTAGCCCCATTTTGGATCGGACTCCAAGCACATAGGACGCTCCTGCAGAATGTTCAAATTCCGTCGGGAGGCCGACACAACCGCACCTCGCCTGAGCCTCCAATACTTCGCCCTCCGGTTTCTGGATGCCAATGGGGCTGAGGCGGATGGGGCGTTTTCTCGATGGAATGGGGAGGGCAAGTTTTACCAAAATCGTGTCAGTAACCCTTGCCCAATTTTTCAAGAAATGAGCCCCACTCTTTTAGGGAGCCACCGTTTCATGGCCAATTTCCGTGAGAGCTCGCACAAGCTCCCAGAAAGACATTGCGTTCAACCTCCGGGTTTTGGGTCACTGGCGGGGTGACTATGGTCGAACGCATCATGACCCTGATTGTTGGGCTGCTACTGGGTCTGGCGATCGGCTGGATCCTCAGAAGTCTGCGTCGAGAACCCTCGATGGCGGCCGGCTCAGCCTTGGAGGAAGAACTGCGCCAGCAGGCCCTCCGGCGAGAGAGCGAGGCCAACGAGTGGCAGACCCGATCCGCCAACGCCCAGGCTGCCGCCGCCGCTGCGGAAGCCTCTCGGGACGGCGCGCGCCGGGAGGCGTCCCAAGCCATCGAGGCACATCGTGAAAAAGACACCGAGGCGAACTCACTTCGCCTTGACTTGGCCCAGACCCAAAGTCGCCTGGCCACGGCCACCGCAGAGAGCGCTGCAGCCCGAGCCAGCATCCTCGAGCAGCAGCGGGTCCATGAAGAATCTGAGCGCAGCCTCAAGGAAACCCATGCGCAATGGGTGGCGGAATTGCGAACTTCGCAGGAGAAGTCCCTGACGGATCTCAAACAAAGCTTCGCCGGCCTGAGCGCGGAGGCTCTCAAGCAGAACGGACCAGAATTCCTGCGTCTGGCCAACGAGACGTTCACCCGCTTCCAGGAGTCGGCCAAGGGGGACTTGTCCTTGCGCGAACAGCGCATCGAGTCGCTGGTCAAACCTCTCGAGGATCAGCTCAAGGCCTACCAAGCTCGGCTCCAGCAAAGCGATTCCCTCCAATCGACCGCCCTCGGAGAAGTTCGAAGGCAGGTCGAACAGCTTTCGACCCACAGCCAGACCCTTTCCAGCGAGACCCACCGTCTCCGCGCGGTGCTCTCCTCCAATCAAGCCCGGGGACGTTGGGGTGAAGAAACTTTGCGCCGCGTTGTGGAGGCCTCCGGCATGAGTGCCCACTGCGATTTCGTGGAACAGGTGCGCGAAGGGGATTCCAAACCCGACCTCATTGTCCGACTTCCGGGCGAGCGGGTGATCATTGTGGATTCCAAGGTCCCGGATCTGGAGTTTCTCGCGTCCGTCGATTCGGAAGAGGAAGGACGGCGCAGCGCCGCACTGGCCGAGCACGCCGCCAAGATGAAATCCACCATCAAGGCGTTGGCCGACCGAGATTATCCGGCTCAATTCAACAACGCGCTGGACCATGTGGTGCTCTTCGTTCCGGCGGAATCCCTCTTCAGCGCCGCACTCGAGGGAGATCGGGATCTCATTGTTTGGGCCGCCGAACGACACATCCTTCTAGCCACACCTGCTTCGCTCATCGCCCTACTGCGGAGCGTTGCGGTGAGCTGGCAGGCGCATGAACAGTCTCACAACGCCAAGCAAATCGCCGAGGCCGCGCAAACGCTCTACGAACGGGTCAACCGCTTCGTGGAGCATTTCGAGCGGATTCGGGACGGGTTGAGCAAGACCACCAAGGCCTATGATGACGCCGTGGGTAGCTACGAACGGATGGTCAGACCGAGTGGCGAACGCTTGGCCCGACTGGGCGGAGGCGTGGACAGCCGGACGCTCCCGGAGATCCGAACCCTCGACACCTCGCTGAGGCAGGCCCCAGAAAATCGGCTTCCCCTCGCACCGTCCAAGGAATTGGGCCCGGGCGTGTGAGTGCTTGAGCTCGTCGCAGCTCAAGCCGTCGGCAACCCGGGCTGAGGGGACCGCGCCCCAAGAATAACCTCGGTCTTCAGCAACCAGACACGACGCGGCGGCAAGGGTTCTTGATCGGTCAATCCCAATAGACCAACAACCGCCAAAGTGCAGGCTCCGACAATCCAGGTCCGCCGCCCGGTCCGGAATCGAGCGATGGCCTGAATGCGATGGACCAGCGATCGCGGGGCTGCCGAAGAAGGTCCCTGCCACGCGACGGCGACTCGATCGGCTTCCAAGCCCGAAGCTTTCTCTAGGCACTTCAGAAGAACCTGTCCGTACAACACGTTGCTGACACGGTCCGCTGACAGTGCGTGAACATCACACGCTTCTTCGCGATCTTCACGCCATCGCTGCAGAATCCAGCCCACCACCGGGTTGAACCAATGCACGATTCGCACAGTTTCTAGGAGCACGTTCAGCCAAAGGTCGCACCGCCGGAGATGGGCTATCTCATGGAGAAATATTAAACGAATCTCCTTCTGAGAAAACTGCTCTGCCAGGTTGGGAGGCACCAGCAGACAAGGTTGGATTAATCCCGCCAGACACGGACCCCCCACTTCCTGGGATTGCCGAACGGGAACCCGGCGCAATAACATCGACTCTTTCCGGATGGCATCATTCCAGAGGTCCACCAAACTTGATGGTGCTGACTGCGATTGCGCGATCTTCTGTTGAAGCCGCCTCCAATCGACCATTACCCAAGCAACTCGGACGACCACGCCTGCGGCCCATGCCGCCAGGCACCAACGCCATCCGTCGATGGGAAAAGACCCAGCGTTCATTGGTGGCAACAGCGGAGCGGTGACATTGAAAAGGCTAACCGGGGAAGGAATTTCCCAGGGCCACACCAATCGCGCCAACACCAGACCACTCAGGATCAACCGCCAATCGGGTGAAAGGTGCCGCCGAAGCAACCGCCGCACTCCAAGCACGAGAATTCCCAGCACTGCCGCATTGGCGGAACCGCTCATCAGATCCCACCCCAGATTGCGAATCACCTCCGGACTCATGTCAGAACGTCTCTGACTGGCCTAGCAGGTTGCTTGCCTAACTTCGCCTACTTGGAGGTTTCGGATTCCAGAATCCGACGCAACTCGCTCATCTGAGCCTTGGAGAGCTTACGACTCTCAACATAGTGAGCCATCATTCCAGTGAGGGACCCGTCAAAGACGCGGTCTAGAAAGGATCGTGTCGCCGCCGAGACGCACTCTGCTTCGGATACCTTTGCGCTGTAGTGATAAATCCGACCGATGGCTTCGTAGCTCAAGGCGTCCTTGCGAACGAGTCGATTGAGCAAGGTCTTGGCGGTAACCGCCATCCAGGTGGGATCCTCCTTTTGGAGTTGGACAATAACATCCGCTGAGGTCACCGGATGTCGTTTCCAGACAATCCTCATGATCTCCCATTCCGTCTCTGAGATACGGGGTAACGGCATAATGTCTCCATCAAACAGTAACGAGAGGCTTAACACCTCTTCGCTACTGCCGTGCCCAACTTATGTCAATTGGGGTTTCCCGATATTTTATCCAGAGAACCCGCGGCGGCCAGACAACCGTGGAAACAAAGCCCAGAGGAGCGGAAAAGAAAACCTCCAGACCGATTCAAACCGTCATGATTTCCTTCTCCTTGATCGCCAAATGCTGATCCACCTTGGCGATGAAGGAATCGGTGAGTTTCTGAACATCGGCCTCAGCGGTCTTGATCGCATCCTCCGAGACCCCGCCGTCATTCTTGGTCTTCTTCAACGCCTCGATCGCCTGACGGCGTTCATTGCGGACGGCGACGCGCCCTTCCTCGGCGATGCGCTTACAAATCTTAACGAACTCCTGGCGGCGCTCGGAGCTCAAATCCGGAAGCACGATGCGAATGAAGCGCCCCTGTGATGCAGGATTGAGCCCCAGACCCGAGGCTTGGATTCCCTTTTCGACGGCCTTCATGGTGGACTGGTCAAAGGGTTGCACCATCAGCATTCGGGCCTCGGGCGCCGTGATGGTGGCCAACTCCTTCAGTCGCATGTTGGAGCCGTAGGCTTCCACCATCACGTTCTCAATGAGGGAGGGGGTCGCCTTGCCGGTGCGAACCCCGGAAAACTGGTTCAGGACGTGCTCCTCGGACTTCAGCATCCTCTCTTCGGTGTCAAAGATCACTTCATCGATGGTCATGGCGATTGTCTGTGGGTTTTGGTCGTTGTTAAAAATTGAGGCAGTGTGCTCTTCAGGTCACCACTTGGGTGCCCACCTTCTTGCCGAGCACCACATTGCGCAGATTGTGAGGCTTGAAGAAATCAAACACGATGATGGGCATCTTATTGTCCATGCAAAGAGCGAAGGCAGCGGCGTCCATGACCTTCAACTGTTTCTCAAGGGCCGTGGTGTAGCTGACCTGATCGTAGCGTTTTGCGTCGGCGTGCTTCTTGGGGTCTTTGTCGTAAATGCCATCGACCTTGGTGGCCTTCAACACGACTTCGGCTCCGATCTCATTGGCTCGCAACGCAGCAGCCGTGTCGGTCGAAAAATAAGGATTGCCGGTCCCTGCTGCGAAGATGACCACGCGACCCTTCTCCAAATGGCGCACGGCCCGGCGTCGGATGAAGGGTTCGGCAATTTGGGTCATATTAATGGCACTTTGGACACGGGTCGCAACACCCTGCTTCTCGAGCGCGTCTTGAAGAGCCAAGGCGTTGATGACCGTAGCCAGCATGCCCATGTAGTCACCCGTGGCCCGCTCAATACCCTTCTCGCTTCCCTGAAGGCCTCTAAAAATATTACCTCCGCCGACCACGATCACCACTTCGACTCCCAGCTGCTGAACCTCAGCGACCTGGCAAGCCATGTCGTGCACGGCCTCCGGGTTGATACCCTGCCCCTCGACGCCTCCGAGAGCCTCACCGCTGAGTTTTAGGAGGATTCGGCGGTAACGCGGTTTGGATGCTACTGCAGGTTTCTTCATCGGCGCAGTGTTCATATCAGCCAGACGATCCCGTCGTCAACGAGGTGGCACCCCGGTCGGCGGTAATCCCTAGGTCAATTCTCTGATGAAACCCGCTCGAACCGTCGCCCTGGGAACTGACGAACCAGTCGTTTGAGCTCGAGGCTGAATAGGGCGACCTGGACCGCACTGGGAGGCAAGCCGGACCCGCGGATAATCGGATCCACCTCCAAAGTTTCCCGGCCGAGGGCATCCCACACGGCTTGCTCCGCCGCGTTCAGAGTGATGGACGGAAACTCCGGCTGCCCAGATTGAACCTCAGGGCGATTGGATCCTGGGAATCGGTATTCAAACTCACTGAGAACATCCTCGATACCTTCGCACAGCTTGGCCCCTTTCTTGATCAAATCGTGGCACCCCTTGCTGCGCGGGCTGTCGATCCGGCCTGGCACCGCGAAGACTTGACGACCGTAGTCGTTGGCCAAATTAGCGGTAATCAGTGCTCCGCTGGACAAACTGGCCTCGACCACCACCGTGCCGAGGCTCATGCCAGCCACGATCCGATTTCGGGCAGGAAAGGTGCCGCGGTCGGCGGAACGTCCGAAGGGAAACTGGGTCACCAAGGCTCCGCGCTCGGCGATCCGTTCGAATAAGTCGCTGTTTTCGGAAGGGTACACCCGATCAATTCCCGTGCCCAACACAGCAATGGTTCGGCCCTGGGCGCTCAAGGCCCCCTGATGGGCTGCTGTGTCGGCCCCTCGCGCTCCTCCACTGATGACGCTGACCCCGGTGTAGGCGAGTTGGTAGCTCAGCTTCCGGGCCACCTCCATGCCGTAGGAGGTCGTCAAACGAGATCCCACGATCGCTACCCCTTGCATGTCTTCCGGGGTCAACTTCCCCTTCACATAGAGCACTGTAGGCGGATCATAGATTTGCTTGAGGAGCGCCGGATACTCAGGTTCGGTGAATCCCAGCACCGTCACCCCGGACTCCTGGATCCGGCGCAGTTCGCCTGCCAAATCGACCTCGGACTCCCAACGGGCGATGCTGGAGGCCATTGGACCACTGATGCCGGGCACCCGTTCCAACTCGCCCTGCGAGGCCCTGAGCACTGCCGTGGGATCGCCTCCAAAATAATCCAGCAAATGGCGGGTGCGAATCGGGCCGACACCCGAGATAAGGTTCAGGGCCACAAGGGCTTCAATGGTTTCCATGGGAAGACTCTTCTAGTTTCTCCCAGCTAATTCGGTGCACGGCTCCGCTTTCTTTCAGACTTGGTGCCCTTTGCGCTTTCGCATGGGGCCGATCGCTTGTTCCATTCGGAACCGACGATGCTTCACCGAATCACCGTTTCTGAACTTGCCCACCGCATCCACCAAGGAGAGGTGTCCTCCCGCGAAGCCACTCAGGCCTGCCTCGACCAAATCGGTCGGGTCGATGGTCAGGTTAAGGCCTACCTGAACTACGATGCGGCCGACGCTCTGGCACAAGCCGATGCGGCCGACCAACTGCGTGCGTCAGGTTCGGCGACCGCGTCCGAGCATCCGCTGCTGGGGGTGCCGATCAGCCTCAAGGATGTCATTGCCCACAAGGGGCAGCCCATGACCTGCGGTTCGCGAATCTTGGGAAACTTTGTCTCCCCCTACGACGCCACGGTGGTGAAACGCCTGAAGCAGGCAGGTGCGGTGGTCTTCGGGCGACTCAACTTGGATGAGTTCGCCATGGGCAGTTCCACGGAAAACTCGGCGTTTTTCACCACGCTCAACCCCTGGGACACCACCCGAATTCCGGGAGGTTCCTCCGGGGGCTGCGCCGCCAGTGTTGCGGCCCACGAGTGCTTCGCCAGTGTGGGATCGGACACCGGGGGATCTATCCGACAACCCGCAGCCCTCTGCGGCGTGGTCGGTATAAAGCCCACCTACGGTCGCGTTTCGCGCTACGGGCTGACGGCCTTCGCCAGCTCCCTCGACCAAATCGGACCGTTCACCAAAGATGTCACGGATGCGGCACTGATGACTCAGGTCCTCAGTGGTCATGACCCCATGGATTCTACCTCCATGCAGGAACCCGTCCCCGATTATCGCGCGACCTTCTCTGGCTCATTGAAGGGCCTTCGGATCGGCCTGCCCAAAGAATACATGATCGGCGGCATGCACCCCGAAGTAGAAGCATCGGTGCGTGCGGCTGTCCGCCAACTGGAGTCGCTCGGGGCCGAGATCGTCGAAGTCTCCTTGCCTCACACGGAATACGCGGCTGCGACCTACTACATTATTGCTCCGGCCGAGGCCTCAGCCAACTTGGCCCGCTTCGATGGCGTCCGCTACGGAGCTCGAGTAGATGGCTCTACTCCCATGGAGCTCAACAGCCGCACTCGCGGTCAGGGCTTCGGACCCGAGGTGAAGCGCCGCATCATGCTCGGCACCTACGTGCTCAGCAGTGGCTACTACGACGCCTATTACATCCGAGCTCAGAAGGTTCGCACCCTGATCCGCAACGACTTCCTAGACGTTTTCCAGAAAGTCGATGCCTTGGTCACTCCGACCACGCCCGCCCCGGCCTTCAAGGTGGGAGAAAAATCCAATGACCCGTTGCAAATGTACCTGTGCGACGTGTTCACGATCTCCTGCAACTTGGCGGGCATTTGCGGATTGAGCCTGCCCTGCGGATTCGCCTCTGATCCAAAGCTGCCCATCGGACTGCAATTGCTGGGCAAGCCCTTCGGCGAATCCACCCTGTTCCGCATCGCCCACGCCTACGAGCAAAGCACTCATTGGCATCGAGAGTTGTCCCCGTTTGCCTAAACTGTCCCGGGGTCAGCCGGGAGTTTTGGACAGAAAATTCCCGGCCAGCCCCCGTTCCTGACAGCCTCTCAAACCGGCTGCTGGGCGAGGGTCCGTCGCAGGTGGCGACCGGTATGAGAAATGGGATCCGCGGCAATTTGTTCTGGCGTCCCCTCGGCCACAACTTGCCCGCCGCCTGCGCCCCCCTCGAGCCCCATATCCACAATCCAGTCAGCTTCGGCGATGAGGTCGAGGTTGTGCTCAATTACGAGGACTGAGTGCCCCGCATCGACCAGACGCTGCAGCACGGCAACCAAGCGTCGGACGTCCTGGATGTGCAACCCGAGGGTGGGCTCTTCGAGCACAAAAAGATCTCGAGGCAGCGGTCGGCCGGGAGCCTTTCGTAGAATTAAATCGGCATTCTCCCGCTCGATCGCGGCGGATTTGAGTCCACCCAGAAGGTGGGTCACTAACTTAATTCGCTGGGCCTCGCCCCCGCTCAAGGTCGGGCTAATTTGGCCCAACTGAAGGTATTCGAGACCCGTATCCCTCAGCGCTTCCAGAGGGCGGCGCAACCGCGTTTGGTGAGCAAAAAACTCAATGGCTTCAGCCACGGAAAGTTGGAGCACCTCCGCGATGGACTTGCCCTGATAGCGGATCTCCAGCGTCCCTGCGTTGAAGCGTTTACCACCGCAGGCCTCGCAGCCCACCGAGGCTGTTGGGAGAAAATTCATTTCCATCTTCACCACCCCTGCCCCTTCGCAGTGCGGACACCGTCCTTGAGAGGAATTGAAACTAAAACGTCCGGGTCCATAGCCACGCATACGGGCCTCGGGCACCAGGGCAAACAAGGCTCGGATGTCGTCAAAGAAACCCACATAGGTAGCAGGGGTGGACCGCGGAGTGCGTCCGATGGGGGTCTGGTCTACCTCGTGGACGGCGCGCAAGTTCCCCAAGCCACGGACCCCCCCTGCCAATCCTCGCACCTTCTTTTCATCCTGGCCGGCCAGTACCGCCCGAACCCCAGGCACTAGACACTCTTTCACCAAGGTGCTCTTGCCCGACCCGCTGACCCCCGTCACCACCACCAAGCGTCCCAAGGGGAAGGACACCGTCACATCCTTGAGGTTGTTCAACCGCGCGTGGTGCACGGTCAACCACTCGACAGAAATCACCGAGGCGGCCGCCTTCGCAGATTTTCCCCGGGGCTTGCGTACTCCAGTCACTTTGACGGGGCGTCGCTCGCCACGGGCCGGTCGCGGCAGCGGTTCTCGAAGGCATCGACCCGTCACCGAATCCGGGTGGCGGAGCAAATCCTGCAATGTGCCCTCGGCAACGACCTCTCCCCCACGCACACCGGCACCGGGACCCAAATCCAGAATCCAATCGGCACGGCGCATGGTGTCTTCATCGTGCTCCACCACCACGAGGGAATTGCCCCGGGCGCGCAGTTTTTCCAAGGCGTCGAGCAAGTGTTGGTTGTCTCGGGCATGGAGCCCGATGGTGGGTTCATCGAGCACATACAGGACGCCGCTAAGATTTGACCCCAACTGGGCCGCCAGCCGAATACGTTGGCCTTCGCCACCGCTCAAGGTGATCACACTGCGGCTGAGTTGCAGATAACCCAGCCCCACCTCTCCCATGAACTTCAGGCGCTCACGGATCTCCGGAAGAATGTCCCGAGAGATTTCCGCAGCCCGACCCTCGGGGCGCAAAGCATCAAACCAGGCTCGAGCCACTTCGACGGACCACCGACCCATTTCCTCGATGGTGGGACGTTCTGATGGGGCTTCACCCAGAGGCAGCCGGACGGCCCGCGCCACCGGATTCAGACGGGCTCCTTGGCACGACGGGCAAGTCTCGCGGGATTCAGCCCAACTGAACCACGATTCCTCCACCGAGTCGGCATTGGCCCCGCGCTCCACATCGGGCAAGTGGAACAACTCGCCGAAACCGCGGCATTGAAGACACCAACCCTGGCTGGAGTTGTAGCTAAAATTCTTGGGATCCAACGAAGGGAACGACCGCCGGCATTTGGGACAACCGCGTTCAATGGAATGCACGGTCAGGTGCCCTTTGCGATCTAGGGCAAAGAGGGTTCGTTTGCCCGCTTCGAGGGCCTCCTCGATCCGCTGGACGCGCACCTCGGAGGAGTCGCTGGCCTGAAAAACACCCGTGACGACTTCAACATCGTGTTCCTTGAACCGATCGAGTCGGAAGTTCTCATCGGCCGGAACCAACTGACCATCGGCCCGCAATTCGTGATAGCCCCGCTGACGAGCCCATTCGGACACCTCGCTGTGGAAACCCTTGCGGTTCCGGATCACTGGAGCCAGCAGCTTCAGTGGCCCGCGCCTGCGGACCGCCTCATCCAAGGTGGCCAGCAACTCCTCACGGGTCTGTGCCTCGACGGGAACAGCACAGTCGGGGCACTGCAAGACCCCCAATCGGGCGTAAAGCAGGCGGATGAAGTGATACACCTCGGTCACGGTGGCCACCGTGCTCTTACCACCCCCTCGGGTGGTTCCCTGCTCGATACTGACCGACGGCGGCAACCCCGTGATGAGATCCACATCCGGCCGGGACATCGGATCTGCAAACTGGCGGGCGTAGGCACTCATCGAATCCAGGAACCGACGTTGCCCTTCGGCGAACAGGATATCGAAGGCGAGGGTGCTCTTGCCGGAGCCACTAACCCCGGTCACCACCACGAACTTCCCGCGCGGAATATCCACGGAGATATTGCGCAAATTGTGCTCGCGCGCCCCCTGGATGCGGATGACATCCGACGCCACGGGGGAGTTTTTCAGTTCCTTCGACACGGACTGAGGATGGTCCTGCTTTGGTTCTCGAGCAAACGGTCCGAGACGCCTCTTTTGAAGACTCCCTGAAAGGGCTCAAAAAAAATGAAACCCCTTCAGCGAGCCAGCAAGGCCACCAACTCCCGATCGGCCTCGGGAAATGCGTAAGTGGGCAGGTCCTTCGGACCAACCCAGGCCACGGCCGCACAATCGACAGGCCGGGGCTCCCCTGAAATCAGCACCGCGGCGTAGAAGCGAAGTTGGACCGATTTCTCCGGATAGTGATGAACCGTCTCATACCGCAATTCGCCCACGGTCACGGTGATCGCCAATTCTTCGTGCAATTCGCGGACCAGACAGTCTTGCCACGTCTCGGCCGGCTCGCGCTTGCCGCCGGGGAATTCCCAGAGCCCGGCCAGATGGGAACCCTGTTTTCGCTGGGTGATGAGGATCAACCCATCGCGCTCCACCAGGCCTGCTGCCACGTCGATGACACCAGAGGGCATGACGAATTCAGCGGCCGATCCGGTAGTATTCCCGGTACCAGGCGATGAACCGCTCGATGCCGAGTTCGATCGGTGTGGCCGGCTTAAAATCCACAGCCTCGGTGAGGGCGTCCACGTCGGCATAGGTGGCAGGCACGTCGCCCGCCTGCATCGGCAACATCCGCTTCTCTACCGTCTTCCCGATGGTCTTTTCGAGACAATCGATGACGTGCATTAACTCGGCAGGCTGATTATTGCCGATGTTGTAAATGCGGTAGGGGGCCGAGCTCGTACCCGGATCCGGCACAGCCCCGTTCCAGTCGGGATTGACTGGAGCCACGCGGTCGCAGGTGCGAATCACGCCTTGGACGATGTCGTCGATATAGGTGAAATCGCGCCGCATCTTCCCGTGGTTAAACACATCGATCGGCTGACCGGCCAAGATCGCCTTGGTGAACAGGAACATGGCCATGTCCGGGCGACCCCAGGGGCCGTACACCGTGAAGAACCGCAAGCCCGTCGTCGGAAGCCGATACAAGTGACTGTAGGTGTGCGCCATCAGCTCGTTGGCCTTCTTGGTGGCGGCATACAAGCTCAAGGGATGATCCACCGTGTGGTGGACGCTGAAAGGCATGTTCGTGTTGGCTCCGTACACCGACGAGGAGGAGGCGTACACCAGGTGCTCCACGCCATGATGGCGGCATCCCTCCAGGATGTTCATGAAACCCACCAGGTTCGAATCCACGTAGGCGTGGGGATTTTGAATGGAATACCGCACCCCGGCCTGCGCGGCCAAGTGGATGACTCGCTGGGGCTTTTCTTGAGCAAATAGTGCCTCCATGCCGGCGCGGTCGGACAAGTCGAGTCGGTGGAAACGGAAACCCGGACGCCCGCTGAGTTTGGCCAACCGAGCCTCCTTAAGGGTGACGTCGTAGTAGTCGTTGAGGTTGTCGAGCCCGATTACCTCATCCCCCCGACCCAACAGCAGCTCACAGGTGTGGAAACCGATGAATCCGGCCGCGCCGGTGACGAGAATTTTCATAAACAAGTCCGTCCTAATTCTAAAGTCTCACCAAACTACGCCCGGCGGTTGGCGCTGCCAAACAGCTCAGCGCCCGACGCTGCGATACAAGAACCCCAGTTGCTTCATTTCCACCGGGTCCAACAAGTTGCGGCCGTCAAAAACAATGGCCGTCGCCATGGAAGATTTGATACGGGCCCAGTCGAGTCGACCGAACTCCGACCACTCAGTGGCGATCACCAGCGCATCGCAGCCCGTCGCGACCGCTTCCGCCTCCGAGACATACTCCACGGCCGCACCTGCGGGAAAGAAAGCTCGGGCTTTTTCCATGCCCTTGGGATCGTGCACCCGCAACCGCGCACCGTCGGCCAGCATGCGGTGACACAAATCGATGGACGGCGAATTGCGCACGTCATCGGTGTTCTGCTTGAAGGTCAACCCCAACACACCGATGTGCTTTTCTTTGAGCACCCACAGCGTATCGGTGATTTTTTGATGGAACCGCTCCATCTGCGTGGCATTGATCCGCTGAACTTCCTTGAGCAGGCGGAAATCATACCCCAACTGCTCGCTGATCTTGATGAAGGCGCTCAGGTCTTTCGGGAAGCAGGACCCCCCGAAGCCGAGACCTGCCTGCAGGAATCGAGTGCCGATGCGCGCATCGAGCCCCATGCCTCGGGTGACCTCTTGGACATTGGCGCCACTGGCCTCGCAAATCACCGACAGCGCATTGGCGTAGCTGATCTTCAGCGCGAGGAAGGAATTGGCCGCATGCTTGATGAGTTCGGCCGAGTTGGCGTCGGTCACGATGATCGGCGCATGGAAGGGCTCGTAAATCTCCCGCATCTTAGCGGCCGCCCGTTCACTGGAGGTCCCGACAACCACCCGGTCGGGCTTCATGAGGTCATCGATGGCAAAACCCTCCCGGAGGAACTCCGGATTGCTGACCACATCAAAATCAGCATCGGTCTTCCGGTAGCGCTTAATCGTCTCGGTCACTTTCTCGGCGGTCTTCACCGGAACCGTGCTCTTGTCGACGATGACCCGGTAGCCCGTCAGGCACCCGGCGATTTCCCGAGCCACACCTTCGATGAAGCTCAAATCCACGGAACCATCGGGCTGCGGCGGCGTGGGAACGGCGATGAACACCGCCTCGGAACCCGCCACGCCTTCAGCCGTGGATGACGTGAAGCTCAGACGCCCGGCCGCGACCGTCCGATGCACCAAGGCTTCCAAGCCCGGCTCGAAGATGGGGATTTCGCCGCCTTGCAAGCGACGAACCTTTTCGCGGTCGGAATCAACGCAAATGACCGTGTGCCCTACATCCGCAAAACAGGCTCCGGTGACCAATCCGACATAACCGGTGCCGATAATCGAAAGATTCATTCAGGGTGGGACTATTGTCAGAACCAACTGTTCAGGAACCAGTCCAAGCAAGTTTTAGGCAGAGCCTTCGGATCTACGTTAGTGGACGGGCTTCACTGCGGGCTTGGCGGCGGCGGCATTGGTGGCCACCGGGGTCAATTCGGGGTGAGCCTGAAGCAAGGACGCTTTGTGGGCCGAGGCTTCTTGAGCCGCCATGCTGGTAGCTTCCTTGGACACTTCGTCATACAAGGCAATCGCCTCCGAATACTGTTTTTGCGATTCGTGGATCAACGCCTTGGACAACCGGGCCTGCGCTACCAACGAATCGGCGGCAAAGCCCGAGATGAACCGACCATAAGCCGCAATGGCCTCGACCGTCTTGTTCTGGGCATCGAGGGCACTGGCCACTCCGTAGGTCGCAGCGCCCCCCAACAAACTGTCGGCGTGGGCCTGATTAAAGGCCTCAAACGCCTTCTGAGCCTCGGCATACTTGCCGTCTTCGAACAGCTTGGTGGCGGCCAAGAATTCTGAACGCTCGGCGGCGGCCGTTCCAGAATGCTGGGAAGCGACCTTGAACAAGTCGGCCGCGGTCGGTCCGCCATTCTTTCCGGCGGCACTCAAA
>CAMDDW010000035.1:0-29973 GCA_945893185.1 Akkermansia muciniphila | reverse complement strand
TGACAGGCATCACCGTCATGCTGCATCAGCCGGACATGCCCACGACGACCCGAGTGCGCCAGCAACTCACCGCGGCTCTGGGAAGCAAGTTTCAGGTGATTTCCTGGATGCAGGACAATCGCCAACTCTTGGGCGCGTTGGTGGTGGAAAAGAACATGATGTTCTACCTGCTATTCTTCATCGTGATCGTGGCGGCCTTCGGAATCATGAGCGCGCTTATCACGTTTGTGGTCCAGAAGACCCGCGAGATTGGTATGCTTAAGGCGCTGGGGGCCACGCCGTCCCAGGTGGCCCTGGTGTTCTTGTCTCAGAGTCTGGTGGTCGGTGTGGTCGGTGTGATCAGCGGCTTCGCGTTGGGCTGGACCGGGATCCGATTCCGCAATGACTTCCTCCACTTCATGAACGAGACCTTCAACCTCGACCTCTTTCCCCCGGAGCTCTACCAGTTCCGGGAGTTGCCCGCCCGGATCGTGACTTCCGATGTGGTGATTATTTGCGGGGGGTCGCTGGTGATCTGCCTGTTGGCCGGGATTGTTCCCGCGCTGCGTGCCGCCTGGCTTCAACCTGTTCAAGCCCTTCGCCATGAGTGAGTTGCTCGTTCAAGCCCAATCCATTCACAAGGGGTATTCCCTGGGCCGCCGCCGACTCGAAGTCCTCCGTGGTGTGGATCTCTGCGTCGAGGCCGGTGAGTTCTTAGCGTTGAGGGGGGCTTCGGGGGCGGGCAAGAGCACGTTGTTGCACCTCATGGGAGGGCTGGATCACCCGGATCAGGGAACGATACGAATTCGAGGGGTGGCCCTCCAATCGTTAGGTCCTGCCGAATTGGCCCGGTATCGCAATCGGGATGTGGGGTTGATCTTTCAGGCCTTCCACCTCATGCCGGAGTTCGATGCTCGCGAGAACGTGGTGCTCCCGGGGCGAATGGCCCGGCGTCCGTTGGCCGAGGTGCAGGCCGAAGCCGACTCCTTGCTCAAGCGGGTGGGGTTGGCTGATCGACTGGATCATCGGCCCGGTGAGTTGTCCGGAGGGGAGCAGCAGCGAGTGGCCATCGCGCGGGCCCTCATCAACAATCCCACGCTCATCTTGGCCGATGAACCCACGGGCAATCTCGATTCGAAGACCGGCGAAGAAATTGTCCACTTGCTCCTAGAGATCCGGCGGGAGCGGGGAGTGACCCTGGTGGTAGCGACGCATGACTCCCGGTTGGCCGACCGGGCCGACCGGGTGGTGAATCTCGTCGATGGGTTGATTGTCGACGAGTCGCCGGGCCGGTCTGGCTCGGGCTATTCCCGGGGTTGATCGATGCGCCTGGGCCTGTGGATTAAGAGGGGGTTTCCGAGGGGGCTCAGCGGGTTTTCAGCGGGTTTGGGACAATTCGAGGATGTGCCGGAATACCCCTTCTTCTAGGGGCATGACGCTGAGACGGGACTGGCGGATGAGAGGCATATCCTTCGTCACGGAGTCGGTTTTCAGCGTGGCTAGGTCTACCGGAGTCTGCAATTGCTGGAACGGTGCGAGGTCTACGACCGACCAGTCGCCCTCGGTCGCCGTCGGATCCGGATACGACTCACGAACCACTTTGGCGATGCCGACGATTTGCTTGCCGGTGACGCTGTGATAATACAGCACCGGGTCCCCTATCTTCATGGCCCGCAGGTGATTGCGGGCCTGAAAATTGCGAACGCCGGTCCAGGCGGTCTTTTTGTCGGCCACCAATTGAGACCACGGGTAGGCTTCGGGTTCCTGTTTCACCAACCAGTAGCGTGTCGCCATATCCAGAGACTGCCCCGCCTCGTTGGATCGGCAAGACCGCCGGTGAGGGGTGGGTTGTTACAGTTTACCAACGTTTATTGTCCGCGCTTGCCTTTCGGGATGAGCCGTTCATACCGGTAGATAGCGTGACCCCCATGACCCCTTCCTACGAGGAGTTGGCTTCGATGATCGACCACTCGTTGCTGCATCCCACTCTCACTGACGCGGATTTGCAGGCCGGATGCGCGCTGGCGGCTCGCTATCGGGTGGCCTCGGTTTGCATTAAACCCTATGCGGTGGCCCAGGCCGTGGAATGGCTCGAGGGTTCCGGTGTCGCAGTAGGGACCGTGGTCGGGTTCCCTCATGGCAGCGTTTCCCCGGAATCCAAATGGCGCGAGACCGACCTGGCCTGCACCGATGGGGCCTCAGAAATCGACATGGTGATTAACGTGGGCAAGGCCCTCAGCGGCGATTGGGAGTACGTGGAGGCCGAAATTCGCGGCGTTTGCGACCTCGCCCACCGTCACGGAGCCCGCGTGAAGGTCATCCTAGAGAATGATTATCTCGGTGGAGGCGGTGCGGGACTCGACGGTGACGCCCTCAAGCGCACTCTTTGCCAACTTTGCGAGCGGGCCGGGGCTGATTGGGTCAAGACCTCCACGGGGTTCGGCTTCGTGAAGCAACCGGGCGGTGGCTACAACTATGAGGGGGCCACCGAGCACGACCTCGCGCTGATGCGGGCTGCCGTGTCGGAACAAGTGCAAGTTAAGGCCGCCGGCGGCGTCCGCGATCTGGACGGATTGCTGCGGGTCCGCGCCTTGGGGGCCTCGCGTTGCGGAGCCACGGCCACGGCCGCGATGCTCGACGAATACCAGCGCCGTGTGGCGGCCGGGACTCTGGTGGCGCCCGCCGTATCTAGCTTGGGTGGCGGCGGGTATTGACCTGGCCCAGCCCGTTAGTGGGCTCACGGGTAGGGAATTGCTTTTAGTAACTTCCGGTCAAAGGCTGTCGGAAATCTTTGACTGATCCCCAATCCGTGAAACCGATGGCTGGCAGGAACGGCAAGGATGGCTTCACCCTGATCGAACTGCTGGTCGTGGTGGCCATCATTGCGGTACTGGCATCCCTCGTTTTACCGGCTCTGGCGGCGGCCCGCGCCAAGTCGGTGCGCGTGGCTTGTTTGTCTCAGTTGCACCAATTGGGCCTCGGGTTCGCTCTGTACTTGGGAGACCAGCAGGACCATTTGCCCGATCGCCGTGACTTGAAGTTGTCGTTGGGTTACCGGCCCTGGACCGACTGGCCCCCATCAGACCCGCGCGCGGGTTGGACCTTCGAAGCCCTCGCCCCGTCAGGAGGTGGGGCCGGAATGTGCCCCGCCTTGGGCAATCGTCCGCTCGGTCAGGCGACTCAGGTGCTTCAGACGGTTTCGAGCAATGGCATGCAACAACGCACCGGATTCTGGCTTTGGCGCTTTGATCGGGCCGACGCGGTGGTGTCGCTGGATAATTTCTGGAACAAGACCCCGGATTCGGCGCTGGAGGACTTCAGGGCCTCGCTGCTCAACTCCACCACGCCACCGCCCGAGGGACTCTCCGCAGTGGAGTTGGCCGTGGATCCGTATTTTCCTCGGACGATTCCCGCGGTGTCTGCGGCCTTGTCGGGGCAGTCCGCGCACCGGGGCGGCCGCAACCGGTTGATGCTCGATGGCAGTGCGGCGTGGTTCCGGGATAATCGACTGAACTAATTTTGCATGAAGCAACAACGACGAGGATGGATGACATGGGTCTGGGCGGCGGTTTTGGCCTTCCGCGCGGCGGGAGCCTCGCCGGGCACCGTAGAATGGCCCGTGTATTTGGGGGATGCGGCCAGTAGCCATTATTCGCGCAGTGAGCAAATCCAAGCCAAGAACGTCGCACAGTTGCAAGTGGCGTGGACGTATCGTGGCGGTGGTTCAGACGCGCAGAACCGTTCGCAAATCCAATGCAATCCGTTGGTGATCGACGGTGTGGTTTACGGCACGACGCCCGACCTCAAACTCTTCGCGCTCGATGCCACCACCGGTGTCCAGAAATGGCGGTTCGATCCGGCTGCGTGCGAGGGCATTACCAAGAGCGGGGTCAATCGGGGTCTGGTCTATTGGGCCGAGGGCTCCGACCGACGCATCCTCTACGCCAATGATCACTTTCTTCACGCCATTGATGCGGTGACGGGACGGCGCATTCCCAGTTTTGGTCAGGAGGGTTCCATCGACTTGAAGCAAGAACTCGGACGCGATGCTTCGGGCCTGTCCCTTCAGGCCACGACTCCTGGGATCGTCTTCAAAGACCTCCTCATCATGGGCATGCGTCTGGGCGAAGGTCCGGCTCCGGCGGCTCCGGGTCCGATCCGCGCGTTTAATATCCGCACCGGAAAACTGGCGTGGCGCTTCAACACCATTCCGCAACCGGGCGAGGCGGGCCATGAGACTTGGCCGCCCGAAGCCTATCGTTACATCGGAGGCGCCAATGTGTGGACGGGCTTCGCCCTCGATGAGGCTCGGGGGATCGTGTTCTGCCCGACAGGTTCGGCGGCGTTTGATTTCTGGGGGGGCAACCGGATGGGGCAAAACCTCTACGCCAATTGCCTCATTGCCCTCGATGCTCAGACGGGCCAGCGGCTCTGGCATTTTCAGTTCGTTCATCACGATTTGTGGGACCGGGATCTGCCCGCGCCTCCCAATTTGGTGACGGTGACCCATCAAGGGAAGCGGATCGATGCGGTGGCTCAGGTGACCAAGTCGGGGCATGTGTTTGTTTTCGATCGCCAAACCGGCCAACCATTGTTCCCGATTCAGGAAATCCCAGTGCCCAGCTCCGACCTTTCCGGAGAGTCGGCGTGGCCCACGCAGCCGGTGCCGTTGCGTCCGCCGGCTTTTTCCCGCCAGCTGTTCACCCACAACGAGATCACCGACATTTCACCGAGTTCTCACCGGCAAGTCTTGGAGCGGTTTTCCCGGATCCGGCCGCATGCGCCCTTCCAACCGCCCAGCCGTGAGGGGTCCATTGTATTCCCTGGCTTCGACGGGGGCGCGGAATGGGGCGGTGCGGCGACCGATCCCGACGGGGTTCTCTACGTCAACGGCAACGAGATGCCATGGATCCTCACCATGGTGGAAACCCGTCGGAAGGAAGGGGAATCGGCGGCCTCCGGCGCGGCGCTGTATCAGCAGATTTGTGCGGTGTGTCACGGTTCGGAACGGCAGGGGAATCCGGGTCAAAACGTCCCCTCGTTGGTCGGAGTCGAAAAGCGACTCCAAGCTGCAGACCTGCTGAAGTTGCTTCAGACGGGCAAGGGGGTGATGCCTGCCTTCGATTTTCTGACCGAAGGGCAGCGGGCGCGTCTAGTGGCCTTCGTGCGGGGCGAAGCGGAGCCGGCAGCGGCCGAAGGGGCTTTGGCGGGTGACGGGCGGTCCGGATCCGTCGGGGCCGATGCCTTGGGGCTCATCCCGTATTCCATGACAGGCTACAACCGGTGGCTCGACAGCAATGGCTATCCCGCGGTGAAGCCGCCGTGGGGAACCCTCAATGCCATCGATCTCAATACCGGATCCATCCGGTGGAAGGTGCCATTGGGTGAGTTCAAGGAATTGACGGCTCAAGGTATCCCGCCCACCGGCACCGAAAACTACGGCGGCCCGCTGGTGACGGCCGGAGGATTGGTCTTCATCGCGGCCAGTCGGGATGCCCACTTGCGGGCCTTCGATCGCAAGACGGGGCAAGAACTTTGGAAAGCACCTCTGCCAGCCGGGGGCTATGCCACACCGGCGACGTACTCGGTGGGCGGACGTCAGTACGTGGTGATCGCCTGCGGCGGTGGCAAGATGGGCACGCCCAGCGGCGATGCCTATGTGGCCTTCGCCTTACCCGAGCGGCGTTGAGCAATCGATCCCAGTGGAACGAGGCCGCGGCTCAATCGCTGGGCGGTGACCGACTGCGCCTTCAATGATCGGCGCAAGGTCTCGCGCACCACGGCGTGGCGCAGCTTTCGGCTGCACGAGAAAATGTCCACGGCCGCATAGCCGTGTTCTGGCCACGTGTGAATGGTCACATGGCTTTCGGCGATGACCACCACGCCACTCACCCCCCAGGGGCTAAACTCGTGGAAGACGGGTTTCACGATGGTCCCATTGGCGGCGGTGACCGCGGCCAGCAATCGCTCACGGATGGTTCGCACCCGGCTCAAGACCTCCGCATCGCAACCGTGGAATTCGAGCAAGGTGTGCTGGCACAGAGCCTTCGGGGAGGGACGGCGTTTCGGATCAATCGGGGCGATGGGGTTCATTTCAGGCCGTGGTCTGAAGCTGTTGGAAGACCGCATCGGCGGCACGGAGGCCCCGAATGTAGGCCTCCTCAAAAATGGAGATACCGGACATGTCCGAGTGGGCAAAGTGCACAACGCCCTCGCGGTGGGTCATGGCGGTGAGTCGGTGTCCCCACAGAAAACCCGGTGACGGCGCGATCATGCCGTGTCCCCAGACTTGGACATCCAGGCGTTCGAGTCGGCGACGGAGATCCGGGTGGGCCACCGAAAGGTCTTCGAGCGTGAGATCGCTCCACTGCGACCAATCGGCCTTCAGCGCCTCACCTCGGGCCGTCGATGGGTCCGCATGGTCCAAGGGTCGATAATAAGTTAGCACGGTTCCTTTCGGATGAGAGTGCAGGCTTTGGTGGCCGGCATGCACGTAGCCGAGTCCGGGTGATCCATCGATGACGTTGTCCCAGCACAGGGGCATGCCGTGTGACTCGGGCCGGGAATGCAGGGTCAGATTGGCCACCATCCAAGGCGGGTACTGAGCCACGGAATCCGGCGGAAGGCCGCGGAGCCTCCGGTACACGAACCGAGGCGTGGCCACGATGAGCGCCTTGCATTCGATGCGCAGAGAGCGTCCGAGGGTCGCATCGAAGACGTCGATTTCGGCTCCGTGATTATGGTGCCGGATGCCGAAGACGGCGTGCCGGGTGCGGATTTGTGCGGGTGCTACCTGTTCCCGCAGGCGCGCTGCCAGCCAACCGTTGCCTTCAGGCCAGGTGAGCACCGAGTGCGCGGGTGCGTTGGCCGCGACCCCGGATCGGGCGGCAAAGTAATGAATTCCGGCCCAGGCGCTAACTTGGGTGAGGCCGGTTCCGAAATCGTCGCGGCAGCAATAGTTTACATACCGGCGGAGGGGCGCGGCTCGAAATCCTTCGCGGTCCATCCACTGGGCCATGGTGATGCGGTCTAACGCCAGCAGGCTGGGATCTTGAGAACTTCGGTCGACTGGAATGGCAAAGGCCGGAAGACCGTCCGAACCGAGGCTTCGCCTCAAGCTCTCCATGCGGGCCAGGAAGGCGCTCACTTGATCCCGCTCGCCGGCGTCGAGTCCCAGTTGGGGAACGAGTCCCTCTTGCCAGCGTCCGTGGACGAACAGTCGTTCGGCCGGATCGTGGCAGAGGAATTCCTCACGGTAGATCGGGCGTCCGAGAGCATCGTGACCAGTGATCACTCCGAGTTCCTGCAAGAGTTGCAGGACTTCCGGCGCCTGCGTACTGGGCAAGGGCAGGTAGTGGGCTCCCCACGGATGGGCCGAAACGGCAGTGATGCCACTGCGGGAATTGCCACCGGTTTCAGTTTCGAATTCTAACACCACCACGTCGCGGACCGAGCGCTGAGCCAACGACCGTGCGGCGGACAATCCGGCGATCCCGCCGCCCAGGATGACTACGTTGTGACGCTCTGAAGCATCCGGCGGCGGTAGGTCTCGATCGCGCAATCGGTGCCCCAGCACTCGATCCGGACCCACAATTTCGCCCCCAAACGACGACGCTCCGGTGCATCCGGCCCAAGTAAAGGCTGACCCCGTGGCCGTTGCAGCAATTGTCGCGGCCACTTTCGCACCTGCCGCGGCTGTGGCGAGGAATTGCCGTCGTGTCGAGCGATGGGTGTGTCCGGAGGGGCCGTCGTTGTTGGGCGATGCTGGGATCATGCTCCAGTCAGTGGACATAGTGGGCCCACTCCTCCTCGAAGTAGCGCACCAACATTTGGTTGTTCAGGCGATGCACCTCGACGGGGACTGCCATCATATCGGGCGGAAAATCGAACAAGTTCCGGGCGGAGTTCTCGGTCAGGTAGCGCAGTCCGGCCGGCAGTTGCAGCGGGGCGACCAGGGGTTGATCGGACGCCAGAATGAAGCCCCATTCGCCAAAGCTCGGCACGTAAAGGTGATACGGGGCTGTTTGGGAAAAACCGGAGGCTCGCAGGGTTTCGTTCACGCACCAGAAGGTCCTTCGGGCGACATAGGGTGAGGTGCATTGCACAACCAAGGCTCCGCCGGGTTCCAACGTCGAACGGACGCGCTGGAAAAAGGTGGTGGTGTACAGTTTTCCGAGACTGAAGTTTGAAGGGTCTGGGAAATCAGCGACCACGAAATCGAAGCGCTGACGGTTGGTGGCGAACCAAGTAAAGGCATCGGCGTTCACCACGGAAACCCTCGGTGCGTTCAGCGCATTCTCATTGAGTCGTGTCAGCAAGGGTTGTGTCTGGAAGAGGCGGGTCATGTCCCCGTCGAGGTCTACCAATGTGATTTTTTGCACGGAGGCATACCGGAGGATTTCGCGGACCGCTAATCCATCACCGCCACCGAGCACGAGCACCGACCGGGCCTCGGGCAGTCGGGCCAATCCCGGGTGCACCAATGCTTCATGATACCGGTATTCGTCGCGCGAGCTGAATTGCAAGTTGCCGTTGAGGTGCAGTCGAAGGTCCGCACCGTTGCGGGTGAGCACGATGCGCTGGTAGGGGGACGACTTGGCGTAAATGACCGTATCGGTGTAGGCCGAGCGTTCCGACCACGCCATGAGGCGTTCGGAGGCGATGAATCCCACCAACAGGGCCCCCAGCAGTAGGAGTCCGCTCACCGAAAGGAGGCGGCGTTTTGGTCCGCGCGGTATGAGCAGCCAGGCGCTCATGAGCCCCACGGCCACATTGAGCATACCGAAGAGGAAGCTGGAGCGGACCAGTCCCAGATGCGGCACCAGAACCAACGGGAAGAGCAATGACGCCAGCAGCGCTCCGATGTAGTCGAAGGTGAAAACCCGGGCGACGAGGTCCTTGAATTCGATGCGGTCCTTGAGCAGTCGCAAGAGCAGGGGGATCTCCAGTCCGACGAGCATGCCCACCAGAAAGATAAGCCCGTACAGCGGCACCCGAAAGGACGTGACGATCGGGAACAGAAGGAAAAGCAGGGCCGCCGAGCAGCCCCCGATGAGTCCAATGAGTAGTTGGACTTGGACAAAGATCCACCCTTCGTGCCGGTCGATGAATTTGGAGAGCCATGAGCCCGCTCCCATGGCGGACAGGTAGACGCCGATCACCGTGGAGAACTGCGTGATGGAATCGCCGAGGAGGTAGCTGGCAACGGTGCCGGCAATCAACTCATAGACCAATCCGCAGGTGGCGATGACAAACACGCTCCCGAGGAGCAGGAGACGAGAGGTGCGATCGTTCATGCGGTGCCAAAAAGCGGACCGTCTATCCGTGGAGGCAGGCGGCGATGATGAGGCTCATGCCGAGGGCCAGACAGCCAAAGAAGATGGCCACGGCCATGTTTTTCCGCTCCACCAACTCCTTCCAGAGTTCTCCGGGAGTCAGCTTGTCGACGATGAAGAAAAACACCAGGAAGGTGACCAGGCCGATGACCGAAAACACGACGCTGTTGACCAGGGCGGGTACGAACGTGGCGACGGGGGGGATGAAGTCGAAGAGACTCATGGGTTATTTGTGTTGGGTGGCAGGAGAGTGAGGCAGGAGGCGTGAGGGGGAAAAGGTCTTCATGAGGCTGTAGCCATTGCGTCCGGCAGCCGCCAGATAAAGGCAAAGGGCCGTTCCAAAGGCCATATAAACGGGGGTTTTTATGCGCATGGTGAAAAGGTTGGGGCCTGGTTAGTCGTCGTCGGAATCGCTGTCCCAACTCGACGAAATGGGGGTGTAAGGCGAGTGGTCGCTGAGGAACCAGCGCTCCCGCTCGAAGGCATGTTCGCGGATCCAGCGGAAGAGTGGGTAGGCAAACAGCAGAACCAGACCAAGGAGGACATTGCTCCAGATCATTACATCGCGGGTGATTTCGAGGCTAAATTCGGCCCGGCCCAGTTCGGGGGAACCGTCGATGTCCATGACCAGTTGGTACTCGCCCGGTTCGACAGCCGGGATGAGTTCGGTGGCCTGCCGATCGCCTTCCGACCAGGATTCGCCTTCGTCGACGCCGCTCCAGTACTCCGCTCCCAGGTTCAACTCGCGGACGGCCTTGGTCTGGGTGTTCACCAAGTCTACGTCGAGCTCGACCCAAGACTGGTCCACCGGAGTGATAAAATCAAATTGCAGCGACTGAGGATGGCTGCCCGCGATGCGGAACGGGGCTGAGACCCGCGTCTTGTTGGTGCCGGACAAATCGAAGGTAAACACCTCCCGGAAGGCCGACTCATTGGCCTTGGTGCCCGCACTGATGAGCGAAATGAGCAGCCAGAGGATCCCGAACACTGGCAGCAGCCAGCGCAGGGTGCGCCCCTTTTCAGCATGCGGGTTGGGTTGGTTGAGGTAAGTGCTGGTGCGTTCCCGCGGAGGTCCGGTCAGGCCGAAGGCGCTGAAGACCACCGAGGGTTCCAGATAGTGGCCCTGGGACCAAGTTACCTCGGTCAGTTCAGGATACTGCTCTGAGGAGAGTATGTTCGGCGGAGCAATGTAGTCGGAAAGAAGGGTGCGTTCGCCCAAGCGCACCGCCCAGTAGAACTCGCCCCAGACCTCGGTCACGGTCGCTGAACCGGATGTGAAAAGGCGGTATTCTTGGCCATTGTGCACCGGCAATGAGTCGACGATGCGCGGTTCTTCCTGAAGCAGGGTGATCCAGCTCCAGTGCCCGTCGTAGGTGACCAGCCATCGAAATCCCGCAAAGGGGTTGAACAGCAGGTATTCCTGCCACGAATAGCCCTCGGCATCCTTGCGGCGGACGAAACCGATGCAGGCGTAGTCCACGCCATCGAAACGCCCGCGTTGGCCGATGGGGATGATGAGGGTCGGTTGGGCCGAAATGGCCTGTTCAATGCACTTGAGTTGGGGGTGGGAGGTGTCCAACAGCGATCCGCAATGACCGCACAAGGCCCGCATGGTTTGGCCGGCCGCCTGCAATTCCAGTGCTGCACCGCAGGCGGGACAGTTGAGGGCGTCGCTGCCGGCCGTTTCCTTTTCCAACCGGTCGGTCGTCCAACCCGGCAGTGGGCGCACTTCGGTGAACTCAAGTTCCGCGAAGGTCAGGCTGTGTCCGATGAAGACTCGAACCCCGTCCGCGGAGAACTCCACGTTGGCGAATTGCCGGTTGGGCGCACCGAGATCAATGCTCACCGCGGTGCGACCGGGCACCGCGACCATAGGGAGGGCCCCCTCGCTCCCCAGTATCTGGGTCGATTTGATATCCCGGACGCTGTAGTCCACCTCCCCGATTCGCAGGATTGCTCCCAAGGTCAGCGCGCTGGCTTCGGGGAGATCCGGTGGCGCTGCGATTTCGAAGCTGGCCGCGTAAAACCCCTGCGCCTCGGCGATCCAACCCCATCGATCCTCCCCAAAATCGATGAGCCACTCATTCCAAGAACCTTGATCGTAACCGACTCGGATACGCCCGGTCACAGTAAATCGATGACATGTGTAAACGCCGCGGGTTCCAATCCGTATTGGACTCAAGTCCGGCGGAAGTTGGGCTTGTTGGCCCAAGTGCTCGAGCACTGCATCCGCATCCCTGCGGACCACGTTCGAGCGACAGAATCCGCAGACCGCGAACACCACGATGGCCGAGGGGAATGGCACGGCGGCACCGCAGTTGGGGCAGTCGTAGGCTCGGGTGTACATCGTCAGAGGGCCCTGCGAGGGGTCTGTATCGAAAGCTACGAGTTTTGCAGGGTTCCAACCAAACGGAAAATGGTTGGATCGTTTCCTCTCGATCGATTCCCTGGGGACTGCTGGAGGAGTGAGGCCTCAGGGCGGCTGAGCAACGCTCAGACACTCAGCCCATGAGTTTGCCTGCTTCAGGATCGGGCGTGGGTCCCTCATTGTCTCTCGATGCCAGTACGGGTTGGCGGGCCCGGTGGGAGTCGTGGGTTCGTGCCCTCGGGTGGGCCCGCGCGGTCAGTGCGGAGTCCCTGGCATTCTTCCGCATCGCCGTCGGCTTGGTGATGCTGTTGGAGGCTATTTCGCTCTTTCTGCCCTCTGAATCGTCCGGCGGGCGGTCTCATCTGGACGTTTATTACGCCGGTCGCGAGGTGACCTTCCATCTTCCTTACGCCGGGTTTGAATGGTTGCCGCTCCTCCCGACGCCCTGGATTCAGGGGGTCGGAGTATTGCTGGGCCTCGGCGCAATCGGCATGGGATTGGGTTTCCGGTACCGGGCCTCGACCGTGCTGACCTTTTTGGCCTGGGGCTACTTGTACGCGGTCGAGTCCACGCGGACCTACTGGATGAGCTACTACTACCTCGAGTTGTTGGTGCTCTTCCTGATGCCGTTTATGCCGGCCGCAGCCCGGTTTAGTTTGGATGCCTCGAAGACGGTGCGTACCGGCACGGTGCTCATCCCATTCTGGCCGATTTGGCTTCTCCGGGCTCAGTTGGTGATCACCTATTTTTATGCCGGAGTGGCCAAGCTGAATACGGATTGGATGGTCGATGCCTATCCGGTTCGGATCTTCCTGGAAAAACCGTGGGTGACGGCGCGTTTGAAGTTTCTCTTGCCCTATGATTGGGCAGGAATGATCGAACGGTGGGTTCATTCCTCGGCGCTGGCCCTGGGCCTCAGCTGGATCGGGGCCGTCTTTGATTTGTCCATTGGGCTGTTGCTGTTAGTCCGTCGGACCCGCTTTTTGGGAATAGTGCTGATGGGGATCTTCCACGGGATAAATCACTTCATCCTCTTCAATGACATCGTCTGGTTTCCGCTGCTTGGGCTCACCACGGCCCTCATCTTCCTGGAACCAGACTGGCCTTCCCGCGTGTTTCGCTGGTTATGCAATCCGCGCATTCCGACACCCGACTGGCCTTGGCTTTGGGGCGGCCTGGTGGCGGTGCCGGGAGTTGGGGCGGCCTTGGGTTGGAAGGGTCAGTCTTCGGTCCCGGTAGGAAAGTGGGCCAAGCCCTTCACCCTGAACGCGTGGACGGCGGGTGGGGTGGTAGTCTGGACCGTCTTTCAGGGGCTATTCCCGATCCGGCACGCCCTGATCCCCGGGGATGTCCGCGTTACCTTCGAAGGCCTGGAATGGAGTTGGCGTCTCAAGGCCGAGGTGTACCAGAGCACTCCGGTGGAGATTTCATTGCGCGATCCGGTGATCCAGCCCTCCACGTCGGGCCCCGGAGCCGGAAGCATTGACTGGAAAGCCTGGGGCGGGGACCCGGTGATTTACCATCTGTTGGAATCAGGAAAGTGTGATTGGGCGACGCTACCGGAAGTGGTCGTGGTGTTAGACCCTTGGACCGGGGACCGAATTCTCTACAATACTCTGTCCGCTTCCATCACCAATCGCTCTGAATCCGCCGCCAAGGTTCGCATCTCGCAACTTTGGAAACAGCGGTACGGACGCCTCCCGGATTCGGTCAACCGCAGCGTCCCACTGGCCCGCATCCTCGAAGGCTACGAGCGCTCCATGCGCGCTCGAGGGTATATCTTCCGCAATCCTCAGGAAACCTTGGACGCCCTCAACACCCTCAATGGGCGCTTTGGTGACGGCAAACTCATGCCGGTGCTGCGTCGCATGGATCCATTTGCTATGACGGCCACGCACCCGTCTCCCGGGGTCTTCCTGGTGATCGAAGATCGCCAACTCATGCGGCCAGGATCCTCGCTCCCGCCGAGAATCGACCCGGTTCTCTGGCGCGAAGACGGCTCTTCCGGTACCGCGGGGCTGATGCGGGTATTTCACGAATCCCTAGGAATGGGAGAGGGGGATTTGCTGCCCCGTTGGTATGTGACCGAATCGCTGGAAGCCGACGGAATGAGGGTCGAGTTTCGTTGGAATCTTTTCCGCGATGTCGGCCCTTCCAAAGGCATGCACATTAGCACTCAGCCGTTCCTGTTGCGCCGCTATGCTCAGCGTGTGGCCGATGCGTGAGCCTCGGATCAGGGACGCCGCCCGGAGGTTCGCGCCCGTACCCAGTTGTCACTGAATCGCCGGCCCTTCAATCCGGTGGTTGATCCGACGGCGGACCTGGCTTCGGAGGCGGTCCGCTGGTTTGGGCACAATCCGTGGATCTTGGACTTGCAACGAGGCAGCCCGGGCAGCCTTCAGCCCGACGGCACTACCAATTGGATTCCGGCTCCGGGCGTCTCGGCGCCTATTTCGCCGTCCCGGCCTCCGCTCCAGCCTTAATGGGTTCCAACGTCAGGGGGTCGCGCAGGGGCAATTCGGTCAACGGGGCCGAGACCAGTTTATCGAGCGAAATAGGGTGGTCGGGGTGGCCTTTGAGGATTTCCTCTTGGTTGCCCACCACCAGAATCGAGACTCGCTCCGGATGCAGGTGTTGTGTGGCAACTCGCTGAATGTCGTCGCGTTGGACGCGCTCGAGGCGCGCCCGGAATCCCTTCCAAAAGTCGGGGTCCTTGGCGAAGCGGCCGGTGAATTCTTCGCGCGCGAAGATTCCAGCCACTTTGGACTTGGTGTTGAAGTTCTCCGGAAAGCTTTCGATGAACGACCGCTTGGCCGTCTGGAGTTCCTCCTTGGTCACGGGACTTGAGGCCATGCGCTTCATTTCCTCGAGCACGATACTCGTTGCGTAGGCGACCGTGCGGCTCTTGCTTTGGAAGCTTGCCCGGAAGGTCGAGGGGTACCAGACACCCGGGGGAAACGAACTGCCCGCCGAATACGCCAAACCCTCATCACTGCGTACGCGGTTCATGATCCGGGAGGTGAAACCGCCTCCGCCGAGGATGTCGTTCATCAGCAGGATCGCGGGATAATCCGGGTCATCGCGCAGCACTCCTGGCAGCAGTATCGACACACGGCCTTGAGGAACATCCTTGTTGACCACATAGACCCCGGGGGCGGCCGGCTTGAGATTGGTCGGGATCGGTGGCGGGACTTCTCCTGGGAACGGCCAGTCAGCGAAGAGTTTTTCCAGTGCCTGGACCATGGCGGTGCGATCGAAGTCGCCGCTGACAGCCACGATAAAATTGGTCGGATGGAACCAGCGTCGATGGAAGGCCTGGAGGTCTTCCCGCTTGAGCGAATTGACGCTGCCCGAGGTGGGTTGGCGTGCGGCCCAAAATTGATTCCCGTAGCTGAGGGATTCCAGTTCGCGGGCCTCGATGGAGGAGGAATCGTCGTTGCGCTGCTGGAGTGCTTGGAGGGTTTGCTGGCGTTGGAGTTCGAGCTTGTCGGCCTGGAACCGGGGTTGGGTCAACACCTCGCGCAAGAGCGACAAGCCTTCCGGCAAATCCTTGGAGAGGAGATTCAGGCTCACCATGCCGAGGTCGTCACCGATGGACGCAACCATTTGAGCCGCCAGGAAAGCCAAGCGTTCGTCCAAGGCCTCTGCTGTCTTGGTGGCGGTTCCGCCCCGCACCAGCAATCCCCCGGTGAACGCGGCCAAGCCCTCCTGCCCCACTGGGTCGAGGTAGGCGCCGGAGCGCACCAAAATGGAAACCGTCACCAGAGGCAGTTCCCGATCCGGAACCACATAGGCCACGGGTCCGGCCTTCAGGGCCACCCGGTACTGGCGGGGGTCCGGAGGTTCGTAGTTCAGGCCTGGAAACTTCAGGGCCTCCGGCCGAGGCGGGATGGCCGGAAGAGAGTCCGCCGACAACGCCACAGTCAGGGCGAGGAGCGCCAGGTGCCGAATCAACATATAGGGAGACCATCCTCAGTGGGTGAGGCTTCGGCAAGCCCCTCTCGAGAGCCGGTCAACTCACCCGATGGATCCGGTGGGTCTCGGAGCGACCCGCCAAGTCGATCTTTACCGAATCGCCCTGCCGGTGACCGATCAATTGTCGGCCTAGGGGGGACTGCGGCGTGATCACCATGACCTCTTGACCATCGACCGTGACTTCCGTGCCGCCGGCCCGTGGAGCCAGCAAGTAGGCTGACAGGATGCCGCGACGTTCTGTCTCCACGTAGGCCCCAAGGTCGATGGGGTTTTCCGTGGTGAAGGGCCGCTGGGTCATCGTCCGAATTTGTTGGATTGAGGCCTCCAATTCGCCCACCTGGCGAGCTTGTCCGCGGGCCAGGTACGAGGCTTCGAGACCGCGCGTGTCGTACTTGTTCTCCGCCTTGCTTTGTTCGTGGGTGGCCTCGGCCCGTGCCGCACTCGCAGCCTTGAGGTAGAGCGAAATGTCCACGGTCAGTTTTTCAACGATGTGCTGAATGAGGATCGCTTTGTTCATGGGTCTCGGCGCTGGTGGAAAAATGATGACCGAGGTTTCGGCGGGGAAGCGGAGATTGCCGGGTCTCCCTTGGGAAAGAAACTCTATCCCCGGCCATTGATCTCGGTAGGCTAGAGACGTTATGAGCCATTCCGCTCCCAATTCAACCATGGCTGTGTTTCTCGATCTAGAGAACATCGCCCTTGGAGCCCGTGATGCGCGGTTTCCACGGTTCGACATCCAGAAGGTGTTGGAGCGTCTCCTGCTGAAGGGTCACATCGTGGTCAAGAAGGCCTACTGTGATTTCGACCGCTATAAGGAATTTAAGCGAGACCTCCACGAGGCTGCCTTCGAGTTGATCGAGATTCCGCATCTGCGCATGTCCGGCAAGAATTCGGCCGACATTCGCATGGTCGTGGATGCCCTCGACCTTTGCTACACGAAGGGGCATGTCGATACGTTCGTGATTCTCAGCGGTGATTCAGACTTTTCCCCGCTGGTGTCCAAACTCCGGGAGAATGACAAGACCGTGATTGGTGTTGGGGTGAAGAACTCCACCTCGGATCTCTTCATCAACAACTGCGACACGTTCATTTACTATGACGATTTGGTCCGCGTGACGCCCTCCCGATCCCGAGTCCGCCCCAAGGCGCCGGCGCCGGTGGCGACCACAGGTCTTTCGTCCGCGTCCTCCGCCAAGGCGGCGCCTGTGTCCGCGGTGGAAGCCAAAGCCTCCTTGCTAGAAAAGACGTTCGACCAGGTGGTCGAGACCGTGGAAGACCTCGCCGAAGAGCGGGACGAAGACGACGTCATCTGGGGTTCGATGATCAAGCAGGCCATCAAGCGCCGTAATCCGGGATTCAACGAGCGGGCCTGCGGGTTCCGCTCGTTCAACGATTTGCTCATCGAGGCCAAGAAGCGTGGGCTCATCGACATGGAAGCCGACGCCAAGAGCGGCGGTTATGTGGTGCGTCCGATTCCCTGAGAAGGTGTTCATGCGGTCGCGTTGCAGGAGAGGGCGGCTAGGTTCTTTGCTTGCTGCTGGCTGGTTGGCCGTGGCCGATGCGGGAGCCGCAGAGCCCTCCTCCCGACTGGAGCGCACCGTGTTGGCCGAAGGCCTGCGCGAGCCCATCGCCCTCGATGTGGCGACCGATGGGCGCGTGGTTTTGGCGGAACGTCGAGGCCGGATCGCTGTCTGGAATCCCCGCGGTGATCGCCTGGAAACGGCCGGTGTATTGAGCGTCTTTTCCGGCCCGGAGGATGGATTGTTGGGGTTGGCCCTGCATCCGGGTTTCGTCACCAATGGGTGGGTTTTCTGTTACCACGGCACGCCGGGAGTTCTGGAGAATCGCTTGTCCCGCTTCACCCTGCGTGGAGACGGGGTCTTGGATTTGGCTTCGCAGCGCATCCTCCTGCGAGTACCCACACGCATCCCCAAGCCCAATCATTCGGGCGGTGGGTTGGCCTTCGACGCTGCAGGGTGCCTTTACTTGGGCACTGGCGATTACACATACGCGGACCGCTCGGAGGGCTACGCTCCCTTAGACCGTCGCCCGGGTCAGGAACTCAACGATTCTGAGCGTACCGCCGCCAACACGGCCGATTGGCGAGGCAAGATTTTGCGGATCCACCCAGAGCCCGAGGGCGGCTACACGATTCCGGCGGGCAATCTGTTTGCCCAAAGGGATCCCAAGGCATTGCCCGAGATTTACGCCATGGGGTGTCGAAACCCGTTCCGCCTGAGCTTGGATGGACCCACCGGTCGGTTGTTTTGGGGCGATGTGGGCCCGGATGCCACCCAACCCAATCCGGCCCGAGGGCCCGCCGGCTTCGATGAGTTTCATGTGACTCGCACGGCGGGCAATTTTGGTTGGCCTTATTTCATCGCCGACAATCGGCCTTACCGGCGTTTTGACTTTGCGACTCAGGCGAGCGGGGCACCCTGGAACCCGGAGCGACCGGTCAATGAATCCCCATTCAACACGGGGCTGCGCGACTTGCCACCAGCTCGGCCGGCCTTTCTCTGGTATCCGCCGGGTCCTTCGGCGCGCTGGCCCGAGGTGGGTTCCGGACCTCGCTCCGCTATGGCGGGGCCGACCTATCATTTTTCTTCCAAGCTCCAATCCCGCAGTAAACTGCCGGCGGAGTGGGATGGGGCCACCTTCCTCTTCGACTGGGAACGGGGCTGGATTCTCGGCGCATGGCTTGATGATCGGGAGGGGTTGGCTCGACTGAAACCGCTCCTACCTGGACACAAGTTCCGCCGCCCCATTTGCCTCCAGTTGGGACCCGAGGGGTCCCTGTACTTGATCGAGTGGGGCAGTCGGTGGTCGGACAATACCGACGCTGCGCTCGTTCGTGTGGCGGCCGCGCAATGATTGGTCAGCCCTTTGCAAGGCGGTTGAGGCCGGTGTGCAGAGCGGACCAGTGATCTGGGCAAAACAAAAGGAGCAGGGGTCTTTGCGGACTCCCTGCTCCTCATTGAAAAGCCGACGGGCCGGTGGGCCCGCTTACTTCATGCGGTCGAAGTTCTTCTTGAGGATCTGCCACGGCTCCAAGCCCGCGCTCTTGCCCTGCAAATCATCGATGATCGACTGCTCGTTGGCGTTCTTGGTCGCACGCTGCGTCTTGTAGAACACACCGAATAGGCCGGGCCACTCGGTGTCGGCCAGCTTGTACGATGCGTATTCGTCGGTGACGTCGTGTTCCTTGGGGATCTCGTTGAACACGCCACCCTTGCGCGGGATCGCGGCATCGAAGGCGCCCGGATAGAACTCCACGCACTCGCTCAAGCACTGGATGAAGCTAAATCCATCGTGATCCATGGCGGCTTCCATCATGGCCAGCACGTGGTTCGGACTGGTGGCCGTGGTGCGGGCCACGAAGGTCGCGCCCGCTGAGATCGCCTGCTTGATCGGGTTAATGGGGCGATCCTTGGAACCCCAGATATCGGTCTTCGACTTGAAGCCGATGGGCGAGGTGGGCGAGGTCTGATTCTTGGTCAGACCGTACACGCTATTGTCCATCACCACGTAGGTGAGGCGGACGTTCTTGCGCGCCGTGTGGGTGAAGTGGTTGCCGCCGATGGAGAACGCATCGCCGTCGCCGCCGAACACGCAAACCTGCAGGTCGGGCCGGCTCAGGGAAACGCCCGAAGCAAAGGGCAGGGCGCGGCCATGAATGTAATGGGCTCCGTGCGCCTGCACGAAGTACGGGAAGCGCGACGAGCAGCCGATGCCGGCCACTGTGGTGATCTTCTCGTGGTGGAGCTTGCGGCGCTCGATTAGCTTGAAATAGAGAGCTAAGACGGCGAAGTCACCGCAACCGGGGCACCACGTCGGGTGATCGGCGGAGACTTCTTTCTTCGTCAGCGGCTTGCGGTCGGCGTCCAGCAGAGGCGCGACCGGCGTCGTGTTGGTGTTAACCCCGCGCAAGGTGGTGGGGTTCAGGATGGCAACTTTGCTCATGATGAATGGATAAAGGGAGTTCTTGGGTTCCTGGGCGGCTTAATTGGCCATTTGCAGTGCGCGATCCACGATGTCCTTCACCTTCCAGGTGAGACCGTCGGTCTTGGTGATGCCACGAATCTTGGCGTCCGGGATGTAGGTGCGGATGAGGGCGCCCATCTGGCCGATGCCGGCGAACCCCTCGTCGTTGAGTTCGACTACGAATACGTGGCTGAAACCGGCGAAGATATTCTCGAGACCCGGAGGCAGCGGGTGGATGTACTTGATGTGAACGGCGGACACCGCGTGTCCCGCGGCGCGGGACAACTTGACGGCTTCTTGAACCGGACCTTGTGAAGAACCCCAGCTCACCAGCAGGATTTGTCCTTCGGCCGCACCGTACACGACGGGCACGGGCAGTTCCGAGGCGAGCTTCTTCAGCTTGTTGCGGCGCTTGGCGACCATTTGGACGTGCAACTTAGAAGAACCCGTTGGGTGTCCGAGTTCATCGTGCTCGAGGCCGGTCACGACGGGGTATTTGCCGCTGGCGATGCGAGTGCCCGGTGCCAGATGGCGCGTGATACCATCCGGAGCCGACAGGTCGTAGGGCTTGTGATCGGTGACCGGGGTGAGATCGGGGGAGATGTCCTGAACGATGTTCTGGAGATCGGGCTCCTTGAAGGCCTCGATCCGGGTGGCGATGCCTTGGTCGCTGAGGATCACGACCGGGGTACTGTACTTGCGAGCGATGTTCACCGCTTCGATGGCGGTGTAGAAGCAATCTTCGACCGAGGAAGGCGCGATGACGACGCGAGGGCTGTCACCGTGGCCGCCAAAGCAGGCGATGTTCAGGTCGGACTGCTCGATGCTGGTCGGCATGCCGGTGGAGGGGCCACCCCGTTGGACGTCTACGACAATCAAGGGCATCTCGGCCATCACGGCCCAACCCAGAGCTTCGGTCTTCAGCGAGATGCCCGGGCCGGAAGAACCGGTCACCGCCACGCGTCCGCCCCAACTGGCACCAATGGCCATGGAGATGGAAGCGAGCTCGTCTTCGCATTGCTGGAAACTGCCGCCGTACTTGGGTAGTTCGCGGCGCAGCAACTCCATGATGTCGGTCCAGGGAGTGATTGGATAACCAGCACCGAAGCGGACGCCAGCGGCGATGAGGCCGTAGGCAAGGGCTTCGTTGCCGCTCATGACGACCTGGCTCAGACCGACATTCTCACCGGGGTTGAACTGGAAAAGTTCGGGCGCGGTGGCCAGTTGGTAATTGTAACCCGCATTGAACGCATTCAGTGCCGTCTCGGCGACCTTGGGGTCTTTGCCAGTGAAACGCTCCGTCAGCAAGCGGGTGAGCTTGGTGACATTCAGGTCGAACATCTTGGCGAGCAGACCGAGGGAGAAAACATTCTTACCCTTGTCACGGCCAGTGCCGCCGATGGCCTCGACGGTCAGGGAAGAAATGGGGACGCCAACATGGCGGTACTTGGTGAGGTTTTCGACCGAGATGTCCTCGGCCTTCATGTGATCGGAGTCGTAGATCACGATGCCGCCCGGCTTGAGAGAACTGAGGTGGGCCTTGTAGCTGTGATCGTAGAAGGCCAGCAGCATGTCGGCCTCGTCACCGGCCGAAAGCACTTCGCCCGAACCAATGCGTACCTGGAAAATGGAGGGTCCGCCAGAGATCGTGGACGGGATGGTCATGAAGGTCATGACCTCTTGCTCGGAACGGCCTGCGAGGCGGGCGAGGAAGCCGCCGATGGCCTGGATACCGTCTTGTGAATTGCCGGCGATACGGATGACCGCCTCGGAGATTTTTGAAATCTTGGGCGAAGATTGCGGAGAAGCAGCAGTGCTCATTGATTCAAATGGATGTGACTCTTCCGCGAAAATCTGAGGGCGGAGCAGAAGGGCAAGACTCCAACGGCAGACGTTGCGGTTCGGATTACATCCTAGATTGGACTGGGACTGGGTCAAGTACGCCTGTAAGCACTCTGCTCCGACGCCCGGGAGGTATCCGAGGACCCAAGAGGGCTGTTTGGGGTCAGCCCAGCGGCAGTGGCCCAGCGCTGCAGAGCGTAGGATTGCCGAAGGTTTTCAGATCATGTCCAAAGCCCTGGGCAATCGACAACCAGAGGCGGTTGTGCGGCGTCTTGTCGAGATGCAGGCACAGGCCGGTGCCAAACCCTAGTCCACCGCCCACCAGCACAAAGGGAATGTTGTCATGGGAGTGGCTGTTGCCCTTACCCAGCTCGTTGGTCCAAAGAATCGTGGTGTGGTCGAGGAGAGATCCATTGCCATCCGGATCGGGCGTTGCCGCAAGTTTCTTGGCCAGCGCGGCGATTTCGCCGGCGAACCACCGGTTAATCTTCACCAGTTTTTCCTGCGAGCCAGTGTTGAGATCTGGATCGTGCGAGAGCGCGTGATGGCCGTCATCGATGCCCAGCCAGCGCATGCGGGACTGCCCGACCGAGTTTGTGTATTGCAGGGAGGCCACTCGGGTCATGTCATTGGCAAAGGCATTGACCAGCAGGTCTGCCTGCATGCGCGAAACCTGTGGAATGGTGTCGTTCTCATTGCCGATGCCCGGTTCTAGGACCGGTGCGGCCACGCGCAGTTTCTGGCGACCGGCTTCAGAAATCTCCCGTTCCATCTCGCGGACGAGTGTCGCATTCCGTTCCAAGATCGCTCGTTCTTCTCGGCCCAGTTTTTGCGAAACCCGCTGGAGATCCGAACGCACCTGATCAAGGACACTGCCGAGGTTCTCGCGGTCTTTTACCTGGCCGAAAATCTTTTCGAACACCTCGTAGGGATCGGACAGCGGAGCGACCGGCTGATTGGATCCTGCGTAAGTCCAGCGGGTCCAGGGGTCGGCCCGATGAGGCACTCCCACTCCCAGTTCCAATGATCCAAAGCGGGTCCGCGTTTCTGGTCGCCCCTGCAAGAAAGTTTTTAATTCTTGGTCGATGGACGGCCCGCTGGCCCAGCCCGCCGGCGTGTCGGAGCCTCCCTGAATATTGCCGGGGAGCAGTTCAATGCCCGTGAGCAGGCAGCTCATGCCGCGCATGTGCCCGTCGCCATCGCCGCGGACCCGGTTGCACAATCCTTTGAGAATGAGCATCTGGCTCCGGTAGGCAGCCAGCGGCTCTAAGATGGATTTGAGCTGGAACTCGGTGCCCGCGGTTTCCGGCCAGAACTCATTGGGCACGGTGCCGTTGGGAGTGAAGACGAAGACGATGCGCGGGGCAGACCGTTTGCGCGGGGCAGCCTGAAGCGAAGGCAATCCGCCCAGAAACGGCAGCAGTGCTGCAGAGAGGCCCAGGTCTCGGAGGAAGCGGCGACGCGGTGAGGGAGTGAGGGTGGGCTTCATTTCCGTGACGGGTTCTTCGGATCCAAGGTGGCAGTGTGGACAGCGATCTCTACTAGAAGTTGGCGAACATTGCAGCCGGAGTGTTCGAAGGCCAAATCGAGTTTCTGGAGTGACCCCGCCCCATAGGCGTCCGGCGCCTGTTGGACCGTGTGCTGGAAAAGTTGTCGGACGAACCCGCGGCGGGCATCCGGGCTTTCGGCCGCATGGCGAGCAAGGTCTCGCGGGCCCCGCAGGGTCAGCGTCTTGCCGTCGGCCGTCTGGTACTCGGAGGTGGCGTTGACGGGTTTCTGAGTGTCTTCACGGCGGAACCGCCCGGCCGCGTCGAATTGTTCCAGACTGAAGCCCAGCGGGTTGATGGTCGCGTGGCAGGCCATGCATTGCGGTTTTTCGGTCAGTTGAGTCACCTTCTCGCGCATGGTCAGCGACGGATCAAATCGGTCGTCCATGAACTCGATGGCCATCGGCGGTGGTTTAAGAAAACGGCCCAGCACCTTGCGTGTGAGGAAGACGCCCCGATGAATCGGTGAGGAAGACCGGTAGTAGGAATGGGCCGAGAGGAGGAACGGATGCGTGAGCACCCCGGCTCGTTGCTCTGGGTTGAAACGCACGGGGACAAAGGCGTCGTCAAGGGCATTGGCGGCACCTCCGCTCGCCCCCCGGTGGGTATTTCCTAAACTTTCGACCCCATAATAGCGGTGCAATGAGGCATTAAGGTGGAGCTCGTCGGACAATAACAATTGTCGGTAATCCGAAGCTTCGCTCCACACCACCGAATCTACGAAGTGGTTCAGGGAGGTTCGCAAATCTTGCACCAACTCGGCATCGAAGCCTGGATAAGACTTGGGATCCTTGGCGATGTCATCGGCCGCCTCCGCATCGAGCCAATGGTCGAAGAACCCGCGCAGCTTGGCCTTGGCCCGAGGGTTTTGGATCATGCGTCGGGCCTGGGCGCGGATCTGGTCCGGAGTGCTGACTTCGCCGCGGTTGGCAGCCTTCCGGAGTGTTTCATCTGGGAGCGAATCCCACAGCACCAGAGCTAGACGTGCCGCGGTCGCATGGCTGTCTTGACGTCCCTCAGACTCCGGGTAGAGGAATCGTGGAGAGGTCATCACCGCCAGCACCGACCGCTTCACCGAGTCTTCCAAAGCGACGCCGGGTTGGAACCAGAGGTCCACCGTGCGGTGACGCAGCTCTGTATCTAGAGGCCGCCGAAACGCGCGCTCAGCCAACTGGGCGCAGAAGTCCTGCATCCGTCGGCTGAGTTCGGTGCGGTTGGTCAGGTCGGCGGGGAGACCGGCCAGGCGACGGATTCGTTCAGCCACCAGTTCTGAGGTCTCGGTTCCGGCTCGGGTGATCGTCCGCCACCACTCTTTGGAAATCGAATGCCCGCGCTCGTAGCCCAGACTGGAGTCCTCGGCCGGAAACGCGGTGCTGATGACCGGGGTCGCCGAGGACCCATCCGGGGACAGGACCGAGGAGGGAATCCCCGTCCAGGGACCATGCGGTGGCTTCCACTCGAGCCTCACAGCGGCCGTCTTCTCCTTGAACTTGAAGTAATCCAAGCGCAGGGGGTAGCTGCGTCCGCCCAGCAAGTACAACGTCCCCGACCCCTGACGTTCTACGCCGCCCGAACTGACCCACAAATCCACCAGAGCCACTTCGCGCTTGGCGTCTGAATCATCCCGTCGATTGCTGTCGCCCGCCGCCAGGTCTGTGTTGACGTAAAGCCGTGCGCCATTGGGGGTCGTCACCCGGAACTGGTATTCGCCCGACTCCGGCGCCAGTACTGATCCGCTCCAGGCGATGGAAAATTGGTCGGCCGTAATATCCGGGGTCGGAGAGTTGGTACCGAAGTCGAAGCGGACGATGGGATCGATCCGCTGAAGGGCCGACTTGTCCTTTTTGTTCATTCCCTTCGACTGAAAATATTCGGCCTGAAGCCCTCCGGATCGTTCGGTCTGACGGGTCTCAGCGAAACCACTCAGCAGGTCGGCGACCGATTCGCGGTAGCGCCGCTGGGTGAGGCGACTGAACTCGATCCGTGCTGGGGTATTTCGGGCGCGGGCCTGGGGCGAATAGAAGGCTCCGTGGATAAATTCAGCGACCGCTCGCGCATCGGCCTCCGAGGTCTTTTCCTTGCGATCGTCGGGCATGGTCCGGTGGATGTACCGGGCCAGCGACGTCACGGACTGTTCGCCGTACAAGGTCTCGTCGTATTGGCCGGCGACTCCCTCGCCCTGAGGGCCATGGCAACGGGCACAGTCTTCGCGGTAGATGGTGTTCCCGGATCGGGTCGCAGGGGTGGAGTGGGCCACGGAACCCTCATTCCCGCCCCGCCGCCCCGCACACGCAGCCAAGGTCAGGCCCGCCACGATTAGGGAAATCCAGTGAAAACGTCTCATCCGCACTCCCGTCCAATCTCTGAAATCTCCCCCTGGATCAATGGCCAATTTCAGTGCGTTCGTTCCGAGGATGGCTTGCCTTTGGACACCCGCTGGAGGGCAATGCGAGCCGATGAAACCCTGGGCTTGGTTATTCTGGATCGGATGGATGCTGGCCATGCCCCGTGGGACGAGTGCCGCAGACCTGTCGGTTCAGGGTTCCGATACCATGGTGTTGCTGGCTCAGCGTTGGGCCAGCGCGTACATGGGTAGTCATCCTGGGTTGCGGATCGAGGTGAGCGGCGGCGGTTCCGGGATTGGGGTTGCGGCGCTGGTGAACCGGACGGCCGACCTGGCGACGTGCTCCCGAAAGATCCGGGCCCGCGAGGTGGAGGCCTATGTGCGGGCCTTCGGGGTTCGTCCGCGGGAGTACCCGGTCGCCTTGGATGCGGTGCTAGTGCATGTTCATCCTTCCAACCCGGTGAGCGCCCTCGATTTCGATCAATTGTCGGGCCTGTTCTCCGGACGGATCCGGAATTGGAAGGAGGTGGGCGGCAAGGATCAGCCGGTGGTCCTCTATGGGCGGGAAAGCAGCTCAGGCACCTACGAGTTCTTCCGGGAAACGGTGCTCCGTGGGGGTAATTATTCGTCGTCGTTGCAGCCCCTGCAGGGCAGTGCTCAGGTGGCGGCCTCGGTGGCGGCCGATCCTGGAGGATTAGGTTTTTCTGGCGGGCTTCCCGGTGCCGGAACCCGACGACTGCGCCTGGCCCAACGCCCTGGACAGCCCCCGGAGGAGGCTTCAGAAGCGACCGTGCGCAGCGGCCGCTATCCGCTATGGCGGAGGCTTTACGTGTATGTCCATGTGCCGGTCGACCGGGGCGCGGTCCAAGACTGGGTGGCCTGGATGCGGGGAAAGGAAGGCCAGTCGATGCTGAGCGAGTTGGGCTTCTACCGATTAGAACCCTAAGCCAACAACGAAGCTCGTTCTGGTTGAGCCGAAACCATTGCCCGGAAACAAACTCCGGGAATCCAGCCTCCAAGCCTGCTGCCACTGTGCATTTATCCGACGTTTGCACAGTCTGCCAGCGGCCGAACGGAACGTCTAAAAGAACCGACGCGTCAACCGCGGTCACCATCGCGAGTATTACGAAGGTAGTCGACGCCGGTGGTACCTTTGATTGGCTAAGACAGTTCGAATCGATGGGGCTTAGCCTCGACCAGAAGAGAGTTCTCGCATCCGCCCATTCGCATCAGGATCGAATCACCAGCCGCGATGTGCAGTCGTTGCTGAAGACGAAAATCTATGGGGCATAGGCGTTGATCAAGGACCTGGTCCGAAAAGGCGCAGTACGCTCTCAGTCCAAGGGGAGCCGTCTTTACGAGGTCGTATTGCCGTTCCAGCCAAGGAAGGACATGCCACCCCAACTCCTCCGGATCCTGCCGTTGCTCACCCGGCAGGGCCACGTACGGAATCAGGATCTTCAGTCTGCGCTTGGATTCACGCGCATTACCGCGACGCGCACGCTCAAGGAATGGGTTGCGGAAGATTGGCTCTCCATGCCGGTAAAACGGGGTCAAGGGGCCCTCTACGGGCCGGGCTCTCGCCTATTGCATCACGCTCAGATTGCATCCGAGATCACTGAGCTTGCTGCAATCGAGGCTGACACTGATGCAATCAAAGTGAGGATCCTGGCCCACGCCCCGGTTGAGCCGGCGGGTGGCACCCAACTCACCGCTCGCCAGTGGCAGAGTTGGATGAAATCAAACCAACGACAACGCATGGCCGACGACCTTATCGATCGGGTCCGTGGAGCGACTGACTTGGCCCTCAAAGACTGGGAGAACGGCGAAGCCCCATTTTGGGAACTGGTAGCCGCGGTGGACCGGTTGTTTCCCGGAGTGAAACCCCTTTCTGATAAAGAGGATGTCAAAGCCGCGGGCGATCTCGACCATCAGATGCGGCAGGGTCTCCGATAGGGTTGCAAGAAACGGCCGACTCGGCCCAGGTAGGTTTCAATTCGCAGTGGCGAGGAGTTGCCGTGTCGCCTGGATTTAATAAGGATTTTTGGGGTTGTTGCCTTCTGCCCATCCACCGAGACTCTTCGCTGAATATGCGTATCGAACAGTTGATACTCCGTAACTTCCGCTGCTACGCGGACACCCAGTTTCGGTTTGATCGGCAGTTCAATCTCATCGTTGGTCAAAACGGTGCTGGCAAGACCAGTCTCCTCCAGGGACTGGCCGTGGCTGCCGGGAGCTGGTTCCTCGGTATTCGTGGATACGATTCCCGCAACATTCAGGACGACCAAGATGTTCGACGGGTAACAGGCATGTCCGGAGACACTTTGCAGGTTTCCCCGCAGTATCCTGTCGCCGTAGAAGCCGCCGGCACCGGGTTGGAAGATAGTCCTTTAGAGTGGGGGCGTTCATTGGAGGCGAAAGGTGGCAGAACAACTCAGAAGTTAGCGAAGGGCATTAAGGAGCAGGCGTCCCGGGCCGAGGGAATGGTTGCTCGACAGGAGTTGGTAACTTTGCCGCTCATTTCTAGTTATGGGGCTGGGCGACTTTGGGTCCCATCCAAAGATATGCGCGGCGAGAGTGAGGCCAAGGAACGCCTTGAGAATAATCGGCTCGATGGCTACCTCTTCAGCCTAGACCCACGGATCAATTTCTCGGACTTGTTCCGGTGGCTCAAAGAAGAGCGATACGTGGCCTTGGAAATTGGCCGCGACCGATTCGGCTTTGCCGCCGTCAAGCGGGCCATGTGTGCCTGCCTGGAAGACTGCATCAGCATAGACTACCATGTCGCTGAACGCTCCCTCGTCGTTGAAACGCATGCCAGAGGAAGGCAGCCATTCGATCTCCTGAGTGACGGTCAGAAATCCATGCTCGCCCTCGTGGCGGACATCGCATTCAAGGCAGCACTGCTCAACCCCCACCTTGGCGAACGGGTCCTGGAAGAGACGCCGGGCGTAGTCTTTATCGACGAGTTGGACCTACATATCCACCCCAGTTGGCAGCGCCGTCTGGTCACGGATCTCAAAAAGGTTTTTCCGTCGCTCCAGTTCTTCGCCACCACACATTCTCCCCAGATCGTGGGTGAGACGCCGCCGGAGCAGATCATTTTGCTCCATCGCGATGGAACATGGAGTAGGCCACGGCAGACTATCGGGCTGAGCAGCAATCAGGTACTCGAGCACATCATGGGTGCTGAGGCTGTGAATCGGGGGATGGCCCATCAATTCGACGCGATTCTTGAACTCGTAGAAAAGGGTGATTTTGCCTTGGCAAGGGAGCGCATCACCCAACTACGCGGCTCGGAGAACTTCAATTTTCCCGAGCTGACTGAAGCCGAAAACTACATGAGTTCAGTCGAGGAATCGGCAAGGAAGGCTGACGCGTGAGACCCATCACGGGCGGGCCGCCTCCCCCGAGCCTCACGGCTTGGACTCGGGCTGAAACGGTGGCCGAGAACCGGCAGTATCGGTCTCTCCCAACCGCAGTGAAGGAAGCTATTCGTGATCAGAGGGTCCGCGACCAGCACGGGCTTTGTGCCTACACCCAGCGTAGGATTGGCCACGTAATCTGGAACGGTCGTTCGACTTGGGATGCCCATGTGGAGCACGTAGTGACCCAAAAATCTTCACTCGCCCAAGGCCGCCTCTCCGAAACGGTTGACTTCGGGAACTTGGTGGCCTGCGTGGACCGCGGTTCGACTCTGCCTTACGGAGCACCGGCGCGCGGCGACAGTGAACAACCTCTGCCGGTAACCCCGTTCCATTCCAATTGCGCCGTGCGGTTTCTGTACCATGCCACTGGTAGAATTGACGGTACCGGTGCTGCAGCAAATAAGGTGATTGCAATGCTTCGGTTGAATCATGCCGAGCTCATCGAACATCGCCGCGCAGCATTGGCTGGTCGAGGCATAGGTGTTCCACGAAATCGTGCGAGCGGTGTGAGAAGGTTGCCACCCCCTCGAATCTCGGCTGGAAATGCGCGACGATTAGCAAAGGAATCAAGAATCCCGAATTCAGAAGGACTTCTGCCGGAGTTCAGCGAAGCCCTGGCCCAAGTTTACGAGGCTCACGCCCTACGAATCGAACAAGCACGCCGCGCTGCTGGTTTTGCCCGTCGCCAACCCTGATGGGTGGTGACGATGAGTGACATAGTCAGACGAAGGTGATGAAAGCCCATGCCCCCTCCGCAAGGTTCTCACGGTCGTCCGGGCGACTGAGTATGTTCCGGGTGTCATGTCACTGAGTGCGACCACCCAAGGATTCCTGCGAGAGGTTGAGTCTTCGACCGGGTTCAAAGTCTTGGTGGAGGAGCAGGGGTCGGGATTGCAGGCCCCGCTGCTCGCCAAAGTGCAGGTGGCTCGCCGGAGCTTTCCATTTCACCGGTTGGTTTATCATCCGAGTGCTGGGGCCATGGCCGATTATCTGGTCTGCTAACAGTGCTCCTTCATCCTACGTTTGCACAGTCTGCCAGCGGCCGAACGGTTCAATTTGGCGGATGACCCCGTGGCCCAGAAAAAATGCCTGAAGTGGACGAGGGCTCATGCGGGGGCGGATTCCACAGATGCGGGCCAAACAGGCCGATTCCGACCCTCGCCTCCAGTGC
>CAMDDW010000034.1:0-31196 GCA_945893185.1 Akkermansia muciniphila | reverse complement strand
GAGCCCTGAAACGAAGACCAAAGCCCTACCAACTTCTCAATTGCCACCGACGGGATTTTCAAGAAATCCGCCACCAGAACCGCTACCGCAAGCCCACCTCACCTCAGAACACCCCAAAAACATTGGTCGCTATCTAACTGCCATTCGGGACCGACCCCGGCAGGTCACTTGAGCTTACCTGCGAGCGCAGGACTGTTCCCGCGGAGCCCCGTCGAGGCACTCGTCCCCAGCGACAGCCCCGTCACCCAAAAAATATGTGAGACCGTCACTTTTTGTGTAAATAGGTGGGACCGACCCCGGCAGGTGGGATTTCAATGTTTGCGTGGCCTCCGAGGGTAAGGCGTGGTCTTATTTAGATTCAGAACACATGAGCGACTCGCGTTACGCCAAACTGGCCCAGCTTCTCATCGAATACTCCTGCGAACTAAAGGCGGGAGAGAACATCTTGCTCGACCTAGTCGATACTCCAGATGCGATGGCCGTGGAACTCATCCGCGCCACTCGGGCCGTCGGTGCCACTCCGATTGTGGAGATGCGCCATTCGCGGATCCTCCGCGAGGTTCAGATCGGAACCGATGAGCGTCATGCCAAACTGGTGCGGGATCTCGAGCTGAACCGCATCCGCAAGATGCAGGCTTACATCGCCATCCGCGGCTCCAACAACGCCAGCGAGAACAGCGACGTGCCGTCCGAGAAGACTCGGCTCTATTCTAAGACTCTCCGCCCGGCTCTCGATCATCGTATCAACAAGACGCGCTGGTGTGTCTTGCGCTGGCCGACGCCGAGCATGGCTCAGTCGGCCAACATGAGCACCGAGGCCTTTGAGAAGTTCTACTTCGATGTGTGCACCATGGACTACGCCAAGATGGCGCGGGCCGTGAAGCCCTTAGAGAAGCGCATGCTCAAGGCCGACAAGGTACGACTGGTGGCACCGGGCACCGATCTCTCCTTCTCTATCAAGAATATCGGAGCCAAGCCCTGCGAGGGCTTGCGCAATATTCCCGATGGCGAGTGCTTCAGCTGCCCCACACTCAAGTCATCCAACGGCGTGATCACCTTCAATACGCCGACCCTGTACGCCGGCACCAAGTTTGAGGGCATCCGTCTGGAACTGAAAGAGGGCCGTATCATCAAGGCCACCTGCCAGGGTGGCACCGAGCGCAAGCTCAATGAGATCCTCGATATGGACGCCGGAGCCCGGTCCATCGGCGAGTTCAGCCTCGGGTTCAATCCCTTCATTCTGAACCCGATGTGCGACATCTTGTTCGATGAGAAGATTGCTGGCTCCCTGCATTTTACTCCGGGCCAGGCCTACGAAGATCCGGGCAATGGCAACAAGTCCGCCGTCCATTGGGACATGGTGCAAATCCAGCGCCCAGAGTGGGGCGGCGGAGAGGTTTGGTTCGATTCCGAAATCATCCGGCGAGATGGTCTTTTTGTGCCGAAGGACCTCCACGGGCTCAATCCGGAAAACCTCCGCTGAGAGGTTCTAAAGCCCGTCTGGTCCGGAACCCACCGCCCATGTATGCGTCCTTACCTCGCTGGCTGCGAGTCTCCTGCATTCTGGCTCTGACATGGATGTCCGGCCTCGTCCAGGCTCGGGACTGGGAACCTGGATTTCGCGACTTGGCCGACTGGGGACGCGGCCTGCATTTGCGGCCCATCGCTTTGGGTGAAGAACTCCTGCTCACCAACCGCTGGACCCGCATGCGGTTCCGCAAGGACTCCGATCGGATGACTTTCAACGAGGTGGAGTTCCGCCTATCAGATCGCATCCCAGTCGAAGGCGGTCATTTCCGGGTCTCCCAGCGCGATATCGATTCGCTAATCGCACCGCTGTTGACCCCGCCCAAGCGCACATCGCGCCCCATCCGACGCATTGCCATTAATGCCGGGCATGGTGGCCGGGATCCGGGCAACATGGAGGGTCGTCGGATGGAGAAAAACTACACGCTAGATCTGGCCACCGACCTGGCCCGACACCTCAAGGCAGCGGGTTTTCAGGTGGTGTTCATCCGTAGCTCGGACCGGTTCATCGCCCTTCCGGATCGGGCGACGGAGGCCAACCGCGCAAACGCTGACCTGTACGTCAGCCTGCATTTCAATGGGTTCGATGGGCCCGGAAACGACGCGGTGCAAGGCCTCGAAACCTATTGCCTGACCCCTGCTGGAGCCCCTTCCAGCAACGATTCCCAACGGCACGGCCGGATGGCCGGTTTCGACGCCAACCGTTTCGACCGCGAGAACGTCACCCTCGCCCACCTGGTCCATCGGGCCATCCTCGATCAGACCCCCTTGGCCGATCGGGGGGTGCGCCGGGCCCGCTTCAAAGAATTGACGTTGCTGCGAATGCCCGGGCTCCTCATTGAGGGGGGCTACATGACCCACCCTGGAGACACCCGGCTGATGGACTCCAAAAAGTCTCGAGACCAACTCGCTGCCGCCATTGCCGACGGTATTCTCCGCCATAAAAAGCTCGTCGAGCGCGGCACCCCGGAGTGAGTCCCGGCGACAAACCCCTTCGCCAAAACCGCCAGCGGTGACTGGCCCCAGGAAGCACAAGCGAGGCGAATACAACCGGGCCAAAGCCACGCCTTGACCCATCTGCTCCAACCAGCCTCCCACTCACTTTCGCTGGCCGGTGACTAATTCCTCCACCAGAGGCTTGGCGGCGTAGACACTGCGAAGCGCCTCCAAGATACCCGCGCTGTGGACCGAAAGGGCTCGGGCTTGGGTTTCTTCGTAGGCAAACCCCAGCACCAACGACTCGATGTTGCCATCGAAGATAATGCCGACAAATTCGCCATTCCGGTTCACCACTGGGCTGCCCGAGTTACCACCGATGATGTCGTGGGTGGAGACGAAGTTGAACGGGGCATCCGCATGGAGGGCGCGGCGTTTCTTCTGCCAGCGTTCGGGCAAATCAAACGGAGGGCGACCCTCCATCTCGGCGGAACGCTCAAAGATTCCGCCCAGCGACGTCGTTGCCGGGATGGCCTTACCTAGCGAAGTGTACCCCTTCACTACCCCGTAGGAGAGACGCAGGGTGAAAGTAGCGTCCGGATACTGCCCCTTGCCTTCCAGAGCAAAACGGGCAGACGCGATCGCCGCATGCGCCTGCTTCTTGATCTCGGCTTGGGCCTCCATCAACTGCCGCACTTCGCGTGCCTCGGCATCCACCGACTTGGCCACCAAAATGAGGGGATCCTCGGAGGCGTCGATGGCTGAGGTGCCGCCCTTGTAGAGGCGACGACGCTCATCGACCGAGCGCAGGCGACTGCCATTGATGAGTTCTGCAGCACGGGCCCGCGGCGACTTGCCGGCCATCACCTTTTTGACGACAGGATACTCTGCTCCGAGTTGCTCGTTCAGGTAGGTCAACGAATCGGCCAAGCTAATGATCTCGAGGTCATTGTGGATGGGCTTGTCGGAGAAAAGACTCATCTCCAACGAAGCGCGTCCTGCCTCGGCAAACTCGCGCAGACGTTCCCCGTCGGCCTTGGGATATTCTCCGGCCGCTCGGACCAGGATGTGGGCAATATCGAAGAGTTCCGACTGGAAGGCCTGTCCGGCTTCCAGCAATCGGTGGATCCGCTCATACCGCGCGATCGACGACTGGGCCTGCTTGATCTGGTCATAGGCTGCCGCGGCAGAGGCAAAGGCCGGATTGGCGGTGAACTTCGTGCGCAAGGCCATCTCTTGCTGGCGCTTGGACTCCATCAAGGCCGGATCGTAAAGGCCGGCATGACCGCCATCCCGGGCCTTGCGGCTGTTCTGAATGCCAAAGAGTTCATCCTTCGCACGCCGGGCATTCTCGGCACTGCGCTCGCTCCAAGACCTCAGGAGCACCTCACGGCGCTTGAGATAGGCCAACACGATCGGGTACTGACGGTCGCGGAGGTACTCCAACTCGGCGACGGTGAGCATGCGCTCCGTGCGGCCCGGATGCCCCGAGACGAAGGTCAATTCGCCCTCAGCGGCCCCCGCCTTAGACCACTTCAGAGAGTGCGGCACCTTCACGGGTTTGCCGTCTTCGTAAGCCCGAAAAAAACAGATATCGAGGTCGAAGCGCGGATACTCGAAGTTGTCGGGGTCACCACCAAAGAAGGCGACCTGCTGTTCCGGCGCAAAGACCAACCGGACATCGGTGTATTTCTTGAACCGATACAGGTGATAGGCACCTCCCTGATAAAGCGTCACCACATCCGACCGAAGGCCCGTGGCGTCGAGGGATTCCTTCTCGATGGCCGCCATGACACGGCGCCGGGCCTTCACCGCATCGTCGGGCGATAAGCCGGCGGTCACCGCGGCATTGACTCGGTCAGTCACTACCGCGATGGATTGCAGCACATTCAACTCGAGGTCTACGCAAGCAATTTCCTCCGCCTGCGATCGGGCATAGAATCCATCGCGCAAATAGTTCTTCTGGGCGCTGGAAACCTTATGGAGCGCGTCGGCCCCGACGTGGTGGTTCGACAAAACTAACCCGTCTTCGCTGACAAACGATCCGGAGCCCCCGGAGTTGAACCGAACCGAAGACTTCTGGAGATGCTCCAGCCAAGCGTCGGTCATCTCAAAGCCATACTTGGCGCGCACCTGTTCCCGGGGAGGATCATTGTAAAGCCACATTCCCTCGTCGGAACGAAGGGCCCCAGAACCGCAGAACACCGCCAGCGAGGCGGCCAGAAACGTCTTGCGCGACATGCACTCCCAAGAGCCTCCGAGAGCCCCCGCCCGTCAAGGGACGAATTGCAAAGGTGAAGGTCTATTCAGTGGTCGAGAACGCTCCGGAACACCCAGCAACCCGCATCTTATAGATGCCTCATGCAAATTCTCACCCCTGCCCTCCGGCGGTAATTACCCCCTGTGACGCCACCGTAACCCGACCTTCACCCGTATTGACAGAAGGCCGAGTTCTGGCGTAACACGGCCCAGCAGCCGAAGCTTGGTCGGTGTCCAATCGAACAAGCGCGGGGGACCCAAGGCCGAGATCAATCCATGATTTCAGCACGGGGCGTAGGGTTGGGAAACCGACCCGGGGCACTTCCAGGCCCTAGCCCGTCAGCTAACCTCGCAGGCATATGGAAGGGTATCCGGTCGTGCGCAATTCGGCGGAGTCGGGCTTGCGACAACGGTGACCCTCGGTCGCTGGTCTGTTGCAGACATCATGAACTCATTCCTCCCGACGCCTAGGGCCGCTCTGGTAATTCCAGATCAGGTCGTCTTGGCCAATTCCCTGCCACTGTCCTCCCACCAGAACTCTGTGCTATGAGCAAACACGCACCCGCTACTGGCAAACGCTTGGTCGGCCTTTCTATGGCCGCGCTGGGCATCGTCTATGGAGACATCGGTACCAGCCCGATTTACGCCTTCAAGGAATGCTTTGCACCGGGTCATGGAGCGCCGGTGAGCGCTAGCAATGTTCTGGGGGTGGTATCGCTCATTCTCTGGTCCCTGCTGCTGATCGTGACCGTGAAATACCTGGTCTACGTGCTCCGAGCCGACAACAAGGGCGAAGGAGGAATCCTCGCTTTGTTGTCCTTGGCCTTTCCGGAAGCCAAAACGGGTCACCGGAGCCGCTTGGCCAAGAGCTTCGCCGCCATCGGCATCGGCGGGGCCTGCCTGCTCTATGGCGACGGCATCATTACGCCAGCCATCTCGGTGTTGGGAGCCGTAGAAGGCTTGAAGATGGCCGGAGCCGGGTTAGATCGATTCATCCTTCCTATCTCGGTGATTATCATTCTCGTCCTGTTCGCAGCCCAGCGGTTTGGTACGGCGAAGGTCGGACGGATCTTTGGCCCGATCACGCTGGTCTGGTTCGTGACCATCGCCATCCTTGGAATCCGGGGCATCATAATGCAGCCGGAGATCCTGAAAGCCTTCAATCCCCTCCATGGCCTGTCCTTCTTGGCCGGTCACGGGAAGATCGGTCTGGTGGTCCTCGGTTCCGTTGTGCTGGCGGTCACTGGCGGTGAAGCGCTCTACGCCGACATGGGGCATTTCGGGCCACGCCCGATCCGTCTCGCCTGGTTTGTAGCGGTATTTCCGGCCCTGATCCTCAATTACCTCGGCCAAGGCGCTCTTCTGTTAGCCCAGCCCGAAATTGCCGCGACATCGACTTTCAATCCCTTCTACCAACTCTGCCCTCAGTGGGCGCTCTACCCTCTGGTGATTCTGGCCACTGCCGCGGCGATCATCGCCTCCCAAGCGCTCATCTCCGGGGCCTACTCCCTGACGATGCACGCCATTCAATTGGGCTACATGCCGCGACTCGTCATCGAACACACCTCTGAACACGAGCGTGGCCAGATTTACATGCCTCAGGTCAATTTCGCTCTGATGGTTGCCTGTCTCGGACTCATCTTCGGCTTCAAGACCTCGGAAAACTTGGCCAGTGCCTACGGAGTCGCGGTGACCTTCACCATGGTGACCACCACCCTTCTCTTCTTCTTCGCCTCTCAGCGGGTGTTCGGTTGGTCCCGACTCCATGCCTCGCTGGTGGCCGGTGGCATGCTTATGGTGGAGGGCCCCCTGGCAGTGGCCAACTTGTTGAAGATCCCCCACGGCGGTTGGTTCCCGCTGCTCATCGCCGGAGCGATGTTCTGCATCATGTCCACGTGGAAAACCGGCCGACGCCTCGTCTGGGAACGCCTCCGGGTCAGCGCCATGCCGGCGGTCAAGTTCATCGCGGACATGGCCAAAAAGGATACGCTTCGGGTGGCCGGAACCGCCGTGTACATGGCCAGCAGCCCGCACACGACTCCGATGGCCCTGCTGCACAACCTCAAGCACAACAAGGTGCTCCACAAGCGGGTCATCTTCTTCACCATCTGCGTGGATGAAGACCCCGTGGTGGACAAGGCCCACCGGCTGGAGGTAGAGCGGATGGAGGCTGGCTTCTGGCGGGTCCAGGCCCACTACGGGTTCATGGAGACCCCCAACATCCAGGCCATCCTTCGGCAGTGTGCGGAACACGATCTCGAGTTCCACGAGATGGAAACAACCTTCTTCCTCAGTCGCGAAACAGTGATCCCGAAGGCCGACAATGGCGGCATGAACATCTGGCAGGAGCACATGTTCGCCATCATGGTCCGCAACGCCCTCAGCGCCACAGCCTATTTCCGCCTGCCCGCCAACCGAGTCGTCGAATTGGGCATGCAAGTCGAGATCTGATCGGGTTCTCCCTGGTTTCTCGGATCCGAGGGGCCCACTCCGCGATTTCCCGGGTGCAGTCTAGGCTGCCCCCGGTCCAGAATCAGGAACTGGGCCCCGCAGATGGCCGCTCGAACGCGCTGAAGAATGGCCTCCAAACCGGAGGCCTCGTTTCAGTTCAGCAGGCTGATAGACAGGCTCCCGGAAGAGGGGCGCCAATCTACCGCCTCTTGGCCCATCAGAACTTGCTCAAGCGCTCGAGCTCCTTGACCCGCTCCAAGATCTTAGCCTTGGTCGTGCGGGTGGTGACATTGAGACCAAAACCCTCGCAACAGAAGGACGCCACGACACTGCCGTGCAAGATAGCACGACGGAGATTGGACTCAACCGTTCCTTTTTTCTGGGCCGCCAGATAACCAATCAAACCGCCCACGAACGAGTCCCCGGCACCGGTCGGATCGACCACCTTGCGCAGCGGGTAAGCCGGTGCGATGAAGAGCCCCTTCGGACCCGAGAGAATGGAACCGTGCTCGCCTTTCTTAATGATGACGTACTTCGGACCCATCCGGTGAATCTTGGTCAGGGCACTGACCACGTTGTCGTCAGAGACCAATTGACGCGCCTCGCTATCATTGAGCACCAGACAGTCGATGCGCTTCAATAGGGTTAGGACTTCGGGCAATGCGATGTTCAGCCACAAGTCCATCGTGTCGGCGATGACGAACTTGGCCTTGGAGATCTGATCCAGCACCCGGTGCTGCACCCCCGGAGAAATATTGGCCAAGAGGACGAACGGTGTGGATTCGTAGGCCGCCGGAAGCGCCGGCTGCCAGTGTTCGATGACACCGAGCACGGTCTCTACCGTCCGCCGGTTGTTCATGTTGACCTCGTACTCGCCCGACCAATGGAAGGTCTTCCCGTCTTTCACCCGCTCCAATCCCTGGAGACAAATACCGTGCTTCTTGAACAGGGTAAGGTATTTGGCCGGAAAGTCGCCCCCCACGACACCCATCAACCGAGTCGGAGCGAAGAAGCTCGAAGCCACGGCCGCATGGCTGGCGGAGCCGCCCAGCAGGCGAGGGTTTTCTGATTTTGGAGTCTTAATGGAATCCAGCGCGGTGGTACCGATGACGAGAACGCTCATAAGTGTGACGCGACCTTATCGTCAGCCCCGGGCAACGATCAAGGACACGGCTCGTGGAAGATGAGAAGTGATGCTGCGCCCCGCGATTTAGAACGGCCGCTAGCGCAGGTAATCCATCAAGGACATCGACAGAATCTTGCCGCCGGTCTGGAGGGCGGCCTGATAAGAAACCTGAGTCTCGTTCAGTCGAACCAATGCCTTGGCCAAATCAGCGTCGGTCTCGCCAGAAATTTGGCCTTCGAGAGAGAGCAACCGATCGCTCACTGTTGCACTGGCGGCCTCTAAGCGGCCTTGCACAACGCCATTGGCGGCAATGTGGCGCAGGAGATTGTCGGCATCGGCCTGCAACCCCACCGCCGTGGTGGTTGTGACCGCGGCGCCAGTGCCGGCCAGCAACTGATCTTGGAACTGGATGAGGTGATTGAAGAGATCGGCTCCGGCTCGAGGGTCCTCGATCAAACCAGCCGGACCTGAGCCCGTCGGGTTCGAGCCTACCACGCTGGCGCTGAGTTCCTGACCTTCGGCAATGTCCAGAGACGGTATGTCCTGATTGCCATTGTAGGTCACCGACTGCACCTGACCATCGGTGCCTAGGGTCAAGGTGTAGGCCGGTTGACCATTGCGGGTGCCGGCCATTACCGAATCACCGCGCAGGTTGGTATTCACCGAAGACACAGCCTGATGGATCATTTGGGTCACCTCCGCTGCATAAGCCTTGAGGTCGTCGGCCGAACGAATGCTGTTGGCCTTCACGGCCAATTCTCCGGCCCGAGTGGTCATCTTGGACAGAGAGCGCATCACCGTGTTGGTCGTGGTGGCCGTCTCTTTGAGCCGGGTGACGTTGCGGCCGTACTGACCGACCCGACCGCGTTCCCCTTCGAGATCCAAGGTCCGCCGCACAGCACCCGGATCGTCCTCGGGCAGCCTGACTTTCTGACCGGTGGAGATCTGCGCCTGATAGCGGGCTTGCCGTGCGGTGATGGTGCCCAGGTTGGAAATCAACCGATCGGCATAGGCTCCTGAGGTGACTCGAATCATGTCGTTGGCCTTTCGTTAAGAAACCCTAGCGCTTGAGGCTCAGGGTCGTATCCATCAGTTCGTCGATGGTGTTGATGAGCTTGGCACTCGCCTGATAACCGCGCTGAAAGCGAGTGAGGTCGGCCATTTCTTCATCAATGGAAACACCGCTGACCGAATCCCGCTGTCCCTTCAGCAAATCGGCGATCACTTTTTGGTCGGCCAATTGCTGGTTGACGGAGGAAAGGTCTTCGCCCAATCGCCCGACGATGCGGTTGTAGGCATTACCAAAAGTTTGGCCATCCAGTGCTGCTATTGGCCGGTTTCCCAACTGCGAGAGAGCCTGGGCCACCCGATTGTCGCCTCGTGCGATGGCGCTGCCGGAAACCTGCAGGGAGTTCGGATTATCCAACAGGTCTTGGTTGACACGAATATCGGCTGCGGAAGAACCCAGGAAGAATGCCCGGCCTGTAGTGCCATCGAGGGCGAAGCCGGAAGTATGAAGGGCATTCACCTGGTCGATCAGGTTCTTGGCCAGGTCATTAATGCTGCTGCGCAAGTCCTTCAAACCGCCGTCACGGGCATCCAGAGTTCCGTGCACGCGACCCGAGGTAATAGCCAACGCATCGGTGGTGCCGGAGGCGCGGATCATCCGCTGGCCGTCGGTATTGGTAAAAGTCTCCAGGGTCTTTGCACGAATATCGCTGGTGACCAATGAAACACCACCCACCACGATCCCTGCAGAACCGTCGGAGGCCTCGATCGAATCGAATCCAATTACCCCGGAAAGCGATTCCATCTTGGCTTGGCGTTGATCCCGCAGGTCGTTGGCCGAACCGCCCGAAACGGCCTCGGTCCGCGAGATCTGCCCATTCAGACGCGCGATGTCGGACAAGAGCACATTGGCCGACTTCAGGTCGGTGTTTAGGGATTCGTCCAACTGAGTGCTCAGGGCGGATAAACGATTGTCGAGCGCCGGAAACTGGGCCGCCAGGGACGCTGCCCGACGCAGGGTGATTTCCCGCTCGGGAAGAGAAGTTGGCTGGGCGGCTAGGGACGCGAAGTTATTGAAGAAATCGGTCAGACCCGCGGCCAACTGCTGGCCGCCACCCACCCCGTCGGCCGCCGAGGTGCCTCCGGCGCCGGTATTGCCCCGATCGATGCTTTGTCCGAGCAGGGACTGCACCGTCTTCAATGCGTTCTGTTGGGCTTCCAGAGAGCCACTCACCCCACCCTCGGTGATGACTTGCCTATCGAGGATTTGATCGCGGATCTGACGAATAGCCACCACCTCGGCCCCAGAACCTACCGGATCGGTGAGGCCGTCGCTGGAGGCGGTCGATTGAATGGAGACCCGTTGCCGGGCGTAGGCTGCGTTGTTGACGTTGGCCAAATTGTGGCCGGCCACCTCGACGCCCTGCCGTTGAGCAGCCAAGGCCCGAGTACCCAGACGCAATGTTCCCAAGAGTCCCAACATACAACGTGCTCCAAAAGGGTTTATCCGACCGCTTCGTACATTCGGCGCGCTGTGGCGCGAGAACCCAATAAGGCTCCGTCGCCGGAGTAAGTGCTGCCTCCCTTGGCGGAAAACAAACTGCCCATGAGCCGCTGCATGAGTTCCACAGTCCGCGAGAGCAGCAAGTGGTTCTGACGGGAGCGGGCCCGAACGCGGGTCAGCAACTCGTTGTTTTCCTCTACCAACGCCCGGATCAGAGGACGGTAGTCGTCGGGCAGCAACGGCAGGAGGAGTTCGAACGACGCATCGGCCGGGGCTCCAAGGGAGCGAGCCAAATCGGCCCGGCACAATTCGCGTTCACGACGGGCCTCCTCGATGAGTGCGGCCTGACTTTCGATGGCGGCAGAGCCGTCCAGCACGCCTTCGGCATCTCGCCGAAAGACTGTTTCCTGCTGCTGATCTAGACGGGCCAGCAGTTCACCATATTGCTGCAACTCCATCCGCAGCGCTTCGATTAGATCCTGAATGGATGAATTCACGGGAGAGATGTGGCGCCTGGGAAGGTCGCCTCGGGGGTTGAAATGGACACAGGGGTAGACTGACGAATTTGGAGTTCGAGACTTCGGGCGACGCCGAATGTCCCGGATTGGCTGATCTGGTCGGCCCAACGCTCGACCATCATATCTTGGTAAATGCCGCGAGACGACGAGGCCGGAAGAGCGCCGCCACCGAGGAGGGGCTTCTGGGCCTCATTGAGCAGGTGCCGCACGAAGACGGCCTCAAACTGCTGAGTCATCTCGCGGGTCTTGTCTGCGGGAGCGGCCCCAGGAGGCCTTGAACCCGAGTGGGCAAGGCCGGCCAGCGGAACGGAAGAAAGACTGGTTCCAATAGGGTTCATGGTTCAGCGCAAGATGAGTTCGGCCTGAAGCGCTCCGGCCTGCTTCATGGACCCGAAGATGGCCATCATGTCGCGCGGAGTGACGCCGATGGCGTTGAGGCCGGCCGCCACTTTTTCGACGGTGGGCAAGTCGGATAGGATCATCAGCGTACCCTTGCGTTCATTGACGCTGGCGTCGGCCCGCTGTGTAACGGCGGTCTCGCCGGTCTGGCTCAGCGCGTTGGGTTGCGAGACATCAAAGCTGTTGGCGATGGTGATAGTCAGATCACCGTGTGAGACCGCGCAGCTGGAGATCTTCACCTTCGACGTCGCCACGATTGTTCCGGTCCGTTCGTTGATGACGATGCGGGCGGTGGTGTCCGGGGACATCTCGATGTCTTCCAGACGGGCCACAAAATCAACGGAGGCCTGAGCAACCCCTTCAGGCATGCGGACCTTAACCGAAGTAGGGTCGATGGCCCGGGCCGAATTGGTGAACCGCTCATTGATTGCCATGGCTAATCGGGCTGCAGACGTGAAGTCCGGCTCGCGCAGCAGCAGCTCAATTTCTTGGTTCTCCACGATGCGGGTCGGGATCTCTCGCTCCACCAGGCCGCCGCCGGTAATGGTTGCCACGGTGGGGTGATTCTTCTGAACGCTCGAAGAGGCATTGCCGCCGATGAAACCACCCACAGCCAGAGCACCCTGGGCCACGGCGTAGATTTGTCCGTCGGCCGCGTAGAGTGGGGTTTGCACTAAGACGCCCCCTTGCAAACTGCGCGCATCGCCCATGGCAGACACGGTGACATCCAAACGCTGACCATTCTTGGAGAAGGCCTTGATGTCGGCCGTCACCATGACCACGGCCACATTCTTGGCGATGAGCGTCTGAGCCGGCACTTGGACGCCGAAGCGCTGGAGCAAGTTGGCGAAGCTGCGAAGCGTGTAGATGGGGTTCTTGTCGCCGTCTCCATTGAGGCCGACCACCATCCCGTAACCCACAAGCTGGTTGTCGCGTGCCCCGGCCACCATAACCAAGTCTTTAACCCGGGTGCCCAGGGCCAGCGCCTGCGAGCAGCACAAGATGCCTAGAAGTGCGGAAGCTCGGGTCCAGCGATTTAGCGCAGTCCAATAAGATGAAAAATGGTGGAGGCGCATGGTCAGAAAGGAGTGATTTTGTCGAAGGTGCGGGTGAACCAACCACGGCGTTGGCTGTCGGAGACCACGCCCTTGGAGACAAACTTGATGCTGGCGTCAGCGATGTTGTGGCTGAGGACTGTGTTGCCCGGCTGGATGTCTTCTTGACGGACCAATCCGCGGAGCACGGCCTCCTGCTCCTCGCCACCCACCAGGGTCATGCGGCGGCCCTCGAGAATCATGTGCCCATTGGGCAGCACCTCGGTCACACGGACGGCAATCCGGGCGGTGATGCGCTCGGAGTTGTTGATTGTGCCGCCTCCCTCGAAGCTTTTGTCGGACTTCATGTCCATGGCCGGATACTTGCCGCCACGGGACAAAAACCTGTCTTGGCCCGCGCCGAAGAGGAAGCTCGAGATGCTTGCACTAATGCCCGTCTTCTTGGCGGTCTTGGTGTTGTTCTGCTTGGCTGATTCGTTGGTCTCTTCGACCACGATGGTCAGTATGTCGCCCACATTGCGGGCACGATTGTCGGCCAAGAGCAGACGGGCAGACGACTCGGTCCACAAAGATCCATTGGCGGCCAGTACGGACATCGGTAGCACGGTCATTACGGTCATTACGGTCATGACGGTCATGACGGTCATGACGGTCATCACCGCGATCGCTTGGATCGCTTGGATCGCTAAGATCTGGCAGCGGAATTGGGGAAACTCATTCATGGAAATGGGGGATTTCTGGACAGGCTTCACAGGGGAATTAGAACAGAGTCCTCACCTTGAACGATCCCTCGGAACTCCCGTTTTGAGAGGGGGTTGCGCACCCGGATGCTTTGCCCGGGATATCCGTCTTCCAGAGCCTCGACCTTGGTGGTGATTTCAAGTGTGCCCGCCTGGATCCGGGCATCGACCCGACGCCCCCGGAAGACCACCGTCTTGAGGCGGAGGCTTCGATCGGAAAAGGCCTGACCCAGAGCCAAACCTTCGGCCAGTTCGTAATCCTGAACCGCTGTGGGCAAAGTCTTAAGGATTCCACGAGATACCAAAACGTCTCGACGCTCGAGCACGGTTTCGACCTCGGCGAGAGGTTGCCCACGGCGGAGGGCCGCGGCAGCCACCGGCACTTCGCACCAGTGACGGACCTGGATGGGTTGGAACCAAGAACCGACCGCGTCGCCTCCCACCAGCCCCTCCACCTTTAGGGAGATCAGCGACTGGAGGCCCGCGGTGGGTAGATCGAGAAGGCGAATGTCCAGGGATTCGTCGGGGATGGAGACCGGGCGCCAGGGGCGAGAGAGGCGCACCTCGATCTCGCCGCCGTTTCGGGCAAATCGGCGCTGAAGTTCTTGAGTGATCCGATCGCGAACTTCGGCCTCACCCAAATCTCGCATCGCCCGGGAAACCCTGGTCGATTCTGGACCCGTCCAACGAACTAACGAAAGATCGACCCCCGCGATACGCAACGCCTCGACAACAGAAGTCCGGGAAAGCTGAGACCAGGCACCGAGCTGCGGAGCCGGGGCCACACGAACACGCGGCAGGGCCGGAACTCCCTGGATGAGGTCCGTGGAGAAGACGCCTTCGGAACGGACCATCGCCCCGGTGGCGAAGACCGCGACGAGAGGCTCGGGGGCTGCCAACGTCGGACCGGGGGCTTGGGCCGCAAGGGATACCACCCCCAGCAACAGCTGGATCAAAAGAGAGAGAGACCTTCATCAGCGCTTGAGGTTATTAGCCTGACCCATCATTTCGTCGGCCGCTTGGACCGCCTTCGAGTTCACCTCGTAGGCACGCTGAGCGACGATCATTCCGACCATTTCCTCGACGACCTTCACGTTGGACATTTCGAGGTAGTTTTGGGCGATACTGCCGAACCCGTTCTGGGCTGCATTGCCCTGCTCGGCCTGCCCGGAGGCGCCGGTCTCGCGGTACAAATTGCGACCCAGACTCTGGAGCCCTGCCGGGTTGATGAAGCGGACCAGGTTGACCTGGAAGGTCTGATTGCCCTGAGCGCCTTGGGTCGTGACGGTCCCGCCTGGTGAAATGGAGACGTCGGTTGTTCCTGCGGCCACCGCCTGGAACCCACCCAAAAGAGGCAGTCCATCGCTGGTAACCCAGTTGCCGGTGTTGCTGAGCTTCAACGCGCCGTCGCGGGTGAAGGCCCGACTGCCATCGGGCATCTGGACCTCGAAGAATCCATCCCCCTGAATGGCCACGTCGAACTTGTTGCCGGTGTTGGTCAGTTCACCGGTGGTGAAAACCTTGGCCGTGGCCACCAATTGGGAACCATGACCAATCTGGACTCCGGACGGCGCCAAGTTGCCCGCACCTTGATCGGCTCCGGAAGGCCGCTCGTTCTGGTACAACAAATCCTGGAACTCGGGCCGGGATTTTTTAAATCCCGTCGTATTCACGTTGGCGAGGTTGTTCGAGATCACGTCGAGCTGCGTCTGCTGGGACTGCATTCCGGCGGCGGAGGAATAAAGGGCTCGGATCATAGAAGAGGTTTTTGGGGGCAGCGTGGTTTAATTGAATTTAGACCTAGTGAATTCAGGCCTAGTTGGGAGCGCCCCCGAGGTCATTAATGACCCGCCCCTTGCGTTCATCCTGCGTCTGGATGACCTTCTGGTTGGCCTCGAACATGCGCATGGCGTGGATCATGCCGACCATTTCAGCCACGGCGGAGGTGTTGGATCCTTCTAGCCCGCCACCGCGCAGCATGGGATTGGCAGCATCGGTCTTCTGCAGGGCCGGATCGGTGGACTTCCAGATGCCGCCACCAGCGGCGCTCAGCCGATTGGGAGCATTGAAGGCAACCACACGCAGCTTGCCACGGGATGCAGCCCCCTTTGAAACGGTGCCATCGGCCGCGATGGAGATCGGACCGGGGACGGTGTTGTCCAACTGGACGGCCCCACCATCTGAGAGGACCGGAAAACCTTGCGAAGTCACTAACTCACCCGACGGCCCGACGGAGAACTGTCCATTGCGGGTGTAGCCCAACTCGCCGTTGGGCAACTGCACTTCGAAAAAACCGTTGCCCTCAATCGCGACATGGGTGGGAACCCCAGTGGCCTGAAACTCACCGGCCGAGAAGACCGTCGAACCTCGGGCATTGGGCAACTGGTAGCGCATGCCGGGGTCAATTTTGCTGCCGGCATCACCGGGCGGGACAAACCCCGAAGCCAGACTAGAAAAGGAGACCTCCGTGCGTTTAAAGCCGGGCACCGTCGCGGAGGCCAAGTTCTCGGAAATAGCCTCCTGCCAGCGGGCATTGCCCGTCATCGCTGCAGCGGCTTGATAAATTCCGACGTTCACACCTGCCGTGAAGCATCCGGAGTGCCACGCGTCTTTTATGGGGTTTCTAAGGGGGTTTTCGTGCCCATCACCCCGGCGACCGGCTCTTTCTCCCCAAGACTACCGGCAACCCAGACCCTCCTCCGGACAACTTTGCCGCGTCACCCGATTTACCCCGGAGCCTGCAAACCATTCATCCAGATCCAAACCACCCAACGACTTCGGGACTCATTCCCCCACCCGGAACAAGTCATCGGAGTCCAAATTCGACACCGCTCGACTCAGAGGATGAACAGGCCCGCTATCGCCAGGAACTGGCCCCTGAATTGAACCTGAAGCGGTGCCCACGTCCAGCGGGCTCCTTGGCCAAAAACAATTCAGGCGTCTCCGAAGACCGGAAACGCCTGATCGATTGGCCCCTGCGGATATTGTCCACAGGGCGCAGAACTGAGGTTCTTTCTACTTCTTGCTGTCCTTCTTGCAGCAAGCGCCGTCCTTGGAGTCGCAGTGGCCCTTTGCCGACTTGGACGACTCATTGGAAGCGCCGCGCGGAGAATGCGCTGCGGAAAGTGCGGTGGCACCGAACACGGCCGAAACCAAAGCGAGAATCACGGACAATTTGAGGGTCTTCATGACTTGAGTGCGTTTGTTGTTGTGTGTGCAACACCACCCATGGCCTGACGGGGTGCCTGACGGGGATGCTTGAAGGAATAGGACTCATAAAGGGGTCCTGACTGCAACCATTCCTGTTTGGAAATCACCCAATTTTGCCACTCACCCGTGCACCCGAAGACCCCTCAGATGAATTCGGAGACGCCCTCAGAAAATTGCCGACTCGCCAGACTCTCTTTCATCCCTCAACGTCATAACGTCTTGGAAGGGTGGAGGGTCGCTCGCGGCGAAAGTCGCGGGAGGAAAGTCCGAACTCCATAGGGCGCGGAGCCACGTAACTCCGGTTAGGCCGGAGATACACGCGGGAGGTCACGACGTAAGGCGTGGCCGACAGACAGTGCCACAGAGAATATACCGCCCGCGCCGAAAGGTGCGGGTAAGGGTGAAAAGGCGGTTTAAGAGACCACCGCTCGCGACGCAAGAAGCGGGGCATGGCAAACCTCTCCGGGAGCAAGACCAAATAGGGGACCTTCGATGCGGCCCGCATCGTATCGGCGAAAGTCGATCGGGTTCCGGGTATCGGTCGCTCAGAGAAATGACTCTCTCCCTGGCGCAAGTCAGGAAGACAGAATTCGGCTTACAGCCCTTCCAAGACACTATTTCCTCCTCGACCAGGGGAGCCCCTTAGGCCGATCGACCCAACGGTTCCACCTTGGATCAGGGCGATGCTTGGATTTGCCGCACAATCTCAAAAGCAACATCCAGCGCCGCCTTCGCCTGGGCTCCACTCACCTTCGGCACCTGTCTCTCCCGCACGCAGGCCACGAAGTCCGACAACTCCAGCTTCAACGGCTCATCCTTATTGATGGGTACTGGTTCCCGGACGATTCGCTTGCCGGCAAACTCACTGACAATCGTCGACTCCTTCGCCGACAAGAGCTTGCGAAGCAGAGAGCTCTCCTCCTCACCGTCCCGCGCCAACCGGTAGAGGAAGCCTTCCTGAACCCGGTAATCGAGGCTGATGTACACCGGATGATCGCCCCCGCTGAAGACGCGAATCTTGCGCATCCGCTCCGGACTAATGCGACTGGCCGTAAGATTGGCCACGCAACCATTGGCGAACCGAAGCCGCGCATTGGCAATGTCCTCGCTGCGGCTCAGCACCGGGATCCCCACCGCATCCACCGACATCACCGGCGACTTTACAAAAGCCATTACCACATCGAGATCGTGGATCATCAGGTCCAGCACCACTCCGATGTCCGTGCTCCGGGCCGGAAACGGCGACAACCGATGGCACTCGATGAATTTCGGGAACGGCGCCGCCTGTTCGAGATAGCTGAACACCGGATTGAACCGCTCCACATGCCCTACCTGAAGCACCAACCCCTTTTCCTGAGCCAATCGAACGAGATCCTGAGCTTGATCGGAATTGTCGGTCATAGGCTTCTCGACCAACACATGTCGCCCCAGAATCAGTAACTCGCGAGCGATCGCATGGTGAGTCACCGTCGGAGTCACCACACTGAGAGCATCGCTCACCTCCGCAGCCTCAGCCACCGAAGCAAAAGCACGCACCCCCCAACGCGCCGCATGAGTGCGGGCCGCCTCAGGATTGGCATCGAACACCCCGGTAAACTCCGCCAACCCCGCCTTGGCTAGGTCGGCATAAATACGCGCGTGTTCCTTGCCCAGCGACCCCGTCCCGATCACCGCCACCCGCACTTGGTTCGACATAGACCGAAGCCTAAGCCGGAACGATTCAGTTGGGAAGAAAGCGACGGCGCAGCGGATTTTTTCCCAAGACGACAAGGCGAGAACGAAGATCAAGCCAATCTGAGGCCCGTGCTTGAGGCCCGTAGCCAGCAAACAACGACCCTCTTGCGGAAGAAGACGCAGCCAGCACGCCCTCACCCACTCAAATCGTTCCGCTCAGAAAGCCCTCGGCCTGGGTAACCACTCCATCGATCCCACAACGCGGGCTGGAATCCGAACCCATGATCAGTAATCTTGCCAAATCATGTCCCTACGTCGCTTCGCCCTGAGCCTAGCCCTTGTCCCCTCCCTCGCCCTGTCCCTCATAGCCGGAAAGTCTGACGGGCGGCTGGACATCTGGTGGTGCGACTCGGACGGCGGTGGTTCCACCCTCATCATCACGCCCGCTGGCGAGAGCATTCTCATCGACTCCGGCAACCCGGGCGGCCGCGACTCGGCCCGCATCCTCAAAGTCCTCACCCAGACCGCGGGCCTCCAACATCTTGACCACCTCGTAATCACCCACCTGCACATCGACCACTTTGGTGGCGCCGCCGAAATCGCCGCCCAAGTACCCATCAAAAACCTTTGGGACAATGGCCTCACCGACGCCGACCCGGACGGCAACCGCAACTCCACCTGGCCCCTCACCAGCAAGACCTACCGCACCATGCCTGTTGGACAACGGCATCGCGTCGAACCTGGCGTTAGCCTACCGCTGACCAGCGGCAAGACCCCCCTGTCGATACGCTGTGTCATCACCCGTCAGAAACCCGCCGAAGGAGCCTTCCCGACCCGCAAAGCCGAAGGATCCGCCCCGACCCTCAAAGCCCCAGACACCTCCGACAATGCCAACAGCTCTGCCTGGGTCTTGAGCTTCGGAAACTTCCGCTTCTTCGATGGCGGCGACCTCACCTGGAACGCCGAAACCCAATTGATTTGGCCCGACATCCGAGTTCCGGAAGTGGACTTGTTGCAAGTCACCCACCACGGCCTCGATGTCAGCAACCACCCGCGCCTGCTGAGCGCCCTCAACCCCACCGTCACCGTCATGAACAACGGCCCCACCAAGGGCACCGCCGGCGAAGTTCTGGCCACGCTGCGCACCCTCCCGCGGATCGAAGCCCAATACCAATTGCACCGGAACCGCCGGCCTGACGGCGTCACCAACAACATCCCCGAAGCCTTCATCGCCAACACCCAACCCGGAACCGCCCAACCCATCCACTGCGCCGTCCTCCCCGATGGCAGCACCTACTCCATCACCCTGCCCGGCCCCGTCACCCGCACCTACACCACCCGCCGCCACTGACCGAGCCCTGATGCCCGGACTCCCGAGCAGCAACCGGCACAATCTCGCCGAGCCAACCACCCTCCAAGCACGAAGAGCCTGTTCCCAAGTCGCTCGAGCCACAGGCCAGGCCTAGGCCGCAGGACCGATCCCGCGGAGCCCCATAAAACCGCAGCGCAGCGGGATCGTGCCGGAGCGAGCATTGGAAGCGATCAAACCCTCCATCGCGCACAGCGCGAAAGCTCCTCCTCCTCCGAGCTTCCCTGCGAGCGCAGGCGCGGTCCCGCGGAGCCCACCTATGAACCCGTCCCCCTCCAGCCCCGCCCTTTATTTCTGCTCGCTTCACCACAGCCGTCCCGTTAATTCCTTCACCAGCATGAGTTCGCAAGTTCCCGCAGACCTGAAATACGCCAAGTCCCACGAATGGGCCCGCATCTCCGGCGACACCGCCGTCGTCGGCATCACCGACCACGCCCAGCACGAACTGACCGACATCGTCTTCGTCGAACTCCCCTCCGTCGGCCGCAAGGTCAAGGCCGGCGAAGCTTGTGCCGTCGTCGAATCCGTCAAAACCGCCAGCGACATTTACTCCCCCTTGTCCGGCGAAATCATCGCCGTGAACAGCACCGCCAGTGACAACCCGGCCTCGGTAAACACCGAACCCTATGCCGGCGGTAGCTTCTTTACCCTGCGCCTCTCCAACCCGGCAGAATCCGAGGCGCTCCTATCGCCTGCTGCCTATTCCCAGCAAATCGGAGGTTAACGAACTCGGGCTCAGACTCGAGCCCGGGCTCACCACACGATCCATCGAGCGTCAAACCGCCCTGAACCACCGGCCTCACCGGTGGTTCAATTGTTTTCAGGAGCATCCCGACGCAGACCCACCTTGTCGGCGATGTCGTTGAATTCCTCCCGACTCACCTCGTGCAGTTCCTTACCTCGCTTGGTGAGGTGCTCGTTAATCTTGATAGCCTTCTCAGTCATCGCTTCGTGAGTTTCCTGAGTACCACCCACGAGCGCGAAGTTCTTGCCCTTGGTCAACCGCTGGTGGCCATCCGAATCGAGACCCACCCCCAACAGGAGAGCAGGAGCCTTCTTCGAGGGCTTCTTGGAATCTGGCATGGCTAGACGGTAGATCGGAAAAAACCCAAGTCGCCACGGCAAATCTTCCATCAAGGCAACGCCCAGCCCCGACATTGATTGGCTCGATGATGCTGAAAAAACATTCGATTCACGCAGAGACGACCCACCAGACGACAACAGCGGAGTCATGCACGACCCCGTATTCTGGACCCTCCGCATCACACAAACCCTAGCGAGCATCGCAATGGCCGTCCTGTCCGCCGATTTCGTCGTCGGTGTGTTCCACTGGATTGAAGACGCCTACCTCCGCGAAGACTGCCCCCTGCTGGGAGAACTCATCGCCAAGCCCAACATTCTCCACCACTACCGGCCTCGCCATTTTCTCAAACACTCCTGGATGGACTACTGTTGGGACCTATGGGTTGTGGCCGCACTCTTCGTCCTCGGCGCATGGGCCCTGGAATCCCTCACACCGGCCGTCTGGATTTTCGCCTGCTTGGTCGGCAACGCCAACCAAATCCACAAGTGGGCCCACCGCAGTCGGCGTGAGAATGGCCCTTGGATAAATCTTCTCCAAGATCTCAGGATTCTCCAAAGTTCTCGACATCATGCGATCCACCACACAGACCCAAAATCGACTCACTACTGTGTGATCACAGAGCACCTCAACCCCGTTTTGGAACAGTTGCGATTCTGGACCCATCTGGAGTGCTGGCTGTGGAGAACCTTCCGGATTCGACGCCGCAGCGATACCTCGAACCGACGTCATGGAATCACACCCGAATGGGTTCTGCGCGCTCAACATACTTAACCCCCCCGCTCGAATGCCCAACCTCCAGCGCAACTACCCGCTCCTGCTCCTGAGCCAATTCCTCAGCGCCCTGGGCGACAACGCCCTCCTGGCTGTCATCGTGGGACAACTCACCTACCTTCAGAAGGCAGGCCTCTTGTCCGAGGCCCAGCTCAGGACCCATAACACTGTCTACACCAGCCTCCTGTTCATTCCCTTCATTTTCTTGGCTCCCGTCGCTGGTTTTCTCAATGATCGACACTCCAAAACCTCCTGGCTGGCCGGTGGCAACGCCCTGAAACTTCTCGGTACACTTCTCTGCGCATTGAGCCTCCGCTGGGGACCCATCTGGCAGGGCATCGGATATCTGATCGTTGGCGTGGGCGCCTGCGTCTATGGGCCTGCCAAGTATGGCATCCTGCCCGAGATCCTCCCCAGAGAACGCCTCGTCCGGGCCAACGGCATGGTCGAACTCCTCACCCTGGTGGCAATCCTCGGCGGAGCCATTGTCGGTTCGGTCATGGCCGACCGGTGGAAGGATTCCGTGTTGAGCTCCTACGCAGTTCTCGTGGGGATTTACCTCGGATCATTCCTGCTCAATCTCCTCATGCAGCGAACGCCATCCAACCCCACCGTCCTCTGGAACCTCAATCTGACGGCGTTCAAAGACCATGCGAAACAACTCGCGGCCGCTCCCCGATTGTCCCGAATGCTTCTGGGCACCGGACTCTTCTGGGTCTGCGGTGCAGCCATGAAGATCAACTTCCAACCGTGGGGCCTGAGCGTTCTTCACCTGCCCGACAACACCCAAATCGCCCTCCTCGGGCTGTGGCTCAGCGTCGGAGTCATGGTGGGCAGCATTCTGGCGGGCCGATGGTTTCCCGTCGGAGAATTGCAACGCACCCGACTCTTCGGTTTTGCCCTCGCCGGCATGCTCGGTCTCCTGTTTTCCGTCGAGCACCTCAACCTCTGGAAGCACCCCATTATTCAGGCCGGCGCGTTGCATTTGATCCTGCCGGTAGTCGGCCTTCTCATCGGCACCGGCAGCGCCGCCGGATTTTTCCTAATCCCACTCAATGCCGCCCTGCAGGCCGAATCTGACCCGAGTAAACTGGGCAAGACCATCGCGGTCCAAAATCTGGTCGATAATCTCGGCATGGTGAGTGCCAGCTTGCTGTGCCTCGTCAGCGTTCAGGTGGGCATCAGTGCGTCGGGCGTCTTCTTGGTACTTGCCGTGGTGACAGCCGGCATCGTCGCCCTGTTGAAGATTCCGGCTTCGAATATCCACCCAACTCCGTCAGGAAAGACCCGATGATCAAGTCCCTCCTCCATTGGCTCCTGCGCCTGTGTTTCCGGTACCGCGCCTACAATACCGAAGCGCTTTCCACCCCGGGTCCGGTCTTGCTGCTGCCCAACCACGTGTCGTGGCTGGATTGGGCCTTTCTCGGAGTCGTCCTCGATGAAGACTGGAAATTCGTCACCAACTCCACCACGGCCGAAACCTCGTGGATCCACCGGAAGATCATGGTCAACCGGCGAACCTTCCCGATCGACCCCGCCTCCCCTTACGGAGCCAAGCGCATGGCGGAATTCTTGGCCAAGGGCGGCCGGCTGGTCTTGTTCCCCGAGGGACGCCTGACGCGCACCACCCGGATGATGAAGCTTTTCGACGGCACCGGGTTTCTCATCCACAAAACCAAGGCGAAGGTCATCACCTGTTATTTGCGCAATGCAGTTCGCGTGCCCGCCGTCCGACACACCGGCTGGACTCAGTGGTTCCCGAAAGTCTCCGCTCACTTCAGCCTCTTGCTGACGGCTCCGGATTTGACGCACCAACCCAACGGCTTGGCCCGCACCCGGATCACCCGCTGGTTGCGCGACGTGATGGTGCACCAGCAATTCCAGGCGGAGATGGACCACGGTCCGCAGGATATTCTCGAAGCCATCGCAGAAACCGCCCGGACACTGCCACGACGGCAAGTCCTCGAAGACATCACCCTGAAACCGCTGACCTATCGTCGCCTCATGGTGGGTACCGAACTCTTGGCCGGCCAATTTCGGCGGTGTCTACCCCCAGCAGCGCGATCTCCTCAGGGCGACCCCGCCCAGGTCGGAGTACTCTTGCCTAATGTCAACGGCATGCCCGTCACCCTGATGGCACTGTGGGCCACCGGACATACCCCGGCGGTCCTCAACTTCTCCACGGGGCCGACCATTCTCCTGCAATGCTCCCAACTGGCCGGCATCCGCGACATCATCACCTCCCGGACCTTCCTCCAGAAGGCCAAGTTGGATATCGCTCCCCTCGAAGCGGCCGGCATCCGGTTCCACCACCTCGAAGACATCCGGATGGGCATCGGATTCGTGACCAAAATCCTGACGCTCATCCAGCACAGCCTGCGCTGTGGCATGGGTTTGCACGTGCCGCGATTGGGATTCGATGCGGTAAAAACACCGGCCGTGATCCTCTTCACTTCCGGATCGGAGGGCATTCCCAAGGGCGTGGTGCTCACCCACGCCAATCTCTTGGCCAACATCCGCCAGATGGACGCGTTCCTCGATATTTCCGATGAGGAACGGTTCTTCAATGCGCTCCCCCTCTTCCACAGCTTCGGACTGACCGCCTGCACCCTGCTGCCTCTGGTCCGCGGCCTGTACACCTTCCTCTATCCATCGCCCCTGCACTATCGAGTCATTCCCGGTGTGGTGTACGACCGCAACTGCACCGTCATGGTCGGCACCAACACCTTCCTCAATGGCTACGCCCGCAAGGCAGCGCCCTATGACTTCCACTCGGTGAAGTACCTGGTGGCCGGCGCGGAGAAAGTCCAGGAAGCCACTGCCCAAACCTGGGCCCGGAAGTTCGGCATCCGTTTGCTCGAGGGCTACGGTGCCACTGAGTGCAGTCCGGTGCTGAGTGCCAACAACCGCATCGAGGCACAGTTCGGCAGCGTCGGGCGTTTCATGCCCGGCATGGAATGGAAACTAGAGTCCGTCGAGGGCGTCAGCGAAGTCACCCCCGAGGGCCGCATCATCTCGGGCCGACTCTTCGTGCGCGGCCCCAACGTCATGCGGGGCTACCTTAACGCGGAAGCCAACGCCGCCTTCCAATTGCTGGGCGGCTGGTACGACACCGGCGATCTGGCCCGGATCGATGACGACGGGTTCGTCTTCCTGCTCGGCCGCATGAAACGCTTCGCCAAGATCAGCGGCGAAATGGTCAGCCTCACCGCCGTAGAAGACGCCTTGGCCGGGGCCTTCCCCCAGCACGGTCTGCGCTGCGAAATTGCCGTGGTGGCCGTCACCGACGAAGAGAAAGGCGAGAAACTCATCGCCATTTGCAATGTCCCACGCCTGTCGATGGATGAAGTGCGACAAGCCATCAAGGCCAAGGGTTTGACCAACTTGTGTGTCCCGCGCGAAATCCGGTTCGTGGACGAGATCCCCAAGCTGGGTACCGGCAAGATCAACCATCGGGCGCTCATCGAAGTCGTCCGCTCCCCGGCAATCGGTTGACCTGATGCCAATGCCTGGAGCCATCTCAAGGCCTCAACCCGGCGATCCGCGTACCGAGGCCGTCGTCCTTTTGCACGGCTGGTACTCCTCGCCGATCCCGATGAAACGGCTGGAATGGACCCTACGACGGGAAGGTTACCGGGTCTTCAATCCGGCCTACCGATCCATTCGGGTGCCGCTCGCAACCCTGGCTTCAGAGTACTTGCCGGACTATTTGCAGCGCACTATTCCGGACGGCATCCAACGAATTCATTTCGTCACCCACTCCATGGGCGGGCTGTTATTGCGAGGATGCTTGGCGGCCCACCGCCCCGCCAATTTGGGACGCGTGGTCTTTTTGGGCTCGCCCCACCATGGCAGCGAAGCAGCGGACTTCTGGTCCAAAAACGCCTTCTGCCGGTGGTTGGCCGGTCCGAACCTGGCGTCATTGCAAACCGGTCCGGAGGGCTACTCAGTCAGACTGGGCCCCGCCGACTATGAAGCCCTCGTCATCGCTGGAGATCGCCCCTTGTCGCCCTTCTGGTCGCCATTGCCCACCCCGCATGATGGCAAGGTGAGCGTCGCCTCGACCCGACTGGCGGGATCGGCCCGTCATGTCGTCGTGCCTCACACCCACGTTGCCCTGCCCATCCGGACCGACATCATCCGGCAAGTCGTGCAATTCTTGCGCGGAAACGATGCCTGCCTTCATTAGCGCCCCACCGCATTCGACCCTTCGATGCATCGCGCCTAATCAAGGAACCTCAACGGCAAGCCCCCTTGCGTGCAAACCCGAGTCGGCAAACCGCGCCTTTACAGGTCCACTCATTGCGTCAAAGTCTAGCCACGTCCCTGCTCTAAACTCCCTTTCTGAACATGTCCAAGGTCATCGCTGAAATGCTCGTCGAGTCGGTGAAGATGGAACTTCCCGACACCAAAACCGTCCGCTTCCAATGGCCAGAGGGTTATGCCCCCGACTTCAAAACCGGCCAGTTCATCACTGTGTATTGGTCGCACAAGACGAAGTACAAGCGGGCTTACTCTCTGAGCTCTTGTGCCCTGGATCGGGGCCACTACGAGGTCACCGTGAAGCGCGATGGCAAGATGGGCACCAGCATCGTGGACTGGGTCGAGGCCGGTGACCGCATGTTCGTGATCCCTCCGACCGGCAGGTTCCTGCCGGTGTTCGACCCTCCGGGCAAGCACCTCATTTGCGTGGCCGGGGGTTCGGGCGTGACACCCTTCCGGGGTTTCGTCCGCGAGGCCACCGAGAAGAATTTCGATACCCGGATCACCGTCCTTTACACGGTGCGAACCACCAGCGACATCATCTTCGCCGAAGAATTCCTTGCCCTGGAGGCCCGCAATCCGCGCTTCAAGTTTGTGGTGACCTGCACCCGCTTGGCTCCCGAAGACCCGTGGACCGGCCGCCGTGGCCGCATCACCCCGGAGTGGGTCAAGAGCTTCGTGGACGACGACGCCAACACCGTCTTCTACGCCTGCGGCACCAACGACATGGTCAACGCCGTCGAGCACCTGGTCCTCCATGACCTGGGCTTGCCCAAGGAGCAAATGAAGCTCGAGAAGTGGGGCTGACCCTCACACCGCTCTCGTTCGATTCACGGGGAGTCTGCCTAGCGGCGGCTCCCCGTTTTCTTTGCGCGCTCAGGATTTCGAATCGAGCAGACCCGTGGATCCCGAAGCTTGAAATGGCCAATGCCCGGCCACACGGGCCCCAAGGCTCTCAAAGCCATCGTGATCGCACGGACCGGGGTCGTGGCGAAGATCAGCAACCAGCCCAGCAAAACGACTGAGGCCCACCGAGGGCCGAAATCAAGAGCGGGATGGTGATGAACGAACCCGCACCCAGAATGTTGGTCCTGTTCAGTGCTGGCGCGGGCCAGAATGTGAACCGGTGCTCCAGGTGTGGCAGCTCGGCGGGATAATCGGCCTGGGGAGTCCCACCCGGGTTGTAAGACCCCGCCTCCCCGTTGACCATCTACCAAACGCGGGATGGACGGCCCGTCGACAACCTACTGGCCCCGGTCCACTCACCGATCCGGCTCGGACGCCAACGCCCCTGCCAATCATCGAAAGACCCACTTGGAGCTTCTTAGGAAACCTGCAGAATTTCGGTTAGCAAAGAAACACCTTGTGGCGCGTGTGCCTTTAAGGCATACGTTGAGCGTGCAGTATGATTGGGATTCAAAGAAGAACGATTTCCTGAAGGAGAATCGCGGGATTTCGTTCGAGGCCGTCATTGTGCACCTTGGCCGCGGAGACATCTGGAAGGTTACAGACCACCCGGACCAAGCCCGGCACCCTGGGCAAAGTATCCTTTTCGTGATCGTAGACGACTCCGTTCACATGGTCCCATTTGAGATCCGAGAAGGCACCCTATGGCTTGTGACAATTATACCGAGCAGAAAAGCAAAAAGGCAATACAGAGAGGAGAAACAAAATGAAACTGACCAAAGAAGAAAAGGAAATTGAATCTCTTTATGAAAGCAATGCTCTCGAACTTCGTAAGCCAGATAAGGCACTGCTACACCAGTTGAAGGCGGCGGCTCAAAACACCTTCAAGAAGGATCGCCGAATTAATATACGCTTGTCTGAGCACGACATGGTCGGCATTCAGAGGGTCGCTGCAACTAAAGGGATTCCTTATCAGTCGTTGATTTCGGGCCTGATTCATCAGTTTGTGGAGGGTGATCTCATAGAGAAATCAAAAGGCTAGCGGGGCGAGAGTCATTACCACCATCGCCGATAAACCGCGGAATCATCGACAGTGGGCCTGGAATCCGGAGCCTTCTTCGTTCCATGGCCGAGTTGACGTGGCTTGCAACGGCCTCGAAAGGGCCTTCATCAACCCAAAGACAGCCATGACGTATTGCCAAGAGACGTCGCAAGCGGCTTGACCAAACACGCCCTTGACAATGGGCAGCGATGGGCATTTGATCGGAGAGCGTCAAAATCAATTTATTTCAATATTTAAGGTTCTTCTATGAGTGAGATGATGAAATGGGAACACGGCAACACTTGGTATCGTGTCATCGGAGAGCTTCAATCTGGCAAAACTCCAGTTATGGTCTTACATGGCGGACCCGGCGCAGGACACAACTATGTAATCCCAATTGCTGAACAGATCGCACAAACTGGTCGGGCAACAGTTTTATACGACCAAATCGGATGCGGCAATTCCACACATCTGCCAAATTCCCCAAAAGAATTCTGGACACCAGAGTTATTTATGGAAGAACTCGTTCTTCTCACACAACATTTAGGTATTGCCGAGAACTACGCAATCATCGGTCAATCTTGGGGCGGAATGTTGGGAATGCAATTTGCTATCACACGTCCGACTGGTCTTACATCTCTAATCGTTGCAGACTCCCCCGCTAGCATGAAAGTCTGGGTCTCTGAAGCAAATAAATTGCGTGATCTACTTCCTCCAGAAGTTCAAGCAACGCTACTCAAGCATGAAGCCAATAGCACAACGGATGATCCAGCATATAAAGAAGCCGTAACTATTTTCTATGATCGCCATGTCTGCCGCATCCCACAGCCACAATGTTTAGTGGACAGCTTTACGCAGTTGGAAAATGAGCCAACTGTTTATCACACGATGAATGGTCCAAGTGAATTTCATGTTATTGGATCGCTCAAAGACTGGGATATTCGAGATGGCCTAGGAAAAATAAACATACCAACACTTCTAGTCTCTGGACAATTTGATGAGGCGACTCCAGCAATGGTTAGCGAGATCCAATCATTAATCCCAGGATCAACTTGGGAACTCTTTCCCGAGTCATCTCACACACCGCACATCGAAGAGCCAGCCCGCTTCAAAAGAATCATTGGTGATTGGTTAGATAGCCACGCTTGAAGTTCTAATTTCAAAAGCAAATTTCTATCAATTTGCTGAAGGACTCGGCCGACTGACCTTAAGCTACTTGACTCGTCTGGGCAGGTCGCGTTCACCACGGGTTATATCCACCAGTTCAATGGTGATCAGGTCGGGCAGCCGATAGAAAATCAACCAACGGTCAAAGGGCTTTTTGACCAAGAAGAACCGATAGCCCGGGCGATGCGGCCAAACCACTCCCGCACCCGGCCGTCGCAGCAACTTGTCGATGGTATGGTCCACGGCGTCAGCAAAGCGTTGAGCCAGCACCTCTGCCGCCTCCGGACTGTGTTCCTTCTGTGCGGTGGAATACCAGAGGATGCCCTGCCGCAGAGCGGTGACGAATCCCTCGCGGCGAACCAAGTTCATTGAACGGGCTTGGTCTTAAGCACCTGCTTGGCCAAACGTGCCGCATCTCCCCGAGTCCAAGGGGCCGATGGAGTCCGCTCAGAGGTTGCCAACCGTCGATTGACCCCCGGCCCGGCGAGGTTGGGAGTGAGGTCGTGCGTAGGCCGGGCCGGGACGAGCGCGACCATGTCCTTGCCGTTGAGCAGGTAGACGGTCTTGCCGGCAGAGGCCTGTTTAACCAATGCGCCCAACTTCGGTTTGGCCTCGCTGATGATGTAAGTCGCCATGTCTCAAATGAGACCCGAATGAGACTCGGCGTCAACGGCGAAGCGAAGGCCTGCTGTTTCCTTGCTCAGCCGAGACTAATGGGATTATTGGGGTAATGTGCGCCTCTCTGCGGGAACGGGGTCAGGAACGCTTCTTTCAGTCTTTGTTGACCGACTCGACGGAGATGAAGGCGACAGAGCATAGGGACGTGTCGAAGTTGGCATAGCGGGACGCGATCGGCACCCAAGCCGCGCCGCACGACCCGACAACCCGACAAGAATGCCGAAAAAGCCGCTTGCCTCCTCCGGGGCAATCTCCACCGTCTGCGGCGCCGGTCGTCACTTGTGTGGCGGCATTTTCGGCTGAGAAACACAGTTAAACCAGTCACCTAACCGCTAACCTCCGTTGTCAACCGCAACGTCGGTCACGTTGGGCAATGGAGTCTTCTGAGGGGCAATTTTACCTCGCCCCGCTCAAGTCTCCTCGCAGATAAACCGCTCGGGCGCTCACGCGTTCGGCTTATACCATTATGTCGGCCTCCGCCGCATTCGCAGAACTGCTGAAGCAGTACGACCGCCACTTCAAGGCCGGTCAAATCGTCAAGGGAACCATCCTCGAAGTTCGTCCGAAAGAAGTCCTCGTGGACATCGGCGGCAAATCCGAAGGCGTCGTCAGCGCCTCCGAGTTCGTTGAGTTCGATAAAGTCGCGGTGGGAGACATCATCGACGTCCTCATCGAGAAAGCCGAAGACAAGGAAGGCAACGTCCACCTGTCCAAGGAAAAGGCCGAGTTCCAACAGAACTGGGACCGTATCCAGAGCATTTGCAACGAGGGTGGCAATGTCACCGGCAAGGTGAAGTCCATCGTCAAGGGTGGTTTGATCGTCAACATCGGTGTCGAGGCGTTCTGCCCCTCGTCCCAGGTCGACATCGTTCCCCCGAAGAACCTGGCTTCCTTCATTGGCAATGCCTACGAGTTCAAGGTCGTTAAGCTCAATCCGGATCGCCAGAACGTGGTCCTGAGCCGCCGCGAAATCATCGAGACTGAGCGCAACGCCCGCCGTTCGTCGCTGCTGTCCGAGATGATGCCCGGCGACATCCGCAAGGGTACGGTCAAGAACCTCACCGACTTCGGTGCGTTCATCGACCTCAACGGCCTCGACGGCTTGCTGCACATCACCGACATGTCCTGGGGTCGCCTCACGCACCCGAGCGAGATGCTCAAGGTGGGTCAGGAAATCGACGTCGTCGTTCTCGATATCAACCGCGAGAAAGAGCGTGTCAGCTTGGGCCTCAAGCAGAAGCTGTCTAACCCCTGGGACAACATCGAGACCAAGTACCCCGTCAACGCCAAGGTCAAAGGCAAGATTGTCAACCTCGTGCCCTACGGCGCGTTCGTCGAGATCGAGCCCGGCGTCGAGGGTTTGGTGCACGTCACCGAGCTGTCCTGGACCAAGCGCATCGCCAAGCCTTCCGACGTCCTCAAGCAGGGCCAGGAAATCGAAGCGGTCGTCCTCGGTATCAACCGCGACGAGCAGAAGATCAGCCTCGGCATCCGTCAGCTCGAGACCAA
>CAMDDW010000033.1:0-31222 GCA_945893185.1 Akkermansia muciniphila | reverse complement strand
ATGGAATTAAGGCCCGACGCATCGTGGAGCGGGAACTCCCAGACTTGGGTGCTTACCCGGTCGCCGTATTGGCTGATGGCCGCATTGCGGTCGGTTTCGAACAGGGGACGGCTCTGGAGACCTGGTCCTTGGACACCGGTGGAAGCCTGACGACAGTCGCCCCCCGTGTGAAATTGGGTTTCACCGTGAACCGGTTCTTGGAGTTCGATGGCGCGTTGCTCGGGGAGGGGGATGGTTCGCTGATTCTCGTGGACACGCTGGCCAACCCGCTGCGTGTCCAGGCTCGGGGCGAACGACCCTGCAGTTTGTGGCTCGATCGATCTAACCTCGGTATTCCGACTGCCAGAGGTCTTTGGGTGGCCCGCGGCGTTTCGGGAGCCTGGTGGTTGCCATTCAGGAATCCCTGATTGAGACGCTGCGCCTGGAGGTTGTCACTTTTTGTCAGCCTCCTCGTTTGCTAGCCCCAAGATGTGGATTCCGGGGCCTTATCGTTCGTGGGGTGTTTGAAGATTTGCGAGGAAAGCCTTGACTCGATGAGGCGGCGGGTTCGAATCCCTACGGTCCCAGGTGTTCTTCCGGTTGCATAAGTGTGTCGGAAGATGAAATCTAACAACAATCCCTCTATGAATTCCCCCATTTACAGCACGGCGGACCGTCGTGCCGCGTTCACCCTCATCGAGTTGCTGGTGGTGATCGCAATTATCGCAATTTTGGCTGGCATGTTGTTGCCGGCTTTGGCCAAGGCGAAGGAAAAGGCCATCACTATCCAGTGCCAGAACAACGTGAAACAGATTACCCTTGGCACCCATATGTACGTGGGCGATTCGGCCGACTATCTGCCCGAGCCCAATTGGAATTCTCCGTGGCTCAAGAAAGGTTGGCTCTACGATGCCACCTTGGGGGCTCCGCCAGACATCACCAGCGCGCGATGGAGTACCAACATTACCAAGGCCTATGAAACCGGTCTCTTGTATGCCAACATCGGAAGCCCTGCTGTGTTCCGTTGCCCCGCCGACCGGACCAACAAGCCTGCGTGGAAAAGTCGGGCTCAAAAGATGTCCAGTTATCTGATGAACGGTGCGGTGTGCGGTTTTGGAGGCATCTCTCCGGGTTCCTACAAGTCTTCGCAGTTCGATCCCAACGCTATCATTCTGTGGCAGGCGCTGGAGACCAATCCCGGTGATTTCAATGATGGATCCAGCAGCGCGGCAGAGGGAATTACCCGCGTTCATTCCATCGGAACTACCGTGGGTGTCGTGGACGGGCACACCGAATACCTGAAGACCAAACTCTTCTACGCTGAGGGGAATCTGGCTGCCAAGAATCGGCTCTGGTGCAATCCGGCCACTCCCAACGGACGCTGAACCTGTTCTCGATTCCTAAGATGACTCTCCGTTGTTCCACCCCGCTCGGACTGGCCCTGCTCGTCCTCGTCGCCACCGCCTGCAAGAAGGAAGATCCTATGGCGGAGTTGGAGAAGTCGGCTGCGGCCATGGAAAAGGCTCCTGCGGCTCCGGCTGAAGGGGCGGCAGACGCCGATCCCGGCCCTGCACCGGCCGAGCAGGTCAAGAAAGCCATCGCGGACTTCAAAGCCGGCAAGATGGAAGACGCTGTGACACGCCTTCAATTGCTGCGGGGTCAGTCAGTCATGTCGCCCGAGCAACGCATGGCCCTTCAGGACAATATCGCGTCGGTGATGCAGGAAGTTTACGCGATGGCCCAGAAGGGCGATGTCCGAGCCAAGGCAGCCGTGGCGCAATACGAGCGGATGCAGACCGCGCGGTGACCCGCAGACGGCGCATCGACCCGGTTCTGCTGAACCGAGTCCCTTCTGCGGCTCGAACTACCGATTGTCTGGCTTGCCGTTGCTCAGGACTCCACGCAATAAACTTCAGGGAGCCTTGATGTCAGCGACGGCGTGAAAACCGACGAAACCGGTGAGTTTGAAAACCGCCGTCTCCAAAAGTTCAACGCCTCATCCATCGGCCTTCTTCGTGTTTGTTGCCCAAGCGGATCCTGATTCGGTCTGTAGGGCCTTGAACGCATTCGGGTGCCATTGGAAGAAGTAGGAAACGCGGCCGCTCAATCCGGAAGCTCCCCTCCAAGAACATGGCAAAACCGTGGTTTTCAAACCGGCAAATTTCCGTGGGTTCCAGAACGTCGCTGACACCTTGAGCAGGGGCCGGTCGCGAGGGCCAGTCTGAGCACCGCTGAGCACCCCTGAGCACCGCTGAGAGGGCACTGACAGGCCGAAGGTCAATCTTCGAAGCGTTCTTGGGGTGGATCCTGTGGGCGCGTAGGCTGGGCCGGCGATGTTCCCAGGCTCTCAGACTCCTCCAGCACCGGTTCCTCGGGCGCTTCGACCACCGGGGCCTCTGGGAGCGCTAGCTCGACCTCGATCTCGCCGAAGTCTTCGCTTTGGATGACTTGCAGTTGGCGTAGTCGAGTGAGTTCCAGCATGGCCAAGAAGGTGACCACCACTTCGCCCCGGCTGCGCGCCTCGGCAAAGAGTTCGCTGAACCGAAAACGACCCTTCTCTTGGATCAGGATCCGAAGTGCAGCCATCTTCTCCGAGACAGTGTACGGATCGGCTTGGATCTCGCGGACATCGTCGCGTTCACCAAAGCGCTTCAGGATGACACTGACCGCCTGAATTAGTTCAAAAATCGAGACAGGCTCCCGCCGCTTGGGCTCGATCTCGGGAAGAATCACCTGTGCCGATCGATGTTCATAAACCTGATCCATTCGGATTTCCAGCGACTGAAGCTCGCCGGCGGCGTCCTTGAACTTCTTGTATTCGACCAGCCTACGAATGAGTTCAAAGCGCGGATCCTCTTCATCCTCTTCGCCGATCTGGGCCTCGGGTTTTTGGTCGGCAGGGAGGAGTTCCCGGCTTTTGATGTAGATCAGGGTGGCCGCCATCACCAGGAACTCGCCAGCGATCTCGAGGTCTAGTTCCCGCATCTGGTCGATGTAGGCAACGAACTCCGAGGCGATTCGAGTGAGGTTGACCTGGTAAATGTCGACCTCCTGCTTCTTGACCAAGTGCAGCAACAAATCCAGAGGCCCTTCGAACACGTCGAATTGAACCCGGTATTCGTTCATCAGCCCGAGCGGCATCTGTTTCCAGCGCGCGAGATCCACGGTGGAATCCGGGGGATTTAGGGGCAGAAAAGGATCCGATTCAGGGACGGTCATCGGGGCAGGAATCAGGTCGGGGTTCATGGCCTGGGTGTCACGGTCTTTAGCGAACCACCAATGACACGTGGCGGTGTCCGGCTTTTTCGCTCATCCAAGCACGCAGTAAGTCCACGATCCAAGCCGACCACTTTCGGCACTCTGGGCACCAGTGTTTGCGTCCGGTGATCATTTTGACGCAGCCGCGCAGACCGGAGAATTCTACGGTCCGAGGGCTGGATTCGAGGGCCGCGTTCAACTGTGAGAGCAAGGCTTTTTGAAAGGCCAATTCGCCCAGTTCGCCCGACTCGACCGCGATGGCCTCCAGATCTCCGCGCCAGATCACTTGAGGCGGAGCGAGCGCACCCTCGGGTTCCGCAACCGGGGGGGCAATGGTCGTTACCTCTGCGGTCAGGCCCAGTCCCTGGAAAACCTTGGACAACGCCGTGGTGAATTCGGCCACCGTGACATGGCTCTGTCCGAGTTCGTCCTTGAAATAGTGGAGCACTCCGGCCGCTGCCTGCTTCATCCACTCGGGATCCACCTGATTGGCGGCACTCCCGGCCAGTTCGAAGGTAAGGTGTTCGACGGAGCAGGGGATGTAGTGCCCCCCCTCTTGAGCGACCAAGAGAAAATCATCGCGGAGGGCGATCATGATGGGCGCTTCCCTTTGGCTGCTGCCTCGGCCTCGGCGATTAATTCCAATTGTCGCTTGTCAGCGATCGGGAGGGAGCCCAAGCGCTCGACCTCGCTGACAAAATCGGTGGCCTCCTCGAAGTTTCGGTAGATGCTAGCGAAGCGAACGTAGGCCACTGGGTCGAGATTTCGCAGTTCCCTCATCACCCGCTCGCCGATGGCACGGGAGGTTGTTTCTCGATCGAAGCCCTCCACTAAGCCGTCTTGGATGCGTTCGACGGCACCGGCAATGTCGTCTTCGGAGACCGGGCGTTTCTGGCAGGCCCTCTGGAGGCTGGCGGTCAGCTTTTCTTTGGAAAACACCTCACGCCGTCCATCTCGTTTAACGACCATTAAGGGGTCGTGTTCAATTTGTTCGTAGGTGGTGAAACGGTGCTCGCAAGCCAAGCATTCGCGCCGACGCCGAATGGTGGCCCCTTCCTTGGAGGATCTGGAGTCGATGACCTTGTCATCCTGACCGCCGCATTTGGGACAGCGCATATTTGGAGGTAACGATCTATCGGCAGTGGCCTAGGACGAGGTAAGCCACTATCTGTAGTGTCGTCAAACCGTTTGCAGGGAAACTTGCTCACATTGGCGATTGGGTGGGGCCGGCGTTTCGCCTCGCGGGTTCAGCGGATTGAACCGAAGGCCTGACAACGGCTGTGGATTGGATAGACTATCCCCATGAGCAAGGCCTTGGTGGAGGTTCGAGGGGTTTCCAAATCGTTCCGGACGGGTGATCACAAGGTCCGGGTCTTGGATGAAGTCCACCTCAGCGTGGCTGCCCAGGAGAGCGTGGCCATTGTCGGTCCCAGTGGATCGGGCAAGAGCACCCTCCTCAATTTGTTGGGAACGTTGGATCAACCGGACCAGGGAACCATCGTCATCGACGGCAAGAACCTGGCCATGATGGCCGGAGATGAACTGGCGAAGTTCCGTAATCTCAACATCGGCTTCGTCTTTCAGTCCCATCACTTGCTCCCGCATTTGACTGTCCTAGAGAATGTTCTTGTTCCGGTGCTGGCCCAGTCGTCTGAGGTGGGTGAGGAGGTGCTGCTCCGGGCCACTCAATTGCTTCAAAGAGTGGGGTTGGCAGACCGTGAAAAATACCTACCGGGCCGTCTTTCCGGCGGGGAGCGTCAGCGGGTGGCGGTGGTGCGAGCATTGATCAACCAACCTCGCCTGATATTGGCCGACGAGCCCACCGGGGCCCTCGATCGCGTTTCAGCGGCGGAGGTCGGCCGCTTGCTGCTCGAGCTCAATCGCGAGCACGGAATTACCCTCATCGTGGCCACCCATTCCGAAGAACTCGCGGCGCGGTTGGATCGGGTGATTTCGATGGAGAACGGTACTCTGGTTTGAGGACGGCGCAGAAATGGGCCCCGCTTCGCTGAGGCCCCCCCGCGAGGCAGGAAGGATTGAGGTTTCGCCAAGCGCCGGCCGATCCCTCATGGTGGCTCCATGATTGAGCGACGGGACTGGAAACCCGAGGAAATCCTCCGACTGGCCCTTCGGGTACTCATCGGCTTCGTGCTGTCCGGACTCCTTCAGTCGCTGGTGATGCACCCGAATACTTCGGGCGCAACTCTGATGGCACCGTGGAAGGCCTTGGTTCTCGGTCAGTTGTGTTTCCATGCCATCGTGGTGGCAGCGATGGTGAGTTTCATGAGGAATCAAGGCCGCACCTGGAGCGAAGGCTTTGGATTGCAGGTGGGAGGGAGTGCTCGCGCGGTGGGGATGGGTGTTCTGGCGGGGTTAGCCTTCCTCCCGGCGGCCTACGGACTGCAATGGGCCATCGGTTCCTGGCTTCAGACCATGGAGGTCGAATTGCCCGCGCAGACGGCCATCGGGATTCTCACCGAAGCCGATACCTGGGGTCGTGCTGCGATTTTCCTGACAGCCGCACTGGGTGCTCCCTGGGTGGAAGAGATGCTCTTTCGAGGCGTGGCCTTTCCGTTCCTCCAAGACCTCGGATGGCCTCGTTTGGCTCTGTGGGGCACAGCCCTTGCCTTTGGTTTGATCCATGCTAACCGGAGTGTTCTAGTGCCGCTGACGGTCTTCGGATGCCTCCTGAGCCTGCTGTACCAGCACTCCGGAAATCTCCTGACGCCCATCGCCGCGCATGTGACTTTCAATACCGCGCCCTTTGTCTTGCTGGCGCTGGATATCCGACTGGACCACTAAAATAAGCACCCTGCGCCCGGACCCACACGCGCAGGGGCCAGTGACCGGGCTGTCGCCGAGTCGGCAGGGCTTCAGGTCGCCGACATTCTGTTCCTGAAGGAGGTCACCGAGGAATTGGACACGGCCCGCAAGACAGGATGCCAGACGGCCTGGGTTGTGCGCCCGGGCAACAAACCGGACCGACCGGCATCCTGCTATTTGGGAGTTTTACGGAGAGCTAGATTAGCTGAGCTTCCAGTTTCCGCGCATTGGCTGATCGAGGTAGGCGTTGGCCGCCTTGTCGCCGATGAAGGTCTCCTTCTTGGAGTCATACCGCAGTGGTCGGCCCGTTTGCAGGGCGATTTTGGCGAGGTTTACCAGCGTGCAGGAGCGGTGGCCATTGATCTCGTTGAGGGCGAACTTGGAGCGGGTCTTCACGGCATGGACGAAGTCGGTGACCATGGGTTCTGGATCCTTCAGTCCCTTGAGGGTTTGCTCGAAGTTCGGGATGTCGGCCTTCATGCCTTTGAAGATCTTGCCCTTGGAACCAGCAATAAACGCGGCCTGTTTGTCTTGGTTTTCGCCGTCCAAGATAATCTCGGTGCCGTCTTTGTATTTCATCCGGATGGTCCGGAAGGTGCCTACCGCATCCGTATCTTGCACCGGGGCATCGGACTCGATTTCCACCGGGCTTTCGTTGTCCTTGCCGAGGATGTACTGCACAGGATCGAGGTAATGCTGGCCCATGTCTCCCAGGCCTCCTCCATCGTAGTCCCAATAGCCGCGGAAGGTGCCGTGCACGCGGTGCGCGTGGTAAGGCTTGTACGGGGCAGGCCCGAGCCAGAAGTCGTAATCGAGTTCGGAAGGGACGGGTTGGGGCTTCAGGTCGGTGCGGCCAATCCAATAAAACTTCCAATCAAAGCCGGTTGAAGCGTTAAGAGTGACCTTCAACGGACCGTCGCCCAGCATCCCGTGCATCACCGCTTTGCGGATGTCTTTTACCGGCACGCCCATGCCGTAGAAGCTGTCCTGAAAGCGGAACCAGGTGTTGAGGCGGAAGATGCGCTTGTGCTTCTTGACCGCGGCGACGACCGCTCGCCCCTCGGCGATGGTCCGCGTCATGGGCTTCTCGCACCAAATGTCCTTACCCGCTTTGGCCGCGGCGATGGAGATGATGGCATGCCAGTGCGGCGGCGTGGGCACATGGACGATGTCGATGTCCTTGCGGGCGAGGACTTCGCGGAAGTCCTTGTAACCTTTGCAATCGGGGCCACCGGCCTTCACCGCCTGGGCCAGATGGCTGGAGTCTACGTCGCAGACGGCCAGCAATTTGCAGGTGGTGTTGATGGAGTTGACATGTCCCATGCCCATGCCGCCGGTACCGATGACGGCGCGGGTCAGAATTTCGCTCGGAGGCGTGTGGCCAGCGCCGCCGAGAATATGTCTCGGGACAATGGCTACGGTGGCCATCGCGGCGATGGAGTTGCGGAGGAAGCTCCGGCGTGTCAGCGGGTTGTGGGTGTTCATGATCGGGTGTGCGATGCGGGATGTGGCTTATTTGTATTAAAAACGAAATCGGGCGATTGGGTCACGCGAGGATTTCCCGGATCACTTCGCCTTTGACGTCGGTGAGTCGGATGTCGCGTCCGCCGAAGCGATAGGTCAGCCGTTCGTGATGGATTCCCAATTGGTGTAGAACGGTGGCGTGCAGGTCATGCATCTCCAGGCGGTTCACCACCGACTTGTAACCCCAGTCGTCGGTCTGTCCGTAGGTCATGCCCCCGCGGACGCCGCCACCGGCCAGCCATACCGAGAAGCCGTGCTCATTGTGGTCGCGGCCATCGTTGCCTTGGGCAAAGGGCGTACGGCCGAATTCACCGGCCCAGACGACGAGCGTTTCGTTGAGCAATCCGCGCTGTTTCAAATCCATGAGCAATCCGGCGATGGGTTGGTCCACGGCGCGCGCGTTGTCGCCGTGATTTTTCACGAGACCGCCATGGGCATCCCAGCGGCTGTAGCCATCCACCATCGGGATGGTGAGTTCGACGAAGCGCACGCCTCGTTCGACCATGCGCCGGGCCAAGATGCATTCCCGCGCATAAGTGCGGGTGTGTTCGTAGGGAGCGTCGAGGCCGTAAAGCGCCCGGGTTGCCGCCGTCTCGTTGGAGATGTCCATCAACTCAGGGATCGTCACCTGCATGCGGGCTGCCAATTCATAATTGTGGATTGCCGATTCCAGCGCATCGACTCCACCGGATTGTTCGAGTGCGTGCTCGTTGAGTCGGCGAACGAGGCGCTGTTTGGTTTGTTGCAATTGGGCCTGCTTTTCAGAGGGCACGACGTTGGCCAGTGGAGTCCCTTGAGCATGAATTAGGGAACCCTGATGTGTGGCCGGCAGGAAACCGCTGCCAAAATTGTCGAGCCCTCCGGATGGAATCTGACCGCCATTGAGCACCACGTAGCCCGGCAGGTTGTCATTGAGCGAGCCTAACCCGTAGTTCACCCAGGCTCCCATGCTCGGGCGTCCCTGAAGGCCGATCCCGCTATGAAGGAAGTAGTTGGCGCTGGTGTGTTCCGGGAAGTTGGAGGTCATCGATCGCAGCACGCACAGGTCGTCGGCCTGGCGAGCGATGTGCGGGAAGAGGTCACTAATCCAGAGGCCGCTTTGGCCGTGCTGGCGGAACTGCCAGGGCGATTTGAGAATGGTTCCGATGCTGTCGAACTGAGTCTTCTCAATCCGTCCCATGGCCTTGTGGGCGTCTTGGCCATGGTACTTCGCCAGCAACGGTTTGTGATCGAAGCTGTCCACCTGAGACACGGCCCCTTCCATGAATAAGAAAAGAACACTGCGGGCCTTGGCTGGAAAATGGGGACTGGCGAGCGGGCCCGATTCAGTGCCTCGGACTGCGGCGGCCAGCGGGGAGTGGCTGGACTGGGAAAGCAGGGACCCCAAGGCCAGGGTCCCGAATCCGTTGGATGCGCGACGCAAGAGTTCCCGACGGCTCAGTCGCAGCCCGGTCGTTCCTGAGGAGGGATGGGGAGGCATCATGTTTAGGGCAGATAAATGAACTCGTTGGCGTTCAGCAGGGCGTGGCAGAGGTCGGTCCAGATGTCTGCACCTGACGGGTTCGACGCGTGGAGTGCCTTCAATTCAACGAGCGTAGCCTGACAGGACTCCAGTTCGGTCGGTGTCGGAAGGCGATTGTAGGCGCGGGTGAACAACGCTCGGATTCGCGTGGGCGCGTCGGCCTGTGGGTACTCTTCGAGGAGCCGACGGGCCCAGGCTTCGGCTTGTTGGTGGAACAACGGATCATTCATCACTGCCAGCGATTGTGCCGGCACATTGGTCACGTTGCGTCGGCCCACGGTGCTGAACGGGGTGGGGAAGTCGAAGGCCTGGAGGGTGGTCGGCAGGAAGTTGCGTCGAAGCGCCGTGTACAAGCTTCGGCGTGCGTTGCCATCGAGCGGGCCGCTTTGGTCAGGACGGCCGCGTCCGATCACGAACTCAGTCAGGTGGACCGGCACGGGTGGGCCTCCCAGAGTCGGATTGAATCGGCCCGAGACTACCAGGAGCGCATCGTGGATCGCTTCGGCCTCCAGGCGCCGCACCGGCATCCGATGCCACCACTGGTTGGCTGGATCTAGTTCAGGCGCTCGGGTGTCGGCGGTTTGGCTGGCCATGCCATAGGTCTGGGTGAGGAGCAGTCGGCGGATGAGTTGCTTGGTGGACCAACGATCGACATGGACGAATTGCCAAGCCAGATGGTCGAGCAGTTCGGGATGGGTGGGTCGTTCTCCCAGGGCGCCGAAGTTGTCCACGGTGGGCACGAGTCCTCGCCCGAAGAGGTGATACCAGACCCGGTTGACCCAGACGCGGGCCACCAACGGGTTGGAAGGGTTGGCCAACTGACGAGCCAACTCTAGGCGACCGCTGGAATCGGTGGGCTGGATGGGTTTGGCTCCCTGGAAGACGACTGGGAGGCTGCGAGGGGCCAAGATGCCTGGCTTGAGTGGCTTTCCGCGGACGAGGACATGTTCATCAACCCCGGTGCCGTCCATCCAGGCCACGGCGGTCCGCGATTGCCAGGTGACTTGCCGCGCCAGTTCGTCCTGCCCCTGCATTAGTTGCCGAGCGAGTTTTCGATACTCGAGGTCGGTCGCCAGGTCCGAAAGCTCCGGGTGCTGAATCCACCATTCGGCCCACCGAAGGGTAGCGGGTGCTGGGGTGTTCGTGCTCCGGCCTTCGAGCCAGTCACAGGCTTCTATTCCACGTTTCTGCAATGATTCCGCCAGGGCTTGGGTCGAGGTCTCCCGATGGGCGCCCGGAAACAGAACGGTGGGTTTCCAGGTTGGGACCGAATCGGACTCCACCACCTGAAGGATCTCGAGTTCCCGCGACCCATCGGGCCCGAATTCAATGTGGGCTCGGTGGCCGGAATAAGCGCCGAGTGCGTGGGTCACCCATCGGGGCTCCAGGGAATCTCCCGTGTCGAAGGTCTGATTCAGCGCCCCGTGGAGAGGACCCTCGACCATCAGGTGCGAATCGACGGAAGCAAAGACCCGCACTTTGCCGCGGATCAGGTAGTGCAGTCGGCCGGATTTTAGGGTGACGGTGGGGGTCCGAAGCATTTGACCAGCCCGGGCCGTGGATCCGATGCGCCCGGAGTCGTTCTCGTTGCCCGGGGCGTTGGAGAGTCGGTTCCAGAAGGCGTCTCGGCGGGCCGCCCCAAAGTTTAGGATTCGAGCGATGGGCTGCGATTCACTGGATCCGGGTACCAGAATTCCGGGTGCCAAGGGGCCTGATCCGAAGGCCTCTCCATCGGCTTTCCAAGGTTGGGCGCCGGGCCGCGTGTAGTCGGCGATGATCCGTATCCCCAGGGGTTCAGTCAGTTCGGTCTCGGTCCCGTTACCGCGGGCCTCGGGTTGGACCAGTGGGTGCAGCAGGTGCTGCTGGTTGGTGGTGGCCGACTGCAGTTCGGTGATCCAAGCCCGTGCCGCTGGGAGGAGTGTTTCTTTTTTCTGGAGGGCGGCCATCAGGGTGCCCGTCAGACGCTGGGCTGCGGGTCGCAGCACGACTCCAGCGCGGCGAGCCAAAGGCGGTAGGTGGCGCGTGCGGAGTTCCTGGAGTTGCCGGGCCATCCGCTGATTGTTTTCCATGGCCTCGAAACGCACCTGGCGGTAGTTCGAACCCAAGATAAACCCAGACAGCGCGTAGTAGTCTTGGCTGCGGATGGGGTCGAACTTGTGGTCATGGCAGCGGGCACAGGCCACCGTCAGGCCTAGGAACGATTTGGTGAAGACATCGATCTTGTTGTCGATGCGATCGCATTCGTCCTGACGGATATCTACTGGCGAATGCACTTCCTCACCCAGAAAGGCCCAACCGGTGCCCAAGACCGATTCATTGTGCTCAGTGCCCGGACGGAGTCGGGGCGGGGTGAGCAAATCCCCGGCGAGGTGTTCTTGCAGGAACCGGTCGTAGGGCACGTCTTGGTTGAAGGCGCGGACGAGGTAGTCGCGGTACTGCCAGGCGTTGGCGATGGTGTAGTCGGACTCATGGCCGCGAGACTCCGCGTAGCGCATCAAGTCCATCCAGTGGCGCGCCCAACGTTCGCCGAAGTGGGGGGAGGCGAGCAGTTGATCGACGGCGTGTTCGCGTTCGGTCGGACCGGCCTGGCGATCCAAGGCCTGCTGATCCTCAGGCCGGGGCGGGAGTCCGGTCACTGCGAAGCTGGCCCGTCGCAGCCAGACCGCATCGCTGACGGGTTCCGCCGGCCGCAGCCAGCGTTCTTCGAGAGGCTTTAGGATGAAATGATCGACGGGGTCCCGGGCCCACTGGGTTTGGCGAACCACTGGGATATCCTGCCGTTGGGGGGGCTCCCAGAGCCAGGCTTGTGCCTTGCGGCGGGCTTCCAGATCGAAGGGAACTTTCGTCGGAGCGTCCGCTGCCTCGCTGGCGGGCCATGGGGCACCGGCCGCCACCCAGCGCTCGAGATCCTGGCGGACCTGCTGTGCGAGTTGAGGTCGTTTGGGGGGCATCGCCGAATCGGCATCGGCATGGTTTACGGCCCGGATGAGAAGACTCGCCTCGGGCTTTCCGGGAACAATGGACGGGCCGGTATCACCCCCCGCGATAAGACCAGCGCGCGAGTCCAGGCGGAGACCGCCCTGAAGTTTCTTAGCCGAGGCGCTATGGCACTCGTGGCAATGCTCCACCAGCACCGGCCGGATCCGCTGCTCGAAAAATTCAAGACCGACTGAGGGATCGGTCGAAGGGCTTTGGCCCTGGACCGTGCCTCCGATGAGGGTCGTGAGGGCGATGAGTGTGAGCAGTTTCATCCGGGAGAATGGTTCTGTAGGTTAGGGATGCAGCGGTGCGGAGGGGAGGTCTTTCTCGGGGCCAAACTGTGTTTGGGTCTTGGTTATTTTTACCTTGGGCCCGGAGGCTGGAGGTTGGAGGGTCTTAACTACTTCCCATGAATACCCATCGTGCCCTCCATCGCTCCTGCGCCACCTGGATCCTCGTCCTGGCATCTGCTTCTACCGGACTGGCCGAAGACAAAGCGGCCTCATCAATACGACACTCCTACCTCGTGATGGGCGGCAAGACGGCCATCATCGGCGAGGACGGTGCGGCCCGCTGGGAGTACCGAGGGGGGACTCGTGATGGATTCGTGTTGCCCAATGGAAATGCAGTATTGGCCTGGTCGGATCGGGTGGAAGAGGTGACTCCAGCCAAGCAGGTGGTCTTCTCGTACACCCGCAATCCGGACAATTCCGAGATCGGCACCGTGCAGCGCTTGTACAACGGCAACACGCTGGTCACCGAGCTGGGGAAGCGGCCCCGGTTGCTTGAAGTCGACGGCCACGGGGCGATCGTTCATGAGACGCCGCTCCAGCCCGAGACCGAAAACGCCCACATGCAAACCCGCATGGCCCGACAACTGAAGAACGGTAATTACCTCGTGCCCCATCTGCTGGCCTTCGCCATCAAGGAGTACACGCCGGACGGAAAGGTCGTTGCCACGCTGCGGACCGACTTGGCCGAGCTGGGAGGCCGTCCGGCCGAGAACTGGCCGTTCACCGCCATCCGGTTGGACAACGGAAACACGCTGGTGTCGCTCACGCATGGCAACAAGGTGGCCGAATTCACTCCGTCGGGTGCGATCGCTTGGAAGGTCACCAACGACGAGGTCGGCGGTATTTTCAAAGACCCCTGCGGATCCCAGCGCCTGGCCAACGGGAACACCGTGGTCGGCAGTCATGCGGCCAATCAGGGCGTTTCCATGGTGGAGTTGAACCACGACCGCAAAATTGTTTGGACCAGCGATCATCCGATGGCCGCTGGGGTTCATCACTTCCAGATACTCACGACGAATGGCCGGCAGGAACCGGGTGCGCCTATGAAGTGAGGGGTACAAGCCACTCCGAGTTCGGAGGCTTCCCGGAGCATGAGTTCTACTGGAGAACTGGATCGATCGTCTCCAGTCGAGCCATCGTCACACTCTGGAGTGCTAGAGGGTGTCAGTTGACTGCTGCCGCTGGAACGAATCGTTGAGCCATCGCCGCACTCTGGGGTGCTACAGGGTAGAGCAGGGAAGAGAGAGATTTTGGCCGAGGCTGCTATCTTGGCCCGCTGGGGCCGGAAGTTCGAGTGATGCGAACTTCCGGGCGGTAGTTAATTCGAACGAGCAAGTCGCCTCGGCCGCCGCGCGTCTTGGGCAAGCCTTCGCCGGGAATCCGAACCTCCTCGCCTCGCCCAACCCCGGCTGTGATCGTCACACGCAGGGACCCATTGAGGCCGCGGATATTTTCGGACCCGCCCTTGGTGGCCCGCTCGTTGGTGATTCGCAGGTCGCATCGAAGGTCGGAGCCCCGCACCTTGAATCGAGGATCCGGACGGGGTTTGACCCGGACCGTCACCACGCCTCCGCGGAAATAGCCTTCTCGGGCAATGCGAAATCGGGCACCCGGTGCCGTTCCGGGCGAAACCTCCAAAGAATAAGTCTCAGCCCCCTCCGGATTGGCGGGGTCTTGCACCCGGACCTCTAATCGGGTGCCGCGCAAAAACTCGTCGAGCTGCAGGTGGACGTCTTGAGCGAGGTTTTTCTGGATTCGAGCGGACCGGATCGGCTGTGTGTGGACTTCAGCCGAAGTAAGTTCCTGATCGTAGGCGTTCCGTTGATCGGGATCACTGAGGACCTCATGCGCTGCGTTGATCGCCTGGGTCCGCTCCAGAGAATCCACCGAACCACCGTTGAGGTCCGGGTGGTGTTGTTTGGCCAGCAGCCGGTAAGCGTTCCGGATATGCTCGGCGGTGCAGCGGCGGTGGAGACCCAGTGCCGCGTAGTGGTTTGGAAGAGGGGTCTGCAATGTCGGTGTCGTGGCAGGAGGCCCGTCCGTCGACAAGCGTGCGGACGGGGCCCAATGGACGAAACCTTACTTCTTCTTACCGGTATTCGCAGCCTTGGCGGCGACTTGGGATTTCTTTTTCTGATCAGCGGAGGTGGCCTTGGCCTGTTTCTGGCCGGTCTTCTTACTGTTGTCCTTAGGTGAGCGGTCGCCCATGTGATTGATGGAGTCGGAGGTTAGCTACATCTGCGGGATGGAAGTTTCCCCGCTCGATTCCGCAGCTTACGCACTCTAGGGGCTCCGTGTCACGCTGCACTCTACTTGGTTGCTAAACTCTCCGGCACACGCACGCAGGGCCCAAACTTCGCAGAGCGTTCGACGACTGGGACGATCCATCCTCGATCTCGGCTGAGACCGTTCGTGGCACTGAGAGGGGAGCGTCAGCCCCACTGAAGCCCCCGCTCAGTTTTTAGCCGTCTGTCGAACCGGAGATAGGGGTACGGGGAAGAAAATGGCTTTCAGGCTCCCCGTGGCAGGATCGAAGACTCGGACGATCCCTTCGAACCCAGCCGAGTAAAGTCGCTGACCGTCGGGGGAAAACTTGAGAGCAAAAACCGCTCCTGCATGTCCCGACAGTGTGCTGCGCCTCTTGCCAGTGGCCGTCTCGTAGATTCGCACTTCGGTGCCGGTGTTGCCGGCGGCCAAGAGAGTACCATCGGGACTGAAGGCCACCGATTGCACTGGGCTGGGTTGGCGCTCGAACTCGCGCACTAGATTGACATCGTTGTTTCCGGAAGTCCGGTCCTGGTTCTCCTTGGCTTTGTAAACGCGGAGGCCGCCCTGGGCTCCACCATAGGCTGCCCAATCTTCACGGGGATGCCGAGCCATGCAGTCGATGGGCTCGAGGAGTTTGTTGACGTCGTCGATGAACTGCCCGCTCGAGGCGTCGATGAGCTTCATGGCCCGGTCCCGACTGGCACTCAGGAGTCGGGTTCCGTCGGCGACCCATGCGGTGCGGAATACCCAGTCGCCGTGGTTCTCGAACTTCATGAGTTCTTGGCCGTCGGAGATGCGCGTCACCCGGACGCTCTTATCGGCACCACCGGTGGCCACGCGGGTGGCGTCGGGGGACCAGGAAATGCCGAAGAGAGAGTCGGGGGTCCTTCGAAAACCTTGGATTTGACGTGCCTCGGGAACATTCCATATCTGGATTTCACCGAATCGGGCCGGGGCACCGCCGCTGACGGCCAGCGATTTGCCGTCCGGCGAAAAGGCCACCGACTCGATGCGCGGGGATTCGCCCACGAGGCGGCTCGCAAGCTCCCAAGAGGCTGTGTCGATGAGCAAGACCTCATGGTAACCGGCCACCGCCAATCGAGCGCCATCCGGGGACACGTCCAGCGTGCTAATTACTGGGGGTTGGGTGTAGGTGGGGGGTTCCTTCAGGCGTGTCGAATAAGCGTCAACCGGGGTATCGTCTTTGGCTCCTTCTTGAATCCAGCGGGTAATGAGGGCTACCTCCTGCGCAGACAGGGCGTCTCCCTCCTTAGGCATTTCCGGTTCTCTGCCTGCTATCGATGTGATGAGTAGTGATTTAGCGGGATCACCGACTACGAGGTTCGCCCCGTGCTTCCCGTGCTTCATCAGGCCCGCAAACGTGGAGGTGTCCACCTCGCCCTTGAGTTTGTTGGGGTTGTGGCATCCGTTGCAGGAGCGTTTGAAGATCGGCGTCATATCGCGCCACCAAGAGACCGGTATTTCTGCGGCGACAACGAAAGAATTGGAGGCCAAGAGGCCCAGGATTAGCGAACTGCGCAGGACGGAAGGACCCAAGGTAGAAAGCAGGAAGGAGTTCATGGCTGGGCTTTTTCGGTGGCAGGTCTGTCGGCGGTCTTGGCAGTCGGCTTAGGCGCCTCGGATTCCTGTGCGGTGAGGGTGAGGAGGATGGGTTGGGTTTTCTGACGCCAGATGCGATCTTGATGGGTGGCGCTGGCCACGACCTGGAACGAGTGTTCTTTGCCGATCTCCGCCTGCTGCGAAACTTTTAATTGAATGGTCGCCTCAGTCTTGTTGGTGAGAATGAAAGGAACTTGAGCCTGCACGCCCTTGGGTAGATTTTCTAGGTGCAATTGGATTTCACCGGTTAACCCACGTCGTTCCACCTTGACCACGAACTGGGTCTGATTGGCTTCGGACTGGGTGCCATCAGGCAAGGCGACGGCTGACAGGCGGACCGGGTCGGTGCGGAAGAAGGGGGATCCCGGCAACATGGCCGTGAGGAATAGGGGGATGGGCTGGACTGTCAAAGATACCGGTGCCGTCAAGTGGGTGGAGACGCTTTGACCCTGCACCGTGGCCTCGGCGCGGACCATGACAGGGCGTAGTCCGGTCTCGGCATTTTGTGCGACTTGCAGCGGGAGTTGGGCTCGTGTTTGTCCCGGCGCGAGCGTGACGGCAGGGATTGTGACTCCCGGCAATGGCTCGGCCAGAATCCGGACTTCGCCATTAAAATTGTCTCTGCGGTTAATCCGGACTTCCAAGACCGTATTGGTATTCTGTTCAGCCAATAAACTGTTGGGCGCGACACTGAGGTCGAAGGGCACTGCTGGTAGAACCGTCAGCCACGCCAACTCAGAGAACTGAACTGCGTGAACAACCGCCTTGCCCGAGTGGTCTCCACTGGCAGAGGCCTTGAGGGGCGTGTACCCCAGGGGCGCGTCTGCATTGGCCGAGATCACCCACCAACCGATGGATGTGCTCGGGCCAAGAATGAGCGGGGGAGCCCAGACGCCCGGTGGCAAGCCTTCGGGCTCGATGCGGATCAATCCGTCGAACCCATTGCGGCGGTCCACCTCGCAACGAACGGCTACCGAGCCTCCGCGAGCGACACGGAATCGGCCGCCGGTCGTGCGGACGTTGAAATCTGCTGCTACATCCGGGGCCTGGAAGCTCATTCGATAGCCGAAGCGATCTCCACCCCGATGGGTTAAATCCCGAAGGGTGACTCGGTATTCGACGTCCTTCTTGGCTTCGAACTCGATGCGCGCATCTGGGCCCGAGGCGTCGTCATTGCGTTGGAGGACAGCTCCGTTCGTGTCCGAGAGGGTCAGGAGTGCGTCGAGTCGGGAACCTAGAGAACGGGCCTTCACCTCGATTACCCACTTTTGGTTGGCGACGGCTTTGAAGCGGAAGACATCCACATCTTTCTCGGCACCGATGCGGCCATTGACCACTCGGGGCCAGGTCAGACTCTGGGCCTGTTCCGGGGTATTGTTGGGTTCGGCCTCCGCAGATTCGTCCAGATCACCCACCTCAAAACTGGCGGGATTAGAAAATCCGTGGGGCGTTCGAGCGCGCACCTCCTGAAGCCCTAAGAGGGCATTGGGTGCAATTTGGACAGGCAGTGTCTCAACGCCATCGAGATTCTTGCCTGCCCATTGCAAAGCGACCGAGCCACCCCGCTTGCCGCCGAATGGAAAGAGGGCTTCTAGGTAGGGGACATTTCCGGCGACCAGTCGGTAGCGGTAGTCGCCACCTCCCTGGAAACGCAAGTCATGGAGTTCGAGTAGGAACTCCCCATCGGCCGCCGGAGTGAACTCAAGGAATGGGTCTAACCCGTGGGCGTCTTCGCTGCGCTGTAGCTCTTTCCCGTCTTCGCTGCGAAGGATGAGGTTTGCATCTAGGGGAGATCCGCTGCGATTGGCTTGAAGATCGAAGATGAGGGTTTTTCCGGCACGGGCCTTGAATCGGAAGAAGTCGGATTCGGTGTTGGCGCTGATGACTCCGGAGACGGCCGCGGGTAATGGAATGATGAGGGCGTTGGACCGGTTAGTGTTGGTCTTGGGGTCGGCCAATTCGACGAGATCGCTCAGTTGGAACACCAGAGGGTTCGAGACGCCGTTCGGGCTAGCGACCCGCAGCTCACGAGATCCGAGGGCGGCCTCCGGAGAGACCACGCATTGGAGTGTGATTGATTGGGCAGAATTAATGGGGGCGCTCGTGAGGCCACCGGCGCCTCCTTCGAGGCTCACAGCCGGTGCCGTGGGAGCGACCGGGATCGCGCTCATCCCGGATCCGGTGACCAGCACCTTGGAGATTCCACTCAGAGCATCTCCCTTGAGGGTAATCTGTTGAGTGGATCCCCGTTGAATCCAAGTCACCGATGAGGAATCCAACTTGGGTGCCGATTGCGCGAAGAGGCTCGGGAGCGCGAGCAGCGCTGACACCAAGGCGAGGGTGAATCTCATGAAAAAACAGCAGGGCTTCCGTGGGTGCGGTCTGGGCCGTTGGGGAAATGGGCTTCGTTGCGGAGGGTTGGGCTTAGCCGAAAAGGGCGCTCACGGGTTCGGCTTGGACCAGTTCACGCGGTTGATTCAAGTGATTCATGACCATCGTGTGCGGGTCAATGCCCAGCGCGTGGTACACGGTGGCTACGATTTGGGTCGGGTGGACCGGGGTCTCGGTGGGCGAGGATCCGGTGGCATCTGATTTGCCGTACAAGGCTCCACGGCGGATGCCGGCACCTGCGATGAGCGCCGTGTAACAATAGGGCCAGTGGTCGCGGCCGTCCGGCGAATTCGTGTTACCGCTGGTACTGACGCCGAGGCGCGGGCTTCGCCCGAACTCGCCGAGGGCCACCACCAGGGTTTCTTTTAGCAGGCCCCGCTCGTCGAGGTCTTCCAGCAGGGCGCTGAGGCCGGAATCGAGTTTGGGACAGTGCAGGTTGCGCAATGGGCCGAAGTTGGCGGCGTGGGTGTCCCAGGCGTCGACGGTGGGATCGCCATTGGCCACAGCGGGCCAGTTCATTTGCACGAAGCGGGTCCCAGATTCGAGAAGGCGGCGGGCCAGGAGCAGACCTTGTCCAAAGGTGTGACGGCCGTACTTGTCACGCAGCGTGTCCTTTTCTTTGGACAGGTCGAAGGCATCCCGGGCGCGACCGCTGCTCACGAGGTCGAAGGCCTTCTGATAATAACGATCTAAGGCATACTTTTCGACGGCCTTCTCCATCTCCGGCATAGCATCGTTGACCGCCTTCAGGAGGGTGGAGCGGCGGTCGAGGCGTTCCTTGCTGATTTCTTTTCGCAGCGTGAGGTCGTCCAAGTTGATGATCTTGGCAGGATCCTGATAGAAGTAGTACGGATCGTAGGCGGCTCCGAGAAAACCAGCCGTACCGCCCTTGCCGATGACGTTGGATTCCTGAAGCGGTCGCGGCAGCATCACAAAGGGCAGCATCGGGATGTCCAACGGCTTGAGCCGGGAAATCTGGGAGCCCATGTGCGGGAAGTCATTGGGGGCTGGGGGTTCTAACTGACCCGAGGGCGACACGCGGTCCGGCGTGTAGCCGGTCATTATTTGGTAAATAGCCGCCGTATGATTGAAGAGCCCAGCCGGTGTGTAGCTCATTGAGCGGATGAGCGTGGCTCGATCGATTTGCTGGGCCAACTTCGGCATGACCTCGCTGAGCTGAATGCCCGATACTTTGGTTCGGATGGGCTTGAAGTCGCCTCGGACATTGGACGGGGCGTCCGGCTTCGGGTCCCAGATGTCGATATGGCTCGGACCTCCCTGCAAGTAGATCATCAGGACCTGCTTGGCCGATCCCCAGCCGTTCTTGGGTTGGCCGGGCGCGGGGCCGGTGGTCTTGGGTTGTTCGGCTTGGAGGCGCAATATATCGGCCAGGCTCAGACCGAGCAGGCCGGCACCGCCGAGGCGCATAAATTCTCGGCGGCTGTAACCGTCGCAGGTGGCACCAGAGAGACCAGGAATAGAGATCATTGTAGGGGATTGTGTGTGTGGTTTTCTCTCAGGGTTAGCGATTGAAGAGGAAGGCCGGGCTGTTAATGAGCGCCCACGCCAAATCTTGAGCCCCCTCTAGGCGTTGGGCTCCTGCGCCGAGGCGGATGGAGTTCAATTCTTTGGAAGTCGGAAGACGGCAGAGGCAGCTGAGATAGATTTCTTCGATGACCTTTTGATCGTCGGGTTGCTCAGCGACGAGTTTAGCAAAACGGTTGTCAGCGTGGTTCACGCAATCGCCCAAGGTCTTGCCGTTAATCAGGTTCAAGGCGTGAGAGAGTGTCACATTGCTGCTGCGCTCACATTCGCAAGCGCTCTGGCGCTTGGGGCGTCCGAAGAGCGTGAGGAAATCGTTTCCAGCCACCATACCATCGGGCAACTGCGCGGCGCGCAAACCGTCGGGAAGGTTGGAAAATTGTAAGGGCCGGCCCGTGGCCATGGCGATGGAGTCCAGCATTTGCTCGGCGCTCAGTCGACGGGGCAAGGAATGCGAGAAGTTGACCAAGTCGTCTTCGTTCCAACGGTTGGGTACAATGCTCAGTTGGTAAGTTCGTGACAGGACCAGATAACGGATGAGTTTTCGGACATCGTGCCCGTCGGCCACAAAACGAGCCGTGAGGGCATCCAGTAGGGCGGGATTGCTCGCAGGATTCCCAGCGCGGATATCATCCACCGGGTCGATAATCCCGCGTCCGAAAAAGTAGCTCCAAAATCGGTTCACCGTCGATTTGGCGAAGTACGGATTGTCCTTGGAGGTCAGCCAAGCCGCAAAGGCCTCCCGGCGGTCTTCCCCCGGGGCTATGGATTGGGTTTCGCCATAGGGCACCTTGGGCGCCACCACCGCGTCATCCTTGGGGTGCTTGATCTCGCCGCCCTGGTCGTTGTGGTAGACGACCTCCTCGGAGATTTGTTCATAGGCATACGACTCACCCGTGCGGATTAGGTGGTCGCGGCCGAGGGTTCCACGCTTGAAGGCTACTTGGGCGAAGAACGCGCCGAATTCGTAGTACTGGTTCTGGGTCCAGCGCTCGAAGGGGTGGTCGTGGCACTTGTTGCAGTTGAAACGCACCCCGAGAAAAGTTTGTGAGATATCCTCGGTCATCTTGCCGGAATCGCGCAGGGCTCTGAGGTAATTCCCGGCCGGGTTTTCAAAGGTGCTGCCCTTGGCCAGTACCAGTTCACGGGCAAATTGATCGAAGGGGCGGTTCGTCGCAAACTGGTCACGGATCCAGCTTCGGAATACCCAAACACCTTTTTTACCGAGGTTTTCGGAGTTGCACTGGAGCAGGTCCGCAAACTTGTTGGCCCAGAATTCTGAGTACGCGTTGGATCCGATGAGGCTATCTACCAACGCCTCCCGCTTTTTCGGGGAATCGGTGGGGTCGCTCAGAAAAGCCCGTACCGCTTCGGAGGTCGGGGGTTGGCCGGTGATGTCCAAAAAGACCCGGCGAATAAACTCAGCGTCGTTGCACAGTTCGCTGGGGTTCATCTTCAGGCGCTCCAGTTTCGCGTTCACCGCCCGGTCGACGAAGTTGTACTCCGGCATCGCGGCGAACCGGAACCCGGTACGGTCTCCCATGACGGTGACCTCGCGCGCATCGTAGAGCCCTTCATAGCGCACTAGCACGGCCATCTCGCCTCGGCGCAGCGGAATCACTGTGCTGCCTTGGACGAGGGCCACTTCCTCATTGTTGCTACTCAGGACGGCCTCACGGGTCACATCGCGGGTGGAACCATCGGGATAAGTGGCGACCACCAGGAATTGATGGCGACGACCGGGCAAATCGAGCTCGACCTTCTCCGGAAGAATTTGGATGCGGGTGGGCCGATTGGAGGAGACCTGCTGGAAGTGAGCTCCTTCGGAGATCCATTGGCGCAGGGTCTTGTGGTAGCGCGAACCGGGTACCAGCGCCTGACGCCCCTCGTGGGGAATATCTGCCAAGGGTTTCTGCAGCATGAGGGATTCATCGACATGGACACGGTTGAACCGTCGTCCGCTCAAGTCGTTGATCAGTGCTTGGTAGTCGTATTCCGGATCGTAGCCGCGCAACGCCAGTTTGAAGCCATTCTTCCCCTTGGCCGAACCATGGCAGGGTCCGGAGTTGCAACCGGTCCGGCTCAGGATGGGCTCGATATCCCGGACGAATCCTACTTCGGGGGAAGCGATGCTGAGGACCTCGACCTCCAAGCGAATGCTCTTGCCGGCAGCGGTGATCGTGACGGCCGATTTTCCTGCCTGGCGGGGGACGAGATAACCATCACCATCCACTTCAAGGGTGGCCGACTCGGGCTTTAAACGGGCCACCGCGCTGAGATCGATCCAGGAACCGTCGGCACATTCCCCTAGCACTAGTACCTTCCGAGAATCTCGCCCATCGAGCAACGTGAGTCGGTTCGGTTCCAGTTTTAGCGAACGGATGGCCGGCACCGAAGGGAGGGCCGGGATCGGTTTGTCGGAGCCACGTTCGGCCGAGTGCAGGGCAGGGCAGGGCAAGGATACCCCCACGCACAGGGCAGCCATCCAGAATGTTAGGGGCAGACGCATAGGGCAGAAGGGAATTAACAAGACCTTAACGAGGTCGCAGCCGTTGACACAAGAGGCGTTCCCGGGATGTGAAGATTTTCTGAACCTCATGGCGATCTCGGAGCCTTCAGGGCCTCAAGCCCGGAGTGTTTCATGGAGGCCCGTTGTTTCGTTGCTTGGGTCTCCCAGAAATCCTTAGAGACAACGGCGACTGCGTCCGTGTAAGGTTGGGCAGTCCAATCGTCCTTTTTGTTTTCGTTTAGCCGTCTCCATTTCCGATGAAGAGCAACTCCGTCTCCAAGCGCTCCGGTATTCTTGCTGGTGGCAACTGGATCATCGACCGGGTCAAGATTGTCGATGCCTATCCCGGGCTCGAGCAACTGGCCAACATCAAAAGCCAACACCAAGGTACTGGAGGATCTCCCTACAATGTACTTCTTGATCTAGCCAAGCTAGGGGTGGAGTTTCCGCTTCTGGGGGCTGGTCTCGTGGGCAAAGATACCATGGGGGCCTCCATCCAAGAAAATTGTGCCAAGCACAAGATCGATACCCGGTACCTGAAGTCCACCGTCGAGGCTGAAACGAGTTACACCGACGTTTTCACCGTTCAATCGAATGGTAAGCGCACCTTCTTCCACTACCGCGGTGCCAATGCGCTGTGGGACGGTAAGGAACTAGATTTCTCGAAGATCAAGGCTCGCATCTTTCACTTGGGCTACCTGCTGCTGCTCGACAAGATGGATGTCGTTTCCAAAGACGGCACCACGGCCGCAGCCAAGCTGTTGGCGGCCGCCCAGGCGGCGGGCATGAAGACCAGCATCGACGTGGTCAGTGAAACAGGTGACCGCTTTAAGACCGTGGTGACACCAGCGCTCAAGCACTGCGACTACGCGATTATCAATGAGTATGAGGCGGGAATGGTGACCGGTTTCCGCATCCGCAAGGAAGGTGTTCTGGATACGGTTTCGCTGCGCCATGCGGCGGGAGCCATCCTTCAGTTCGGCGTCAAAGAACTAGTAGTGATCCACTTCCCGGAGGGCTGCTTCGCCCGCACTCGTGACGGCAAGGATCACTGGCAGCCGTCCCTCAAAGTACCGGTCAAGGCTATTGCCGGTTCAGCGGGAGCTGGGGATGCGTTTGCTGCCGGAGTGCTGTTGGGCCTCCACGAGGGTTGGGATCTCCAGAAGTCGTTGCTGACGGGTGTCTGCGCGGCCGCGGCGTCTTTGTCGGACCCCACCTGCACCGGTGGTATGAAGACCTTGGCGCAAGTAGAAGCGCTGAAGAAGAAGTACGGTGTGCGTCCGCCCCTGGAACCGAGCGAAGATTGATCGAGTCAATTTGCTCCACCAATTCATTCACTAACACGAAGGCCGCAGGAATTCCTGCGGCCTTGTTCGTTGGCATGCCTGACTGCTGAGGTTCAGGGCAACTCTTCGATGGAGAGGTCCTTGAATTGGACCCGGGTCTTTCCGTCTCCGTGGATTTGCACTGCTAGTTTGCCATGGGGCACGACCTTGGGATCTTTTTCTGTGTAGTCCACGGTTTGGATACCGTTGATTTTCAGGGTCACTCGATTGCCTGTGGCGCGAATTTCGTACTGGTTCCATTGCCCCGGTTTCACGGCCTTCTTCACAGTTTCCGGGTCAGGTTTCGCAAGGACGGTGTTGCGTCGGGATTCGTCATACAGCGCGCCATACCAACCTTCTCCAATGTCGGCTTGGTATCCAGCCATCTCGTGGTGGTTCGGGATGCGTTCGCTGCGGATCTGGACTCCGGAGTTCACGAATCCTTCGGTTCCCTCGATTTTGAACTGCAGGCGTAGGACGAAGTTGGTGTAACTGCGGGTGCTGGCGAGGAACTCGTTGCGTTTGGCGCGCTGATCTATGCTGCCGGCCGTGATGGCTCCCTCTTGAACCGACCAGACTTTCAGGTCGCCTTCCCAGCCCTTGAGAGTTTTTCCATCAAAGAGCGACTTGGCTTCACCGGCCCACATCGGAAGCGCAAGCGTGGTCATGGCGAGGAGACAGATCTTGAGGGGATTCATAGTTGGAGGTTGGGGTTTCACTTCGGGCGAGTCCAGCGCTGGTCCACGCAGGTTCAGGTTTACGTTCGGGAAGCCCGCTTCTTCAAGTGAAAGAAGCACAGGTTGCTTCAGTGATGATTGGAGGGGTTTCACCTTCCATGCGCAATGATGTGAGGGATCGACAGAGAAACGCCCCGCGGGCTCGGAATCTCGGGCCGGGCGGGGCGTGCTGAGGAACGGCGTGTTAGGAGAGGATCCGTCGACCTTCGTCGAGGAAGATGCCCTTGAACATCATCTCCAAGGCCTGCGGGTTGGTGGCCTTTCCAAGGGCTTCCTTCTCGTTGATCTTGCCAGCCTTAACGAGGTCGTACAGCGCCTGGTTGAAGCTCTGCATGCCGTCCTCGCGTCCAGTCTCGATGGCTGCTCCGAGTTTCTCCAAGCGGTTCTCTTCGAGCATTTTACGGACGGTGGGCGTGTTGATGAGAATCTCTAGGGATGGGGTTACGCCCCCATTGACAGTGGTCACCATGCGTTGGCAGACGACCGCACGCAGCGTGGCCGCCAATTGCCGCCGGATTTGTTCGCGTTCGTCCGGCTTGAAGAAGTCGAGGATTCGGCCAATCGACTGGGAGGCGTTCTGGGTGTGCAGCGTGGAAAGCACCAGGTGGCCTGTGTCGGCAGAACTGATGGCCGCCTGGAAGGAAATGGCATCGCGCATTTCACCGACCATGATGATGTCCGGATCCTGGCGAAGCACGTGCTTCAAGCCGGCCTGGAAGCTGGCGGTGTCGAGACCGATTTCTCGCTGTTCGACCACGGACTGGTTGTCTTCGAAGACGAACTCGATGGGGTCTTCCAGGGTGACGATGTGCTTTTTGAAGTTGGCGTTAATGTGCTCGATCATCGCCGCCAGCGTCGTCGACTTGCCGGACCCGGTGGTGCCCGCCACGAGAACGATGCCTCGTGGGGCCCCTGCAATCGACTTGATGATAGGCATCAGGCCCAGTTCCTCGAAGCTGGGTACTTGGGTCTTCACATAACGCATGGCCAAGGCAAAGCTGCCTCGTTGTTGGAAGACATTGGTACGGAAACGGCCCACGCCTGGTTCGTAGTAGCTGAAGTCCACCTCGCGGTCGTCGTCCATGCGGCGGCGGGCATGAGGAGGGACCATGGCGGTTAAGATTTTACCCATCCACTCCTCGGTCGGAGTCGGCGCGTCGATGGTGATGAGTTGCCGGCTGATGCGGAACACCACTGGGGAGCCCACCTTGATGTGAATGTCCGAGGCCCCGCCTTCAACTGCGGCTTTGAGGATTCCGCGCAGTAAATCTGTGTCGTAGCTCATGAATTTTGAATGACAAAAGCTAGCAAGTGCGGGGCCGGGCGACACGGAATTTTCAAGAAAACCAACAATGGCAATGGGTGTGCCGCCTGGAATTGCCGGCTGAAAAGTTCATGGGTCTATAGACTCGGCATTGGACGAGGAGTGGTCCCTGTATCACTCTTTCCAAGTTGTGAATCCCCCACTCGGGAAGCAGTTGATGATCATTGGTGGAACCCTGTTGGCAGTGGGAGCAATCCTCTGCTGGTGGCGACCCTTCAGAGGTGGTTTGCCGGGTGACATCGTCATCGAACGTCCGGGGTTTTCCTTCCACTTTCCGGTGGTGACCTGCTTGGTGATCAGTCTCGTACTGAGTTGGGGGCTCCGCTGGTTGAACCGATGAAGCCGTCGAAGCCATTGCCAGAAGTTGCCTGTCCACAGTGCCGCCGTCGCGGACCGTGGTTGGAGAGTCCTAGCGGTCCGTTTTGTTCTGAACGCTGTCGACTCTTAGATCTCGGTCAGTGGTTCGAAGAGGGGCATCGAATTAGCCGAGAACTTCGTCCTGGCGATTTTGAGGGATTCGATGAGTTGACTCCCGGGGATCCCCTGAACCGTCCCGGCGGCGGGTGAGCGCTCGAAGTGGTACATGGATTTCCGTCTCGGATCATGAGGAGGAGACCCCAAGCAATCTGGGGCGATCGTTACAAACAATCGTCGGGCTCTTTGGGGAATGCTCGTTAGGGAATTATGGGTTTTACACCCTGCCGAGATTCGGTGACTTTTGTAAATCAGCGATGAGTCGGCGTTCGAAAGGATGTCAGGACATCCGGGGGGGCTCAGCCTAGGCGGTGCCTACGTTTTTTCTCCGACTCCTGACCGCATCGACAACAGGTACAAATTGAGGCATGTATCCAAGAAAAACTCCTAAACCGGAAGTGGCGTTCCGTGCCGCCATGGTGCTGGCGCTGTTGCCCTCGGGAAGTTTGTTGGGCGCTGCCTTGGGGATCGAAGCTTACCAAATTGACCAGTGGATGAGCTACGAGGTCAAAGGCGTGCGCATCCGACCTCAGTTGGACATCAACATGATGTACAACAACAATATTTTTTCAGCCTCCGACGCTGGGGCCCTTGAGTACGTGGATCCGCGGAAACCCACCCAGACCAATCGATTCACGTTGAACCCGCGCGTCGCCGACTTGATTGGCATGGTCTCACCGGGCGTCAGTTTCCAGGTGGGTTCGGAGAATGAGAATTACCTCAACCTTGAGTATCAGAGCGACAACACCCGATATTTTGATTTGGGAGTCGCTACGGTGCCCATGCACCGCATCCAGTTGGCCGGCAAATACGACAATCAAAGCCGGTTGCGCATGGAGGGAACCCACTCGACGGAGTTCGTTTCCTCGTTCATGGGTGGGTGGGTGAACTTAGGGCAGACCTTGGTCGATCGCTGGACTCACGCGACTACGGGCCGTGTCACTTACGACAGTTCTGAAAAGACCGATGTGTATTTCAGCGGTTCCCGGAATTACCTGAACTACGAAGGGGTAAATTTGTACGGCAACGATGGTTGGCGTGGCAATTTGGGGGCCAGCTACAAGCCGACAGACCGGCTTTCGGTCTTCGTTGAGGGCGGCTACGGGTTGACAGATTTCATTCGAGGAACCTCTGCGCTCGGCTTCATTCCCACCTCGCATGTGTACGGCGGCTTCGTTGGAGTCCGCGGTCAGTTCACGGAGCGGTTGGAGGGCTCGATTGGCGGCGGTTACGAGATTCGCGAGTTTCCCGACATCCCGGGTGCGTCTTTCTCCATCCCGGCCGCAAACATCTCGGTGAGCTATGCGTTCCGCGAGACAACCAAGTTCTCGTTGGCCTATATCCGGCGCACTGACAACGCTGCCCAGATCGCGCGCCAAGGCGTTACCTACGCTACGACGACGTTCAATGTCCAACAGGCGCTGGGTACCACCGGCACTTGGTTGGCCACGGCGGGCGTGTCGTACCAAGGGGGCACTTTTGATAGCCTGACGGGCTACGGGGTCGCCTACGAGCCGATTGCGGGCACCTCCTTGAGGTCGCTGAGTTTGCGGACCGTCGACTACAAGCGAGACGACTCCATGATGTCGCTCTCCGGCGGTATTTCCTACATGCCGCGGCGCTGGCTGCGGTTTGGCCTCAACTACTCCTACGACAACTATTCCATCAATTTCGCAGATGCCGGGTTGAAGGATGTGTTTTTACCCACTTATGATGCCCACCGAGTGATGGTGGGAGTGCAGATTGGTTATTGATTATGAAATGGCGTTTTAACCTGTGTTTGGCCTGTCTTTTGACTGGGGGAATGGCCTTGGCCCAAGATTCGGTCCGTCGAATTGTCCCCGGAGATATGCTGGTGATCAATGTCGCTGAAGAATTGGACATGAAGCAGAACCTCCGGGTGCCCACGGATGGGAAGATTACCTACTGGCTCCTCGATCCGGTGATCGTGACCAACAAGTCCGTGGCCGAAGTGCGCCAGATTCTCTACACGATGCTGGACAAAGACTACATCATCAAGCCGGCCATTTCGGTGGAAGTCTCCGAGTACGTAAAGCACTACATCAACATCACGGGCAGCTTCATCCTACAGGGGCGCAAAGAGATCCCTGCTGAGCGCCCGATCGACATCATGGATGCCATCGCGCTGGGCGGGGGATTCAGCCCGCGGGCCGACAAAAGCACAATTATCCTCCGGCGCAAAGGGCAGGTGACCACCTATTCTAAGAAGCAGTTGGACAAGGCCTACGCCAAAGGTGAGCGGGTGATGATCGAGCCCGATGACACGCTAGAGGTTCGGGAGAGCATCCTTTAATTTGTTTATTTAATTTACCATGGAGGAGCAATTTCAATCCCAGCAGGGGAATTCGATGAGCGGAGCAGATCCGTCCATCAATCTAAGGCAGTATTGGCATGTCATTCTTGAGCGCCGTTGGCTCATCGTGGCGACATGGTCGGTGTGTATTATCGCTGGCGTGCTGTACGCGTTCCAGGCGACACCGATGTTTCGAGCCATCGCCCGGCTCCAAATCGATCCGGAGAACCAAGGCGTGCTGAACTTGAACAGCCTGGCTCTGGGCAACTCGGATCAGAATTACATGACGACGCAGTACCGGAATCTCGAAAGTCGCAGCCTGATCCTTGCGGTGATGAACAAGCTCAAGCTTGAAACGGAGGATGAGCGCTACACCAAGTCGGTCGACAAGGTCACGGCCGTAACCAAGGACATTAAAATTGTTCCGATCCGTCTGAGCCGGTTGGTGGAGGTTCAAGTGACGCATCCCAAGGGTGATCAGGCCCAACGGATCGCGGATACGATTCTCCAAGTCTTCTTGCTGCAGAACTTGGACGACAAGAAGAACAAGGCGCTTCAGGGGCTCAAAATCCTGGAACAGGAAGCCACAGGCAAGGAGGTCGAGTTGGAGGCCCTCCAGGGCAAGCTCCAGAAATACCGCAAGGACAAGGGAATGGTTTCCTTGAAAGATGCGCAAAACATCGATGCGGCCACGATGCGCGACCTGAAGATCGCTTACGAAACCTTGCGTTCAACGGCCGACGTAGCAAAACAGATTGCCCAGCAGGCCCAGGAGTGGGTGGCCGCTGGAAAAGACATCACCGACTTTGCTCCTCTGGCCAAGGATGAGCAGGTGGCTTATTTGCGCAAACAGGTCAACGAGAACAGCTCCAAGCTGGCCGGTCTCCGGACTAAATACCGTGAGCGGCACCCCAGGGTCATCCAGCCGGCAACCCAGTTGCAGGCCGATACCCAGAAGCTGCGCGATGAATCTGAGCGAGCCCTTCAGGGTGTTTTCCAGATGGCCGAGTTGGAGAAGAGTCGGGAGGTCGAGGCCCTGCGGAAATACACGGAGTCGGTGGAGCGAGTGTTCGCCCTGGATGAGGCGAAGATTAGCTACGATATCATGGAGCAGCAGCTCAAGCGGGTCGAGGGCTTCTACCAGACCATCCTGACCAAGGCGAAGGACTTCGATATTGGAGCCAAAGATCTTCTGCAAAACATGAAGGTTCAGGATCCAGCCTTCGCGCCGCTGAAGCCAGTGAGCCCCAATAAACCCCTGATTTTTGTGGGCAGTGTTGTAGGTGGTCTCGCCGCGGCCCTGGGCTTGGCTCTGTTCTTCAACTTCCTCGACGATTCCATCAAGAGCCAGGAGGACGTGGAGAATATCCTGCATCTGCCGTTCTTGGGCTACATTCCCAACATCAAGTCGGTTAGCATCGTTGAGCGCGACCTTCAGTCTCACCTGCACCCGACCTCCAGCCCGGCCGAGGGTTTCCGGACCCTACGTGCGGCCATTTCGTTGGCCAAGAATGCCGATAAACTCCGGGTGATGGCCTTCACCAGTACGATCCCTTCCGAGGGCAAATCGTTGGTGGCTTCCAACTTCGCGATCGTCACCTCGCAGACGGGTCTCAAGACGCTTTTGGTCGACGCAGATCTCCGCCGTCCGTCGGTTCACAAGGCTTTCCAGCTGCAGAGCCCCGTGGGTCTTTCCGCATACCTCGCGGGACGCACCGACAACATGAGTGAATTTGTCCACACCACCGAGGTTCCCAACCTCGACGTGATTTGCTGCGGAGCGGTACCGCCGAATCCCTCCGAGTTGATCGGATCCAACCGCATGGTGCGTTTCCTCGAAGAGGCTTCGCGGCGCTACGATCGGGTGATTCTGGACTGCCCGCCGGTATCGGCCGTCTCCGACCCGCTCATCGTGGGTGCCATGGCCGATGGCATGGTGTTCGTCACCAAGTTTAATAAGATCCGTCGCGAACATGCGTTGCGGTCTATACAGCGGATCCAAGATTCAGGCATCCACTTGGTGGGCTTGGTGCTCAACGACATCGACTTCGAGGGCAAGGACTCGTACTACTACAGCTACCACTACTACCAGAACCAGTACTACTCCTCGCACTATCGCAATAAGTCGGCTGACGAGCCGGCCGATAAGAAAGCGGTTTCGGAAAAGTCCAAATCAGCTTGATTCGATCGATTTCGGCGCGTTTTTGAATCAAAGACCTCAGAAGGTGGTTTATTACGCTACGAGGCAGGGGTGTAAGGTTTCGTTGTTGTTGGTTTTTTGCACGCCGAATTTTTGTCTTTGATTTTCCTCCCGGCGCCGGCGGCGTTGGGAGGACATTT
>CAMDDW010000032.1:0-33168 GCA_945893185.1 Akkermansia muciniphila | reverse complement strand
CATAGTCGTGTTTTTTTTCTTCGCTCGTGGCCTTTGGCTTTGGTTTCATCGGGCCCCCCCGGCGAGCATTGCCCCAATGGCGGGCGAGGCCTTGCGGCGGCTTTCGACATAGACGGCCGCGGTCACGGCGAGCGACCCGTGTCGGAGCTGGCGGCTCGCGGTCAACAGGTCGGCAGATTGTGCGATGATACTTCCGAACTCCTTCCGGCAGGCGTGTAACGGCTTCGGGCTGGTCACCCCTTGGCGTCGGAGCCACCGGACGGCGTGTTCGATTGCCAGCGGGTCGACAACCGGGTCGTCGGGACCGGCCGGGGTTCCGAGTGCGGCGATCAGGCCAGGGTCCACGTCAACCGCGGCCTCGGATTGGGCGTTCTTGGCCTGCCAAGTGCCGGAGGCCTCCACGCGGATTTGAAGGCGGCCAACATCGACCGAGTGCCAACGAAGGTGTTCGATCTCTCCCCGTCGAAGGCCGGCGCCAAGCGCCAACAGGAGGACTCGAAAGGCCATAGGGTCCTCGGCATGGAGTGTCTCGGAGGCGTGTCTCAGCATTTCGGCGGCATCGAACTCGGCGACGTATCGGGTTGTCACGGCGCCGGCAACCTCCAGCCCGATGAAGGGAGCAGGTTCCGGCATTTGCAGGCGACCGAGCTTCTGGGCGGCCCGAATGCCGGCTTTAGCATTTCGAAGGAATGACTTGGCCGAGATCCTGGCGCGTCGTCCGGCCAGGGCGTCGTCCCCTGCCCGGTTGATGAAGGTGTCCCGGATTTTCTCCAGTCGTTCGAGTGAAAGATCGGTCAGGCTGACACTATGGAGGCGGGCGCGGTATTCTTCGGAACGGCGGCCAAACTCCTTTTTTCCAGGGCGGGCGTCGAGGTGTTGAGCTGCCCACCAACGGAGCCCGTGGCTGTAGTTTTCACGGGTGCGCTGCCTTAGGTCGACCGATTCCAGCGTCCGCACAACGTCGCCAACGGTCACCGCGCTGTTAGGTCGATGTCGGTCTGGGTCGAGTAACCGCAGGGCGAAATCCCATCCCTGAGCACGGATCTGGCCGTAGGTACGGGCAGCGATCTCGGCGGCCTGGCGCTTGTCGGTTGTGCCCAGGTTGACCAACTCACGGCGACCGGCGTGTTGGAATCGGCCGAAGTAGAAACCATGACCTCGAACCTGTCTGACTCGGTTAATCCAGAACCGGCTGGAAAGTTTAGAGGCAGAAAGTGCTGCCACTTTGCTGCCACTTTTTGCGTTGCTCGCGCTTTCGTCCGTTTGCTTCATCTGGCAACAGAGTGAGCTTATTTCCCTTTGTTTCAAGGGTTTTGCTGCAATTACAGGCAACCGGACGCAATCTAGGGAAAGACGGTTTTAACTGACTTCGGATCAGAAGGTTGCAGGTTCAAGTCCTGCCCGGTGCACCACGGGTTTTATTGGGGTTTTTGAGGGTTTTGAGGTTTTGACCTTCGATTTAAAACCTCACATTTGCATTCTATTTGCACTTTCAGCGGCCTACTTGCGTTTTCCGAAATCCCAACGCCAAAGGCTCCCTTCGCCTCAGTTTCCAAAAGCCCACGATCTTGACCGCCGGTTTCAAGCGGTTGACCGTGTTTAAATGTTTTGGCGATGACCAACCGCTCCGCCTACGTCTGCGTCTCCTTCTGTTCCGCAGCCCCAAAGGGGCGAGATATACCAGCCCAGGGCAACGCCCTGGGTTCGATGGTCAAAAACATGCCCAGCCCTGAAGGGGCGAGACAACGGTTGTGCCGCCCCTTCAGGGCTTGATTAAATGATGCCCCATACCCAGGGCGTTGCCCTGGGCTGATATGTGCCGCACCGTTGGTGCTGAAAACCGCCGGTGTCGCGGCGATGGGCGCGCTGATGCTGAAATCAACCGCCATAACCCAGCCCCCTCAGGTTCGCCTTGATGGCCTCTTCCAGTTTCGCAGACTCGGCATCCGGGAGAGCGGGGTTTTGTAGGATTTCAAACTTCGCGGCGATGATGTTGCGGAAGTTCTCCGAGATGGCGTGCCAGTCGATCACGTCAACGCGGATGGGCAGCTCACACTCTTGAAAAGCTTCTCGCAACGGTGCCAGTCGCGCGAGGGGCAGTCGAACGGGGCCAAACAGGGCGATGTCGAGGTCGGAGTGTGGCTTGGCCTTTCCCGTCACGCGGGAACCGAAGGCGCGGACTTCGCACTCCGGCACCTGCGCTGCAAGCAAGCCACGCACGATGGCCAATTGTTCTGGCGCGAGATCAATCATTGCGTGCTCGAAGTGATATGAGGAGCGATTGAGCTGCGGCCACGAACTGCTCAGCGCTGTCGCTGACCTCTTCAGCCGTGTCGTTATCGTAAGTGTGCGAGGTTTCGTTGCGCGCCGCGTGAAAGCTCATCCAAAGGTCCACATCATCAATCAGGCGGTTTTCAGCAGCCTGTCGGAACAACTCGCGCCTAGTTACGCCATCGACGGATTCAGCGCTGATGTTTGTCTCGATCCAGCGCTTCATCATTTTCCAAGACAGCTCATAGGCGACTTTAAAGTTCTGAATGATGCCACTGCGCACGGTCTCCTTCAGCTCAGGGGGAAGAGTCGCCTCGAATGTGGCCGCTGCATTGATGGACCTTTCCAGTGAGGCCGTCGCGTTTTCCAGGCTAGTGAGTTCTAGTTTCATGACTTTGATTTAAGATACAGGTTTTCGAGGTTTGCTTTGATGGCAATCTTGGCCGTGCCAAGAACCATCACTCCAGACCTCTCCAAAAGTGAGAGGCGCTGGGCGTGCAGTTCGGCGACAAGGCGCGGCATCTTCACCTCGAACCCTTCCCCGTCCTCCTCGACATCCTCAGCACCCACATAGCGCCCCGAGGTCAGCACGTGCCCATGCTGAGCGATCTCCTCGGCTTTGGCGGCCTTGCAGAACCCGGCCGAGTCCTCGTAGCCCTTGCCCTCGCGCCATCGATGGTAGGTGTCGGCCACCTTGCGTTTATCCTCCTCTGTGAACGCCTTCTGGGTGCGACTGACCATGTGTCCCATCTTCCGCGCATCGATGAACAGAATCTCGCCCTTGCGGGGGCGCTGCGTCCTGCCGTTGGCGGTGCTGCCGCCCTTGTTCTTGGCGAGGATCCAAACGCATACCGGGATCTGAACACCGAAGAACATCTGCCCCGGCATCGCGACCATGCAGTCCACCGCATCGCCCTCGATCATGGCCCTCCGGATATCGCCCTCGCCGCTCTGGTTGGAGCTCATAGACCCGTTGGCGAGCACAACGGCCGCGTAGCCATTCGCCGAGAGGTGGTGGTGGATGTGCTGGAGCCACCCGAAGTTGGCGTTGCCCTCGGGCGGCACACCAAACTTCCTCCGAGCATCCTCGCGCAGCAGTTCGCCGCTCCAGTCCTTAATGTTGAAGGGCGGGTTCGCTAGGATAAATTCAAACCGTTCATCAGGATGGGCGTCCTTCAGGAACGTGCCCTCGTTGTTCCACCGGATGCCCTCGGAGTTGATGCCACGGATGGCAAGGTTCATCCGGGCCAGGCGGTAGGTCTCGGGATTGCGCTCCTGACCGTAGATGGCGAGGTCACCCAGCCTCCCGGAATGGGCCAACACAAACCGCAGCGATTGGATAAAGAACCCGGCCGTGCCGCAGCAGGAGTCATACACCCGATCGTGGAGCGGCTCGATCATCTTGACCAGTGTGGCGACGATGCCGCGTGGCGTATACTGCTCGCCTCCCGCCTTCCCCTGCATGGCCGAGAACTCGCCGAGGAAGAACTCGTACCCCGGCCCAGCAGGTCGAAGTCAGACGGAGCGCCGGTGAGGTTGAGGTTGGTGAAGTGGTCGATCAGACCTCCCAGCATCGCCGAGCTAAAGTCGGGCTTGCCGAAGATCTTGGGAAGGACACCCCGGAGCGCGTCGTTGTCGGCTTCGAGACCGCGCATGGCGTCATCGATGCGTCGACCGATATCTGCTGAACGTGCGTTGGCAGCCAGGGTGGACCAGCGTGACTGCACAGGCACCCAGAACACGTTCTCGGCGTGGTACTCTTCCGGATCCTCGGCTTCGGCATGCGGCGTGTTCAGCAACTCGGTATGCTTGGCCTCAAACGCCACGGAAAGGTACCGTAGGGAGACCAACCCCAGCGACACGTGCATGTAGTCGGTGGGCGGCACCGCTCCGCGCATTTGATCGGCAGCAGCCCAAAGCTGGGCCTCAAGGGTCTTGGTGGGTGCAGGAGCTTCGGCTTTACAAGGACGTGCCATAGGCGGTTAGAAAACAGGTGACCACCGAGCCACTGGACCTCTGATCGAGACAGGGATGATCGACCTCAGTGTCCCGTTGCGATTCCCACCGTCAACGCCTAGGTGCCCTTCGGCGGGCTTTAAATCTGTGCCTAGCCCCATAATCCTTGGGCTCATTAGGCCGTGAACCGTTACTTACGGCTTCGTCTCGCGGACCATCGTCTCTGAACGAATAACCTTTCCCTCCGAGTCGAGGACCAGCTCCACGGCCTGATTGGGGGCCTTGGCCTGCACTCGATAGACCGTCCGACCGTCCTCAAATACTTCGGCAACTCGCCGGATAGGAATCTCACCGACGGCCTGCTGCACCGTCCGTTGCATGCCGTCGGACAACCCTCCGAGTTCCATGTCGATTCTCCGCATCACCACCTGCCCCTTCTCGTCCAAGGCCAACTCCATTGCCCGACCCTCCTGCGTTTTGGATTCCAATGAGTAGAAGACCTTGCCATCGGATTGCTTGATGTGAGCCCCCTCGATCGCCACGTCTCCGAGTTGCAGCCGGAAACCTTCCAACACCACCTCGGGAATCCCGGATCGATCCACCCAACCATTGCGAATGTAATTGGGAATGGAGGGAACTTTGGCGTTGGCAACCTGAACCGAGGCGGCGCGCGAAGCGGCTTGTGCTGCGCCTTCGACCGTTCGGAAGCGCTCTTCGATCAAGCGCCTTAACGACGCGATCTCGGCGCGGATTGAGATGAGTTCTGCAGCAGTTTGGGCTCCCGAATCCTCTGCGCTGAGAGACGTTGTCGGTACCGGCGCTTCCGTGGATTTTTCCCGCTGCAATTCCTCGATTTGAGTGCGAAGCCGGCGCGCCTCCCTCTGGTTCCAACCACCCCAGACAGCAACCCCAAAAATTCCTACCCAGACCGCCCAGTGTCGTTGCATGGATCAGTTATTCCGCCCTGCTGCTCATTGGCAAACCTTCAATCCATCTTCACCCATAGATGACAGTTGTGAGGGCACAGACGTTGGTCATCCGGCCGAAAGATCTTGCGCTCGTCGGATTGACGCGAAACAACCTCAAGTATGCCCATGAAAGTGAACCTTCGGTCCTGCCCTCACCGGACCCGCCCGGGCGGCTTCACGCTCATCGAGCTGCTCGTGGTCATCGCGATCATCGCCATCCTCGCCAGCATGCTGTTGCCGGCTTTGGCACGAGCCAAGGAACAGGGCAAGCGCGCACGGTGCCTGAACAATCTCCGCCAAATCGGGATCGGCATGACGCTCTACGCCAACGACAATAAGGACGTGCTGCTCAAAGCCCGATTCGACAGCGGCCTCTGGGTGCAAATCTCCATCAACGAGCCCGAGGCGGGATCGGCGCGCCAACTGGGACTGCCCGTGGACACCAATTCAACTGTGGCCAAGATATGGACCTGCCCCAATCGACCCGATTTCCCGACCTATGAGCCGGAATACAGGCAATTCAACATTGGCTACCAGTACTACGGGGGCATCGACAAGTGGAGCAATCCGGCGGGCATCTTCGATTCGAGGAGCCCGGTGAAAACGGCGACCTCCGAACCGGGATGGGTCTTGGCGGCCGATGCGGTACTGAAGGTGGACGGAAAATGGGGAGGCGGTCGTGATTCGGCATTCAAGGGCATGCCTCCGCATCAGGGTCTCGGGAAAAAGCCCATCGGTAGCAATCACCTGACCCTCGATGGCGCGGCCCGTTGGGTGCAGGTCCAGAAACTCCTGTTCCTCCACAGTTGGAACACCGGCGGAGCCCGTGATTCCTACATGTTCCAAGACGACATCGGGCCCGAGTTGCAGGCCAAGATCGCTCAGATCCGACTCAAACTTTGAGCAGGATTTTTCTCCACCGGAACGAGTCGAGGCCCAATCGAAACTGCGGCCCGACCGTTTTCCATCGTTCCCTTCCGGGCGAGGCGAGGGAATCCTCCGCTCATGTTGATCCGCACCCTGTCGCGCGTCTTGGCCGTCTTGCTGTCGATCACCCTACCGACTTTTCAAGCGGCCCATGGCGCAGAGTACACCGTTCCCGCCTTCACGGCCTACACCCTGCCCAACACAGATTCACCCCGGGTTACCGAGCGGGCCGGGGTGCGCGGGTGGACCGATCCCAGTCAATCAGTCCATTGGTATGGGCGTTTAGCGGTGCCGGGGCGTTTCCAGGCACGACTCCGCTTGCGCTTACCCGACGGAATAAAAACTAAGCTACGCTTGACCGTGGCCGGGGGATTTCGGGAAGTGACGGTCCGAGGAAACTCGAACCCGGAGCCGGTGACTGCCGACTTCGGGACCTTCACCATCGAACGCCCCGGTTATCAGGATTTCCGGCTCGAATCCCTCAATCCAAAGGGCCAAGACGCCGGGCAGCTTGAGGCTCTAGTCCTAGAGGGTCCCGCCATCGAAGGGGCCCACTTCAATCTCAAGGAGCGGCGCAATGCCGCATCGGTCCACCTCAGCTACAAGGCTCCGACCAACGCCATCGCCGCCTTTTATTGCGAAGTCGCCGCGATTGAAGAACCGGTGACCACCTTCTACATGGCCTGTGGCTGGCACCGGGGATATTTCGGCATGCAGGTCAACAGCCCCTCTGAACGGCGTATCATTTTCTCGGTTTGGGACAGCGGCAACGAAGCCGTGGATCGGAACAAGGTCTCCGCCGAACAGCGGGTCCAACTTCTGGGCAAGGGCGACGGTGTTTACTCGGGCGATTTCGGCAACGAGGGAACCGGCGGCCACAGCCATCTGAAGCACCCATGGAAGACCGGTGAAACACAACGCTTCCTGGTCACAGCTCAGCCCATTAACGAAACATTCACGGTCTATTCGGGGCATTACTTCCATCCCGACAGCCACCGATGGATGCTCATCTCTTCGTGGAAAGCGCCACGCGAGGGCGGATGGCTGCGCGGTCCTCACAGCTTCAGCGAGAACTTTTCGGGCGGTACGGGTCACCTGCCCCGAAAAGCCCTGTACGGCCGCCAGTGGATCCGCACCTCGGGAGGCGAATGGCTCGAGATCACCGAGGCCAGTTTCAGCCACGACCCCACTGGCAAGAGCGACCGATTGGATCGCTTTATGGGCGTTGAAGCCGGTCAGTTTTTCTTGAGCCACGGCGGCTTCTCGGAAGGAACCATGCCCTTCGGCCAACGATTCACCCGCCCTGCCACCGGGCAACCCCCAAAGGAATTGGTCGAGTTCTTCAAATAAACTTAATCAATAATGACCTCAAGGCTTGGTTGCCACGCTCCCACTCCTCCGCGACTGTAAGGTTACAACGAATATGAGCACCCAAGGCATTGCGCGCGTCATCGGAGTCGGACTTCTGCTCTTCAGCGCCCTCATCATGGCGTCCTCTGGAACGTTCGTGGTCAAACCCGGGTACCGGGGAATTGAAGTGACCTTGGGCCAAGTTTCTCCGGCCTTCAAACCGGAGGGCTTCGGAATGAAGACCCCCTTCGTCACTGAAATCGTTCCAATCTCGGTGCGACAACAAACCGCCGAAGAGTTGGCCGAATGCTACTCCTCCGACCTCCAGCAAATCCGGGTCGACCTGCGCCTGCTGTACCGAATTCCCGAGAACTCTGTGGTTAAGATTTTCCAAGACTACGATGGAGACCCCTTCGAAAGCCTGGTGGCACCGAGGGTTCAAGAGGCCCTGAAAGAAGTGGCCGCGCTCCAGAGCGCCGAACAAATCGTCAAGAATCGGGAACAAATCAAAACCCGCTCGCTAGAGATCGCCCGTCGCAAGATTGGGCCTCTGATCGTCTTGGAGGACATCGTCATTCAGAACATCGCCCTCACCCGCGAACTAGAACACGCCATTGAGGCCAAGATGGTTCAAGAGCAAGAGGCCTCAAAATCCAAGTACTTCCAGCAGCGGGTGCAAATCGAAGCCGATACCGCAGTGATCCGCGCCAAGGGTGAGGCCGAATCTATTGTCATCCGTGGAGAGGCCCTCAAGAAAAACCCGGCCTTCGTGGATCTCCAAATTGTTGACCGCTGGGATGGCATCGCACCGCTGGTGATCGGCGGGAAGGATCAGGTGCTCTTGAATTTCCAAGACTTGGATCGTCTTAAAGGACAAAAGACCGAAGCCCCCGCGTCCGGTTCGCGTCCCGCCTCACCCACCCCGTCTGCCACCCCGGCCACTCGTTCCATCAAGCGCTGACGCCATGAGCCCACAAACCGCCTCTCGTTGGATCACTGCCGGCTTCACGTTCTTTGCCGCTCTGATCATCCTCAACGCCGCCTCCTATGTCATTGATCCCGGTACCCGTGGGCTCAAGGTAACTCTCGGAAAGACCCAAGACGGGTTCTTGCCCGAGGGCTTCGGCTTCAAGACCCCATTTATCACCAGCATCGTGCGGGTCAATGTCCGTCAGCGCACCCGATCGGTGACGGCCGACTGTTTCTCATCCGACCTGCAACAAGTGAAGATCGACCTCCGGGTCCTCTTCCGCATCCCAGAGGCTTCGGTCGTTCCCATCTACCGTGAATTTGCCGGAGACCCCTTCGACAGCCTCATCGCTCCGCGCGTGCAGGAAGCCATCAAGGAGGTCACTGCATCGCTGTCGGCCGAGCAAATCGTCAAGAGCCGCGAGGAAATCAAGAAAAAGGCCTTAAATCTGGCCACCCAGAAAATCGGATCACTGTTGGTGGTCGAGGATATCGTCCTGCGGGACATCGACCTGTCGCCGGAGTTGGAAAAAGCCATCGAAGCCAAGATGGTGGCTGAACAGCAGGCCAACCAGGCCCGCTTCACCCAAGTCCAAACGCAGATCGAGGCCGAAACGGCCGTCATCAGCGCCAGGGGCGAGGCCGAGGCCATCCGGGTGCGCGGTGACGCCCTTCGGCTCAGCCCGTCGTTCCTGCGTTGGAAGATTGTGGAGCGTTGGAATGGCCGCTCACCGATGGTCATCCCCCCACCGTCCGAACACAACGCGGCCGGCCTCCTGCTGCCACTGAGCCCCGCCGAAACCCTAGCGACACCGTGACCTCCCGCCGCCGTGCCGCCATTCAAGCCCTGTGCTTGGCCGCTGTGGGGCTAATGCTCATCTGGTTCTTCCCGCGGGCCGCCCGCCTGGCTGAGATGGCCGCCCGTGAATTGCGCTACCTCTGGTGGCTCACGCTGATGGTCGGAGTCGGTGCCTGGCTTATCTGGGGCTACGGGCGCAAGCCCCGGCCATAGACCCGGCCCTGCTCCGGTCGCCGGTGCGATTCACATCCGGGCAATTACAACCCGGCGCAGTGCAAACATCGGTTTACCCGATCTCTGCCAGCGAAAATTTCGATTCACGGGGTTTGTTCGTCGACGAGCAGTGTTGGCGTCATGAACGAGCGTTGGTTCAAACCAGGTCTATTAAAAGCCCCTCGAATGTCACTGTTCCGAAGAACCCCGCTTCAACCGGATCAGGCTTCTCTCAAAGACCTCACCAACAGAATCGGCCGCAAACGTTGGGGGCGCTGGTGGGCCTTGAGCCTCGTAACGGTACTGGCTTCGGTTTTGTCCCTCTCGTGTGTGTTGACGGCACATCGACCCTACCGTCCCACGGCTCCTCTGCCGGCAACACGGTTGATCGATCTCCACGCTCACACGGCAGGCATCGGCGCCGGTGGCAGTGGGTGTCGGATTTCCAAAGACCTAGAGAACAGCTGGAAATTTAGCACCTACCTGAAGGCATTCGGGGCCACTCGACAGACGCTCTCCCAGAACGGGGACGCATGGCTGGTGGGGCAAATCGCCGCACAAGTAGCCCAAAGCACATCGATCCATCAGGCCGTGGTCCTGGCTATGGATGGGGTGGTTGATGAACACGGGCAATTGGATCTGGGATCGACAGAGGTCTACGTCCCGAATAAGTTCTTGGCCCGCGAAGTCGCCCGGTACCCTCAACTGCTCTTCGGCGCCTCCATCAACCCGTATCGGCAAGACGCCTTGGCACGCATGGATGCCTGTGCAGCCCAGGGCGCGGTTTTGGTGAAATGGATCCCGAGCATTATGCGCATCAATCCTGCCGACGAGCGATTGATCCCCTTCTACGAACATCTCAAACGGCACCAACTGCCACTGCTCACCCACACCGGCCAAGAGCGCTCCTTCACCCATGCGCAGGATGAGCTTTGCGATCCCGAGCGGCTGCGACTACCCCTCCGACTCGGAGTCACCGTCATCGCGGCCCACATCGCCTCCACCGGAAACCTCGACGGCGAGCGGCAAACGGATCGTTTGGCTCGAATGATGGCTGAGTTTCCAAACCTCTATTCCGAGATTTCCTCGCTCACGCAGGCCAACAAATTGGGCTACCTCGGCGAGGCGCTGACCCGCACGGAATTTGACGGACGGCTTTGCTACGGATCCGATTTCCCCCTCATCAACACCGCCCTGGTATCACCCTGGCTTTTTGGACATCGCCTGACGGCCGCCCAGGCGGTGCGCATCGACAGCGTCACTAATACCTGGGACCGGGACATCGCCCTGAAGCAGGCCCTAGGGGTTCCGCCAGAGGTCTTTTCACGGACCGCCACGCTGCTCGCGCCGCGCTTGGCGGCCGCGGCGGCCTCCAAGCAATTGCCCAAGTCAGCAAACCCTCGGAGGGCGCACTCCGAATGATCCGGCCCGCTCAATCGCCGCGCACCAGCTTGAGGAAGGCGGCTTCGTCCACGATGGCGACACCCAGCTCGCGGGCCTTGTCTAACTTGGACCCGGCACTCTCACCGGCCAGCAGGTAATCGGTATTCCGACTGACGGCTGATGCCACCTTGCCACCCGATTGCCGGATCATCGCCGAGGCCTCGTCACGGCCCAGTGTGGGCAGGGTTCCGGTCAACACCCAGGTCTTGCCGGCGATGGAGCCCGAGGCCGAACCCGAACCTAAGGCAGCCCGCTCGGTCTTGGGCTGGATGCCCAATTGACTCAAGCGCTCGAGGGTCCGGCGACCGGTCCCAGACTCGAGATACGCGGTCAGCGCTCCTGCCGCCCCGTATTCGATGCGCGTGACGTATTCGGGCACGGCCGAACTGCCCTTCTGCCGCAGTTGAGTCCAACGGGCATTGGCCTCGGCGGCCCCCAGCTCCACCAATCGATCTCCCTGATCGCGGATGTCGCCCTTGAGCCGCTCGTACTCGTCGCGGCGACGCTCCCGCTCCGACGAGTCCGGGGCCGCCAAGGACGGCGAGGACTCGGAGAGTTGGTCGTAGAGTCGCCCCAATCGGACGATGCCCGCCAAGATCTCCGAGCGGGCTACCTGCCCCAGATCTTCATGCAAGCGCGCGATCTCGTAGGCCATGGTCTCGCCCACCGAAGGCACGCCCAGCGCGTGCAACCATCGGTGCAACGGAGCGGTGCGGGCCCGCTCCAACGCGGCCACAACTTTGGTGGCGTTTTTGGGACCGAAGACTCGTGGTTCCTCATCGGTGCCCAGGTTCAGCGTGGCCAGGCGCTCCGCACTCAAGTCGAACAAATCAAGCGGATCACGAACCCAGCCCCATTCCACCAGTTTCTCGGCCACGATCCCGCCCAGCGACTCGATATCCAGTGCCTTGCGCTGAGCGAAGTATTCCACGCGACGGGTCAACTGCGCCGGGCAAGCCGCCACGTTTTGGCATCGCCAAGCCACCTCGTCCTTCTCTCCATCCGAAACCTTCTCCTTAGCGATGGGTCCGCCGCAGGCCGGGCATTGACCCCCGACATGGCGAACCAGGTCGAACACCTCGGCCCCCGGCGCACGCAGCGTGGTCAAGACTTCGGCCACTTCGGGAATGACCATGCCTGCTTTGCGGATTACCACGGCGTCACCGATGCGGATGTCCTTTCGGCGAATCTCGTCCTCGTTGTGCAATGTGGCCCGGGCCACGGTCGATCCCTGAACGAACACCGGCTCCAACTCGGCCACCGGCGTCAGAACACCGGTGCGTCCCACTTGCACGGTGATGGCCAAAAGCCGCGTCTGCGCGGGTGTGATCCACGGCACAGGCTTGTGGACAATGGCGTAACCGGGCGAGCGGCGCTTGTCCGGGATCCGCGCGGCATCGTCGAAACGATCCACCTTAATGACCACGCCATCGATTTCGTAGGGCAATTGGCGACGCAGGTCTCGATCTTCATCGTATCCCGCCACGACAGAGCTCCGGTAGAGACCGAGCAACTCGTCCATCCCGCCACCCGTCCACCAACAGCCCTGGACCGGCACCCCCCAAGCCTGGTACTGCCGCAACAATTCCGAATGACTTTCAAAACGAATGCCTTCGCTCACACCCACCGCATAGAAGACAGCACGGATGGGTCGCTGAGCCACGATCTTTGGGTCGAGCAGCTTCAGCGATCCGGAGGTCGCATTCCTGGGATTGGGCGCGACCTTTTCGCCCGCCGCCGCCAACCCGGCATTCATGGTACCGAAGTCTTCCAGCGTCATGTACGCCTCGCCCCGGATCTCAATCCACTCGGGCGGGTTCGAGGTCTCCAACTGAAGCGGTATGGAACGAAGAGTGCGCAAGTTGGCCGTGATGTCGTCGCCGAACCGCCCATCTCCCCGGGTCACTCCTAAAGTTAATTTACCCCGTCGATAATGAAGGCTGAGCGAAACCCCATCCACCTTGGGTTCCATGATCAGCGGCACTGCGTTCCGACCCAGTGTCTTGCAAACCTGAGCATACCAGGCACTCAAGGCAGCCAGCGTGTTTTCATCCTGCAAACGGACCCGACGCTCGCGATCCGGTTCTTCGATGGAAGAAGGCACCTCAGCCGCCTCCACCTTTTCAAGGGAAAGCATCGGCCGTTGGTGCTCTACACGGGCAAAGCCCTCGGACGGCGCCCCGCCCACACGCTGGGTGGGTGATTCGGGAATGATCAGTTCCGGATGAGCCGACTCCAACTGCTGGAGCTCCCGGTACAGACGGTCATATTCGAGATCGCTGATCGTCGGCGCCGATAGGACATAATACGCCCGGTCATGGGTCAAAATCTCCGCCACCAAACACGCGTGGCGGGCTCGGGCAGACTCGGTGGAAACATCGCTCACAGCGATAGACTGGATCACAGCCTGAGGGCTTAGAAGTCCAATGAGGCTCAGGCTTGGCCCTCGAACCCAGTTCAGCTTTTGCCAATAAAATCTAATCTAAGAGCGGAGCCTCCGAGCGGTTCCACCCAGCCTACCCCTTGGATCGTGCCTATTCGGCAGTACCCTTGCGCTGCAGCGGATCCCAGTAGAGCGCATTACGGAACTGATTGGCCCCACCTTTGATGGGATCGTCTGGCGGATTGATATTGGCACTGCGGCGCGTCTCGGCATGGCCATCGTTGAACACCACATTACCGCGGCGCCCATGGCGGTTGTCGTCAATGCCCTCGTACGTGTTGCCCCGACCCGGGGTCATCCCGGAACTGGGCCACCACAGACTGCTGCTCCAGGTCAAATCGGGCTTGGGCATGGTGTCGCCCACCACCAGATTCTGGGAAGGATTCACAATCGACGACCGTTTGAACCACTTGGTTGTCGAGAGACCAGCCGCCTCGTGGGAGTCGTAGGGGTGCACCCCTAGAAAGAATGCATTGTAACCATAGCCCACCAAGTGGCTGTCGAACTTCCACGACCAACTGATCCCCGCATCCTTGCGCTTGCCCTTAAGCGCATGGCAGTGGAAGTAATTCGATTGCCCCTTGGCATAACCCACCATGGCCGTACCCCACCAATTCGTCCGAGAAGGCAGTTCATCCGCCGTGGTGAGATTCCCATTCCGATGACCTGGAAACACCTCCTGATTTTCATCCGTGTACAACTGCATGAAGAGCGCGATTTGCTTCAGATTGTTCATGCACGCGATAGTCTCCCCCTTCGCCTTAGCCTTGCCCAAGGCTGGAAGAAGCATGCCGGCCAGAATGGCTATGATCGCAATGACCACCAGGAGTTCGATCAGCGTGAAGGCCGCGCGGGCATGGAGATTGATCCGGGGGTTCATGGAATAAGGGTTTGATCTGGGAGTGGTTCCATGAAAACAAAATCCGGCCGTTTGTCCACACCGGACCCTCATTCGATTTGCCTCACCCGGTGCAGCAGCGGGAACGGTCCGGAGCGAGCCTTGGAGGCGAACACCAAACCCCCAGCGCAAAGCGCGAAAGATCATCCTTCCCTGAGCCTACTCAGCGAGCGGAGGCCTGATACCGCGGAGCCCCGCCCACCAAAACCGTAGCGGAGCGGTGTCGGGCCGCAGCGAGCCTTGGAGGCGAACACCCTCAACCCCCTCGCGCAAAGCGCGAAAGATCATCCTTCCCTGAGCCTACTCAGCGAGCGGAGGCCCGATGCCGCGCAGCCAACACCCAACGCCTACCAAGACCTCTCTCCCTTCCAGCCGACTCATCAGCCCGACTCGGTCCTTTTCTCCGCTCATTACCACATTACAGTCACCTCGCCCGCATGAATCCCTACGCCTCGATCGTCCGCGATTACGCCCGCAGCTTCCGTGAAGGACGCTCCTTCCCCCTGGGCGGACTCACTCCGACCACCGTGGCCACACCTCGTCCGGGAGCGCCGAAGGCCCTGATATTCTCCCCGCACCCCGACGACGAATGCATCATCGGCGGCCTCGCCCTCCGCCTCCTGCGCGAATGCGGCTGGAATATCCAGAATGTCGCCGTCACTCAGGGCAGCAACCGCGCACGTCAGTCCGAACGCTGGACCGAACTCCAAGCCGCCTGCGCCTACATGGGCTTTGGCTTAATCCAGACCCGCCCGAACGGCCTCGAAAAGGTCACCCCCAAGTGCCGCACCGAGGAACCCGCCGTCTGGGCACCCATGGTCCGGTGCATCGCCGACATCCTGCACCAAGAAGCCCCCGCAGCCATCCTCGTCCCCCATGCCGCCGATTGGAACGGCTCGCACATTGGAACCCATCACCTCGTGATGGATGCCTTGGCAACCCTCGGACCCGACTTCCAGACCGTCCTCATCGAAACCGAATACTGGGGCCAGATGACCCGCCCCAACCTGATGGTCGAAATCAGCGAAAACGACCTCACCGACCTCGTGAGCGGCATTTCCTTTCACGCGGGCGAAGTGAAGAGAAACCCCTTCCACCTGCTCCTGCCCGCTTGGATGCAAGACAACGTCCGCCGCGGCAGCGAACTCGTCGGCGGTCAGGGCGGTGCCGCTCCCAACTTTGGTTTCGCCACCCTCTACCGCCGCTGTCTCTGGAAAAACGGATCCCTCGTGGAAATCCAGCAGGGCGGACTCAACCTCGGCCTGAATGACCGGCCAGACACCCTGTTCACCGTGTGACTGCTCCCGCATCCGACATCGCAGTGAAACCGATCACCGAGGCCAAGTACCGCGCCCTGCGCGAACTCCTCGCCAGCTACGGCAGTTGCATCATCGCTTATTCCGGCGGCGTCGACTCGGTGTTCTTGGCCAAGGTCGCGCACGATGTGCTCGGCGAACGCTCCTTGGCCGCCATCGCCGATTCGCCCAGCTTGCCCCGCCGCGAACTGCAAGAAGCTCTGGAGATCGCCGAGCGTTTCGAAATCCCTGTGCGCGTCCTCCAGACCCAAGAATTTAGCGATCCCCAATATCTCTCTAATCCCGAAAACCGCTGCTACTTCTGCAAGCACGCCCTCTTTCGCGAACTCGAGCCCATGGCTCGTTCACTGGGATATCAAGTGTTGGCCTACGGTGAGAATGCCAGCGACATCGGTGATCATCGCCCCGGGGCCAAGGCAGCCGGTGAGTTTCAAGTCCGCGCCCCGCTCAAAGAACTCGGTCTGACCAAGGCAGAAATCCGCGAACTCAGCGCCCACCTCGGCTTGCCAACCGCCGACAAACCGCAAATGGCCTGCCTGAGTTCCCGGATCCCCACAGGCGAGGCCGTCACAGAAGAAAAGCTCCACATGGTCGAAGAGGCAGAAGCCTTTCTACGGGGCCAAGGATTTCACGACCTCCGAGTTCGGCATCACGAACTGGGAGGCACCCTTAAAGGTCACCTGGCCCGCATCGAAGTCGGACCGCCCGAGTTCCAGCGCTGGCAAGACCCTGAACTGAGAGAGTCCGTGCTGGTTCGTTTGCGCCATCTCGGCTACGGCCTCGTGACCGTGGACCTCAACGGGTATCGGCGCGGACCCATCCCCATCCCACTGAAGCCGGCTTGAGCCTCCGACACCCGGAACCGGCTCGTTCACCAGTCCTCGTTCGCCAGTCGAGTACGCCGTGGAAAATTGTGAGGGTTCAGCGATCTCGGTTTGGACTTCCTGAGTTCCAAGCCACTATGTGGCGTGATGACGGAATCGGTGACCACCCCTGTATTGCTCAAAGCCAGCGACGTGCACCACTCTTACCGTGAACGCACTGTGCTCGCTGGGGTTTCACTGCGCATTCAAGCAGGCGAGCGGGTTGCTCTGACCGGCCCCTCCGGATCCGGGAAAACAACCCTGCTCAATCTCCTCGGGGGCGTGGATCGCCCCAAATCCGGCCGCATCGAGTTCGACGGTGTTTGCCTCAACGATCTGGATGGTAATGGGTTGGCTGCGCTCCGGCGTCGCCACTTCGGCACGGTCTTCCAGTTCTTCCACCTCCTACCCACGCTCACCGCGAGCGAGAACGTAGAACTGCCCCTCCAATTGCTAGGCGTGCCGGCTCCAGAACGCCGAACCCGGGTTGCGACCTTGCTCGAGCGGGTCGGTGTGTCTCACAGGGCCGATGCTCCGCCCGGCGAACTGTCCGGCGGCGAAATGCAACGCATCGCCATCGCCCGCGCTCTCATCCATCGGCCTCGATTGCTCTTGGCTGATGAACCCACGGGCAACCTCGATTCCCGCAATGGTCAGCGCATTCTCGATTTGCTGCGCCAACTGAGCGACGAAACAGGCACAGCACTGGTGCTGGTCACCCACAGCCCGGAAGCGGCAGCCATTTGCCACCGAGAAATACGGCTCCGGGACGGGATCATTGAGACCGAGTCTTCGACTTCCTCCGAGCGCCTATGACCGAGGAGACCCCACCGCAAGTCCAACGATTGCTCTGGACCCAGGTGAGTTGGCGTCATGCGCGCAGCGCGCCGTGGACCACCGCCTTGCTCATTCTGACATTGGCCCTGGGTGTCGCAGTCTACCTGTCCATCCGACTGGCCAATCGAGCAGCGATCTCCAGCTTCCAGAATTTCACCGATGTGGTCACCGCCGAGAGCGACGGCATCATCCTGTCCCCGGCCGGAAGCCTGCCCGATTCCCTGCTCTTGGAACTCCGCGAACGCTTTACCGACACACCGGTGCACTGGGTACCTGTCGTCGAGAGCACCGCCGTGGAACCCAGCAATGGCTCCGAATCGGCCATCGGCAGCCGGACCACCTACACGCTCCTCGGAGTTGATTGGATCGCCCTACAGAATTTGGCTCAGGCCCGCAAACCGGAGCGTTCGCTAACCAGCCCCATGCCGCAGGGCCCCACGCCCATTTCATCGAGCAATCCACCTACCGATGAATCCGCCCTCTGGGCCAGCCTTCAAGACCCCTATGCGGTGCTTGTCCCCTCCGCGCTTGCCGCCCGTCTCTCGTCCCCAACCTTGCGCCTAGTAGTTCAGGAGCAACTCGTGGAATTGAGAATTACCGGCATTATTCCCGAAGACCCCTCGCAGCCCAAAGCCCCCGACAACCTGCTGCTGCTCGATCTCCCCGCATTGCAGCGATTGACCGCCCGAACCGGGCAACTTGACCGCATCGAGTTCGTCTTACCCGAGGGGGCCGATCGACCGGTCCGCGCGGCCGCCCTCCGCCAAGAACTCAGTCCATGGATGGCGGGCCGCTGGATTCTAAGCAGCTCCTCCGACCGCCGCGACAATGCCGCCACCATGACGCAGGCCTTCCGCCTAAATCTGACCATCCTGTCGCTGCTCGCATTGCTGGTGGGGCTCATGCTGGTCTTTCAGGCTCTGGATGGCGCGGTGGTCCGACGCCGCGAAGAAATCGCCATCCTCCGTTCTTTGGGAGTCGAACCCGAGCGCATCCGCCGCGCCTGGTTATTGGAAGCCGCGGTGCTCGGCCTCATCGGCGGCGGCTTAGGTCTGATCTTGGGCTGGGCCGGTGCGCAGGGAGCCGTGCGCGGCGTCGGCCAAACGGTCAATTCGCTCTACTACGCCACCGCAGTCCGATCGGCCTCCTTAGATCCAGTAGAAGCTGGAGCCGCTTTGTTACTCGCTGTAGCGGCCAGCCTGGTAGCCGGAGGATGGCCCGCCCGCCAAGCCGCAACCACACCGCCCGCCCAATTAATTGGCCGAAACCGGGCCCAAACTGGAACCGCCGCTCCCCGTTGGGTGCTGCCCACAGCGTTGATGCTCCTCATCACAGCCGCCTTACTGGCAATGATGCCTGCGCTGCGACTGGAGGGCGGATCCCGAATTTCGGTAGCAGCCTACGGATCGGCACTCACCTGGTTGCTTGGGTCCGGACTGCTGGCGGGCCTGCTTCCGCCATTTTTAATGCGGCGACTGACTTCGTGGGATGGCCTCTCCGCACCCACGCGTTTGGGCTTGAGCCACCTCCGCCAACCCACAGGGCGACACCGACTGGCCATTGCCGGATTGGTATGCGCTGTGGCCATGACCGCTGGAATGGCCATCCTCGTCGGCAGTTTTGACACCACCCTGCGAGGGTGGATCGAGCGCACCTTCATGGCCGACCTCTACGTCTCCAGCGAAGGAGCCCAGAGTGCCTCGACCCAGAACCGCATCCGGCCCGAGACTTGGAAGGCTCTGGTATCAAACCCTGAAGTGGTGGCCGCCAACGTGGTCCAGGCCCTCGAACTGCAACTCCCTGGCGGATCCACCCTGCTCTTTGGCGGCAATCCTGCCTTCATGCGCGATCAAGCACGCATCGCCTGGCGCGAGGAACCCACCGAAGACGCTCTTTGGGATCCCGCCCGCAACAGCGGACTCGCCTTGGCCAGCGAGAGCTTTTCCCACCGTTTTCAACTGCATCGCGGCGACACCCTCACCTTGCCCACGCCGACCGGCCCTCGCCGGATCACCCTCGCGGGAGTTTTCTCCGACTACGGCAACGAACGCGGATCTCTGGTGATCCAGCGCGAACACTTTGCCGCGTGGTTTGGTGACGAGTTAGCCACCAGCGTTATCGCCAAGCTCCGAGACCCCGACCAGGCCTCGTCCGTTCGGGCCCGTTGGAAAGCCAATTACCCCGGACTGGCCGTGTACACCCAACCCCATCTCCGCAGCGAAGCCCTGCGCATCTTCCGACAAACCTTCGCCATCACCGACGCCCTCGAACTCATCGGCATCGCCGTCTCGGTCTTGGGATTGGGCTTCACCTTGGCCAGCCTGCTGTGGGAACGACGCAACGACCTCACCACCTTGCGAGCCCTCGGATTCAAACATTCTGAAATCGCCTGGGCCACCACCCTAGAATGCGTCCTGACAGCCCTCGTGGGTATCCTCGTCGGCCTAGTCGCCAGCCTCGCGCTGGGCTGGTTGCTCATCCACCGGGTCAACGTGCAAACCTTCGGCTGGACCCTAGAAACCGATCCCCCTTGGCTGTGGTTAGGCGGATTGGGTTTGGCCGTATTGACGATGGCTGCTCTCACCGGTTGGAGCATCGGCCGCTGGGGCGCTGCACTGCCTGCAGAACGCGAAGAATGATTCCCATGTCCCCGACCCCTCAATTCTCGATGCAAGACCAGTGGCTACCAATACGCCTCTGGATACTGGGCCTGATTGTCCTAGGGCTCGCTCGTCTCGACCTGCGATCAGAAGAGAAGTCTCCACAGAACCGCCCAGAGTTCGCCCTACCCCAGCCCGGACGCATTTTTCAGTTCCCGGCCGACCATGGGAGTCATCCCGAATACAAGATCGAGTGGTGGTACATCACGGGCCACTTGACCTCTGAAGGCGGCCAACGGCACGGGTTCCAAGCCACCTTCTTTCGACGAGCCGGAGACCGCAGAGCCAACACCAATACCCCATCCCAGTCCCTCGCACCTCTCACCTCCGCCACGCCCCTCTTTGCCACGGACGAATTCTTCCTGGCTCACATGGCCTGGCTCGATATAGCCACCGGAACCTTCCGCCAAGAAGAACGCCTCAACCGACGAGGCTGGGACGCCCAGGCTGACACCCGAAAACTCCAACTCCGCAACGGCAATTGGTCTCTGAAAGACTTGGGCCCCGATACCAACGGAACTCTCGCCCTCGAATTGCGCGGCGGCATCCAAGCCGACCTGTTCTGGCGCATGACCCTACGACCCCAGAAACCCCTCGTGGTATTTGGCACCAACGGGGTGTCTCGCAAAGCCCTTGAACCCTCAGCCGCCAGCCACTACCTCACCTTCTCGCGAATGTCCGTCGCTGGCGAACTCCGACGCGGCTCCAGCTCCAAGACTGAGCGAATCGAGGGAGAAGCCTGGATGGACCACGAAATCAGCAGTAGCCAATTGGGCCAAGGGCAAGTCGGCTGGGACTGGACCTGCATCCAGCTCTTTGATGGCCGCGAACTCATGGCCTATCGGATGCGCCGCGACGACGGCAGCATGGACCCCTTCTCCACCGTCGCTTGGATCGACAAAAGCGGCCGAGTGTCTCAATGGGGTTCGGACAGATTCCAATGGTTGGGAGACGGCCAATGGAAAAGCCCGCGTTCCGGCGGAGTTTATCCGGCGGCCGTGCTGCTCAGTGTCCCCGAGCCCGACGGCAGTCCCGGCCCCACCCTGCGGATCGAACCCCTGTGCGCCGACCAAGAGCTGTCAGGCGGCATTGGAGGCATCCCCTACTGGGAAGGCGCCTGCCGAGTCCGCGACGCCCAAGGCAAAGAAATTGGACGCGCCTTCGTAGAAATGACCGGCTACGCCGGTAACTTGCGGCGCGCCCTGTGAACCGGTGCCCGGCACCGTCACTGACACAGGCTGGAAAAGCGCCAACGCCACCGTGGCAATGGGCAGCCAAACGCCCTAAGGTCCACCTCCATGCGTTGCATCGTGACAGCGGGCCCCACCGTGGAACCCCTGGATGCGGTGCGTCGATTGACCAACCACTCGACGGGTACCCTAGGAACCCAGTTGGCCAATCACCTCGCGGGCTGTGGCCACGACGTCCTATTACTGCGCAGCCGCACAGCCACCGCAGCCCTCCCACTGCACGCCGTCACCACCGAGCTATTCGGAACCTCCCACGAACTCCTGGCCTGCTTCCAGGCCCACGCCACCCCCGAACCGGTGGCCATTTTCCATGCAGCGGCCGTGGGTGATTTTGAGATCGGCGCCGTCTATCGCCGGGAGCCCGACGGAACACTGCTGCGCCTGCAGTCCGGCAAGTATTCGACCCGAGACGGCGTACTCCTGACCGAACTCCAACCCACGCCAAAGATCTTACCTCAACTGCGCGACCTCTACCCGAGAGCCTGGATCACTGGTTGGAAATACGAAGTCGATGGCACGCGCGACGAGGTTTTGAACCGCGCCCGCGCGCAGTTGGAGAGCTGCCGATCCGACGCCGTCGTGGCCAACGGCCCAGCCTATGGACCGGGTTTCTGCTGGTTGACCTACTCCGCCGAACAGCACCTCGACGACAGCACCGCACTGAACCATTGGTTGGGCGATCGCCTCTGCCATTGAGCCCGCCGAAAAATCTAGCGGGGGCGAATCGGAGGTCCCAAATCCAGATTCGGCGAAAAGAATTCGAGTGGCGATCGATATGAGGCTTAAAGCCCCATTAGGGCCGAGACGCGGGAGACCGTTTCCACGGGATCCGAGTAAATCCATGCCTGCCATCCACGGGAGTCTCCAGCGGCGATATTCTCAGGACGGTCGTCCAAATAGAGCAAGTCTTTGCCGGTGAATCCGGAGACACACTCCACAGCCTCATAGATCCGGCTGTCTGGCTTCATGGAACCAACCTCGTAGGACAAAACTTCTCCGGTAAACTGACGGTAGAAGGCAAAGGATTCGCGCACGTGGCGGATGGCCTGCGCATTGGTGTTGGAAAAAACGTACGTGGGAACGCCCCTACAAACCAACTCCTTCTGAAGCTCCACCATCGGGGTGATCTCAGTGAAAATATCGCCGAACCAATTCAGAAACTCTTCTTCAGTACCACGAAATCCAGTCGCCTTAACCACGGCATCATAAAACTCACGGTCGCTGATGAGGCCCGTCTCGTAGCGATGCAGAAGCGGGGTCTGGTTGACCACAGTCAGGATCTCCTCGGCGGAGAGGATGGACTGGCTTGCCATGCGACGTGCAAGGATTCCGTAATCGAAATCGAGAAGCACTTTGCCCAGGTCAAAAACGACGGCTTGCGGTACTCGTGAGGCTTTCATGAAAATTCACGCCGACCCTCTAGGGCACGGCTCAAGGTGAGCTCGTCAGCGTATTCTAAACCAGCTCCGGCCGGCAGCCCTTGAGCCAGTCGGGTGATGCGTACACCAGCTCCGGCCAGACGTTGGCGGATGTAGTGGGCCGTTGCCTCGCCCTCGACATCCCCAGACAACGCCACCACCACCTCGCGAACAGGGCCCTCCGACATGCGGGCCTCCAACTCGCGGATCCGAAGATCTTCTGGGCCTACACCGTCCAGTGGGCTCAATTTACCTCCCAAAACGTGATACCTACCCCGGAAGGAGCCGGATTTTTCAAAACTCAAGATGTCCGTGGGTCGTTCGACCACACAGAGCAACCCAGCATCGCGCTGGCCATCCGCACAAATTCGGCACGGTTGAAACTCGGTCAGTCCCCCACACCGCTCGCAGGCGACAACGCGCTCGCGGGCAAACATCAATGCTTCGGACAGAACTCGAACCCGCTCTGGCTCCATCTGGATGACATGGAGCGCCATCCTCTCGGCTGAACGCGGTCCAATCCCAGGCAAAGATTTGAGCGCGAGGACCAACGCCTGAATCGGAAGGGGCAACTCGGTCATCGCATCAATCCGGGTTCAGAACATTCCCGGAAGGCCGAATCCCTGGGTCACGGAACCCATCTCCTTGTTAGAGACCTCCTTGGCCTGAGCAAGTCCTTGGTTGATCGCCGTCAGCAAAAGATCTTCCAAGAATGCCACGTCGTCCTTGTTCACCGCATCCGGGTTGATGTGAATGGCTTTCAGTTGCCCATCTCCAGAAACGACTACTTTTACGGCTCCGCCACCCGATGTGGTTTCGATGGTCTTCTGGGCGATGGACGCTTGAACGGTCTCCATCTGCTGCTGGATGCGCTGTGCCTGCCGCATGAGTTTTCCAACGCTGCTCATAGTGTGTGGTTACGAACTAAAATTGTTATCGTGTCTGACTGCAGTCTGGCCGAGAGATCCCACCAGAGGCAACCCCTGGGGTCGATGATTGGAATCGGGAGACGTCAACTGACTTCAGAGGGGCCCCGAACTTCCATGATCCGCCCCTTGAACACCTCCAATGCCTGACGGATCAACGGGTCGTTGAGGAATTCATCCTTGTTTAGCAAAACCGGCGCTACCGCTTTGGGCTTGGCCTCCGTTGGCTTGACCTCGGGAGCTGAGGGTCGGGCGCTATCCCGGGCTGAGGCCGCAGGGCCCACCCCAGAGGCAGCCGGCTCCGGAACCGAAAGGCTCTCCGAGACCACGAAACGCAACGACACCCTCTTGCCGGTGATGGTCTGAAGCACCGTTTGCAGAGTGCCAATGTTCCGAACAGTATCGAGATAGGCTTCAGGGGGATGAGCGATGGTCAATGTATCTCGTGACCAACTCTCCGCACGACTTTGTAGCAAAGCCGCCCGAAGGAGTCCCTCACTGTGAGGCAATTGCGCCATCAATACCTGCCAGACCGCTTCGATCGTCTGGGAACTCTCCGAGAGCAACGGCATCGAATCTGAGGCCGATTTGGCGGGTCCACTCGGAATCGAGAGCGAAGAGACGGAGGAGGCCGGCGGGTTGAGAACTGGAGCCACTGATGGAACCGAAGCCACCGGAGGTTTCGGCAACGGCGGGTTGATCGGCGGGGACACCACAGTAGGGGCCACTACGAGGGCCGCCGGCGCCACTGGGGCCGCCAGAACCTGATCCCGCATCGCCTTCAATTGCTTGAGCACGGCATCAAGGCTCGTGGCCTCGCGGGCTTGGATGACCTTTAGCAGAGTCACTTCCATGAAGATGCGCTTGGAAGCCACCTCACGCTGACGCCCCTCGGCCGCACTCAACACCTCCATCACTCGAGTCAGGGCCTCAGCGTCGATGTGTTTGGCCTGGCGAGTCAGCGCTCCCATCTCGGCCTCACTGACATTGAGCAAACCTGCCTCGGACCCAGAAACCTGAAAGAGCAACAAATTGCGGAAATGATTGAGCAAGTCCGCCAGCAAACGCCCCAAGTCTTTGCCGGAACTGGTCAGCTCCTCCAGAAGTCGCAATGTGGTGGCAATGTTGCCTTCCAAAAGCGCGTCCACCAGATGCATGAGCTGAGCACGGGCCGCCAAGCCGAACATCGACAACACATCGGATTCTACAATGCGCTCACCACAGAAACTGATCAACTGGTCCAGAGTCGACTCAGCATCCCTCATGCCGCCGTCCGCACCGCGAGCGATGGCCAAGAGGGCGTCCGGATCGATCGAGACCTTCTCCTGCTCGGCGATCCAAGCCAGATGCTTGACGATGAGTGCCGCTGGAATTCGGCGAAGGTCAAACCTCTGGCATCGACTTAAAATCGTGGGCAGAACCTTCTCAGGATCGGTCGTCGCGAAGAGGAACTTCACATGCGGCGGGGGCTCTTCCAACGTCTTGAGCAGCGCATTGAAAGCCGCTGTCGAGAGCATGTGAACCTCGTCGATGATGTAGATTTTGTATTTACCCGAGGCTGGCGCAAACTTGGCCGTATCGCGCAGCTCACGGACTTGGTCCACGCCGTTGTTCGAAGCACCGTCGATCTCCAATACATCCAAGGAGCGCCCCTCGGTGATTTCCTTCACTCTCGGGTCGGCCTCGTCAAACTCAACGCTGGGTCCACCGGTGCAATTGAGCGCCTTGGCAAAGATGCGCGCCAAGGTGGTCTTGCCTGTGCCACGAGGACCACAGAAGAGATAGCCATGCGCGATCCGCCCAAGACGAATGGCATTGGCCAAGGTGGTGGTCACATGTTCCTGCCCCACCACGTCTGCAAAACGCTGGGGACGGTATTTTCGGGCGATGACCTGGTAACTCACGGTTAGAAGGCAATTGAAGTCCGAAGCCCGTCCATTGGAAAGCAAACAGCGCAGTCAACAACACGGATTCCCAGTCATCCGGGAGGCCGTGGCATGGTGACTATTTACCGAACTTGCGGAGGTACTTGAGGGCTACCTCTAGGTCGTCGTGCCAGGGTGCCGTTATCTCGACCCGCCGCTCGTCGTCCGGATGGACTACTGCCAACTTCCATGCATGCAAGGCGAGCGATGGCGTCAGGGGGCGCTCTTCCTGCCCTTCCTTGAGACGGTAAGACGGCTTTAGGGCCGAGAGGAACAGTCGACGTCCATCCCCGTAAAACTCATCCCCGTAGATGGGAAAACCCGCAAACTTCAGGTGAACCCGGATTTGATGGGTTCGCCCCGTCTCGGGATGGCAGGACAACAGGGTCACGCCACGGAACCGCTCCAAGACCCGAAAACGCGTGAAGGCCTTCTTGCCGTCCTTGTTCCAGCGCATCATGCCCGTCAGGCGGGGATCCTGCATTAACTTGAGATCAACCTCGAACTCGTCCTGCTCCGGATTGCCAGGCACCAGTGCCACATAGGTCTTCTCGGGCCTCGCACCACCGAACTGGTTGGCCAAGTGGACCAACGCTGGCTTGTCCTTGGCCAGCAACAGAACGCCCGTGGTTTCGAAATCCAACCAGTGGGCGTTAGCTAAATAGTCCAACTTCCGACTCGCCGCCCATTCCACCCCACGCTCAACGCCCGCATGGAGCAGTTTCATGAGGTTTGGGCGCTGCGGATCGTAGCGGTCTGGAGATGTCAGTAACCGCGCCGGCTTGTCGATGGCCAGCAGGCGAGCGTCTTCGTATACGACCGGGACGGGCCAGAACTGGCCGGTCACCGGTGCGGAGAGTTTGATAACCGGCCTAGGGGCCTTCATTGGGCGGGCGGAACGCCAGACAAGGTCGAAGGCGTCCTCGCAGCCAAGGCTCCCGACTTCTGGAACTCAGAGGAGAACCAAGACTGGAACACCGACATGCGGCGCTGCTGCCGGGCTTCGATAAGAGCCGCAGGCAGGGCTTGCTTCACGACTTCATCGGACACTGATTCCTTCTTCTCCAAGTACAGAACGAACCCCCCATCGGTGCTTTCTGTGTAGCGAGAAACCCCATTGGACTTGGCGCTCGTCGCGGCGTTGCGCACGAGGTAGAGGTTCAAGCGGGAATCGAGACCTGCGACGTTCTGGGCCGCGGTCGTGAATTCCGGAACAGGAATCACCGAGACCTTCTCGGCCGAAGCGATGTCGGCAAAGCGCTTTCCAGAGCTCAGGCCAGCCGTGGCAGTCGCTTGAAACTTTTCACCTGCCTCGCGGGCCGACGCACGGGCGCGATCCATCTTGTAGTCTTGAAGCACCCGCTCGCGGACCGTCGCAAAGGACGGAATCTCCGGGGCAAGTTTGGTCTGAAGCATCGGAATTACCACGAAACCCTCACCGTCCAAAGGTTCTGTGTACGGCGTTTCGGCGTTCAGGCCTGCCACACGCTGAGGCAAAGCCTGCACACTCTCCAAACCGACGATGCGCTCACCTGCGCGGAACGGGGTGGTGCTGCGCAAAGGCACCTTCAGTTTGGCGGCCGTCATGGCAAACGACGAGGCCGTCACGTTGGTCAAGCTGCCCAGCTCGTCATTGAAACGAACGGCTGCCTGGCGGGCCAGACCCAGAGCGCCCTGAGAGGAAGCCTCATCACGGATTTTGCGTAAGGCGGCGTCCTTGCTCAGCACCTTTTCGTTCTCATCGCGGAACGTATCGGCACCACGTTGCTTGTAGAAATCCTCCAGACGATTGGTGAAGCCCGGCTCCTTGGCGATCATGGCCTCGGCCTCGGCAACGTGGTTGGTCGCATCGAAGCGCACATACACCAGCACCGAGCGCTCCGGGATGCGGTAGTAGGCGATGCGGTTGCTGTAAAACTTGCTGAGATCTTCCGGCTTGGCTGTGATGCTGGCCACACGGTTGGACACGCTGAAGAGAGCGGCCTTGGTCACCCAGCGCTCGTTGTCGCGGCGATAATCGGCCTCCACCTCGCGCGGCGTCACCAAACGGGAGGCGGCCCCAACCGTCTCAACCAAGTGCTGAATGGCCACCTGCTGGCGGATGTGCTCCAGAAACGTGGCCTCGTCGATCCGGGCGCGCTGCCGGAGGTTCTGTATGAAAGCGTCGTAGTTAAAGACTCCGGTGTTGGGGTCCTTGAAATTCTCCCGCAGGTACTTGCCCACGGCGTCATCGCTCACCTGGATGCCCATTTCCTTCACCTTGGCTTGAAGCACCATCAACTCGGCGACCTGACGCTCGTTGTCGGCGGAGGCTCCGCGGGTGCGACCACCACGCAGTGCTTCATCCACGGCTGCCGCTGAGCGGGCCTTGAGCAACTGATCACGGGTGATCGGTCGTCCGTAGAGCTTTCCGAAATCGGAGCCACCGAAATCAAAAGAGTTCCGACTGCCACTGGCATCACTCCAGATAACGAAGCTGGAGATGACCGCGGTGACGATGATGGCCCAGAGCCATTTCGAATGTTTGCGAATCGATCCGATCATAAAATTTGCTGAGTCTACGGAGCCGCCGAACCTAATGGCTGCAGGAAAACCGGGTCAAACCGTAAAACGGACGGACTTCTGGGCATCGGCCCAAAGATTTTCACCGCTCGTCGCTTTCCTAGTGGTTCATTCTGCTGGGAGATTTCATTCATTATCCACAGAAATGAGCCCTGATCCGGAAGGATTCAGTGGGGAGCGAAGTCATTGCTGGGCGGGCTTTTGCTAGACGAGGAACGAAGGCTTTGCGGATGAGGACCCGCCAACTACGACCCGTCTCACTGAATCGTTCCGGCTTATTGGCAACCGGTTCATTGCCTGAGTAACTAAAGATCTTTGCCCTGAGGTGAACGCACCAGAAGCCCAAATCCTCCGGCTTGAAACGAAACAAGTCCTCGGCCTGGCGCTATCTGATCCAGGAAACCAGCAGCGAAATTTGACCCTGCAATTTGAAGGGCATTAGGGAGTGACCTCTGAGTGCCGCTCTCCATGAAAAGGGCGGAATGGTCGCCCATTCCGCCCCTTGAAAAGACTCGGCCAATGACCGAGCGGGTTACCCTGAGACCTTATTGCAACTGGGCCAACACAGCCTTCACGGCCTCGAAGTTGGGCAGGTCCTTCGGCGTAGCAGTTTGCTCAGCGTAATGGACCGTGCCGTCCTTACCGATGACAAACGCGGCGCGAGCTGAGGTGTCACCCACACCGGCCAACATCGGGAACAGCACCTCGTAGGCCTTGGTCGTTTCCTTGTTCAGATCGCTGACCAGCTGAATGCCGATCTTGCTCTGATTGGCCCAAGCCTCTTGCGCAAAGGGGCTGTCAACGCTGATGCCGATGACATCCGCATTGAGACCGGTGTACTGCGAGAGACCGGCCGTGATGTCGCACAACTCCTGGGTGCAGACTCCGGTAAAAGCCAGAGGAACAAACAACAGGACGGTGTTTTTAGAGCCAAAGTTGGCACTGAGCTTCACATCAACCAGACCGGTCGAGGTCTTGGACTTGAGGGTGAAATCAGGCGCGGCGGATCCGACAGCGATAGGCATAATTTATAGAAATTTGACAGTTTTGAACCAACGGTTGCCCCTGAGGCCTAAGCCGACTTGGTCTACCTGTCAAACCTCGCGTTGTAGGATAGACTGCCACTAGCCCTACGAGTCGCCTCGGTTTGCCCTTCAGGAACCCGACACTTTTCCCGACTTCAATCCCGCAACAACTTCCGGATTGCCCCCATCAGGACCGACTCCACTTCGGGTGCCACATTCGAAGACCTCGGTTCTGTCTCGTACCCACCCTCGGTGTAGGCGACCGAGGTGCCGATGTAGTAAGGGCCGTAGTCGCCGTAGGCGGCCATGGCGACAAACAAATCCTTCCGTTCCGCCTTGGCCGCCAATTGGTACTCCACAAAAAGTTCACCGGGCATGTGCAGAATCCGGGCTCGCCCGAGCGCCAGACATCCGATGTCGATCTGGTGCCCCGCCTTGGCTCGACGCAGCCAAGCCAGGCGCCCCGCCCCATTGGCCGTCAAGAAGCTAGCCTCACGCCCCTTCAACTGAGCCACCAGTCGGTCTTCGTCTAAGTGCCGAGACACGGGCAAAGCCACCGGTTCGAATCGCCAACGCAAGTCGTTGGTGGTCACCGGTTCGCGCCGAGTCGTCTCCCAGGCCCGACGCATGCCATCGGCCAGGCGTTCTCCGAGGATCCGGCGGTTGGCTGGCGATCCGTCATTGTACTTGCCAGCCCCGATGTTGCCGCCGGCCCCGTTGAAGTGAACGTGCAATGCCTCGGGCACGGCGATCTGGCGCAGAAAGCGGGCGACTCCCGGAAAATCCGGATTGGCGATGCCCGTGCGATAATAACTCTGGGGATGGGTGGCATAGTAGCTCAAGACCGCCACCGGACGTTCGTCATTCCAGAAGCTCACCAGAGACACCATGGGGTCGATGACTCCCTCGGGTTCTGCCCGCAGAGCAGGGTCGGTTGTGGCCGTGTAGCGCACGGTCCGCACCTTGCCGTCAGGACCAAAGATTCGCCGATTGGAAGCCACCTCGCGCACCTCGGCCTGCCCGGTGCCCACCTGGTTGAAAGGCTGGGCCTGGGCGGCAGCGCGAGCCACCGCATTGCTGAGTCGACCCAAGAGCTCTCGGGCGAAGGTTCCCTCGTAATTCCATGGGCTAACCCCAGCTTCGCGAAGGATCTTCTCAGCGCCGAAATCACATTCGGGCGCATCATGCTGATGCAGTGAATGGACCGCCACCCGGTCCACAGTCGTCCCCGCCGCCGCGGCCAGTTGCTGCCGAAACGCATCGTGACCCTCATTGCCAATACCGATCCAATCGACGGCACAAAGAACCACCGGACGATCCTTCCCCAAGACCACAACGCCTCGGGCCCGCAGGCCTAGATCCCAGACATTGGTGACCGGATCGTATGCCAAGCGCGATCCGACGGGCGGAGTGGCATCCATATCGAAAAGCCCCACCCGCAACTGAGCCTGGACGGAAACGACCAACATACAGGCCCACAATAAGCACCCTGAGACCAATCTTGTTCGGGGAATCATGGAGGTGAGGCTATCGAGATCTGCCTGGCTTTCGAGGTGAAGTTTCCGCGCAAGTTTTCGTAGGAGGATTCTGGGCGCTTTTGGCACCCTCGGCCTCATGCATTCCCTCGGGCGCGGATTGGCTTGGACCCTAGTGGCGGGGCTGGGAGCCTTCGCCTACTTCATTCTGGCGACCCATCGTCAAGAACCGGTCAGCTCGGCCTACATCCTGGTGGCAGCCTTGTGCACCTACGCCATCGGATACCGGTTCTACTCACGCTGGATCGCCGCCAAAGTCCTGATGCTGGACGATCGGCGGGCCACGCCCTGTGAACGCCATGAAGATGGACGAGAGTTCGTAAAGACCCACCGCTGGATCGTCTTCGGGCACCACTTCGCCGCCATCTCCGGACCCGGTCCCCTCGTGGGCCCCGTGCTCGCCGCCCAGTTCGGTTACCTTCCCGGAACCCTGTGGATCTTAATCGGAGTCATCCTTGGCGGTGCAGCCCAAGACTTCCTCATCCTCGCCGCATCCATGCGCCGCAACGGCCGTTCCTTAGGGCAAATGATGAAGGACGAATTGAATCCCTTCCTAGGTGCACTGTCCCTGGTGGCGATCCTGTCGATCATGATCATCCTCCTAGCGGTGCTCGGGTTGGTTGTCGTGAAGGTGCTCGCCGAAAGTCCATGGGGCGTTTTCACGGTCGGGGCCACCATCCCCATCGCGCTGCTCATGGGCCTGTATTTGCGGTATGTACGACCCGGCAAAACCCTGGAGGGCTCGGCGCTCGGCGTCCTCCTGCTAATCGCGGCCGTCTTGGGAGGTCAATGGATCCACAGCAACCCAGCGCTCGCCAAACTCTTCACCTTCTCGGCCGAACCCCTGGCCTGGGCCATTGTGCTCTACGGTTTCGCCGCAAGCGTGTTGCCCGTCTGGTTACTGCTCGCGCCGCGAGACTACCTCAGCACCTTCATGAAACTCGGCACTATCCTCGCCTTGGCCGCGGGCGTGCTGTTAGTGCTGCCCATGCTCAAGATGCCCGCCCTCACCGCCTTTATCGACGGCTCGGGGCCGGTCGTCCCGGGCAAGCTGTTTCCATTCTGCTTTATCACTATTGCCTGCGGGGCCATCAGTGGTTTCCACACGCTCATCGCTAGCGGCATCACCCCAAAAATTATCACCCGTGAGAGCTACGCCCGCCCCATCGGGTACGGGGCCATGCTCCTGGAATCGCTGGTGGCCATCATGGCATTGATCGCGGCCTGCACCCTCGAACCCGGTGTCTACCTGGCGATTAACATCGCTGGCACGGGTGCCGACGCGGCCGCCATCGCCGCAGACACCGTGGCCAAGGTTCGGGCAACGGGGTTCACTCTGGATCCCGGAGTGATGGACTCGCTGGCTCGACAGGTGGGTGAGAGTTCGCTCTATGGACGGACCGGAGGAGCCGCCACGCTGGCCGTCGGCATGGCCAATTTATTCTCCCAAGTGACTCACGGACGCTGGCTCGATGTCTGGTACCACTTTGCCATCATGTTCGAGGCGCTGTTCATCCTCACGACCTTGGATGCCGGAACCCGAGTGGGCCGGTACCTCCTTCAAGATGCCTTGGGTCACCTATGGAAACCCTTGGGAGACGTGCGATCGACCGCCGCCGGGGCCTTGGCCAGTGCCTTGATTGTGGCCAGTTGGGGTTGGTTTCTAATCCAAGGAGTCCGAGATCCCTTGGGCGGCATTAATTCGCTCTGGCCGCTCTTCGGCATCGCCAATCAATTGCTCGCCGCCATCGCCCTGGTCTTGGCCACCACTTTACTCCTCAAGCAGTCGCTGGCCCGCGGCAAATCCCTTGCGATCGCGTGGGTGGCGCTCCTGCCGCTCATCTGGCTTTTGGCCGTCACCGGGACCGCCGGATTCCAGAAGATCTTCCACCCCTCACCCCGCATCGGCTTCTTGGCCACCGTCCGAGACCTGGACCAGAAATACCCCGCACTTCAACGGGCTGCAGAATCAGCCCCCGCGGATGCCGCAGCCCAGAAGGCCCTGCGTGCAAATCGCAGCCGCCGGCTCAACAACGCCTTGGACGTAGGAGTCACGGCCATCTTCCTGGGGTTGGCCGCCCTGATCGTGACCGGAGCCGTGCTGGAGTGGATTCGTCTGCTCCGCGGCCGGCGAACCCCTGACTCGAGCGAAGAAGCGCCGGAGTGGCTCCCAGAATCGGTGTTAGCCGAAGGAAGCAACCGCACCGGTTGGGCCGGGATCTTTGCGCTGGGCCTGGCCCTGCTGCGCAACTGGTCGGGACAAGACGCCGTGGACCGCACAGCCCGTCAACTTGAAGCGAATGTCTCGAAGCAAGTGCCCTCGCAAGCCGTCCTCATTCCCCTACCCGAAGTGACTGAAGCCGCCCGCCGTCACAACGCCCCCATCGCCTACGTCCAAGCCGCCGAAGCCCGCCTCAAAGGCCCCAACCGCTGCTGCTGAAATCCCGCCGGGGTCGGAAATCCCGCCGGGGTCGCCCATTAGTGCACACCGTCAAACGATAAAACGTCTCCGTCCCCAAATTTTCTTCTTTAGGTGCTTTTCTCTCGGGCCAAGGCCCCTTTGCGGTTGCTATTCGATCCTGCTCAATCGGTCGTTGAATCTGGATCTCCACGC
>CAMDDW010000031.1:0-33240 GCA_945893185.1 Akkermansia muciniphila | reverse complement strand
CGATGCATGTCGAGCTGCCCAGCCACGAGCTATCGCTCATGCTCATGAACACCGGAGATCAGCGGCTGGTGCGTCCGAGTTTTGGCTCGTGGTTGACGTGGGGTATGGGATCCGAGAACCAGAATTTACCGGCCTTCGTCGCCTTGTGCCCCGGTGGGATGCCCGTCGGAGGAGCCGCCAATTGGCGCTCGGCGTTCTTGCCGGGCTCCTATCAGGGAACGCACGTCGACACCTCACAAGCCGATCCCCGGAAGTTGATCGACCACATCCGCAACGCACGCCTCGGGCCTCAAGATCAACAGCGTCAGTTTGACCTGTTGCGGGAACTCAACGCCGATCACTTGGCATCTCGGCCCGGCGAGGCAGCCCTCGAGTCGCGGATTCGATCCTTCGAGCTTGCCTACCGCATGCAAATGGAGGCAACCGATGCCTTTGATGTGGATCAAGAACCCGCGCACATCCGGAAGGCTTATGGCGAAGGACCGCAGAATCGGCAGTTACTCATCGCCCGTCGCCTCGTCGAACGCGGGGTGCGATTCGTGCAGACGTGGCACGGAAACATGCAGCCCTGGGACAGTCATTCGAACATCCGCGAAGAACATCGCAAGGTAGCCAACGAATGCGATCAAGGCCTCGGCGCATTAATCATGGATTTAAAGCAGCGAGGGATGCTGGAGAGCACCCTCATCTTGTGCAGCGGAGAGTTCGGGAGAACGCCGTCGGTGGAGATGGGTCAAAACGGATCGGGAGCCGCGCAGGGCAGGGACCATAACCATTGGGGGTTTTCCCTCTGGATGGCGGGCGGCGGGATCAAGGGCGGAACCATCCATGGAGCGACCGACGACTTCGGGTTCCGGGCTGTCGAGAATCCGGTCTCGGTTCACGACTTGCACGCGACGATGCTCAAGCTCTTGGGCTTCGATCACGAACGACTCACCTTCCGCCATGCCGGCCGCGATTTCCGACTGACCGACGTCTTCGGCAACGTGGTCCGCGAGGTCATCGCCGCGGGTTAGAGGATCGGAAACGGGGTCAGGGAACGATTTCCGATTTTGGATGCGCCAGTTCCCTTTGCTCAGAACCCGGTAAAGGGCTCCGCAACCTGAACGGGCTCTTGCCGAGGAATTGAGCGACCGTAGCTGACACCCGATTGAGTCAAATCCGAAAATCGTTCCCTGGCCCCGTTACCCAGCAGATGAAACTGCTCACCGCCGATGAACGCACGCCCCGGCTGCCGGAAGGGAAAAAGGGGAAATGAAAGCCATGGAAAACCGAGAGTGCTGAAGTGCTGGGGAACATCAAAGCGCTGCCATGAAAAAGGGAATACAGAGTCTCACGCGGAGACGCGGAGTTCGCGGAGAGAATTCAATCCTCCGACCTCCGCGCTCTCCGCGGCTCCGCGTGAGAAAAAATCCGGCTGGGAGACCTCGTTCCCCAGCGCCAGCGCCGCCATTGGAGTCTCAGCGGTCGGGGCCTGAATCGCGAAGGGACAGCTCACGGCCGGGGCTGTGTTCTAGCTCAGTCCGGCGCGGATGGCGGCATTGATCGTCTCCTTGAACCCGTTGCGGGAACGGTGCGTGGCTTCGCGGAGCATCTGCGCGGCCTCTCGATCCAAGGTGACCGTTGTGCGCATTTAGTCTTCATGATGCTCACTTCGGTTGCAGTCTAGATGCTCAGGATTGCGGGCGGTTAACCATTCTGGTCGTAGAGTCCTGGGTCACCCAATTACCTCAAACCCACCGACTTGCCGGAAGTGGTCATCAAAGGCCGCGACCCGTTTGACTCCCAATCGCCGCATCACGACGAACGAAATCGCATCGCAGAAGGGATACGACTTGTCCGCGTGCTGCCTCAGAAACTGGATGGCCGTACGGTGGTCGGCGTCGGTGACCTCTGCGAAATGGAGCAGCGGATTTTCCCAGAAGTCGGCGATGATTTTCTCCCGCACCGCCAGTGAACGGGCGAAGGTGGCATGGGTTTCCGCGAACACTAAGGGCGTGCTCACGAAGTGGGTCCGCTCCCGGAACAGGGCAGCGAGGCAGTCGAGGGCCCGAGCATGATGGCTCTGGCGGGCATCTCGGAAGGCGATCCAGAACGACGAATCGAGGAAGACCCGATGGCTGTGCATCAGCGTCGCGCCTCCGGTTCGGCTAACACCCACTGACCTCGCTTCTTCAGATATTTCTTGGGAGTTCCGTAGAGGTAGTGGTCGTGATTGATGGCGGCATCCTCCGGCAATTCCGGACCGGCCTCGGGCGGTGTGGGCTCCATCATGGGGTTGGCTGTCCATGCGGTGTCAGGCACCCGCATCTTGTCGTCGATGCAGCCACGGATCACCGCCGCCATCGTTTCACCCCGGCGCGCCGCCTCAGCCTCAATGAAACCGTGCTCGGAGCGCGTCAGATAAATTTGGGTGCGAACCATACCCACGGACTCGTTGAGTCCTCTGGTCAGCGCGGGGAGATCGCGCAAAAAATCCGGCGGCTTTGGTACGCTCGAATACTTCAGCGGCTTCTTCATTAGCTACATATACATCACGACACATAGACATCGCAATTACTTTTTAAGCACGGATCAATCCAGGTAGGTAAACCCATTCCGGTTGCTTGATAAATGACGTCACTTCGAGCGAGCCCGCTCTCTCGCCATCGCTGCAAGCTGGCAGCTAATCAAGTCGTCGGCCCGGTGACGCCAGAGGGGCAAACGCAGCGCAGGTTTCTCAGTTTTTCAGGCCACCGTCCTACGAGTGTCCTACGGCCTCGCCCCGATCGGCCCCGTTTCCTTGGGTTTCCAGCCTCGGAATCGAACGATGGGGTCAGAAGGTCTTCCCCTTGACCGTGGAATCTGTACGACCATCAGGAGAACTGGCGCTTCGATTGTGGTGGTGAATTTGAGGGCGCTGCGCACGCTGTTGGCTCTAGGTCTCCACAGTTGCAGGCCGTGGTTTTGATGAAGTCGCTTATTTTACCCACAATTTCTTCTCTTGCCGTGATCGGCGGCGGACCGGCCGGTTTACGTGCTGCGGAAGTCGCGGCCTCGGCGGGTTTGAGGGTGACGCTGTATGACGCCAAACCCTCTGTCGGCCGGAAGTTTCTGGTCGCTGGAAAGGGCGGACTCAATATCACCCACGGAGAAGCTCTAGATCGCTTTCAGACGCGGTACTCTGGACCTGGCCAGCCGACTGAGTTTTGGCCGAAATTGCTCAGCGCGTTTGATCCCGGGGCGTTGCGGCTATGGGCCGCGGGACTGGGCGTTGAAACCTTCCAGGCCACCACGGGTCGGGTCTATCCCGTCGAGATGAAGGCCGCTCCGCTGTTGCGCCGCTGGGTGGCCCGCTTGCGCGGACTCGGGGTGACCTTTGAGGTGAATCACCGCCTCGTGACCTTGAAGTCGTTGGCCGGAGCCTCGGCTCAAAGAGGCCAATCCGAGAGTGTCGATGGATCGGATTCCGGTGCGAGCGGTTTCCAATTGGGGTTTTCCAATGGAGCAACAGCCACCGCGGATTCGGTCATCCTAGCCTTGGGTGGTGGGTCGTGGCCCGAGACGGGATCCGACGGCGCTTGGGCCGGGTTGTTAGAGTCGCTCGGTCTCACGGTGCATCCGCTGGCTCCGGCGAACTGTGGTTGGGAATGCGATTGGCCTGCGAAGGTTCTGGCACGTGTCGAAGGCAAGCCGTTGAAGAACATCCATGTTCGCGCCGGTGATGCGCTGGCCATCGGAGAGTTGCTTGTCACGCGCTACGGGCTCGAAGGCGGCGCGATTTACCAACTCGGTGCCGCATTGCGTGCGATGTCGGAACCCTCCATCGCCATCGACTTCAAGCCGACCTTCAGTGTCGAGCAGTTGGTTTCTAAGATGGAGTCGGCGCGACGCAACTTCCTCAATGAGGCCCTCCCTCGGTGGCGCATCGGTGACGCGGCGCACGCCTTGTTGTCAGACCGACCCTGGAACGACGCCGTTTCTCTGGCGCGCGCCGTGAAGCAGTGCGTCATCCCGCTGAAGAGGCCTCGTCCTTTGGCTGAAGCCATTTCTTCGGCCGGTGGAGTGAGTTGGTCGGAAATCGATGACCGACTCATGGTCCGACGGTTTCCCGGCCTGTTTGTCGCCGGCGAGATGGTGGATTGGGAGGCGCCCACCGGCGGATACCTCATGCAGGGCTGCTTCGCGATGGGAACCCAAGCGGCTCGAGGGGTTGTGGAGTGGTTGGGCCACCGCGGTTGAATCTTGCACGTGGGGCGATGCGCCTGGAATCCACAGACGAAGCATCGTCGAACTTCGGATCTAAACGGGCGTTGAAACGTACGAGCGGTTTGGGCGAATTCCTATCCGTTGTCATTCGTCACGTTCTGCTCATGCTTCGCACCGCTCTCCATGAGAATCCCTGAATTTCCAAGCGGTCTTCAGCTGATCAAAGCCCTTTGTGGGTTCACGTTGCTCCTCACTTGGACTGGCCTGGCGGAGTCTCGGGTTGATCCGGATTTCGCCGCACTTAAGGCCGACGCCCAAAAGTCTTTTCAGGACAGCGTTACCCCCTTCGTTAAGACTTACTGCATCCGCTGTCACGGCCAAGATCGGCAGAAGGGGGGTATTAATTTCCAGCCCGCGCTCAGCAATGCGGGCGACGCGACTATTGCAAAACGGTGGAAGCAGGCGGCCGCCAACGTGAAGGCCCACGACATGCCGCCGACCGATGCCAAAAAACAGCCGACCGACACAGAGCGTCAGGCATTTCTAAACGGGATCGCCCAGATCAAGTTCCTGAGCCAGAAAGATCCCGGGCTGTTCGTGATTCGCCGCCTCACTAAGGTCGAGTATGGCAATACGTTGCACGATCTCTTCGGCGTGGATCGGGCGATCGCCCGGGAGTTGCCGGACGAGGTGATTGGGGAGGGGTACTTGAACACGTTGTCGCCCCTCCAATCGGAGCAGTACTTGAGCATCGCCAATGAGGTGCTCGATCGAATCTTGCCCGCCGGTGCAGCGACTCCGAATTCTGCGCAGCGGCGTTGGTTGGGGCCGGCGCCTCGAAGCGGGGCTGACCTTCGAGGCGCAGCAAGACCGGTGGCGGGATCTCTCGCTCGGAAAGCCTACCGACGTCCTCCCTCCGAAGCAGAACTGGACGTGCTTTTGGGGGTGTTCGACCTGGGGCGCACGAACGGACTGGCCTACAACGATGCGCTGCGTTTGATGGCCAAGGCAGTGCTGGTGTCACCACAGTTCCTCTTCATCACCCCCCATGGAGAGGGGCAGCCCGTCGGTGGGATTGTTCGCTTGGATGATCATCAACTGGCCTCCCGATTGTCTTATTTGCTGTGGTCCACACTACCCGATGCGGAATTGTCCGGATTGGCCGATCGCGGGAAACTCCATGATACAGCGGTCCTTCGGTTGCAGGTAAAGCGCTTGCTTAAAGACCCGCGGTCCAGGGCATTGTTTGACGGGTTTGGCGCGCAGTGGCTGGGACTGGCGAGCTTGGAAGGCAAGACCTTTGATACCGTGAAGTTTCCGCAGATGAACGCCGAGATGCGTTTGGCGATGTACGACGAAGCCCGCCTGTTTTTTGAAAGCATCGTGCGCGAAAACCGGAGCGTGGTGCGGTTCGTCGATTCGGATTACACGTTCCTCAACAGGACCCTCGCTCCGATCTATGGATTGGAAAACACCGTCACCGGATCGAAGATGCGCCGGGTGAAGCTGACGGATCCCAATCGAGGCGGGGTCCTCGGAATGCCAGGTGTTCTGGCGACGACCTCGTTTCCCAACCGCACCAGTCCCGTCAAACGCGGCGTGTGGGTGTTGGAACAAGTGCTGGGCGAGAAAGTACCACCGCCACCACCGAATGTTCCGGCCTTGGAAAAGCAGGATCAAAAAGCCGTCGCCCACCTGACCTTGCGACAGCGGACCGAGCTTCACCGAACCGAAGCCGTGTGTGCTAACTGCCACAAGATTCTGGATCCCATCGGCTTTGGACTAGAGAACTTCGATGCGATTGGCCGCTGGCGCGATCGCGATGACACGGGCGGGGCCATTGAAGCGGCCGGTGAACTCCCCGGAGGAAAACGCTTCAGCGCGCCCAAAGATCTCAAAGCAATCATCGCTGCCAAACCGAATGAGTTAGCCCGGAATTTCACAGAAAAATTCTTGGCGTACGCCCTGTGCCGGCAGTTAGAAGGCTACGACGAAATCGTTGTGGATCATCTGATGGAAACCGCCGCCAAAGAGGGCTACCGTCTGCAGACACTCATCACAGAAATCGCCATCAGCTATCCGTTCACGCACCGAAGGGTCCAAGAATCAACCGCTTCCACCTCCCATGAAAAGTAACCGCCTGATGGATCGTCGCACATGCCTCAAAGGCATCGGGGCTTCGCTCGCCCTACCGCTCTTGGACATCATGGCTTGGGCCGAAGCCGGCAAGGGCAAGGGAGTCAAACCGCCGGTGCGACTCGGGTTCATGTACATGCCCCATGGGGTGATCATGGAGCAGTTTTGGCCGAAGAGTCCGGAGAGTTTCCTGACCTCTCCGCCGCCCGCCTTGGCCTCGCTGCGCCCCGTGTTGGATCAATGCCTGATGATGAAGGGCATCTCCGGAGTGCCGATTGCGCCATTCAATGGAGCTCCCCATGCGCTCGAGTTGTCCACCTGGCTCACCGCGGCGTTGCCCGATGCGAAACAGAGGGATGTCATCAACATCGCGATTTCCGCGGATCAGATCGCCGCAAATTTCGTGGGGGGCTTCACGGCGCTGCCGTCTCTGGAGTTGGCCACGATGCCCCAGACGCACAAGGAGAACCAAGACGGACTGAATGAGGGGTACTATTCCCACTGCAGTTTTCGTTCAGCCACTCAAGCCGTCCCGGCCGAAATTAATCCGCGGAATGTCCTCAATCGGCTCTTTGGGAAGTCCAAGAAAACTGGGAGCTCCGGCAAGGCGGATCCTTTGGATCGTCAGATGCTCGATCTCGTCCTTGGCGGTGCCAAAGACTTGCGCCGCAAATTGCCTCGGGACGATCAGCACAAGCTCGATGAATACCTCGACAGCGTTCGCAGTGTAGAACGTCGCATCGCAGCCATCGAGTACCGCCAGAAGGAAGCCGCCTTGGAAGCAGCAGGTGTGAGTGTGAGCAAACGTTTTGCGTCGGATTCACCTCCCATCGATATCAAAATTCCCGAGGGCGAAAAGCGCAGCGAATACATGGAGGTGATGTGCGATTTGAACGTGCTGGCGTTCCAGACCGACACGACTCGTGTGAGCACTTACATCGGCTCCACTCCGAATGGGGTGTCCTACCCAGAACTGGGGTTCAACGACGAACACCATTCGCAAACGCACCACAGCAACGAGTTCGATAAGGTCAGCAAGGTGGCGGCGATCACCGCGTTCAATATCGCCCAGTTCGCCCGGATGGTGCAGAAGATGCACCAACTCAGGGAAGGGGACGGCACGCTGCTCGACAACTGCATCATGATGTGGGGCTCCGGGTTAGAAGATGGCAACGTGCACGCCCGGGAAAACCTGCCGTTCATCCTCGCCGGAAAGGGCGGGGGATCGCTCAACACGGGGCGTTTCCTGAGCGGCGTCAAAGGCAATCAGGGGGATTTGCTAACCACGCTGTTGGCGTGTGCCGGTATCCCGCTGGATCGACCTGTTGGGATCGCTACGAAGCAGCTCCAAGAAATCAGGAACTCCATCGGCAAGGCATGAATATCCAGGCCTTTGCCACGATCGCCACGACCGGCATGAGTTGGGCGCTGCTCGTGCACGCCGAATCCAAGCCAGGGGATACCCAGCCAGCGACCCAGGCGAAATGAGTGGCTCTCAGGTGGTTTTGATCAGGGACCGCTTTACCGGTTCGTCGATTGCAGAAACTCTCGTCCAGAAGTTCCCCACAAGACCATGACTGCGAAGAGACGTTTTTTGGACGGAGTTGCCCTGCGGGTTTGGATGATCGTGTTGACCGCATTGGCCGGTTTTTCGTTGATCCAAACCTTGGCCTCCGCTCCGCCTCGGCATGCCCTCTCGATGGAGACACCGGAGTGGCCTCGCAGCTACCGCTTGCATGTTGAGTTCAGCGACAAAACGGGAGGTGTGGTTCGATGGGGCAAGGAATGGAGTCTCCCTCTCCGGGGAGCGGTTGCTCAAGACATCGCAGTGGAGCACCCCGCTGAGGGTCCAGCGATTCTCCGTGTCTGGAGCGATGGCGCGCTCGTCCGAGGTCCCGAAGAAATTGCGGCACTCAGCACCGGCGGCGGCGTTGATTTCCCATCAGCGGGCATATCCTTCGGCAAGGATGTAACGGCTCGGGTGCAGTTTGCAGCCCAGGGACCGGGCACGCTCTTTGCCGTTTGTTCTCCCCTGGGAAACTGGGAACCGGGTTCCAAGGCTCTGTTCATCCGGGACGGTCATTTGGTGTATGACATCGGTTGGTTGGGAGCCTTGAGCGGCGGCCCTCGGGTGGACGACGGGAAACCCCATGTGGCCATTCTCAGCGTGATCTCTGGCAGAACACGGATCTGGCTCGATGGCCGCAAGATCGCGGACCGGGCGGATTTCTCGAAGCCAGATCCTGCAGGGCAAATTCTCAAGGTCGGAAGGGCCACTCCCGACTTCGCTGGTAACTTGAGCCGCGGTCGGGTGGAAAGCGTGAGGCTGTGGCGGCGGGGATTCTCGGAATCCGAAATCGGTGCCTTGCATGATCCGGCCGGACCGACCGTTGGGACTGCTGACTTTGTTTACCAAGCGGGCGATGCCTCCGATCGTCCTGTCATCGAACCCGCCAACGGAGTGGCCGTGCGCCATGCTTGGGTACAGCCATTGGAGAGCGCCGACCATGCTGCCGTGGTGGCCGGTTGGAATGATCGCACCCTGGCCGAAGGAAAGGCTATCTACGACGCGCTGTGCGTCGCCTGTCATGGAACTCGGGAGGCCCCGGGATCGCTTCCGACCGCGCTGCGCTTTGCTGAGGGCGTGTTCAAGAATGGCTCCGACCCAGACTCAATGTTCCACACCTTGACCCATGGCTATGGGCAGATGGTGCCGCAGAACCAATACACCACCGCCCAGAAGTACAGTGTGATTCAGTACATCCGGGAGACCTTCCTGCGGCCGCACAATCCCAGTCAGTTCGTTGCGGTGACGCCCGCTCTGTTGAACGCACTGCCCAAGGGACTCACACGGGCTCCGGTCGAAGTGGAAGATCGGACGCCCGCACCGTATCTTCGGATGAACTTCGGTCCGGCGCTCTTTTGGACGTTTCAGGTGGCACCCGGAAATATCGCTCAAAAGGGCATCGCCGTTCGTCTCGACGAAGGGCCCGGCGGCGTCAGCAAGGGGCGAGCTTGGATGGTCTACGATGAGGACACGCTTCGGGTGGCCGCGGCAACGACTGGCGAGTTTGTGGATTGGAAGGGCATCGCCTTCGATGGCAGCCATGGAACCCACACCGGCTTGATCGGCCAACGGCATTTCGTCAATCCGGTCGCTCCTGGAGTGGCCTCGCCCGAGGGCGACTGGACCGACCACCGTCTGCTCGGGAAGGATGGGCGTCGCTACGGACCCTTGCCTCGGGATTGGGCGCGGTATGACGGGCTCTATCTCCACGGAAACCAAGTGGTGATTGCTGCGACCATAGGCGGAACGCCGGTGCTCGAGTCACCCGGTTGGCTGGACTACGGCACCACACCGGTGTTCACCCGCACCCTGAATTTGGGGAAAGCGGGCAAGCCCATCCAACTGAGGGTGGCCCCAGAGACCGTGTCGGTCGCGTTGTCGGGCGATGGGGTTCTCAGAAAGATTGCCGGCTTTTGGGTTGCTGAATTGCCGCCTTTGGCCAAGACCCGGATCTACATTTCACGGGCCGACCCAGCGTCGCTCGCCGCGCTAATGCCGACCCTTCGTGGGCCGATGGATTTGGAGCCGCTCACTCATGGTGGCCCGAAGCGGTGGGACGAAGAAATCGAGACTCGGTCGCAGCCTGGAAAAACCGATGGCCCTTTTATTGCCGACGACTTCCCGCTGCCGGTGGAGAACCCGTGGCAAAGTTGGATGCGCCCGGGGGGCTTTGATTTCACGCCCGACGGACGTGCCGCCATGGTGGGCACTTGGAATGGCGATGTCTGGCGGGTGGAAGGCCTGACGGATCCGGCCCCGGCGACCTTGCGGTGGAGACGGATTGTGAGCGGTCTGTTTCAACCACTGGGAGTCAAATATCGGGGCCAGGATCTCTTCATCACCTGCCGCGATCAAATCGCGCGACTCCAGGATCTCAACGGAGACGGAGAGGTGGATTTCATCGGCAATTTCAATAATGACCACCAGGTCACCGAGCACTTCCATGAATTTGCCATGGGTTTGCAAACCGATGGGGATGGCAATTTATACTACGCTAAATCCGGCCGGCACGCCCTGGATTCAGTGGTGCCCCATCATGGCACCTTGCTGCGGGTCCGGGCCGACGGCCGTCAGACGGACATCTTGGCCACGGGCTTCCGCGCAGCCAATGGGGTGTGTCTCAACCCGGACGGCAGTTTCTTCGTGACCGATCAGGAGGGTTTCTGGACGCCCAAAAACCGGATCAATCGGGTGAAGGTGGGGGGCTTTTACGGCAACATGTTCGGCTACACGAGTGTGACCAACACGGCCGACTCGGCGATGGAACCGCCCATGGTTTGGATCACCAACCAGAAGGATCGCAGTCCGGCTGAATTGGTGTGGGTGCCGAAGGGAGCTTGGGGTTCTTTGGGCGGATCGCTCTTGAATCTGAGTTACGGTACCGGCCGGGTGTTCATCGTGCCGCATTCCCAACGAAACGCTCCGTCACAGGGAGCGGTGTGCGAATTACCCATGCCGGCCTTTGCCACGGGGATTATGCGCGGACGCTTTGGATCCGACGGGGCGTTGTACACGTGTGGGATGTTCGCGTGGGCAGGCAATGCAACGGGCCCCGGAGGCTTTCACCGCATTCGTCGTGCGAACCCACCGGCCTACCTGCCGGTGGCCATCGAGCCGAGCAAAGGGACCTTGGCGGTGCGCCTGAGCGATCCCGTGGATCCCGAAGCGATCCGGCCCGAGGCGTTTGCCCTCAAGGTTTGGTCCCTCAAGAGGACGGCGGGTTATGGCTCAGATCACCACGGTGAACACGCGTTGAGCATCCGCGGGGCGCGTCTCGAGGCCGATCGCCACACGGTGATCTTGGACATCCCGGAGTTGGCTCCGACCCATTGCTATGAGTTGAAGCTGCGTTTGGCTGTTCCAGGTGGGAATACGGTGGAGCGGGTGCTGCATGGCACGGTAAACCACCTCACGGGATCCTAACCAATCCAGAAGAGGGGTCGTGATTGCAGAAACTACTGATCCACAGTGGACCGCAGATGGATTGCATGTTTTGTATACGCCTATCCCTCCTATGAAAACGCAGTTGAGCCAATCCCGACGTCAATTTCTCCAACGCACGGCCGCGGTCGGAGCAGGACTGCTCCTGACGCCACTGGCGATGCCGGCCGCCCGCTCGCGATCGGCCTCCGAGCGCATCACCGTCGGAATGATCGGCATTGGGGCGATGGGACGTGGCCATCTCGAACGGTTGTTAGGATATGAGGATATTCAAGTGGTGGCCGTTTGCGATGTGGAGAAAACCCGTCGCGAAACGGCGCAGTCTCAAGTAGAGAAGCGCTACGCAGCGCGCCAAAAAGATGGGGTGTTCAAGGGTTGTGATGCCTACACCGATTTCCGGGCTCTCATTGCCCTCAAGGACATCGATGCGGTTGTTGTGGCCACACCCGATCACATGCATGTGATCATCGCCCTGGCGGCGGCTCGTGCGGGTAAGGACATTTATTGCGAGAAACCCCTCACGCAAAACATCCACGAGGGACGCCTGTTGGTGGATGCAGTGAAGAAACACCGCATCATCTTCCAGACCGGAAGCCAGCAGCGCAGCGAGTTCAACGACCGGTTCCGGAAAGCCGTGGAGTTCATTTGGAATGGCCGGATCGGCCGCCTTAAGACGATCCATGTGGGAGTGGGCGCTCCGCCGGTGGCGTGCGATTTACCCGATCAACCCACACCCGCCGATGTGGATTGGGAACTGTGGCTGGGCCCGGCCCCGTTGCGCGGTTACAACGAAATCCTGTGTCCCAAGGGCATGCACCGGCACTACCCGCTCTTCCGCAATTACCGTGAGTTTGCTGGCGGCTCCTTGGCCGATATGGGTGCGCACCACTTTGACATCGCGCAATGGGCTATGGGCATGGACGCCAGCGGCCCCACGTTGATCACGCCGCCCGCGGGAGATGCCCTCACCGGACTCAAGTTTACCTATGCCAATGGCGTGGAACTCTTTCATGGTGGGAAGAGCGGATGCACCTTCGAGGGAACCGATGGAACCCTTTATGTGGACCGCGGTGTCATGGAGAGCAGTCGGCCGGAGATCCTGAGCGCTCCATTGTCAGCCACCGACCAACGGGTCTACCCCTCGAGCCAACACACGAGGAACTGGTTGGACTGCGTGCGTGAACGCAGGCAGGCGATTTGTCCGGTCGAGGTGGGGCATCGAACAGCCTCCATCTGCCACTTGGCCAATATTGGTTACCAGTTGCGCCGTCCGCTGCATTGGGATCCGGTGAAGGAGCAGTTCCGCAAAGACCCCGAAGCCAATCGACTGGTGTCACGCAAGCCGAGGGCGCCGTGGTCCTACTCCATGTCTTGAGCCCATTTTGTTGCCATCAAGAGCCACCCTAGGGCGTGGCCCGGTGCGGAGGGCTGGGTCTTCGCGTTCCTCCCAACTCAATCGACTCACCTCAGTTCAACGCGGAGATTGATGACGGCGGCCGGCCATGGTTTTTGGAGTCCTGATGAGTCACTCGGTGCTGAGAAACAATCCTGAGGGACGTGAGGCGCCAAAGCACAAGGTCCGCAAGGCGGCCTGATGGGGTGCTGGGTCCAAATTGGGGCCAATGAGCACGGCGATGGCGGCGGGGTGCGGGAGGGCGGGGAACTCTTCGATGAAGTGATGGCCCCAGACTTGTTGGAACAGGAAGAGTTTCTCCGGAGCGTGAGTGAACCGCACGAACCCCTTGGCTCGCACGACCTCGCGAGGATTGAGCCGGCTGAGATAGGTCTCAAAAGCCTTCCGCTCCACAGGCACCGGAAATCGCCACGTCACGCTGCGATAGCCGGTGTGCAAATGAGGGGTGGCCGGAGAGTCCCCATCATTCACTGCGCCATTGGTTGCCTCAATACGCACCTCGGCGGGGGACCTACGGAGGAGATCACCGATATCTGGCAGACCGAAGGGGAGCCGTATGCGTTGGGCGCTGGGATTTTGTTCGGCGATGATGGTTTCCAGCGAGTCCAATTGGTGGGCGTCGAGACGATCGCATTTGGAGAGGCACAGGACGTTGGCAAACTCGATTTGCTTGCGGGCCAATACCCGCTCTCCGATGTCGCCCTCGGGTTGGGCATACCATGGGGCGTCCACGACGCTGACCACGGCGTGCAATTGGGCATGCTCTAACAAGTCGGTATCCGTGAGGATATCGATGACACTGTCCGGGTCTGCCAATCCGCTGGTTTCCACGACGATGTAATCGCAGTCCCCCGACTTGGCCAATTGAGTCACGGCTCGGTCTAGCTCGTTTTCCGGCGCGCAGCACACACAGCCGCCACTCACCTGGGCCACCGGCAAACCGGGGCGATCGAGGATTTGGCTGTCGACGCTCTCGGCCCCGAACTCGTTCATCACCACGCCCATGCGCAAGCCCGTGGCCGGCGATTCCCGCAGCCATCGCAGTAGCAGCGTGGTCTTGCCCGATCCTAAAAAACCGGTGACCAGAATCACCGGCAAACGGTGTTTCGCGGCCGTGGGTTGTTCCGTGGCGTTCCCGGGATTCATGCGCAGGCGGCGGCCAATTCGGGCCACAGCTGCACGGCCATCCGCATGCCGGCGGCATAGGCATCCAGGCTAAACTTCTCGTTGGGCGAATGGGGATTGTCGTCGGGCAAGGACATACCGAGGAGCAGGGTATCGGCTCGCAAGTGCTTCTTGAAGGCGGCCACGATGGGAATACTGCCGCCTTCGCGCATGAGCAGCGCCTCGCGATTGAAGCCAGCAGACATGGCGCGCAAGGCAGCCTGGGCGAGGGGACCCTTCGGTGAAACAAGGTACGGTTCGCCACCGTGACCGTGCTTCACCGTGAGGCGCACGGTCGGCGGGCACAGCGATTGGAGGTGCTTTTTGACCGCCGCCAAAATCTTGGTGGGCGTCTGGTCGGGGACTAGCCGGAGGGTGATCTTGGCGCTGGCCCAGGCAGGTACGATGGTTTTGCTGCCTTCGCCTTGGTATCCGCTGGTCAGGCCATTGATCTCGAAGGTGGGGCGGCAGGTGCGGCGTTCGTTGGCAGTGAACCCAGTTTCGCCAGTGAGCTCAGGCACTCCGAGGAACTTGGCGTACCGCTTGTCATTCTGCGGAATCCGAGCCATTTGCTTGCGCTCGTAGGCGCTGAGCGGAGCCACCGCGTCGTAGAATCCCGGCACGGTCATTCGACCGCGCTTGTCCCGCATTTGGGCGAGCAACTGGCACAAGGCGAAGGCCGGGTTTTCCAAGCTTCCGCCGAAGAGGCCGGAATGAAGATCTCGCGAAGGGCCGTCGATCCGGACCTCGAGTGCGGCAATGCCACGCAGGCCGTAGGTCAATGCAGGGTATTCTAACGAGGGAATGCCATTGTCCGAAATCACGACTGCGTCGCAGGCCAGTTCCTTTCGGTGCTTAGGCAGGAAGCTGTAAAGCTGAGTGGAACCTACTTCTTCTTCGCCCTCGATGAGGAAGATCAGGTTGCACGGCAACGGTGTGCCACTGCGCACGTAGGCTTCGACCGCATTCAGGTGGGCCAAATGTTGCCCCTTGTTGTCGGCTGATCCACGGGCAAAGAGATTCCGGCCTTCGATGCGGGGTTCGAACGGCGGGGTTTTCCACAGGTCGAACGGCTCGGGCGGTTGGACATCATAATGGCCGTACACCAGGAACGTCGGTTTCTTGGGATCCGGCTTGGGAGTGCGGGCCACGACGATAGGGTTGCCGTCGGTTTCATGGACCGTGGTGTCCAACGTCAAACTCCGGGCGCGGTCGGCAATCCACTGCGCCGCCGCACGGAGATCCGGGGCGTGCTTGGGTTGGGCGCTAACACTCGGAAAGCGCACATAGTCGCAGAGGGAGTCGATGAACTGGGTCTGCTGTTCCTCGAGGTACTGGAAAACAGGGTTCATGTTCGGTGCGGAAATCGTTGATCCGTCGATGGTCCTAGTTGGGAAAATCTCGGTGATTGAATTAATTCTTCGGTTTTCCAAAGCCCCGGAGCAAACCCTCGATGGCCTTGGCCGCAGAATTGGTCGGGATCAACGCGTTGACCGTGTTGGTGTTCAAGAGCGGGTTGCCCTTCGGTGCAGGCACATTGACCGTAGCCGCTGGTGGCGGGTTAATCTTCAGCACAGGCGCATTGGTTGCAGTCGCGGGTGATGGGCTACTCTTCGTAGCAGGAGCAGGCGCATTGGTCGCAGTCGCAGTGGCGGTCGCAGTCTGGGCCGCAGCAGGGGTACCAAGCAAACTGCCCAGTACCCCGGCGGCCCCGGCCACTTTCCCGCCCAGGTTACCGCCCAAACCAGCCGCGGCACGTGCGAGGGTCTTGGCCCCCATGGATGCCAGAGCCAGCTTGTCGATGGAGGGTGACGGGTTGCCCAAAGTGCCCTTCATGGTGAGAAATTCCGGCAACGGAGCGTAGGCGGCATCGGCCGGCGTGGAGGCGTCGAGCAACATGGCCTTTTCCGAAATCTTCCGGGACAGGGCGATGGTGACCGGGATGTTCATCGTCGAGTTGGTGATCACCGGCGCGAAACGCAGGCCTCCACGGGCGTCGATGCGTAGGGCAGCGCTTTGAACACGGGCCGTCTTGAGGGTAACAGCACCGTTGCCAATGTCCGTAGAGAGGTCGATGACATCGAGGGGTTCCATCTGCAGCTCATCGACCCAGGAACCGGTCTTCGCCGGCGCGCCTCCGGTCAATTGTCCGATCCAGCCACCGACTTGAGCGGCTGGGTTCTGGATGAGTTTCGGCAGCGCCGTCACGACATTGATAATGGTCCGGATGAGGGGTGTCTTGGTGTCGGCCAATTTGAGATTGAGATTGGTTGCAGTGAAGGCGAAAGAGCCATTGAGATTCGAGGACAAGGAAGCACCAGTCACACCGGCACCACGGATGTTGGCGTTGACCAAAAGGGAGCCATGAATTTGTCCCTTCCGTTCCGGAGTGAAGCTGTTGACGAATGGTTCCAGCGAAAGCCGGTCGATGCGCAATTGGGTGTCATAGCGATAGTCGGGCACGCCGACATTCGCGGTGACCTTGGCCGTGATCGGAGCTCCGTTGATCTTGAGAGAGAGCGGGTCGATGGCGATGACCGAGTCCTTGAGGCTGATACGTGCTTTCCAATCGGCGATCTCGATTTCTCGGAGGAGGATTTTCGCGATGTTCACGTCGATTGCCAGTTGACGCAGAGGCAGCGTGATCGGGGCCGGTTCACTCGGTTCGGCAGAGGTGGCTGCAGGTTTGGAAACCACGGCGGCCGGTGCCGGAGTCGCATTGGTTTTTGTGGGACCCGCGAGCAGGTTGTAAAGCGGCGTCAGGTCCAAGCCGTCACTTTGGATAGAAAGGGCGCTGGGAGCCGCGTTGGTTGCTAGATCCACAGTTCCCTTGAGGACCAGCTGGTTCGGTGCCAGAGCTGTTTTACCCAAATCGAGGCGAAGGTTCTTGAGGTCGATTGTCGAGCCTCGTTGAGCCACATCGAGAGTCAGACCCAACGCAAAGGGCGTATTGGGAACCGATCCGGAGGGGTCGTTGACCACGAGCCGGCTCACTCCCAAGTCGGTTTGAAGGGAGATATCGCCGCCCTTGAGCAGGCTGACCTTGCCGTTCACATCGAGCGAGACCGAGACGAGATTCTTCGGCGCCAGTGCGGCCGCGACAAAGGGGCCGATCGCGCGTTCATTGAAGTCGATGGTCTTGAAGGCGAAGTCTCCGATCTTCTGAGCGAGGTCGTATCGGCCGCTGGCTTCAAGCATCCCTCCCAGGCCCGGGCCGCTCTGTGCGGTGAGTTGGAGTTTCTGGAGGTTGAGGGTGTTGCCAGAAAGGTCGGCTATCAGGCTGATGGCCGACTGATAGTCTTGGAGACGCAATTCGCCGAAGTGGCCGGTCAATCCGGCCAGAACGACGTCGGTGGCCAAGTTGGTCACGCCGGGTTTCGCATCGATCTTCCCGTTGATTCGCAGGGTGCCTGCAGAGAATGAAGCAGTATCGATAGGGAATGTTTCCAGCAGCGCGGGAATCTGGAGTTCCCCATTAAACTCGGCGCGGGATTCTTGGCGCTCCGTATTGTGTCCGGCCGATGCTTTGAGGGTCACGAGATCGCGGCCCGAGCGCTGGAGATTCAAATCCAGGGCCTTGACGTTGAGGTTCTTGAATTCAGCCAACGTGGCGTCGGTGCTGAGTTTCACTTGCAGTCCACGGATCGATTTTCCGGCGACCGCCAAGGTCAGATCATCGATGACGGTTTGCAGGACGGCTTGGATATCCTTGCCATCCCGAGCTGCACGAACGGTGAGTTGAGCCGATACCGTAGCCGAAGGGATATTGGTGCCAGCCAACGCCTTCCAGTCGGCGGTTTCCAACCGGTTGATGGCGAGTTTGAAGGTGGACTCCGGAAGCCCTTGGCCCGCCTTGGCCCAAGAAAGTGCCATGGCTTGATCGAGTCCGCCGCTGATGATGGAGCGCCCAGATTGGGTGACGGTCAGTTCTAGTTTCTCGACTCGGGCCGACTGCTCCGTCTGGTTCACGGTCGCTTGGTACTCGGTGACGATCTGGAGTTCTGGAGTCTTATCGCCGACCGGGGTTGCTAGGCTCAGATTAGCCACCGAGAGGCGGCCCTGAGAGGCGATGACTTTGCCCTGTTTGAGAAGATCCACGCGACCCTCGGCGCTGATGGCGGTGCGGCCAAGATCATAGGGCAGCAGGGGCGCGGCCACTTTCAGCACACGGCGATCAATGCCCGCAACCTGGTATCGGATTTGAGCTTCTTGTTTGGCCAGATCAAACGGACCGCTCAGCGACACGGAACCGAAGGATTGCCCGCCTTGCTCAAATGCCAATTTGAGTTGGCGCAGCTCCGTTGCGGTACTGTCGATGGTCAGGCCCGCAGAAAACCCGCTGGCCTCCTTGAGGGTGCCGGTGGCGGAAAGGATGTCGGCCCGAAGGGAACCCGCCACCGTTTGGGGCAACAATTCGGGGTTGAGAGCGACGTCGTACTTGCCGCTGATTTTTCCCCTCAGCAAGGCTCCGTCTGGCAACAAAACAGCCAGCGATGCGCCCAAGCCGAGTTGAGTGGTGGAACCATTGGCCAACTGATCCAAAGAGACATTGATGCCCGAGACTTCGATCTTCTGCTGTCCCCCATGCGGTACGATTGTCGTCATCCGAAACGATCCGTCTTTGATGGCGACATTACGTACCTTCAGCAGGATCGGTTTGGAAGGGGTCGTGGAAGGGGTCGTGGAAGGGGCCGTGGCAGGCGTGGGTTGGCCCGAGGGCTTCGGGAGATTCATGGAGCCATCGGCTCCCTGTTCCAGGGTGATGACAGGGTTTTCGAGAAGCACCTCGGACACATCGATGGTGCCGCCCAAGATGGCAGTCAGGCTGTAGTGCACGCGAACGCGATCAATGGTGGCCAGCGAAGTTGCTCCGTTGGGGGTGACTCGGAGTTTGGTTAGTTCCAAACCCGAGAAGGGCTGAAGGGACAACTCGTCGACAGCGATGGTGGCGCCGATCGCGTCGGAAACTTTGGGCAGCACGAAGCTCTTCAAGAACATCGAACTGGTGAGGAAAAAATACAGGACCACCAATGAGGCGGCGGCACCGCCGGCAATGAATGGCCAGCGACGAGCGGGACGGACGGTTTCAGAGGACATGTTCAAATTCGGAGGGGATCTTGTCTGCGCTTTTGTTTCCGGTGGAGATAAAACGCTGCCGGTTAACCCAATTCGTTCGGCAGCAAAAGGTACGAGGCGAACCTTCCGCCGCAAGCCTTGGCTCGAGCACTTCTAAGGGTGAAGTAGCGCCGGCACATTAAAGGCGCGCCCGAGGAACGTAACACCGTCGATCATTGCATTGAAGCGGGCGGCTCGGTTAGTTGACTAGATCGATGCGAGACAAAGGATTCACGCTCATTGAACTACTGGTGGTCATCGCCATCATTGCCGTGTTGGCAGGTATGCTCTTGCCGGCGTTGTCCAAAGCCAAAGCACGGGCCGCTCAAACCGCCTGCTTGTCCAACCTCCATCAGTTGGGTTTGGCCGCTGCGCTGTATGGCGGCGATTATCAGGACCGGTTGCCCTTCGTTGCGGATGAGGAGTTGCAATTGACCCCGCCGGTGGATTCTAAGGGCAAACGCTACGCATCTATGGGCTCGTTCATGCCGGTTTTCGAACCGTATCAGCCCAATCCGGCCCTATGGTTGAGTCCACCGGTCCCGCGGGTGGCTTCCAATGATTGGCGTCGGCATTTCGTGAGTCCGTGGCGGCGTTCAGGCACCAATAATTCCTCCCGAGGGAGTGCCAATTACATTTCAGACAAATTGGCCGAATTGGATGTCAATGCGGCTCGCTACGCACGAGGCCGCACTCCAGAAAGCATCGCGCAGTTGCGGGGCTCCAGTGTTTCTGACGAGGAATGGTTGATGAGCCCGTTCTTCGAGCGGTCGTGGTGGCCCGGTTTCAAGGAGGCTTGGAGTGTTCCTGGGAGTGAGCCCCCTGCCTTGGGATGGTCTGCGCATCGAGGTGGTCGCAATCAACTGTATCTCGATTTCCATGCTGGCTGGATGAAGCGGGACATCGCTCGCTAAAGATCCGGTGTCTCGCGAGCCAGGCAATGCGGCATTAACGCCTGATTATTTTTTATCTTTGCTGCCTTCAAAGAGCACTCGGGCAAAGCACTCGGGCACGTGCGAATCCCAGATACCGTGGTGGTTGAGGGCCCATCCGCCGGAATCCTTGGCCGGCGAGGGAGCCTTGGCCGTGTTGAAACGCGAGAAATCCATGGCCCAGAGGTCGCCGTTTTTCGGGGGGATGGTGCGCTTGCCTTCGGGAAACAGAACCCGAATTCCGGACCAGGGCAGGGCGATCTCGACGGACCATCCGCGATCGGTGTCGCTGTCGTCATTCAAGGTGCCGTTCACATGGACGGCGGTGCGCATTCCGGGGAATCGCCAGTTAAAATGACCCAGGCGGGGCCCTCGGGGATGGGTGGTGTAGCCCACGCCATTGAAGGGTTGGAGATTCTTGCGGGCAAAGTCCGGTTGGGTCGCGAATCCGGAACTCTGATAGGCCGATTCCCAAATGAAGAAGACTTCGTAGACCGTGTTGCGGGCGTTAATCTCGAACTCGTAGTAGGCGTTGTCACCGGCGATGAAGAGTTCCACATCGTTCTCGGTGTAAATCGCATCGTTGTGTTGCGTCAGTTGGGCGCGAACCTTGGGTTCCTCGATGGTGTAGGCGGCATAGAGATTCGTGTCATCCCAGAGGAGTCGGACTCGCGTGTCCAAATACGAACCATCACCCGAAATGAGATCCACGAACCGTTGGGAGACCGTCGCGTGGGACCAAACCGATTCCTCCAGTTTTCCGTCAATGGTCGGTGCCACTGGGGTTTTGCGGGCAACAAGGGTTTTTGCGATCTGAGGATCGCAGGGCAGACGGCTTTTCTGTGTGACTTCAGTCACGGCGTTGGTGGCAGCCGAACCAACGAGGGCATGCCCCAGAAAAAGTAGGGCCCCGAGACGGGAGAGGTGAAGATGAACCAAAGACAACACAGATTTAGGGTCGGGCGGAGGGGCTCTCACCGCAAGTGGTGGTTCAATGACTCAAAGAGCTCAGATGTAATTTCCCATCATTGATGGAGAAGGGCGGGTTGGCCTGTTGACGGGGAAGGTAATCGGAAGTAGTACGTACGCGTACGATATGCCACTCGAGAAACTAGCTGCCGCGTTCTTTCTTCAGATGGCGATTATTTTGTTTCTGTGCCGCATCGCCGGCTGGATCGGGCGGCGGTTTGGGCAGCCACAGGTCGTGTGTGAAATGGTGGCCGGCGTTTTTCTCGGTCCGTCGCTCCTGGGGTGGTTGGCTCCGGGTCTCCAAGCACAACTGTTTCCGCCGGAGTCTCTTCGAATGCTTTACGTGGGAGCGCAGCTCGGTGTGGGTCTCTATATGTTCTTGGTGGGAGCGGAGTTTCGGGTGGATTTATTTCAAGGGCGATTGCGCAGTGCTGCCGCCGTTTCGATTGCCGGAATGGTAGTCCCATTCCTCCTGGGTGCGGCCCTGACACCCTGGCTCATGAAGATGCCAGGCCTCTTTTCACCCAAGGCCACCCAGTGGGAGGCCACCTTGTTTTTAGGTGCGGCCATGGCCATCACCGCGTTTCCGATGCTCGCCCGAATTATTTATGAGCGCGGGCTGAGTGGCACCCCGTTGGGAACGCTTGCCTTGGCGGCTGGGGCTATTGATGACGCGGCGGCGTGGTGTGTTTTGGCTGTGGTGTTAGCGAGCTTTGGCAAGGGGGCTTATCTGGCCTATTGGGCCATCGGGGGCGGGGTTTCGTACGCCCTCTTTATGCTGCTCATCGGTCGACGGTTGTTGGCCCCGTTGGGGCGTTCTGTGGAAAAAGCAGGAACATTGACCCCAACCCATTTGGCGATCTTGCTCACACTGTTTGCGCTCGCCGCCTGGGCCATGGACGCCATTGGAATCCACGCGGTGTTTGGTGGATTCCTGCTCGGGGCCGCTTTGCCGCGAGGAACCCTCACTCGGGAGTTGCAGCGGCAAGTGGAGCCGTTCGCCGTCGTCTTTTTGTTGCCCATGTTCTTCACCTTCTCTGGGCTGCGCACCCGACTCGATACGGTCAACTCCTGGGAAATGCTGGGGGTGGCCTTGGTCGTATTGGTCGCCTCAGTTTTGGGCAAGGGCGTCGCCTGTTGGGCTGCGGCCCGTCTCAATGGTGAGGATCAGCCCACGGCGCTGGCGGTAGGAACGTTGATGAACTCGCGCGGCCTGATGGAGTTGATCATCCTCAATATCGGCCTCCAGAACGGGTTCATCGAATCGGGCTTGTTCTCGGTCATGGTGCTCATGGCCATTGTGACCACCTTGATGACGTCGCCGCTCTTCGAATGGGTTTACGGCCGCAAGGCCCGACAAGAAGGTCGCTTGGGCGCAACGAAGTGACGTTAGAAATCGGTCCGGTCGTGGAGTCCAATCACGCCAGCTTTTAAATCCCCTCGCCGGGTGGTGGGTGCTTTGGAAACTCTTAGTCCACCGCATGCCTGCCACCGTCTCCCGCCTTCAGGTGTTCACCGAGTCCGTGATCCGGGGAATGAGCCGCCTGGCCACCCGCCACGGAGCCATTAACCTGGTCCAAGGTTTCCCAGATTTTGATCTGCCGGAACCGTTATTGGCCGCCTTGGAACGGGCTACTCGCGGTCCGTTCCATCAATACGCCGTGACGTGGGGAGCCCCGCGATTCCGCGAGGCATTGGCCCGGAATATCTCCCGCCGAACCGGTTTGGAAAACTTACTTCATCACGGGGTGGCGGCTGGGATACGTGCATGCGGCGCCCGAGGTGATCGCACAGGCGCGCAAGGTGCATGACTTCCTCACGGTGGGCGCGGCGGCACCCTTGCAGGAGGCGGCGGTCGCTGGCCTGGAATTGCCGGAGAGGTATTACGACGACCTGCTAGCCTCCTACACGGCCAAGCGAGATGTGTTCTTGGGGTACCTGCGGCAAACGGGTTTGGAGTTCACCGAGCCCCAGGGAGCCTATTATGTGTTGGTGAATATCGAAGGACTCGGCTTTGGCAGCGACTTTGCAACCGCTGAATGGATGATCCGCGAGATCGGCGTGGCTGGAGTCCTGGGGTCGAGTTTCTTCCGCGAGCCCGAGCATCGGTTCATCCGATTCCATTTCGCCAAAAAGGAGGAGACCTTGCGGGCGGCCGGAGAACGGTTGTTGCGGTTGCGGGATTTTATGGGAAATCCGGAGGCCCTCATCGAGAGCCGTCGGCGGCTTTCGATGTAAACGCTTCACCGGTTGCCCAATTTTCCAAGGTCCGGCTCCCGACAGTGCCTGGGTGCTTATCCAGGACTCAGACCGCGTTGGGACACTGCCGGGCGCGGGGCACGGTGGCAGAGTAAAGTTCCCAGAGCCTCCCGTAGCGGATCGTCCGCCTCGGCTCCAAAACCCAGATGGAGATGCCGTGTCCATCCCTCGGCCTGAGCAAAACGGCCCGACCATTGACCCACCTGGGCATCGCCCTCATCGAGCGAAATGAGGTAGCTTTCCATGCCTTGTGACACATCCAGCCATTCTTTCTGGCTCGCGTGGGCGGCCAGCGCGGTCCGCTTGCGAGAATGCACCGACGCAGTGTTCACAAAGAGCTCTGGTCGGACCGGTTGCCGCAGGGGGCCCTGGAGACCGTGCGGTAAAGAATGATAGAGGGTCAGCGGTTGGAGCGTGGGCTTTCGGGCTGGGATGCTCCGGTAATTTTGCATGCCGCGTGAGAATGCCGCCGTGACCACGATGCGGCAGGTCTCGGTGTGGTCCTCCATGTAATCCACGGGCGGGTGGGTCAGGACGACGGTGGGTTGGACCGACCGCACCAAGGCCGCCACGCGCCGGATGTTGGCTTCGGTGTAGAAGATGCAGAGGTCCGACGCGATGGGCGGGTGCCACTGGAATCCCATGCTCCGGCAGGACGCCTGGGCCTCGAGGGCACGGGTTTTGGCGGTGACCGTCCGGGAAAGGGTCGCGCTTCCGAGGTCTCCGTTGGAGAGGTTGCAGTAGTGGACATCCCACCCCCGATCACGCAGCAGCAGCAGGGTTCCAGTGGCTCGGAATTCGATATCGTCGGGGTGGGCAAAGACGGCCAGGACTGCAGGCATTGAGAAATCCTGCCTTCGGCGATGGGGTTCGACCAGTCTGGGCGTTAAGGGAGACAACGAAAGAATCGACGAAGGATGGAGCGACCCGAGTTCAGGTCCACATTGCACCCGAGGGGTAGATCAGGTCAAGGTCCGCCTTCAATTGCGGCGCGCGAGATGGCGCTGGGTTCGGGAGTCGATGAAGACATTACACCTCTATCTGCTCAGACAGGTGATGGCCACGTTGGTGGTCACCGTTAGTGTGTTCGCATTCGTTCTGCTGCTGGGCAATGTCCTGAAAGACGTTCTGGATCTTCTGGCCAGTCCGCGAACCACGGTTGGCCTGTTGTTTCAGGCTTTGGCGCTGCTGATTCCCTTCGTTCTGTCCTTCGCACTACCGATTGGAATGCTGACGGCGTCGCTTCTGACGTTTGGCCGGTTGAGTGCCGACCAAGAATTGACGGCCATTCGGGCCGGAGGCATTAGCTTGGCATCCGCCATCGTTCCGGTGGTGGCTCTTTCGCTGGTGTTGTGTGGTGTGTGTTTTTGGTTCATCGGAGACCTCGGCCCGCGTTCCCGAGTGGCCTTCAAGGAACTGAAAGATTCGGTGCTCCGGAGTCAGGCGACCCTTTCGCTCGGAGAAGGTCGCTATCTGGAATTGGGTTCCGTGACTTTGTATGCCCGCAAGGTGGACGGTGACTTGTTGCGCGATGTCCGCATCTTTGCCTTCACCAACGGCGTCTGCTATTTGGATCTCTTCGCTCCCGAGGCCGAATTGCGCCGGGACAGCAACCGGTTTCCTACGGCTTTGTCGCTGCGCAACTTCCAGGGATTAGTCCAGATGGCAGGCGGATGGCAGGGGATCTCCGCCGAGGAACGCATCGAACCCATCGCTAATTTTCGCTCGGCCAAGTTGGATCCGCCCAAGCTCAGCGAGATGTCCATGCGGCAGTTGCTGGACGAACGAACCAAGCGTCGGGCTGAAGGCTTGAAGGATGTGACGCCCATCGAGGTGCAAATTCACCGTCAGGCGGCCTTTTCGTTCGCCTGCCTGGGATTTACCTTGGTGGGCATTCCTTTGGGAATTCGGGCCCACCGTCGTGAGACCAACATCGGCGTCGCGATGGCTCTGTTGCTCCTGCTGCTGTACTACTCGTTCATCATTGTCGCGCAGTCTCTGGATACGAAGCCCCACTGGTATCCGCAGTACTTGTTGTGGATTCCCAACCTCTTGTTCCAGGGGGCGGGTGTTTACCTTATTCGCCGGGCCGATGGCCGGGCTTAGGCTCCGGTGTTCGGTGATTGGAATCCGCCGGCTCGGTGTCTCGGTGTGGGAACGATGCTTTGTGGTTCAGTTAACTCGGTGTTCTGCCGATAGACGGCCGTTGAGCATGTCCGCCCCTAAAGCCATTGATGCCGTTTTGAGCGATTCTCTTATCTTATCCGCCGAGTTTACGCAGGCAGAGGCCGTTGATTCACTGCAATGGCAGGATGTTCCGATCCTGCTAAATCTCATCGATGATGCAGACCTTCTCGCCGAATTCTGCCGCGAATCCCGCGGGTTGCTCGAAGAGGTCGAGGCCGCGGTGCTGACGCTGGAGCAGGACCCCAAAAACATAGCCCCGGTCGAGGTGTTGTTCCGGGCCTTCCATACGTTCAAGGGCGGAGCGGGTTTTCTGAAGCTCGACCCTATCCACTGCCTGACTCATGACCTCGAGTCGGTGTTGGAAGTTCTCCGAACGGGGCGGCGCTCGGTCGATCAATCCCTCATCGATTTCATCCTTGCCTGCGTGGACGTGTTGGTTGCGTTTCTAGCTCAGGTAGAAGCCCAACTGAACGGGATAGGCACCGGGCTTCCTATCACCGTCGTGGGCCGCTCGCTGCACGAGGCGATGCTCGAACTCATTGCGTGCGCTCATGACTCCGAGGCGATTCCCGATTCAGAAATTTACAGGGCAGATACGGCCATACCCTTTTCAGACTCCGCCCTCGGCAGTCGCCTGCAAGACCGCATCTCGGTTTCTGCCGTCCGCTTGGACGAGGCACATGGGGCAATCTCCAGAATTAGGGAAACCCTAGCCGCGACGCCTCCTGACACGGGTGCGCTAGTCCGTTCACTATCGGTACAATTGGACGAACTCGACGAACTCCTGCACTCGTTGCTTTGGGTTCCGACGGAGCAATTGTTCCAGCGGATGCAACGCGTGGTGCGGGACGCTGCGATGAAAGCGGGCAAACCGGTACGCCTCGTGGCGTTGGGTGGCGAAACTCTGCTGGATCGCCGTTGGGAGAAAGTTCTCGGCGAGTGCTTGATGCACCTCATCCGAAACGCGATCGATCACGGAATCGAGTTCCCGACAAACCGCTGCGAACAGGGTAAGCCGACCCTCGGTGAGGTGACTCTGAATGCAGTAACCCGAGGGAAACACCTTTGCATTGAAGTGCAAGATGATGGCGCGGGGATCGCCACTGCGAAGGTGCTGCAGAGGGCGGTTGAGCGCGGACTGGTCGTCTCGGAAGCAGCCCTCTCAGAACTTGCCGTCCACGAACTCCTCTTCATGCCCGGCTTCTCCACCGCCGATTCGGTCACTGCCCTTTCGGGCCGGGGTGTGGGGTTGGATGTTGTAAGAAGCAATATTCAGAAAATCGGAGGAACCGTTGCGATCCACTCCGAATTAGGCCGCGGCACCCGATTCATTCTTCAGGTGCCGCTCGCATCGAGCGAAGGCTAGAAAGCCCGTTCAGCGTGCCCCATTGGGTACGTCTGTTTTAGTGAGCGTGTGGCTTAGTATTTGGGCACGGACGGGTCGATTTCGTCGGCCCATCCATTGATGCCGCCCTTCACGCTCTTGACGTACTTGAAGCCCTGCTCTCGAAGGAATCGCAGAGCCTTCATGGAGCGGACCCCGCTCTTGCAGTGGATGTAATACTGCACGTTCGGATCCAGATCCATGAACCGTTGAGGCAGCGTGCTCAAGGGCACCAATGGCACACCAGCGATTCGAGCGATTTGCTGCTCATCGGCCTCCCGAACGTCGATGACTTTGATTCCCAGCGACGGGGTATCTAGGGCCTTTTTCATTTCCTGCAGGCTCACCTCGTCGGGGTTTGAACCCGGGTTCACCGGCTCGGGTTGGATGCCGCAGAACATCTCATAGTCGATGAGTTCGGTGACCGAGGGATTCGGTCCGCAAAGCGGGCACTTCGGGTCTTTCCGGAGCTTGAGTTCCCGGAACTTCATGTCGAGAGCGTTGAAGAGCATCAATCGCCCGATGAGCGAAGTTCCCTTGCCCAGAGCGAGCTTGAGGATCTCGGTGGCCTGGATGCAGCCGATGATGCCCGGGAGGACGCCCAGAACGCCACCTTCGGCACAACTGGGAACCATGCCGGGCGGGGGCGGCTCAGGATAAAGGCATCGGTAGCAGGGCCCACCGAGATGCGGAGCGAAAACGCTGGCCTGACCCTCGAAGCGGAAGATCGAACCATAGACGTTCGGCTTCTTGAGCAGCACGCAGGCGTCGTTGGTCAGGTAGCGGGTCGGAAAATTGTCTGTGCCATCGACGACGATGTCGTAGGGGCGGATCAGGTCGAACGCATTGTCGGCGGTGATCCGGACCTTGTGGAGGTCAACCTGGACATTGGGATTCAGCGCATGAATGGCGACCTTGGCCGAGTCGGCCTTCGAATGCCCCACGTCGGCATCGGAATGGAGGATTTGCCGTTGGAGGTTCGAATAATCGACCGTGTCGAAGTCGACGATGCCCATTCGGCCGATCCCTGCGGCGGCCAGATACATGGCGATGGGCGAACCCAGACCGCCCGCCCCGATACACAGGACGGAGGTGTTGCGGATCTTGCGCTGACCGGCCAGGCCAACTTCTGGAAGGATCAAATGGCGGGAGTATCGGCGAATCTCCTCATTGGTGAGCTCAAACATACGACAGGAAAAAGGTTAGGCCCTTGCACGCCGACGCGAAAGAAAAGTTTGGGTTTTGCCGAAGGATCTCGAGAAAGCTCCTCAGCCACAGGAATCCGCTTTGAGATCCGATTTACGATCTCGGAATTGGGTGTGCGGACGGGCTGATCTTAACCGGAACGCTTTTCTGTTGGGAGACCGGGGAATAGCGCGGCGGATTCTTTCGCACGCCGCAGCGAGAGCGAAACGCGGGCCTTGTCAGTGACGGTGTGAAAACCGATGAAATCTGCCGGTTTGAAAACCACTGAGCCCAGAAACTCAACGGATCATCGATCCGGCCTCAGTTTGTCGGTTGCCCGAGGGATTTCTTATCAAGTCGGGTGGGCCCCGGACGCGTTCGGCCTCATCTGAAAGAAGGAAGAAACGCTGGAGCTCATCCGGAAATAAAACGGATCCGAGGATCCGGCAAAACCGCGGATTTCAAGCCGGCCACTATCCGTGGATTCCGGAACGTTGCTGAGAGGCCCCTGCTGAGGCTCGTGATTGAGGTTCGTAACGAGCCAACAACGACGCTCTGGCGGAAGAAAACGCAGCCACCACGACGGATCTAGTTGAAGCGTTCCAGTTTAGGAATGCGTGCAGGTGGCTTCGTGGATCTTGCGAGCGGCCTCCACTGGATCAGCGGCCGCATAAATAGGGCGACCCACGACCAACCAGTTCGCACCTGCAAAAACGGCCTCAGCCGGGCCAAGAGTGCGCTTCTGATCATCAGATTTTTCAGCGCCAGTGCGGATTCCTGGTGTCACCAATTGCATGGAAGCAGGGAGAATTGCGCGGAGCGGGGTGAGTTCTAAGGGAGAGCAAACTAAGCCTCTCAAGCCGCTCGCGGCCGCGAGTCGGGCCAAGCGTTCGACTTGGCGGGTGATATCGGTTTCGCCCCCGAGTTCAGCCAATGCCGCGGTGTCCATGCTCGTTAAAACGGTGACACCGAGCACCAGCGGCGCGGTGCGTCCGAGGCTGGCGGCGGTTTCTTGGGCTGCGGTCTCGGCCGCTTTCATCATGGCCGATCCGCCAGAGCAATGCACCGTCAGCATCTGGACATCCAAACGAACCGCGGCAGCGACGGCTTTGGCTACGGTGTTGGGGATGTCGTGAAATTTCAGATCCAAGAATACGGAGGCCCCGGAGTGACGAAGTTGCCGAACCAGATCCGGTCCTTCAGACACGAAGAGTTCTTTACCGACCTTGAAGGCACCGACGTAGGGGGCGACGCGGCGAGCGAGGTCTAGGGCGGCTGCGGCGGAGGGCAGGTCGAGGGCAACGATGATCGGCGAACTCACGGGCTCATTGAAGCGCGGGAGTGCGCCAGTGGCCACGCGAAAACAGGCTGCCTGGGGAGGGGCCGCAGGCGGAGACCCTCAGTGGGCAGGGCCCAAGGCCTTGGCTGGAAGCCAAGGGAGCAATTTCTCGCGCAAGAGCAGGATGCGGCGTGGATTGCCCGGTGAGGAGAGGTCCCCTTCGCGCAAGGACGCATCGGGATGTTCGAGAGCGCACTTGAAAAGGTTGTCCAGAGTGGACAGTTCGCTCTGGGTCAGAATGAGAGTGCTCCGATCCTCAGTTGCTTGGCTTTTCTGTTCACGCCGAGCCAATTCGAGCAGCAGGGCACAGGGCTCCAGACATGGAACCACAGACTTTTCAATTGAGGTTTCCGGGGGGCGCTCGCCCACCGTCCAGAGGCGTTGCCGAGTACAGCAGTGGGGATGGCATCCGGCTCGTGCGATATCCTCAGCTTCGGGTTCATTGAGCGCGGCGACATTCCGGTACATCCCGGTTTGTCGGTCGGCATAGTGCTGCCACGAGATGGGTGCGGTTGAAGCGGAATGGACCGCGTACCAATCGGCCAAGCCACCAGGAAGCAGCGCGTCGAGTGCAGCCTCCAGGGCCGGGGCGTCTGGTGTGACGTGAAACCAACTGCGGACCAGATTGGGAGAGGCCTTGTTGGGTCGGAATCGTCCCAAAGCATCGACCTGACTCAGGGCATGCAAATCGGTCAGGGCGATGCTTCGCAGGAGTGAAGCATCCAAGCTAGCATCGTCCCTGTGACGGAGATCGATGCCGGCGGGATGCTTGGATAGCGCCAACGGGCCAAAGACCCAGTTCGAATCCGCAGGAATTCGTTCCCAAAGTGCGGCCGCGGCGGGTGAGACGAACGGAGTCATGCGAAGATCTAGCTGTGGTGAACGATCACTTGGACTTGTGGGAGTGCTCCAGATGCTCCTTCAGCAAGTCACGTCCAAAGTCATTGTCGAAGTCTCGCCAGACGGCGTGGACATGGTTCGCATCGTTCTGGGTGTTGTCATACTCGAGCAGGAACGTCGGTCCATGAACCCTGTAGTAATGGCGTTGACCGCGTTGAGTGGAGCCTGCCCAAGCAAAGCGGATCTTGCTGCGACCCGCGGCGTCTATTTTGGAGAGGTCAGCGACTGCGAGGTCACCGCGAAGGCGGCCGACGTACTCTTCGATAATGCGCCCCAGGAGTTTCTTTTGAGCGGCGTTCATCTCGTTGAAAGCCAGACCTTGGGCCTTGCCCACATCAGCCGTTCGATTGGCCACGGTTAGGATGTCATCGGGGGCGTTGGTTTGAATGAGCGCATGCTTTTGCTGCCCGGCGTTCAGGGAGGTCATCAGTTCGCGAGCCAAGTCTTCCTCAGCAGCCAAGACCCGGAGTCCCGCCCGCGGACCCTTGCGGACTTCAGCGGGGTTGGTGCCCATGAATGAGGGTGTTCCGCTGGCAAACTTGCCCTTCGCGAGAGTGAAGTTGAGGGAAAGATGGTGACCTTCGAAGCGCCAGGCCCAGGTGCCTTGGGCGTCGGGCGTTCCGAAGATGCTGACGTGGTAGAGTTCTGGATCACGGGGGAAGCGTCGGTTAGGCCCCTCGAGTTCCTGAAGAATTTGCTCAAGGCTCATAATGGTGACGGCCTTGGAAAGGCCCCGATTGCTCAGTCCGCTTTGTAGCAGCGCCAAGGCCAGATGTCGTTGGGCGGGCTTGAGTGTTCCGAGGGTGATGCCCTTGCGATCTTTGGGGATGAAGTGCCAATTCTCTCGCTCGTCGGATTTGAACTCGAAGGTCGCAATGGTTTTCTGCTCATCATTCAGAGCAGACAGGAAGTTTTTCGCCGCATCCGTCATCTCCGTTTCGGGCGATGCGTAAACGTGGAGCGCGGTCAGGAGAGCCGCTAGGGCTACCGGGAAAATGGGGAATCGCATAGAATTGAGGAAATAAGAGTCGAGGAAGACGATCAATGGGTTAATTCGCTGGGCTAATGTTGGACGTCCTCAGACGGAGGTTCCGGCAGTAGAAAGCTCAATCCCAAACCGAGAGCGAACATGACTCCACCGACGATAGCCGCGGCCTTGGCAATGAACATAGGGCCGGTTCCACCGAGAGCTGGTGCCAGCAGATTGGTTGTTAGGAAAGCCATGGAAGTACCGATCATCCGACCGCCTACATTTGTCGCGAAGCTCCCGCCCGTGGCGCGCAGGTGGACCGGGAACACCTTCGGCAGGTATTCGCCCATATAGCTGAACTGCGCCACCGTCAAAAAGCCGGCTAAGAAGATGCCCCATTGAAAGAGCTCAGGCTTTTGGTCGAAGAGCCACAGGTAAGTCAGCGGCAGAACGATGAGCCCGGGCATTTGGAAAAGCCGGAGGAGCGCCCCTCGGCTAATAGCGACGGCCAACATCAGCGCCAAAGCGATACGACCTCCCAGCCCACCGAGTTCCTGCCAGAACTGGATATCCTTGCCCCGAGTCTTAACCACGGTGTCAGCCACCTCCTGTTTCGATCGATTGGCACCGAGTTGTGCCAGAACCTTCTCTCGATCGATCACCGCCTTCTTAACCGTGGGCATGTCGCTGGTTAGAGCTGCCAATTTTGCGTCGAGTTCTGCGAACTGATTGGTCAAGGCAGACAACTTGGCGACAATCGCCGTCCGAGTGGTTGGAGCCGTATTCGTATCGCTGAGGGGCTTAGCCGCGGCGCGCATGGCCACTCGAAGTTTCGCCCGCTGCCCCGCCAATTCCCGCAAACCAGGCACATTGGTGGCAGCCTGCTCAAACGCTGGACGGACCGCGTCGAGTTGTAGATTCAGCTCTGAAGCCTCCGTCTGAAGCGGACGCAAAATTTGTTGTTGAGGGGCCAAGCTAGGGAGCCCGGGGACGATACGGGTCGGAGTCAGTTGCAGCGCTCCGAATGCCACACCATAGGCACAGGCTGAAAGTGCGGCAGTGATCCAGGTAACTCGGCGCAGAGAAGGCGAGAAAAGATCTGAAAAGCTGGCACGTTTCAAAGTTCCCGCAGCCTTACGCTCACGCCAGACCTTTGACTCCGGAACAAAAGGGAGTAGCAGCGCGATGGGAATGGCCGGCATCAGCCCCGTGATCAGCGTATAACGCCAATCCGCGTGGGAATTAAATGGCTCCGCTACCGGGAGAGCCGGAAACGACGATGCGTTTTTGAGAATCCAGCCATTCACCAAAGTCACGAACAGACCGCCCACTGAAGCAAACGCTTGCGTCCACCCCAGCACCTTCTCCTTGCGTCCTTTATCTGGAAAGAGTTCTGCCAACCAAGTGATGGCCGCCACAAACTCCACGCACACACCCACGAAAGTCGCGCACCGAAAGAAAATGAACCATCCCAGCGTCGTGCTGAAGGCAGCAGCAACGGGGGACAGGGAATACACAGCGATACTCAAGGCAAGAACCGTCTTGCGCCCCCAACGGTCGGTCAGCCACCCCCCAAGCAATCCGAAGACCCCACCGCATAGCGCAGCAATCCAGAGCAACCGTCCCACCCAAGTCGTCACATCGGGGTGATTGGTTGGAAGTTGGAGAATTTCCGAGATGGCCGGAGCAGCGATCAGCGGCAAAAGCAGCAGCTCATAAGTATCGAATAAAAATCCGATAGCCGCGACCACCAGCACCAGAATCGTGGTAAGATTCCAGTCGCCCGCACCACCAGATCCATTTTTCATACGTAGACGTATCACTTACCCCGTAGCCCCATCCCCGGCAACCCCCAACTCAGCAAAACAAAGAACCAAAAATCTAAATATATGATAAAGTGACAGGTTCAAAGTTATTGACGTGGAGGAGGATGGGTTTAGTTTTGGGGGATGAGGTTGGCGCGGATCAAGGGGCAGGAGGGGAGGAGTGCAGTTTACCACTGCATTTCGCGGACGGTGGGTGGGGAGAAGCTTTTGAATGAGGTGTGTCGGGAGAAGATGTCTGAGATTCTGATGTCGCTTTCGGCGTTC
>CAMDDW010000030.1:0-35514 GCA_945893185.1 Akkermansia muciniphila | reverse complement strand
AGGCGTGGAGATCCAGATTCAACGACCGATTGAGCAGGATCGAATACCAACCGCAAAGGGGCCTTGGCCCGAGAGAAAAGCACCTAAAGAAGAAAATTTGGGGACGGAGACGTTTTATCGTTTGACGGTGTGCACTAATGGGCGACCCCTCCGCGAGTGCGACCCCGGCGCGAGCGACTGTGCCGCGTGTGTTGCGTCAACGGGTTGGCGGGGTAGCGTTGCGGCCTTGAATGCACCACGGGTCATCACGTTCTCCCCGTCGCTCACAATTCCGCTGACGCGGGATTGTCCGTGGAACTGTGCCTACTGCGGGTACCGGCGGGATCGGGAGGGGCTGATGCCAGAAGCGCGCTTCGAGGAACTCTTGGTCACGGCACGGAAGGGCGGAGCCACGGAGATCTTGTTCCTGGCAGGCGAAGCCTCGGATACCCTGCCGCATTTGCGGGCCGAGTTGAAGGCGCGGGGCTTCGACGATTTCGTCGCACACGTTCGCTGGGCCTGTGAGCGCGCCCTGGAGTCTGGCTTCCTGCCGCACACCAACATCGGCGCCATGTCTCCGCGCGACTTCGAGCGGTTGGCCGAGGTGAATGCCTCCATGGGCCTGATGCTCGAAAACATCGACGACGCCTTCAACCGGACCCTCGCCCCACAGAAATCCGCCAAGGGTCGCTTACAGACGCTGGAAGCCGCCGGTCGCGCCCGCGTGCCGTACACCAGTGGCATTCTCATCGGACTGGGTGAATCGCGGGAGTCCCGGATCCGCTCGCTCGATGCCCTGGCCGAAATCCACGCGCGCCACGGGCACTTGCAGGAAATCATTCTCCAGAACTTCATTCCCAATGAGGGATCGCGCCTCAGCTCTGTGCCCGAAGCTCCGGCGCTGGAAGAATACCAGGAGCTCATCGAGCACTGGCGGCGCGTAGCCCCCGGCGTGGCTATTCAGATTCCGCCCAATATTAATCCGCACTGGGAGGCCCTGCTGCCGTGGACCGACGACCTGGGCGGCATTAGCACCGACGGCGATTGGGTCAATCCCCTCAACCCCTGGGCTCCTCCCGAACGCTACGCCCAGGCCTGTCAGCGTCAGGGAGTCGAACTGCGCCACCGGTGGCCGGTATATGATGCGTATGTGGAGAAGGGCTGGATTTCCGTCCGAGTGGCCGCAGTGATCCAAGCCCGGGACGGACGGACTCGGCTCAGTGCGGACGGGCCTCGCCACCCCACGGCCGAACCGCAGCGTCCCCATGGACCCGCTGAACCGCTGACCAAGGCCTTGCGCGGCGAGGCGTTGTCGGTGGACGAAACCTTGAAGTTGGCCCAGGCCGATGGCGCAGCGCGCGAGGAAATTCGCGAGGCGGCCGATGCGTTGAACCGACGCCTCCATGGCGAGGTCGTGACGTATGTGGTCAACCGCAACGCCAACTTCACCAACGTCTGCACCACAAACTGTTCCTTCTGCGGGTTTTACCGCCCGCCGGGCCATCCCGAAGCCTATACTCGGACTGTCGGAGCCGTGGTCGAGCGCGTGCTGCAAACGCCTTGGGTCAGCGAGGTGTGCCTGCAAGGCGGCATACACCCGGACCTCGGGCTGGAGTATTATGAAGAGCTGCTCCGCGCCCTGAAGAGCGCCTTGCCCGGCGTTCATCTCCACGCCTATTCGCCCATGGAGATCCACTCGCTGTGCCGCAAGAGCGGTCTGGATCCCCGCACGGTGCTCAGCCGCCTGCGCGATGCCGGCCTGGGATCGGTTCCCGGCACGGCCGCGGAAATCCTCGATGACGCCATGCGCGACCAGCTTTCGCCCGACAAGCTCCGGGCCGCCGAGTGGGAGGCTATTATCGAAGCGGCCCACCAGACCGGACTTCGCTCCACCGCCACCGTGCTCTTCGGCCACCGGGAAACGTGGGAAGACCTGATCCGGCACCTCGACCGCATCCGCTCTCTCCAGCGGCGCACCGGCGGGTTTACAGAGTTTGTGCCCTTGGCCTTCGTGCCGTATCGCAATCGCCTGGGTGGCGAATTGGCGCGGGAGGCAGGCGTAAGTCCGGAGGCGTTGGCCGAGGCCGGAGTCAGCCGGGTGGAGCAACTGTATCCCATCGCCCGTTTGTTCTTAGGGGAGGAAATTCCGAATCTTCAGACCAGTTGGGTGAAGCTGGGGCCCGAGCGCGCGGCGGCCATGCTCCGTTCCGGCTGCAACGATTTCGGCGGCACGCTCTATGAAGAAAGCATCACCCGCGAGAGCGGTGGGCGTTTCGGAGAATGCCTCACCCCGGTCGAGATCGAGGCTGCGATCCGGTCGGTCGGACGAATCCCGCGCCAGCGGACGACCTTGTACGGTGTGCCGGCCTGAGTGTCGGGCTGATGGGGTGAAAAGCCGGATCGTTCCGGCCTACTCCCGGCACACCGATTCGTAGAGGGCGACGTACTCGGCCGAGTGTTTTTCCCAGGAGAAATCAGCCGTCATGCCATTGTGCCGGAGGTGCTGTAGCCAAGCCGGGTCTTTCCAGAGGGCCAGCGCCTTGAGGATGGCTTTATGCAGTGCCGCCGCGGAGTACGCGGTGAACTTGATGCCTGTGGCCTGTGCCGCGTTGTCTCGCGGATCCACCACAGAGTCTTGAAGACCACCAATGGCTCGAACGATGGGAATGGCTCCGTAGCGCAGCGAATACAACTGATTGAGACCGCACGGCTCAAAGCGCGAGGGCATCAGATAGAAATCGGCACCGGCTTCGATGCGGTGCGACAAGGCTGGATCAAAACCAATTCGAGCTGCCATCTGAGTTGGGAAGCGTTTGGCCAAATCGCCAAAGGCATTCTCCAGTGCCCGATCACCACTGCCTAAGAGCACGAATTGCAAAGACTCGCCGGCATCGATGAGTGATCGAAGCGTTTGGAGGATTAACGCTGAGCCCTTCTGGTCTGTGAGTCGGGAGATGTTGGCGAAAAGTGGGACTCCAGAATCCTCCGGCAGACCCATCTCCCGCTGCAACGCGGCTTTGCACGTCGCTTTGCCCGAAAGGTCCTGCGCCGAGAAGCTCGCTGGAAGGGCCGGGTCGGATTCGCTGTTCCACTCCTCGTAATCGACCCCGTTGAGGATGCCGCCCAGATCGTTGTAGCGTTTAAGCAGCAAGCCTTCGAGGCCGCAGCCGTATTCGGGAGTCAGGATCTCCCGCGCATAGTTCGGGCTCACCGTGGTGATGGCTTGGGCCTGGGTGAGGCCCGCCTTCAAGAAGTTCACCCGTTGAAAATGCAGGGCGCTCTCCAAGTGAAGCCAGTCGCTGGGAAGACCCGTCAGCCCCCAACTGGCCGCCGGAAACGATCCCTGGAAAGCCAAATTGTGGACGGTGAAAATCGTCCGAGGTGGTTGGGTCCACCCGGTCCGCAGTTGGTCATGTCGGGCTAGGATCGGGATCAGCCCCGTTTGCCAATCGTGGCAATGCACCACCTTCGGGGGCACCGGCAGATGGCGGGCCAAGATCAACGCCGCACGACTCAGGAAGATGAACCGGGCCGAATTGTCGGCGTAGTCCCGACCGACCTCGCCATAGAGACCGGGCCGATCAAAGAATTCGGCCTGCTCCACAAACCAAAGCGTGAGGTTTGGTGAGGGTTTTTGGCAATGGAAGCGCCCTTTCACAAGGCTGTCTCCCATCGGGACATCCCAGCGCCAGGATGTCGGTTCAATGCCCGGAAAGGTCTTTGTCATCCCGCGATAGAGCGGCGTCACCACCGAGACTTGCAGACCCGTCCCCGCCAATGCCCTAGCCAAGGCCGATACCATGTCGGCCAGACCCCCGGTCTTCGAATAGGGATTCAGCTCACTGGTCGCCAGCAGCACGTGCATGGGCCGAATCTTTCGCGCACCTTATGGAGCGAACAAGGCCGAAGTCTTTCGAGTGAAAAGACTCGGGTTTTGAGAAGCATCCCAAGTATGGCCAGAAATCTGTTCTACTGCTATCATTCCACCACCGTCAGTCATCCCCTGTGAAAGCCCTCATTGATACCGCGGACAAGAAATCCGAACGCGCCTTCCTCGTGGGCGTCGAACTCAAAAGCCAAACAGCATGGGATGTCTTGGACTCCCTCGATGAGTTGGCCGAACTGGCCAACACGGCCGGAGTGGCGGTAGTGGGGCAAGGAACCCAGCGGTTGGACGCACCGCACTCGGGCACGTTCATTGGGGCGGGCAAGGCCGAGGAGTTCGCCAAGGCCGCCAAGGAGTCCAATGCTGATACCGTCCTCTTCGACGAAGAACTTTCCGGGGCCCAGGCCCGAAATTTGGAAGAGATTTTCGGAGCGAAGGTCATCGACCGCACAGCGCTCATCCTCGATATCTTCGCCCAGCGGGCCCGCACCCGGGAAGGCAAGCTGCAAGTCGAGTTGGCTCAACTGCAGTACCTCATGCCGAGGCTCACCCGCTACTGGACCCACCTTTCCCGCCAGCGGGGTTCCACCGGGTCGATTGGTGGTGAGGGCGAATCTCAGCTTGAGGCCGATCGCCGCAAGACGCAGGAACGCATCGATAAGATCCGCACTGAGCTCACCACAGTTCGGCGTCAGCGATCCACCCAGCGCGAAGGCCGTCAGCGCCACCAGTGGCCTTTGGCCTCGATCGTGGGCTACACCAACGCCGGAAAATCCACGCTGCTCAACGCCCTGACCGGCTCCGAGGTGCTCGCCGAAGACATGCTCTTCGCCACCCTCGATCCGACCACGCGCCGGCTTCGCCTGCCTTCCAACCAGAACGTGCTCTTGAGCGACACGGTGGGATTCATCCGCAAGCTGCCGCACGGCCTGGTCGAGGCCTTCAAGGCAACTTTGGAGGAAGTTGTCGAGGCCGACCTGCTCATCCACGTGGTGGACACCAGCCATCCCAACGCTCCCCAGCAAATGGAAGCGGTCAATGCAGTGCTCACCGATATCGGAGCCCAAGAAAAGCCCATGCTTATGGTCTTCAATAAAATCGATAAGCCCGGAGCCACCGAAATGGCCGCAATGTGTTGCCAGCAATTTCCCAAAGCTGTGGCGGTTTCTGCCCGCAAGAAGCAAGGGTTCGAGACCCTCTTTGCAGAGTTGGGGGCCATGCTCAAGCCGATCCGGGAATTCGTAGAGATTCGAATCCCCCACCATGAGCAGAAGGTCATGAGCCGCCTCCACTCGGTGGCGCAGGTCGTCGAGCAGGATTATTCCGGCGAAGAGGCCTGCTTCCGGGTTCGTCTCCCGCCCTACCTCCGGCATGAGTTTGAGCACTACCTTGTCTCGTTCCACACTGGAGATTGAACCGTCTCTTCGGGTTCAAGGTCATCGAAGCAGTGCGTCGTGTCGCCCTGCTCGGCTTTGCGGGTGGCCAAGAAATTTGGTTTACCGGCCCGGTTGGTTTGCCAACGCTATGCGAACTATGCGCCTTCTTCGTTGGTGGACATTGCTGTTTTGCCTGGTGTCGCGGGTCATCGGTGGGGAGTTCCGCACCATCACCGGTGACGTCTACGTGGGCGAAGTGTCTGCCGCTGATGCCGACGGACTCATCGTCCGGCAGCAGTCTGGAATTTTTTCTCCCCGCGTTGACTGGGCCAAACTGGACGAAGCGACACTCAAGTCTTTGGCACGCCATCCCCGTGCTGGCCGCTTTGTCGAACCGATGTTGGAACCCCCGGCCGAAGATATTGCTCGCGTTGAAGCCCGAAAAATTGATGTCCGCCAGCCCGAGCGGGTTGCTCGACCCGCGGCCGACATTGCAGGCAAGGGGATCTACGCGGCCCTGACGAGTCCCAACGGACTGATCCTCCTCGGATTTCTCTACTTGGCCAACTTGTACGCCGCCTACGAGATCGCGCGGTTCCGCTGGCGTGCGGTTCCGCTGGTCTGCGGAGTGTCGGCCGTATTACCCGTGATCGGTCCGATCATCTTCTTGGCGCTGCCTCGACGCGAGGAGGAGGTCGTGGTGAGTGCGACCGATGAGGCGGTTGCTGCCCAGTCCCTTAGTGTGCCTGCCCAACCGGTGGCTGCTTCGGCCGCTTCCAGCTCCGCGGGCCCGGCTGCCCGGAGCGCTGCGGGCTCGAACGAGGGCTTGCCCAAACATTTCCGTCGTGGTGAAACAACCTTCAATCGCCGCTTCTTCGAGACCCAGTTCCCCTCGCTCTTCAAGGTTGTGGCCTCTGAGGCCGACAAGGATCTGGTGCTGGATATCAGCACGGCCGCTGGCGTCATTGTGGCCACCCGGATTAGCCGCATTAGTGGCAGCGACCTGGCACTGAAATCTTCGGATGGAGCTGAAAGAACCGTCGAATTTGCCCAGGTTCTCGAGGTTAAACTCCGCAACAAAAACGCCTGAAGTCGAAATTGTTTCGATGAAATATCGAGCCATTCTTCTCTTTGGGGCACCGGGTGCAGGCAAAGGTACTCAGGGCAAGATCCTCGGTCAGATCCCCAATTTCGTGCATTTTTCCTGTGGAGATGCCTTCCGCAATCTCCGGGTAGATTCTGCCCTCGGCCGGGTGTTCGTTGAATACGCGTCCAACGGCAGACTGGTTCCTGACGAGCCTACCATCCAACTCTGGAAGCAATCCATGGACGGACTGGCTGCGACAGGTCGGTTCAACCCGGAGGCCGACACGCTTCTTCTGGACGGGATTCCGCGAAACCCCCGTCAAGCTGAAATTATGCGCGACATGATCGACGTGAAAGCCATCTTCAACTTGTTCTGTCCGGTGATGGACAAGCTCATCGTGCGGCTCCAGCGACGCGCCTTGAAGGAGAACCGGCTCGACGACGCCAATGTGGAGACCATCCGCAGTCGTTTGGAAACCTACAAGCGGGAGACTCGCGCTGTTTTGGAATGCTATGCGGACTCGTTGATTCACCAAATTGATTCGACCCAGGAACCCATCCTTGTTCTCGCAGACATTCTCAAGGTGATCGTTCAGACTCCCAAGCCGGCCGTCAGTGACGGGAGCACGATCTACAGCGTTTGAGCTGCAGTGCTCATCCGCCCGCCGTCCTGCCGCAGGGCAGTCCTTCGAGTTTCTTTCACCCTCGTTTTTAGCGATGGCCGTGGATTGGGTGATCCGGGCAGGACTGAGCAATCCGGCTGCGCCTAGTCGTAAAAACGACGGAGGAAGGCTCCGGAGACATCCGTCCGGCGAAGTGAGGCCTTCGAATCAAACACGCCGCCAAAGTGCGGCCCTAAGTCGGTTCATCCGATCGGACAAGCACATTTTCGAATCGAATTTTCTCAGAACACTGTTGACACCCTCCATCAGCGTTTCTATCTTTTTCGGCTCAATCGAAGCGTTGCGTGCACCGTGTTCGGTTTCCGGTCCTTGTCGGACTGGAGATCGGAATTTTTGCTGTCGGAAGATGGCAACCGGCCGATAGACGAAGTAAGTAGCCCGAAGGGGTAATTGTTGCGTCCGTGGGTTGGAGGAGTTGGCAAACGAACAGGGCCCGCGTAGCTCAGTTGGTAGAGCACGTCCTTGGTAAGGACGAGGTCATCGGTTCAAGCCCGATCGCGGGCTCCATTCGGCTTCAGAATTTGTGGGAGTCAAAATTTGTTGGAGTCAGAATTTGTATATAAGAGTTCAGCAAGAAGTTCGGTTGGTTTCCTGGCTTGGAGTTCTGGCTAAATCCCAGTGAATCCAACCGCAGCGAATCCGACCGGAGTTCAAAACGGAATCGAGAACAAATTCAACCGATCGAAGACTTAGGGCTCGTTTAAAAAAACGCGTTCAAAAGACGAAAAAACAAAAAAGACGAAAAAGATAGAAAAGACAAAAGTCGCGAACGAGAGAAAAATCAGACACGACTTTTAGATACGGCTTTCAGAAACGAAGAATAGAAAACGATACGACACATGGCTAAAGAAACCTTCAACCGGACGAAGCCCCACATGAACGTGGGTACCATCGGCCACGTCGACCACGGCAAGTCCACCCTCACCGCCGCAATCGTCGCAGTACAGCATCGCAAAGGGTTGGCCCCTTTGATCGAGTACAAAGACATCACCAAGGGCGGAACCGTCCGTGATGATACTAAGACCGTGACCATCGCTGTGTCGCACGTCGAGTACGAGAGCCCGAACCGTCACTACGCTCACGTGGACTGCCCAGGACACGCTGACTACGTGAAGAACATGATCACCGGTGCCGCCCAGATGGACGGTGCGATTCTGGTGGTTAGCGCTGCCGACGGTCCGATGCCCCAGACCCGCGAGCACATCCTCTTGGCCCGCCAGGTGGGTGTTCCGCACATCGTGGTGTTCCTGAACAAGGTTGATTTGGCCGACGCCGATCTCCTCGAGCTCATCGAGATGGAAATCGTCGACCTCCTCAACAAGTACAGTTTCCCTGGCGACAAGACCCCGATCATTCGTGGTTCGGCCACCGCCGCCATTAATGGAACTCCGGAGGGCGAAGCCGCCATCGCCAGTTTGCTCAACGCCTTGGATACCTTTATCCCGGAGCCCCTGCGTGAGCAGGACAAGCCCTTCCTGATGTGCATCGAAGACGTGTTCAACATTGAAGGTCGCGGTACTGTCGTGACCGGTCGTGTGGAGCGCGGTGTCATCAACAAGATGTCCGAAGTCGAAATCGTGGGACTCAAGGACACCCGCAAGACCACGGCGACCGACATCGAAATGTTCCGCAAGCTGCTGGACAGCGCCCAAGCCGGCGACAACGTCGGCGTGCTGCTCCGCGGCACCAAGAAAGAAGACGTCGAGCGCGGCATGGTTCTCGCCAAGCCGGGCACTATCAAGGCCCACACGAAGTTCAAGGCCGAGGTGTACGTCCTCAACAAGGAAGAGGGTGGTCGCCATACCCCGTTCTTCACCAAGTACCGCCCGCAGTTTTACTTCCGTACCTCCGACGTGACCGGTTCGATCACGTTGCCTGAAGGTATTGAAATGGTCATGCCGGGTGACAACGTGTCGGTCGATGTCGAGTTGTTCGCACCGGTCGCCATGGAGAAGGGTCTCCGTTTCGCCATCCGCGAAGGTGGTCGCACCATCGGTGCAGGCCGCGTCGCTGAAGTGTTGGCGGCCTAAGGTTTTCAACGGTAGGGAAGGATCAATCCTTGGTGTTTGATCCTTCCCCTCCGCTTTCTTTTCTGTTAGAGTCGTCGGTGTCAGTGAACAGGGCGTTAGCTCAATTGGTAGAGTAGCGGTCTCCAAAACCGTTGGTTGAAGGTTCAAGTCCCTCACGCCCTGCCAGTCTCCCGGAGGGGTGGCAGAGTGGTCTAATGCGGCGGTCTTGAAAACCGCTGTGGGCTGACGCTCACCGGGGGTTCGAATCCCTCCCCCTCCGCCAATATTAAATACCGTGAAAGAATATCTTCCGTTTCTGATTTGGTTCGCCGTGATCAGCGCGATCTTCGCCTTTGCCTGGAAGCAAGGGCATTTGACGCGGCTCACCACCTATGTGTCGGCCACACAGCAGGAACTTAAGAAGTGCAACTGGCCTTCTCGCGATGAGTTGATTCAGTCCACAGTGCTGATCTTCGTCGTCATTGGTCTGCTGGGGTTCTTTACGATGGCCTCCGATTTTGTGGTGGTGAGCTTCGTCAAGGCGCTCATCAAGGTCTCCTGAGTTAAACGTTTTCGTCCAAACCCCTTTCGATCCCGATTCTGCACATGAACACCCAGTGGTTTGTCCTGCACACCCTAGCCGGTCAGGAGCAGAAGGTCCGGGATACCATCAATCGTCGGATCAAGACCGACGAGATGGAAGAATACATCCGCGAGGTTCTTCTTCCGATGGAGAAGGTGGTTGAGGTTCGTGGTGGCAAAAAAACCATCACCAATCGCAAACTTCACCCGGGTTACGTCTACGTCGATATGGCATTGCTCGACGAAGGCAAGCGCCCGATGGAAAAGCCTTGGTACTTCATCAAGGACATCCAAGGTGTGATCGGTTTCGTGGGCGGCGAGCGCCCCATGACCGTCACCGACGATGAGATCGCCACCATTAAGGTGCAAATTTCTGACAGTGAAGACACTGAGCGTCCGAAGGTCAACTTCGACATCGGTGAGACCGTCAAGATCAACGACGGTCCGTTCCTCAACTTCACTGGCGTCATCGAAGAGTTGGAGCCTGACAAAGGCAAGCTCAAGGTGACCGTAGATATCTTCGGGCGGAAAACGCCCGTCGAACTTGAATACTGGCAGGTAGAGAAGTCGTGATGCCTCTCAAGCGACGTCGTACACCCCGCCCCAAACAAACTGGATAGAACATGGCAAAGAAAGTCACAGGCATCGTTAAACTGCAAATCCCCGGCGGTCAGGCCAATCCGGCCCCTCCCGTGGGTCCTGCATTGGGTTCGCAGGGCATCAACATCATGGGCTTCTGTAAGGAGTTCAATGCAGCCACCAAGGACCGTCCTGGTCTGGTGATCCCCGTGATCATCACCGTTTATCAGGATAAGTCCTTCACCTTCATTCTGAAGTCCCCTCCGGCTTCCGTGCTGCTTAAGAAAGCGGCTGGAATCGCCTCGGGATCTAAGGTTCCTAACAAGGAAAAGGTTGGCAAAGTCACCCGTAAGCAAGTCTTGGAGATCATCAAGGCCAAGGGATCTGATATGAACTGCAACAGCGAAGAGGCGGCATTCCGCACCATCGCTGGCACCGCCCGCAACATGGGCATCGATATCGTTGGCTGACCGAAGCTACGAGTTTTAAATTTCATCAAAAACGCCGCCCTCTAGGGCGGCGTTTTTGTTGTCAGTCGATTATTTCACCAAAAAAACCGGTCCTATAGAGATCTCCTGATAGACTTTGTCCCCCACGAGATCCAAGCCCGGGTGGACAACAGGAAATCATCAAGCACTTCAGGACATCTGCCCTGAAGAGTCACAAGACTAGACCTAGTCACAGAGCCATTTTCCCTGAGAAACTCGGGAGAGGCTGCGATCAAAAATCCCGATGGACCCAGCAGGCTGAAAGGAATGCCGTCAGCAAGCTACCTGCAGCCAAGGCCATCCCGAGAGTCGCATAGTAGGCACCACCTACCCAGATGCCGCCACCGATGGCGACCATGCCCACTAACAAGCCCACAAGACCACAAAGAAGGCAGTTCAAGGCAATTTTATCCAACGATTGGGAGATCCGTTTCATAAACGTGTTATGTACGTAACATAAACGTCACAAAAGAAGCAAACCATAATTTCGACCTCCAACTCGGAAACCTTAATCCGTGGGATTTCCGCCCGAAAAGCGGTCGTCCGTCCAGGGATCAGCCGTGTTGGAGTAACCGCGGAGTTCCCAGAATCCTAAGATATCTTGGTCCATGAAGGTGATCTCCCGGATCCACTTGGCTCCCTTCCACGCATAACGCTTGGGCAAAATCACCCGAGCCGGTCCACCATGTTCCACGGCGAGGGGTTGACCATTCCATTGATGAGCAATGAGCACATCATCATCGAGGCAGGCTTCGATCGGATTATTGGTAGAGTATCCGTCGTAACTCTTGAAGAAGACATGGGTGACGCTGGCCTTGGGACGAACTAGATCTGCCAGCGTAAAGAAGGCCACCCCCTGCCAAAGCATGTCGAACTGGCTCCAGGTGGTGACGCAATGAAAGTCGCTCGTGTCGGTAAACTGTGGCAGAGCCAAGAAGTCCTTCCAGTCGAGGATCAACGGATTCTCGACATGCCCCCCGATCTTCAGTTGCCATCGATCCAAGGGGATCTCGGGTTTCACGCCCAAATCCAAAACAGGAAAATTGTGGACCTGACGTTGCCCGGGAGGCAGCCGTTCCTCGGATCGGATTTTGGGCGCCGCCGTGCCTGCCATTTTGCGGGCCCACCGTTCTTTGGCGGCGATGTACGCTTCCTTCATGCGTCTGATTCTCGCGCCGGATTGCGAATGATCAACCGTTGAAGCAACTCTCGGAGGCAGGCAAAAGAACGGCAGAAAAATCACCCGCGTTGCAACCGCGGCTTTCCGTCTCCGGCCTAATGGCTAAGGTCTCCCAGAGCCAAACCTTGAAACGGTGGATTGTCATTTTGTTGTTCCTGATCGGCGGTGGAGGCACCGTCTGGTTTTGGTTGTCACGGTACGAAGATCGGTTTGATCCGCAAATCCGACGAGTCGCCCAGTACTATCGCTTGCCGCCCTCGTTGGTGAAGGCCGTGGTCTGGAAGGAAAGCCGCTTCGACCCATCGGTCCGAGGGCGAGCCGGCGAAATCGGCCTCATGCAGGTGACGGCGGTTGCCGCTCAAGAATGGGCGGATGCTCTTAAACTGCCCCGCTACTCTCATGAGCAAATTCTGGATCCATCCACCAATTTGCACGCGGGATCCTTCTACTTGTCAAAGGTGCTCCAGCGGTATGCGGCCACGGACAATCCCACCGCCTACGCGCTCGCCGATTACAATGCAGGCCGACGGAATGTTCTGCGTTGGATGTCGGCCACCAACGCTCCCCTGGCCCGCACCAACAGTGCCCAGTTTCTGGCTGCGATGACCTATCCCGGCACCCGACACTATGTGGAGCAAATCCTGGAGCGTCGGCGACACTATGAGTCGCAGTTTGCCCATGACATCCGGTCCAATACTGCGCCAGGTGAGGCGCCAAAAGTACGACACCCTTAAACCTGCTCCGGTCATTCACTGCCTTCGTCACGGCGGTTGCCGAGTTTTCGTTCGGTGATCGGTCCAAGGTCAGGAATGGACAAAGAGTCGCTCTCTGGATGAGCACCTCTGTTGGTTGGGTGCTGCTCATCCTGAAGACGCTGAACACCAATCCATGCTAGCCCTCAGGTTGCGATGGTTCGGTCGGACCGTGTTTTTAGTGAGGCCCAAAAAATTGGTCGCTTCATGCTTGGGCTTCGGGGCGCCTTGGAGCTTTGATGAGCACCATGACGTCCGAGGTGCTCACGGGTCTTTCGGTTCTGGTCCTCGAAGATGAACCCCTCTGGCGGCGGCATCTGGTCGCCAGTTTGGAGCGTTGGGGTGCCGAGGTCACCGCCACCGACTCGGTGGCCGGGGCTCGCAAGGCGCTGGGCTCGGCGAATTTCGATTTCGCCCTGATGGACGTGAACCTGCCCGATGGCCTGGGGCCGGACCTGCTTCGCGACAAGTCGATTCCTGCTCACACGGGCGTGGTGATCATGACGGCCGAGGGAGGGATTTCTGGGGCGGTGGAGGCCATCCGATTGGGCGCTCTCGATTACCTCACTAAGCCCTTCGAGCCGGAGGCGCTGGCGCTGACTCTTCGCCGTGCCCGGTCCACCCAGGCAGGCCGCCGCGTGGCCGAGCAGCAACGCGCCGAAAGCCCCGGCTACTTCTTCGGGAACGCTCTGGCCGGTCTCAAGATTCAAATCGAACGTATCGTCGCTGCCGATCGACGGATGGAGACCCATCTGGCACCGGTACTCATCGAAGGTGAGACCGGTACCGGCAAGACCTCCTTAGCTCGTCGGATCCATCGCGAAGGACCTCGGGTCGAGGGACCCTGGGTGGAAATCAATTGTTCAGCGATCCCGGAGCACCTGGCCGAGTCGGAACTCTTCGGCCACGAGAAGGGGGCCTTCACCGATGCACGCACCACCCGCATCGGACTCTTCGAGGCCGCTCATGGCGGCACGCTCTTCCTCGACGAATTGGGCAGCCTCTCACTCCCCATTCAGGCCAAGTTATTGACGGTGCTCGAAGACCACCGGATTCGTCGGGTCGGCGGCTCGAAGAATATTGCCGTGGACGTTCGGGTCATTGCGGCCACCAACCAAGGCCTTCGCCAACTCGTCGCCCAGGGAAGCTTTCGTTCCGACCTCCTCCACCGCCTGGACCTCTTCCGCCTGTCGATTCCGCCACTGCGAGATCGGGGAGCCGATCTCTTGCCGCTGGCGGCTTCCCTCATGGAGGGAATCGCCGTGCGTCACCGCCTGCCGGTCCGATCCATTTCCGAGACGGGACGCCGTCGTCTTCTGGGCTATGGCTGGCCGGGCAATGTCCGGGAACTGGCCCACGAATTGGAGCGGGCCCTTGTGTTCGAAGATGGCGAGGCGTTGAACTTCGATTCGCTTTTGGGGGCGGGCGGAGGGTCTCCGGAAAATCCGGCGACAGTGACGTCCCCCGGTCTTGGCGGGGCCCACGCGGGAATGGATTCTTGGTGGAACCCCGGCTTTCAGTTTCCGGAGCAAGGCTTCGACCTGGAGGAAGCCATTCTGCAGATTATTCGAGCGGCCCTGGAACAGTCCGGCGGCAATGTGTCGGCGGCCGGCCGGCGATTGGGCGTGTCCCGCGATTACCTTCGCTACCGGTTGGTACCCAAGGCGGAGCAGTGACCGCCCTGGATTCCCACCCGCAGAAAATTCAAGCCGGCGATCAAGGCTCGACGGTTTGCACGAATTTGAACTGACCGTTCTCGACCGTGATGATCACCGCCGCCTTCGGGGCGTTGCGTTGTGCATCCATGCGGGTGCGGCCGCTGGCGGCGACCAAGTCTGTGGTAACCAACGCTGCCTTGATCTTGGCCGGTTCGGCTGAGCCGGCGCGCCGGATGGCGTCGGCCAGCACCTTGGCCGAATCGTAGCCGAGGGCCGCCATCGCATCGGGCGTCTTGCCTTGATAGCGCGCCTTGTAGGCGGCCACGAACAGCTTGGCTCCTGGGGTGTCTTGGATGGGTGAGAAGTGCGTGGAGTAGTAAGTGTTCTTGAGCGCCTCGCCGCCGGCGATTTGGATAAGCTCCGGGGCCTCCCAGCCGTCACCGCCGAACATCGGCACGGTGATACCCAGCTCGCGGGCCTGCTTCACGATGAGTCCGACCTCGTTGTAGTAGCCCGGCACACAAATGCCCTCGGGATTAGCCCCCTTGATGGCCGTGAGCTGTGCTTTGAAGTCCTTGTCCTTCGAGGAGTACTTTTGCTGCACCACGATTTGGCCGCCGGCCGCCGTGAAGGCGTCGCTGAAATACTGGCGCAGCCCATCGCCATAAGCCGACGACACGTCCGAGAACACCGCCACTCGCGAGAGCTTGAGCGACTTGCGGGCGAACTCGGCGATGAGTCGGCCCTGGAAGGGATCGGTGAAGCACACCCGGAAGACGCAGTCGCCGACCTCGGTGACCTTGGGATTGGTGGACGAAGGCGAGATCATGGGGATGCCCGCTGCCTGACACACCGGACCGGCCTCGAGCGAGCGTCCGGAGGCCACCTCACCTAGCACCGCCACCACCTTGTCGCGGCTGATGAATTTTTTAACAATGGTCACCGACTCACCGGCCGTAGATCGGTTGTCTTCGTGTAGCAGTTGAAGTTGTTTGCCCAACACGCCGCCGGCCTTGTTGATCTCCTCAATGGCCAAGACCGTTCCTTCATGGGAAGACACACCAAAGGTGGCCTCCGTGCCGGTGAGGGAGCAGAACTCGCCCACCTTAATGGTGTCGGCTCCAGCGGCTCCAGCAGCGCCGCCCTCTGAGGGTTTACAACCGGTCCACGGCAAGACCGTGGCGGCGGTAGCGGCGGCAACAGTGGCGAGGAAGGTGCGGCGGGGTTGGGCGGGGTTCATGGTGAGGTCGTGATCGAGGGATCGAGGGATCGAGGGATCGTATCGGGCTCTGGGTATCTCCGTGGGGACAGGCTAGGAACCTCGCCGCCGGCTTTCAATCGAGGACTGCGCGAGGGCTCAACAACCGAGGGTGCTGAGGCCCCCGGATTCGATCAACTTCGGTGCGCATCGAGCAGCGCGTGGGAATTGATTAAACGCCCCGTATTTGTAGCATCTCCAAGCGCCACGGGAAAATTCCCAGAGCGCCACTCGATCACCATGACGCCGAAATTACCCACTTCCCAAGACGCCCTGCTGTTCACTCCTGGACCGCTGACGACTTCGCTCGCGGTCAAGCAGGCCATGCTCCACGACGCCGGTTCTTGGCACTGGGAGTTCAACAACTTGGTGGCCGAGGTGCGACAGGCCCTTCTCGGACTTGGCGGGGTATCGCGCGAGTCGGGCTGGGAAGCCATTTTGATGCAAGGCAGCGGCACCTTCGGCGTGGAAGCGGTGTTCCAGAGCGCCATCCCGCCCGAAGGCAAAGTGGCCGTGCTGTCCAACGGCGCCTACGGCGAGCGCATCCTCCTCATGCTCCAGCAGGCTCGGATTGCCCACACGGTGCTGCGCACGGCCGAAGACACCCCGCCGACCCCGGAAGCGTTGGACGCGCTGTTGGCCTCCGATCCGGCCATCACTCATGTGGCGGCGGTCCATTGCGAGACCACCACGGGCGTACTCAACCCCATCGAGACGTTGGGCCCAGTGGCCAAGCGCCATGGCAAGGTGTACATCGTCGATGCCATGAGCAGCTTCGGCGGCTACCCCATCGACTTGGAGGCTGCGGGCATCGACTTCATCATTTCGTCGGCCAACAAGTGCGTGGAGAGCGTGCCGGGCTTCAGCTTCGTGCTCTGCCGCCGTGCGGTGCTCTTGGCCACCGAGGGTTGGGCGCGCAGCCTGAGCCTCAACTTGTTGGACCAATTGAAGGGCTTCGAAAAGAACGGCCAGTTCCGCTACACGCCGCCCACCCACAGTATTCTGGCCTTTGCGCAGGCGCTCAAAGAACTCGAACAGGAAGGCGGCATCGCCGCCCGTGCCGCGCGATATCAGGCCAACAACGCCGCCCTCATTGCGGCCATGCGGACCATCGGTCTGAAGTCCTACCTGCCGCCGGCGGTGCAAAGCCACATCATCACCAGCTTCGTGTACCCGAAGGATTCGGCCTTCGTTTGGACCGAGTTCTACCGGCTCGTGGCCGAGAAGGGCTTTTTGCTGTATCCGGGCAAGATTAGCCAAGCCGACACCTTCCGCATTGGCAACATCGGCCGCCTCTTCGAGAAGGACATGCGCGCCGTGGTCAACGCCATCGCCGAGACCTTGCGCGAGATGGGTGTGAAAGCGGCCTAGGCAGGCATCACTCAAAGGCTGCTGGGAGAACGACGCAGCGGAACGGTTGAATCGGCTCGAAACTCCAGCCTTTTGGGCCGAATCCGTTGTGCCAAGAAGACTTGGGAATCAAAGTCTTCCAGACACGGAGTGGCTCTCGTTGAGGGATGGCCGGAGAAGTCACCCCTATCCCCAACCGTGGTAGTGAAGCAGAGGTGATCTCGGGTAAAACGGGTTATTTTTATATTCGATTACCTGATATGATTTTGATTGCTAACGAATAGGGAAATTCGTTGCTCTTAAATCTATTAGTTATCCCCCTCAAGCACCCTGGTTCGGTTTCCCACTGCTGGCAGCGTTCTGGGTCTTGCTGCTGTGGGATCTTTTGTCTGCTGTGGCGCTTTCTCCCGAGTGGCTGGTACTGCGTTCGGAGGTCGCGTTGGTGTTTCAGAATCGCAACGGCCATTGGCAGATCTTCAGCGCGTTGGCGTTGAATGCCGCTCTCTGGGCGGGGGTGCCCGTGTTCCTGAATTGGCGACGGACAGGCCAGCGGCCGAGTGTCAGCGACTGGGCGTTGTTCGGCTTCCTGGGCCTGACCGTGGCGCACTACGCTGGCCGCTACTTCACCGCTGCCGGGTCCACGGAATCGTTGTTCATTCTCGCTGGCATCTGGCTCGCCGGCGTTTGGCGTGTAGTGGCATCTTTGCATTTACCGCGCCGTTTTTGGCCAGCGTTCTGGGTCGGCGCCTTCGGACTGGCGGCGGTCAGTCTGTGGCATTGGCCCCTGTTCCAAGTTTATCATTACCGGGAGGCGCGCCGCGCCACAGGGTTATGGAACAACCCCAACACCTATGGATTGCTGGCCGCCTGCCTGTCGACTGCTTGCCTGGCTTGGTTGTTCCGGCTCGCCCCATGGAAACAGGCTGCCAGCAACCACCGTTTGAATAAGAGGAATACCGATCGAAGGGCATGGCTTCTCTTGCTGCCACTAGTCCCCGCCGCGCTGGGCATGCTCCGTAGCTACAGTCGCGGCGCGTGGTTGGGATTTCTAGTAGCTATGGTGTGGTGTGGGTGGGTTCGATTTTCTCCGGTGCTGCATGCCCTTCGCTCCCGTGCGCGGGCCGGGTCGATTCCTGATCGTCGACGCTGGTTTGTGTTTCGTTTGTCGCTCGTGGCGTTGATGGCGGGAGGATTGAGTTCTCTGTGGTTCCTCAAGGATTTACAGAACCCACTCCTCCGCCGAGTGGGCACTGTGGCCAACAACACCGATCGTTCCTGGCGCAACCGCGTGGACGCCTGGGTCGGGGCCGCCCGGATGACCGCCGCCCGGCCCGTCACCGGTTGGGGGCTCAATCAGGTGGATGCGACCTACGCCCGAGAGTTCAAACCGGCGCATTTGAAGGAGACGGCTGCGATTCAGCTCAATGACTCCCTGACACTGGCGGCGGGCATGGGAGTGCCGGCGGTGGGGCTGTTCCTCGTGCTGGTGGGCAGCCGCTTGCGTCTCGCCCACCAAGAGATCAACCCCAATGTCGCTCCCCTCCTGGTGCTGCTCATCGGAACTTGGTTCGATGGGGTACTGTTCCGGATCCCACTCGCTGTTCCCTTCTGGGTGCTGCTGTTGGCCGGCACGGGTGATCTTTCGGAAGTCGTGGCTCGTACCCGACCCACGGGCGAGCCCTCGCAGCAAGCAAAGGGCTGATTCTCGGTTGAACCGCGAGATCAGACCCGAACATGGCCGCTCCTCTTCCATCTGGATCTCCCGCCGCAGGAAGATCGCGGACGCCGGTTCAACTTGGGCAACGCATCGCAGCTGGAGTCCTGGTAGCGGTGTTCCTAATCCTTCGAGTTTTATCCCCGGACATTCCCGGAGGACTGCGATATCGGCTGGATCCTTGGGTACGCCAGGCAGCGGAGGCGGTCGCTGAGAAACCCGGGACGGCCACCAAAGCCGACGCGCTGCACGAGTGGCTGCACGATCGCCAACGCCGTGAACAGTGGACGCAAGATTGGTTCGGCCGTCTCGATTGGGCCACCGCTGGCGCGCGAGGCGGCTGTCGGGCCTTCTGTGAAACCTACGCGGAGATCGGCAACGCCCTCGGGCTGAGAGTCCGACCGGTGTACACCTTTTGGCCGACCATTGGGAATCCTCATTACTGGGTGGAAATTTGGGACGCGGAGAACCGACGCTGGCACCCCTGTGATGTCTCCGCCTATGAGCGGACCTGGGAAACCCCGTGGATGCACCGGGTGCCCAAGGCGGTCAGCCTGGTGCCGACGTCGGAGCCAGGAAGTTGGGCAGCCCATGATCAATCCCAGTGGGAGATGCTCGAGAACACCATCGGCCAACACTATCCGAGCGGTGAGGTGGAAGTGACCGTGCTGGAACGCGACCGTCCGCTGTCGGGTGCCCGGGTCGAAGTGCAAGTCTGGTTGGGCAACGGCATGGGTGGCCAAGCGGCCGGAGCTACCAAGTTTGTGGACCCCATGCTGTTTTCCGTGTTGGCCGGTCGCACGGACACCAATGGCTTGGTGCGTTTTACTTTGGGGCACAGCGCCCAACAACCCTACCGAATCCGCCTCGACGTTCCTGGCACTTCCGATTGGGCATGGGTGGCGGTGCACTCCAACTCCCTGCACCGGAGCACCCTAAAGGCGGACCGCTTTCGCTCCTATGATCTGACGGCGTCACCGCCGCGCCTGCCGTGGTCCTTGGATAAAAAATAATTTGATGAGAAAAATAATTGACAATATTATGTATTTAACTAGCAAATATTGAAGTTCCCGATGCCACTAGCCAGACGCCATAATTCAGCTTCGAGTTGCCCAACCCGTCCGTCGGTGGCAAGCACGTCCGCCGTGCAAAGCCAGCGCTTGATGCTTCCAAACGGGGATCAATCAGAAAGCAATCCTAGATCGCGCAGCGTATTACTCGCGCACAATTCGGGCAACTTGTGGAGTAGGTGCATGGTAAATAGGTCGATCAAGTTAATATTAAAGAGTTTCGTTTGGATGATTTTAGCATCTTCTTTGGGCTGTGGTTACGGTCTTAAGAGAGTTAATGTTCAACGTCTGGAAGGCACTCTTGAGTGCTTTGAATCTATTGATGCCCACCTCCTTCGCACTAACCGTTTTACAATCGTATTTGGCTCTGGAAGCGTGTTCCTACAAATCCGTGGAGATGACGGAAACCTAGTTTCACAATCGGTAGTCGATGAATATGATTATGGCCGTTGGTGGCGAGCTGAATCAACGAACGGGCAGGACTCAGCTTGGATTCGTGCGAAAAACGATAAATCCAACAATCTTGTACCACTAAGTTTTCAAGATGAGTTAATTTTAATGCCGCTATTTTGGACCAGTAATAATATTACTCAAAAATTGACTGCAGCGGTAGATTCTTTGCGAGACTCACAAATCTTTTCGGTTATTCGCGAAGAAATAATTGTAAATCGAATGGGTGGACCGTACGTCAAGGAAACACGAAACCATGGAATAATTGTCAGCAGAGAAATATCCAGTTCCTATTCTAATAAACCAGAAGACATTGATTTTAAGACGATTTTGTTTGAAGTCAAATATTTTGCAAATAATTTGGTGTACAATGATTCGATTCCATCACGAATATTAATTAACGATTATCGGTTGGGAAAGGTGTTCCCTCCAACTCGATACAAATTATCTATTGAAGCATTGAGTGATACAAATTTCCATCCACAAAATCTTTATCCTGAAGTCAGTGGATCAAAGTATATGCTGACAGATAATAGAACTGGATTTATCTCTCAAAGAGATCAACAACCATGGCCCGCGCGCCACACGAGCGAGTTCAAGATGGCGACGCGTTCAAGGTTAATTATAACTAGCTTTTTAATATTTTTGCATTTGTATCGTTTGCTTTGATTATTTTTTCGGTAAATAAAAACAAAAACAAAAATGAATAACAAAAACAAAGCAACAAATTTTGCTTGGATTTTGCTCTGTCTCGGACAAACATTCATAACCACGCTCGGTTCTCAATATCATTCCTCATCAGATCCGCAGGGTCCAAATCAAACGAATGATGGGGACCCGAAATCAGTACAAGTTGAAAGTAAAGCAAAGGATTGTTCGTCAGGGTATGTATCCGTTGCGCAGAGCATTTCTGAACGGCAATGGTGTATTAAAAATTGCGCCAACTGCGCAAAGCTTGAGAATGGTACATATAAAGCTCCGGATTCGAATCCGAAACCATGCGATTGTGTTGCCGGTAATAAATATAATGAAAGAAGCCGTGTAGGAACCAAGGTGACAATGACTGGAGGGTTTTGCATCTATCTTTCTGCAGATTATGAGGGTTCCGTCAAAGGAAAAGTCGATCTCGAACTTCTGAAAAAAGGTATTGCAAAACTTGCTGGTTTAATTGGTGGCGGAGCCAACATCGAACTCGGGATTGTCGGTGACCTTAGTGTAGGCGGTACTGTGAGTGTTCCATTCACATATTCTAAAACAACGTGGGCTGGCGAGGCTTTACCGGCTTTGAATTGTAGTTTGTAGTATCGCAATGCAAATCACTACGAATCTAAAAATAATCGCAAGCAGAATTAAAATCACAACCAAAAAAGTTAATCACTAACATTTCATCGCGAAGCAGGTTGTTAGAAAAAATAACTAAATTAGTTTGTGATATTTAGCGGGTCAGTATCCATACAGAAATTAGCCTTCACCCTCATTGAACTCTTGGTGGTTATTGCGATTATTGGGGTTTTGGCGGCGTTGATTGTGCCTGCGGTGAGCAAGGCGCAGGATCGGGCCTACACCATTCAGTGTGTCTCCAATGAGCGGCAGCTGGGGTTGGCGCTGACTTTGTATGCCGGTGACAATCAGGACAGCTATCCGTGGTTCACGTTCGCTACTCAATACCGGCAGTGGACTGCGCTCAGCAACTACGTGGGGCGGAGCCGAGCAGTCTTTAAGTGTCCGGCCGCAAAGGGGAAGTCGCCAAGGGGGCCCTACAGCCTTTCGGAATGGACCTACGAGCCGGTGATGCCCCTTAAACGGGCGTGCACCATCACTAACGCCGATGGCACCACTTGGGTAACTGACTACAAATTCAACGACTGCTCCCGCTTCTACCAGACCAACGAGTTGGGGCAGATCATCGGTAGCCGGGTGGGCCTGAGCCAAATGCGCCCGGCCGAACTGGTGGTGGACTGGGACAACCTAGATTGGCAACCGCGCCACGTTTCCCGCACGAAGGTGAACTTCGGCTTTCTGGATGGCCATGTCGCCCAGTATAAGTCCTCCGGTGAGCGGCCTACCCAAGATCTGGCCAAGGCGATGACCGGGACCTACACAGTAGACACCATCGGCAACTTCCCGTTTTGGAATTGGGGGTTCCCGGATGTGTTCATCACCCCGGTCGACCCGGAAAAGTAATAGGCCCCGATGCGCCCTCTTGCGAGCTGGCTGTGGCGCCTTCCGGTCCCAGCGCGGAGGATTCTCTTATTCACGACGGCGGGACTGTGGGTGGGGTTGGGGGTCCAAGGATTCTCTGGGGGACTCTTCCGGGGCCCGGCAGATGGGCTGACTTCGACGGTGTGCGCGTTGTTCGTCTTGCTGGCCGTCTTCGCGGCCGTCGCCTGGGTATTGCGATTGCTCGGCTTCTTGGTGAGTGGGCGGGTTCCGGAGGAGACGGAGGATACCACGGGCATCCCCACCACCCGCACGGCGATGGTGATGCCGATCTACCACGAAGACGTGGCTCGGGTGGCGTTGGGGATCGAGCGCATTTGGTTGAGCGCCAAATCCAGCGGCCTGGCGTCTACCTGTGATTTCTTCGTGCTGAGCGACAGCACCGATCCCGAAGTGCGATTGGAAGAAGAACGCGCCTGCTCGGGGCTCTTGCGCCATTTTGAGGCGAATCGGTCGGGTTCCGGACGCCTCTTTCTGGTGCGCCGCAGCGAGCGCACCGGCTACAAGGCGGGCAATGTGGCGAACTTCCTGCGGCTCCACGGGGCGGACTACGAATTCATGCTGGTGCTGGATGCCGACAGCGCGATGACGGGCGAGCGCATCCGTCGGCTCATTCGAAAGTTGGAGCAACGGCCGCACACGGCGCTCATTCAGTCGCTCATGACCCTCTACCGGGCGAGGACGTTGTTCGCCCGGATCATGCAAAGCAGCCAGAACCCGCAATCGGCACTTTACAGCGCGGGGCTGCGTTGGCTGTTGGGTCCGGAAGGCATCTACTGGGGGCACAACGCGTTGATGCGGATCCGGCCGTTTGCCGAACATGCCATGCTCCCGGTCTATCCTTGGTCACCGCCCCAGGGCGGGCCGGTGCTGAGCCAGGATGTGCATGAGGCGAGTTTGCTGGGGCGGGCCGGTTGGGATGTGGACCTTGATCTGGACGAAGGGGGCAGCTTCGAAGAAATGCCGGCCAATGTTCTTTCTTCCGCCGAACGCGATCGCCGCTGGTGTCAGGGAGACTTCCTCAACCTCGCTCTCGTGCTTTCCAGCGAGATCCGCTTTGGGCAGCGGATGTGGCTTTTCTACATGTTCACGGGCTACTTCATGAGCCTGCCGGTGATCGCTATTATGCTGCTGGGTTCGATCGACGCGTGCCGACGCTCGGGAGGTGATGGCATCGGAGCCGGCTGGCTGGTGCTCCTGAACATCTACCTGCTCCAACTTGTGCCCAAGGGGTTGGCCTGGGTGAGGACGGTGGCCCGACGAGGCACGTCCCACTATGGGTTTGGCTCCTTCATGCTCGATACCCTGGGCAGTGTTCTTTTTGGCCCGCTGATGCTGTACCTGCATGCGCGGATCATCGTGGGTCTGCTGCTGGGTCAAGCTCGGTCTTGGAAGAGTCCGTCACGCCGTCCGGACGATGCGGTGTCTTGGTCAGAAGCAGCCGCGGTGTTCTGGCCGGCGACCGTATTGGGGGCGGTGTGGATCGTGGCCTTGGCCATCCAAGCTCCCTCTTATCTGGCGTTCTGCGGGCCGGTGATGGGTGTGTGGGTGCTTTCCATTCCTATGGCCGTTTGGACGTCTCGCGTAAGCTTCGCGGATCGGCTGGCCCGGAGAGAGTGGATGCGCGCTTCGTTCTCGGAGGAAGAAGCCCTGGCGCTGGGGCCCCTGATATTGGAGGTCGATGCGACTCCCCTTTCACCACGATTCACAGCCGGCGTCGCTGCGGGACCTATCGAGAGCAAGACGACCTGGGTTGCGGAGCCAGCTTCGTCGGAAATTCCATTAGGTCAGACCCGGTTGCGCATTCCCTGGGTCGGCAACGCCAGCACTCGAGCAGCAGAGGTGACCCGGGGCCGAATCAGCGCCCAACGATTGCTCCTGGGAATTGGCATGCTCTTGCTGCTGCTGCTGGCCGCTTTGCGCCGCAGTTTCCCCGGTTGATCGGAATACTAGCGAGACAATCTTGCCCGTTTGGGCACCGAAGGAGCTTATTGGATGGAGTGCGCTGTGCGGTCCTCGTCAGAGAGTTCGAGGGCCACTAGCGCCCAGGGACCGACAGCCGGTCTTAGGTCGATTCGAGCACCACGTTGGTGTAGATGCGCCGTTCGCCCGTGCGAATCAAACCGATTGCACCGGGCACGCGGGCCTTGAGGGCGAGGTGGGGTTCCCAAATCACAGGGGTGTCACCGAAGGCCGACTGGAACTCGGCGCGTACCACGGGGTCGTTGTGGTCGTGAAATTCCGAGGCCATCCAAATGGGGCCTGCCTTCCAGCTTGCGACGATGGCTTCGACCACTTGGGGCACGGTTGGGATGCCGTAGACCAACGACAGGTCCACCGTCTCGATCCCGGGCCAAGCCGGGAACATGGAGTCGGCGATGACCAGGCGGTTGGTGTGCCGCACCCGGGCCAAGAGGGACAGCAGGTGGGGATTGAGAATACCACTGCGGAGCATAGAGCTCAGAGAACGACCGACCTCCAGCGAAGTCAAGGCGCCCTCCTAGATGGGGACGGATCGCTGAGCGGTTCGTGTCTGGGGACGTTGCGCCTTCTTTCGCAAGTGCTTCGTTGCTCGCTCGTTATTCGGGCCTCAAGTACGAGCCTCAGCAGGGCCCACCCTGCATCGCTGTCGCCTCGTCTTGCGAAAGAACTAGCCACGCCATCACTTTCCTCTCAACAGAATCGTTCTGGCCAAGAGAGGTTCAGTGCTTCGGACGGGAGGGCGAGCGAGGACACTACTTTCGATCGAAGTTTTGAAAGATACGCCGCGGACCCAACGAATCTGTGGGGAATGAATCCGCTTCAAGATCATCCGAGTCCGTTCGCATTGCCTGCTATCCTCATCCCGCCGCCGGTGGCTGCCTCCACAAGTCCTTCTTCGGTGCACTCAGTGCCACCCAAATCACCGGGAGTGCGGTCGGTGAGTCTCAACGATATCCCGTCGTCGGAACGGCCCCGAGAGCGGCTCATCCAGAACGGGCCAGAAATTTTGCAGACGGCCGAACTCATTGGACTTCTGCTGCGCACCGGGTTGCCGGGGGCCAATGCCGTGGCCATTGGCGAATCTCTCCACCGTCACTTCGGCTGTTTGGCCACGCTGAATCGGGCCTCGCATGGCGAGTTGGCTCGCTTCCGGGGCGTGGGTCCGGGAAAAGCGGCCATCCTCATGGCAGCCCTGGAGCTGGGCCGTCGGGTGTCCCGGGAGTCGATTAATACAGCCCCTCTCCTCGACACTCCGGCGCGCATTGCAGCCCTGCTGGCTGACACGGCGGCGGGTTGGAATGCGGAGCGAATGGTGGTGCTCCTGCTCAACACTCGATGTCGCCTCATCCGTATGGAAACGGTGACCGAGGGTTTGATCGATCAGGTCTTGGTGCACCCTAGGGAGATCTTCCGACCGGCTATTGCCGCTGGAGCTCACTCCATCGTGCTGGTTCATAATCATCCGAGCGGAGATCCCAGTCCGTCCGATGCCGACATTCGCATCACCCGCGAGATCCTGAGGGCCGGGGTTTTATTGCGCATCGAGGTGCTCGACCATGTCATCCTCGGGCGGCCCTCCGACCACTGGATAAAGGGCTACAGCTCGTTGCGAGAACTGGGGCATTTGCGGCCGTCCTAACACCGATTTTACGAAGTTCTGGGGTCCGGTTACTTCTCAAACCGTTCAAGCTCAGCGGTGCTTAAACAGGCTCAGATGACTGGGGCCCGGCGGATTAATCGGACATCCTTTCCCAGGTTTTGGGTGAGGAGCCGGCCAAAATCGGGCCCTTCAAAGAGCACCCCCTCACCCGTGGCTGGACTCCAGTCCGGATGAGCTTCGGTGACGAGCTCCACCACCACGCCTGGCCAGTGGCCCAGGCTCACGACATCGCCGATCCGGGCTGTTTCTCCGGAGCGGTAAATCCAGGGTGCGGGCATGAAATGGTGCGGAGTTGGCAAGCCTTGCGGGGAACGAGGTGGTGACAGTGCCTGAAGCGACCCAGAGTCTGCAACCCTCCCGCCGCGGACTGGCTTGGTGAGGGTGATTGCGCCGGGTTTCAGGTGCATCGCAGCAGTTCAGGGCGTTTCTGGCATTTTGCCTTTTGCCTTTTGAGGCGTGGCTTCCGCAACCTTGGAGTTCATGCGCGTTCTCACTGGCATCCAGCCGAGCGGCGCCCTGCACCTGGGCAATTATTTCGGAGCCATGCTCCCGGCCATCGGCCTTCAGGAGCAAGGCGAGGCCTACTACTTCATCGCCGACTACCACTCCATGACCTCGCTGACCGACGCGGCGAAGCGTCGGCAGTACACGCTGGACGTGGCCCTCGATTGGTTGGCGGCCGGGCTTAATCCCGATCGCTGCGTGTTCTGGAAGCAGTCCGACACGCCCGAGCACACCGAGTTGGCCTGGCTCCTGAGCACAGTGACGCCCATGGGCTTGCTGGAGCGCTGCCACAGCTACAAGGACAAGGTGGCCAAACTCGCCGACGGGGACGTCGGTGCGGTGAATCATGGCCTCTTTGCTTACCCGGTGCTCATGGCCGCCGACATTCTGCTCTATGACACTCAGGTGGTGCCGGTGGGCACAGACCAGAAGCAGCACCTCGAAGTCACCCGGGATATCGCCATCAAGTTCAACCACATCTACGGCGACACCTTCGTCATCCCGGAGCCCCGCATCCAAGAATCGGTCGCCGTGGTGCCGGGCACCGATGGCCAGAAGATGAGCAAGAGCTACGGCAACACTCTGGAGCTCAGTGGCGACGAGAAGTCGCTGCGCAAGCGGTTCATGTCCATCCAGATGGACAGCCGTTCACCGGCCGAGCCCAAGCCGGATGCCGACAAGAACATCGCCATTCAGCTGTTGCGCTTGGTCGCTCCGCCGGAGGTAGCCGCCGATTGGGAAAATCGCCTGCGTGCCGGTGGCGTGGGCTACGGGGATCTCAAGAAAGGCCTTTTCGAGGAGTACTGGAAGCACTTTGCTGCCTTCCGTGAGCGACGGGCGGAGTTGGCGTCGCGGCCCGATGACGTCCGGGAAATCCTCAGAGCCGGAGCAGTGAAGGCCCGCGCCAAGGCCCAGAAGACCCTCGCCCGAGCCAAGCAGGCTTGCGGCTTGGATTGAACCGGAACGATTCCATTGGATCGGTCGCGCTGGCTGCGTCTTCTTCGGCAAGGGCTTCGTTGTTCGTTCGATCCGGGTCTCAACCATGGGCCTTCAATCGGCCCGTGCCTCGCTCTCGCCTCGTCTTGCGAAAGAATCCGCAACGCCATCCCTTTCCTCCCAACGGAATCGTTCCGGCTAAACCGGAACGATTGAATTGGATCGGTCGCGCTGGCTGCGTCTTCTTCGGCAAGGGCTTCGTTGTTCGTTCGATCCGGGTCTCAACCATGGACCTTCAATCGGCCCGTGCCTCGCTCTCGCCTCGTCTTGCGAAAGAATCCGCAACGCCATCCCTTTCCTCCCAACGGAATCGTTCCGGCTGAACCGGATCGGGCCTGGCGGATTGACTCGGGCCAAAATCGACCGTTCGGCCGGTTTACAATCCGGGCGGTCCTTTCCATCCTCAGTCCACGGCATGAGCTTTTACGACCGACTGAAATGGACCGCGGATGGACTGATCCCGGCCATCATCCAAGAGCAGTCCACCGGTCGCGTCTTGATGATGGCGTGGATGAATCGGGCCTCGCTTGAGAAGACGATCGAGACGGGTCGGACCTTCTTTTGGAGCCGGTCGCGTCAGAAGTTCTGGATGAAGGGCGAGTCCAGCGGGCATGTCCAGGTGGTCAAGGACATCGCCTTCGACTGCGATGGCGACACCTTGCTCATTCAAGTGGAGCAGACCGGTGCAGCCTGTCATGAGGGCTACCAATCCTGCTTCTTCCGGAGCATCGAGGGCGGCGCGACCACTTGGACGGTGACTGAAGCGCAGCTCCAAACCCCGGATGCCATCTACGGCAAGCAGTGACTCTGCCTGTCGCCGAGTTCGTTGTGCCGGGCTCAGGGCCCTGGTGGCTGTTTGCTGGACTGTCGCTAGTGGGCCGCGCGGCAGATTTGATCTCCACCTACATCGCCACGCCCAATCTGGCGCTAGAGGGCAACCCCTTGGCTCGGCGTCTGGGATGGCGCTGGGGTATCCCCATCAATGCCCTGGCCTCCTTGGGGATTGGGTGTTTTCCGAGTTTGGCGATCGCCGTGACCACTACGAGCGCCTTGGTCGCGGCTCGGAATTTCCAGAGCGCCTGGATCATGAGGTCGATGGGAGAATGGCAGTACCGGCTCTGGATGTCTGAGCGACTTGACCAGACATCGAGGCCATTGCCCGCTCTGTGCTTCTTGGCTGAATCATTGCTGACGCTCATGCCGGGGCTGGCGCTGTTGGTCTTTGCCGAATCGAGCGGGGTAGCCCAAGCGGTGGGCATGGGAATCACGGCTTATGCCGCCGCTGTGGCGTTGTTCACGCTGATGGCCTTGTGGCGTCGCTGAGCCGAGATCCACTTCAAGCGTTTCGGCTAAGGCAGTGGTACGCCTCCAAAGGCCGTCCGAAGGCCTCCGAGGTAGGGACCGATCGCCGAGCCGTCCGGCTTAGCCGACTTCGGAACCCAGTTCGACATTCCAATAAGCGACGTCCAGAAAATGCCGCCAACTGTCGGGCATGGTTGCACCAAAGCTCACCTGCACGAAGGGTCTCCACTTGGGTCGCTTGGGCTTGCGTACCAGACGCATGTGGGCCTCGGCCGGAGTTCGGTTGGCCTTGCGCGTGTTGCAGGGGATGCAGGAGCAGACGATGTTTTCCCACGTCGTCGGCCCTCCTCGATCCCGTGGGATGACGTGGTCCAAGTTGAGGTCGTGCCGGTCAAAGACTCGGCCGCAGTACTGGCAGGTGTTCCGATCCCGCTCGAAGAGGTTGTGCCGTGTGAACTTGACCTCCTTCTTTGGGAAGCGGTCGAAGCTCATGAGCAGGATGACCCTGGGCACACGGATGCGGAAGGAGATCGTGCTGACCGAGCTGTCGGCTTCGGGATCGGCCGCAGAAAGGTCGCGCCACTGCTGGAAATTCAGCGTCCGGTAGTCGCCCTCACCATCACCGAACACCACCTGGGCGTTGCCTTCAAAGAGAAGCGTGAGCGCCCGACGGACTGAACAGACGTTGACCGCCTGCCAGAGCCGGTTGAGGACGAGAACCTGATCGTTCAGGACAGTGGTCATCAGACGCTTTCGAATAACTTTCCTCCCTACTAACCGCCGTCTAAGACGCTGTCAACGCGCCCCGGTGAACATTCGGTGAACAGTGTGCCAACCCATGGACTTTGAGAGCGTCGTCTTGGGAGTCTCAGCCAGTGGGTGGACCCTGGAGGAGGGGTTCTCGATCGGACGCGGTGTGAGCCGGGGTGGCGGAGCCGGATTTTCCCCGTACTTGTCCCCCCGAACCATTTCCGTATGGTAGCCCCTTTCGATGCACGAGCCTGCCATCACCCCGGAATTGGTCGCGAAGCACAACCTCACTCCAGAGGAGTACCAAAAGATCTTAGGGATCCTTGGACGCGCTCCCTCGTACACCGAGTTGGGCATCTTTTCAGTGATGTGGTCGGAGCACTGCTCCTACAAGAACACCCGACCGGTGCTGAAGACCTTCCCGACGAAGGGCGACAAGATCCTCGTCGGCGCTGGCGAAGAGAACGCGGGCATTATCGATGTGGGTGACGGTGTGGCCATCGCCTTCAAGATCGAATCGCACAACCATCCGAGTGCCGTGGAGCCCTTCCAAGGAGCGGCGACCGGCGTGGGTGGCATCATCCGCGACATCTTTACCATGGGCGCCCGTCCGGTGGCCGCGCTCAATTCGCTGCGCTTCGGCGAATTGTCTAATCCGGAGGTCCGCCGTCTGTTCACGGGCGTGGTGGGCGGCATTGCCCACTATGGCAATTGCTTCGGCATTCCGACGGTCGCGGGCGAGGTGTATTTCGACAAGAGCTACGAGGGCAACCCGCTGGTCAATGCCTTCGCCTTGGGTGTCTTGCGCCACGACCAAATCACCCGCGGCGCCGCCCACGGTATTGGCAACCCGGTATTTTACGTCGGACCGGCGACCGGTCGCGATGGCCTGGCCGGAGCGGCTTTCGCTTCGCAGGATCTGACCGAGGAGTCGGCCGAGCAGCAGCGCGGCGCGGTGCAGGTGGGCGATCCCTTCATGGAGAAGCTCGTCTGCGAGGCCTGCCTGGAGTTGCTGGCCACCGGATGCGTCGCCGGCATGCAGGACATGGGTGCGGCGGGTCTGACCTGCTCGACTTGCGAGACGGCTGCCCGCGCCGGAACCGGCATCGAGATCGAGTTGGACAAGGTGCCTCAACGGGCGCTGAACATGTCCAGCTACGAGATCATGCTCTCTGAATCCCAGGAGCGAATGCTCATTGTTGTTCACAAGGGTCGCGAGGCTGAGGTGAAGGCGGTCTTCGACAAGTGGGACCTCCCTTGGGCCGAAATCGGCGTGGTGACCGACACCGGCCGCATGGTTGTCCGTCATGGTGGCCAGGTGGTCGTGGATTTGCCGGCCAAGCCCCTGGCAGACGAAGCTCCGGTGTATCAGCGCGAGTCTCGTGAGGCGGCCTATATGGAGGGTGTCCGCGCCTTCCGCCTCGATGGCATTGCCGACACCTGCAACCCGGTGGGCGATCTCAAGAGCCTTCTTTCCAATCACACCATTGCCTCCAAGAACTGGGTCTATGGTCAGTACGACCACATGGTGCGGGATGGCTCGGTGGTTTGCCCGGGCAGCGATGCGGCCGTGATTCGCATCAAGGCTGATAGCCTCCCGATCACCAAGGCCGAGTATGCTGCAGCCAAGTCGGGTGCGACCGACGGGTTCGAGTTGCCGGCACCCTTGGCCGACAAGTACATCGCCTTCACCGTCGATTGCAACGGGGGCTACGTGTATCTCGACCCCTACGAGGGCGGAAAAGCCGCCGTCACCGAGGCCTGCCGTAATTTGGCCTGTTCCGGAGCGGTCCCCGTGGGCTCGACCGACAATCTTAATTTCGGCAACCCCCACAATCCCGAGATCTTCTGGCAGCTTCAGGAGTCTGTCCGCGGTTTGGCAGAGGGTTGCCGGGCCTTCAACGCACCGGTCACCGGAGGTAATGTTTCCCTCTATAATCAGCGCGGTGCCTTGGGATCCATCGATCCGACGCCGACGGTGGCGGTGGTTGGGATTATCGAAAAGCCCGAGCACATTACCACCCAGTGGTTCAAGGCGGCCGGGGATGTGATTTTGCTCCTCGGTACGCCCGTGGACTTGGCCGACCCATTGCAGGGTATCGGTGGCAGTGTTTATCTGAAGAGTGTGCACGGTCAGAAAAATGGCCTGCCGCCCCGAGTCGATTTGGTGGCCGCCCAGACCTTGCATACCACGTTGCTCGGATTGATCCGCGAGGGCGTGGTGAAGAGCGCCCACGATTGCAGCGAGGGTGGTTTGGCTGTGACCTTGGCTGAATCGTGTTTCAGCCAGCAGGTGGCCCGCGAAAGCCACCGTTTCCTCGGAGCCACCGTGGACTTGAGCGCGTGCGCCGCAGGAGCCCGCCTCGATGCCCTCCTCTTTGGTGAGACCCAAAACCGTGTAGTAATTTCCGTGGCGGCCATTGATGCCGGTCGCGTCCTCAAGCAAGTTCGGACCATGGGTGTGCCCGTGTTCCAAATCGGCACCGTGGGCGGCGAGGCTCTGGCTCTAAAGACTCCGGTCGCTGAGTTTTCTGCCCCAGTGGCCGAACTCCACGACGGATGGTGGAACTCCATCGCCCGCGCTATGGCCTGAGTTCGGATTCCACGCTTTTCACGCGGACCTACGCCAACCACGATCTCCCCCAGAATCTTATGAGTTCCAATCCCGCCCCAGCGGCTGCCTGGCCCGGAGTCATTCGACGTTACGCCCGCTTCCTGCCGGTGACTGCGGAGACCCCCATTGTCACCCTGCTGGAGGGCAATACACCGTTGATTCCGGTGCCCAACTTCTTGGCGGCCATCGGTGCCAATTTTGACTTACGCCTCAAGTATGAGGCCATGAATCCGACCTGCTCCTTTAAGGATCGGGGTATGACCATGGCCATCACCAAGGCCAAGGAGCGGGGTGCTAAAATTGTCGTCTGCGCCAGCACTGGCAACACCTCGGCCAGTGCCGCTGCCTACGCCGCGCGGGCCGGCCTCAAGTGCGTGGTTATCTTGCCCCAGGGAAAAATCGCCCACGGCAAGATGTCTCAAGCCCTGCTGTACGGGGCCACCACCGTGAGCATCGAGGGTAATTTCGATGACGCGCTAAATATTGTCCGTGAACTTGGTGAGACCGGGTTGGTTGAGGTTGTTAACTCGGTGAATCCGGTGCGCATCGAGGGCCAGAAGACGGCCGCGTTCGAAATTTGCGATGCCTTGGGTGATGCACCCGACTTTCATTTCTTGCCGGTGGGCAATGCCGGCAACATCACAGCCTACTGGCGCGGTTTCCGCGAATACGCCGAGGCCGGTCTTTCCGATACCTTGCCTCGCATGATGGGTTGGCAGGCTGCAGGCGCTGCACCGCTGGTGCTGGGTCATCCGGTGGCCCACCCCGAGACCGTGGCCACGGCCATTCGCATTGGCAATCCGGCCAGTTGGCAGGGGGCGATGGACGCCGCGCGCGAATCCTCAGGCTCCATCCGCTCGGTCACCGACGAAGAAATTCTCCACGCCTACAAGCTCCTGGCCCGCACCGAGGGTGTGATGGTCGAGCCCGCGTGTGCCGCTCCATTGGCCGGCTTGATCAAAGCCATTCGTGCCGGCGAGATCCCCGATGGTTCTCTGGTGACGGCCACCATGACCGGCCACGGCCTCAAAGATCCGGACACCGCCATTCGCGTCGCCGGCTTCGAGCCCATCTTGGTCAAGGCCACCATGCAAGCCGTGATGGCGGCCGTCGGTCTGGCCTGAGTCTGTCTAGTCTGAGTCTGTCTAGTCTGAGTCTGTCTAGCCTGAGTCCGTTTGGCCTGAGTCCGTTTGGCCTGAGTGGGTCTGGCCTGAGTGCGTCTAGCCTGAGTCCATCTGGGCCTGAGTGGGTCTAGCTCTGAAGAGCGAGAGGATGCCCTGCGAAGTCTCTTCGAGGGAGGCTTGGTTTAGCGCCGGCCCGTTCAGGTCCGGATGCCTCGGGAAGAGTAGGCAACCCGCCTTCCGGATGATTCACTGGGGCTGTCGTATCGATTGCTTTCGTCCGGATCTGCCATGTCCCAACCGCTTCCGATTTCCGTTTATTTTGTCTCAGGTGCCGAAGCCCATCGCATCGGCGCCGCACTCGAGAGCGTGCAGGGCTGGGCCGCCGAGATCGTGGTCATTCTCCAGCAAGATGTGTCGGACGGCACCGAAGAGTTGGCCCGCGCCCGCGGTGCCATTGTGGTTCGCGAGCCCTGGAAAGGGTTCGTGGGCCAGAAGGCTTCGGCCCTAGACAAGACCTCCTCCGCGTGGACGCTCAATTTGGATGCCGACGAGGTGGTTACCCCGGAATTGAGGAAGGAAATTTCTCGGGCTATCGCCGAGGCCGGACCGGAGATCGATGCCTTCAACTTCCCGCGCTGCACCCAATTCCTTGGCCGTTGGATTCGTCACGGCGATTGGTATCCCGACCGCGTGATCCGTCTGGCCCGTCGCGGTCGGGCGCACTGGGGTGGCGAGGAACCGCATGCCCAGCTCCAGGTGGCGGGGCGCATCGGCCGTTTGCGATCTGATCTCCTGCATTACAGCAACGAGAGCATCGACCGCCAGGTTACCAAGATTCCTCCTTACAGCACCGCCTTCGTTCAGGCGTCGCGGCATTCCGGTCGGCGGGCCACTTGGGTGGATTTGCTCTTCCGTCCGGCGTGGCGTTTCGTGCGGGGATACGTCTTTAAAGGCGGCTTTCGCGACGGCCTTCCGGGTTACTACATTGCCTGGGCCAGCGCCTTCACGGTCGCCACGCGCTACACCAAGTTGCGCGCGGCCGATCAAGGTCTCGAGTCGGTATCCAACCAAGCGCCCCGCACTCCGCGCTGAGAGCCCGACGGGAGAACTACCTGAGCCACGAGGGCGCTGAACACGTCGCGGGTGATCTCGGTGATCCCACGCCTTGGGATCAATGCCTTACCTATTTGCGACGGGTGACGACGAGCAGTTGCTCGCTGAAAAGCATCGCCGGGTCGGAGAGCCAACGATTGAGGGATTTCTCGGTTTGCTTGAGCACCGGGTTGCGGCGGGCGTCCTTGTCGACGGTCAGGCGGCAGGCCAGCCAGACCAGGGGCCAGAGGGGCGAGAGCAGTACCGACTTGAACTTCAACTGCGTGAGTCCTAGGCCGAGGATCTCAAAACCCTCCCAGCCGAGGACGGCGTGAATGAGTGAAAAATCCACGGGCCCGATGTGGAAGGCGTAGCGATCGGAGGACTTCTGGTCCCAGCCCACTCGCCGGCGGATGAGCTTATGCTTGCCGGTCAAAAAGAACTGCAGCCGCGAATGCAAGCGCTGCAGGTTCGGGGTGCTGAAGACAAAAAACCCGCCGCTGCGCACGACCCGCGATACTTCGGCGACGATGTGGAACTGCGAATCGAGATGTTCCAAAACCTCGGTCATGAGCACGACATCGAAGGAGTTGTCCTCGAAGGGCAGGCGTTGTTGGAGGTCCACACCGGTGGTGATGGGAATGGCGTCCAGACGAACGCGGTTCTCGATAATGTAGTCGTCGTCGCGGAAGTGGGTGCCGTGAATGCGGCATCCGTCGGCGGCCAGTTGCGACAGCACCTCGCCCTCGCCACAGCTCAGATCGAGGATCGAAAGGTTGGGGTACCCTTTCAGGCGGCGGACTTCCCGGACCACGGCATCGACGATGAAGGCTTGCGGCATCGGCTTTCATCAAGCCGTTCGAGACCCGGCCGCGGCAACCCTGAAAAAGTCAGGTCCTCCGGCTGCACCGTCACTCCCTTTGCCACCGGCCCACTGACGCCCCCGGAAAACCGCCTGCCGGTCCTCATCCGAGCGGGAGAACTTCGGTACCGTGCTGCCCCAGACTTACACACGATCTATCCGTGACTGAAGAGGCAGATTCGCAGCAGGCGCTTTGAGCCCGGTGGGCCTGAGCGAATGTCACCATGTTTTCCTTGCTCCAAGGCCGGGGTTGCCAGCCTGATAGCTTTTGGAAACGTATGACCGAAACCATCAAGCAGGATGTCAT
>CAMDDW010000029.1:0-36256 GCA_945893185.1 Akkermansia muciniphila | reverse complement strand
TCGAATCTCCGTGCCCCGTGCGCCGCCTCTACGAACGCCCATGCCAGGTACTTGTTGCCGCACTTCTGGTTGTTGTCCCCCTTCGTCTTCCCGTTGGAGATCCGCTTTGCATCCACCGTGCGGCAATAGCTGGCAAATTGCCCCGGACCCGCAAATCGATCGATATTTCCAACCTCCATCGAAATGGTCAGCCCCAAGATAATCCCTACCCCGGGAATGGTCTGAAGCCTTTGGTAGTAGGGCTGCTGGAGGGCCACCTTCAGGACTGCTTTCTCAATCTGGCGGATGCTCTGGTCCAGCGAATCGATGTGCTCTTTCTGAATCTGGGCGATGAGTTGATTGGCTGGGTGAGTGTAAAGAGCAGCGGCTTCTTCAGGCTCCATAGCCTTGAGGCGCCTCAACTCTAAACCGCGGCCGGTGGTCCGCTGATGCAGACTCTTGGCGCTGAGAAACAGAGTGGTACGCTGGCGCATCAGGCTCATTCGCCGACGAAACAAGTCACGCACTGGTCGCAACTCAGGATCGTAGACGTATCCGGTTGGTAGAATTTTTAGGCGCTGCAGTTCTGCCAAAAAGTACGCGTCATTCTTGTCGTCCGCGTGCTTGATCCCGCTGTACTGGTCGATCTTGGCTGGATTGGCCAGGACGACGGGAAAACCCGCGGCCCGCAGTCCATCCACCAGCCAGTACCAATTGAAGGTCGACTCGACCGCGACGCTCTCAAGCTCTGCCTTGTAGGGGTCCAAGAACTCAATGATCTCAGGCAACTCGCAGGCAAGCCTGCGATGCTGAAGTCGCGCTCCTTGATCATCCACGATGCCCACCATCACGTTGTTGCCATGTAGGTCCATTCCGGCCATCACTTTCCTCATCGGTCTCCTTTCGGTTTAGGTTGTTGTCGTTGTCTTTGATTTCCGACGACGACGCCTTACCGAGAGGGGGCCTTGAGCGCGAGGCACTTAATGCCTATCAGTCCCACCTATCTACACAAAAGGGGGCTGTCTCACATATTTTTGAGTGGCGGAGTCGCGGGGGCTGGCGTTGAGGTTGAGGGCCTCGAGGGGCTCCGCGGGAACGGCCCTGCGCTCGCAGGGAAACTCTAAGGGAGGTGAAGCCCTCGCGCTGTGCGCGAGGGGGATTGGGTGTTCGCTTCCAATGCTCGCTGCGAACCGATCCCGCGGCCGCCGGTTAGCGGTTCGAAGCGTCGGAGAATAATTTCAGAAAGGGGGCCTGAGTTCGGCGAAAGCATTCCCGATGCGATGGCTCCGCCCAGGCGATGGCCTACTGGAAGAACCCGCGGACGGCCGCGATGACTCGATCGACTTGGTCGTCGGTGAGTTCAGGATACATGGGCAAGGGTTGGATGCGCCGGCTGACCGCTTCGGCCACCGGATAATCGCCCGGCTGGCCGCCTTGATCGGCGTAGCAGCGCTGAAGGTGCAGCGGCACCGGGTAGTAGATGAGCGTGGGAATACCCGCGGCTTCGAGGTGCTTCTGCAGGGCATCCTGTCGATCGGTCAGCAAGGCGTAGACATGCCACACGTGAGTATTGCCGGGGGCGACGACGGGCAACTCGACCGGCAGGCCGGCCAATCCGGCCGAATACCGAGCAGCAATCTCGGCTCGGCGTTGATTCCAACGGGCCAGGTGCGGGAGCTTCACGCGAAGGATCGCCGCCTGAAGTTCATCAAGCCGGGAGTTGAACCCGTGCAAGTCGTGGTAGTAACGCTTCTCGATGCCGTGGACGCGCAGCATCCGCAGCTTCTTGGCGAGGGCCGGATCCTGGGTAAGACACATTCCGCCGTCGCCGTCGGCACCAAGGTTCTTGGTGGGATAAAAACTGAGGCAGCCAATACGACCGATACCCGCGAGGCCTCGGCCTTCCCACGTCGCACCGATGGCTTGAGCACAGTCTTCTACCAGCGACAATCCGTGGCTTTGGCACAGGGGCAACAAGTCCCCAAGCGGCGCTGCCTGACCGAAGAGATGTACCGGCAACAAGGCCTTGGTGCGCGGCGTGATGCGCCGGGCCACGTCGGCGGCATCGAGGGTGAAGGTCCGTGGATCAATGTCGGCGAAAACCACCTTGGCCCCCAACTGATGAATGCTCTCGGCCGGGGCAATGTAGGTGAAGGGCGTCGTGATGACTTCATCGCCAGGACCGATGTCGAGGGCCTTGAGGGCCAGTGTCAGGGCGTCGGAGCCAGAATTGACACCGATGCCATGGGCGGCTCCGCAGAAGGTCGCCACCTCTTGTTCGAGGGCTGCGACATTGGGGCCCAGAATGAAGTGGCCAGCATCGATGACCGCAGTGACGGCGCGCAGCAACTCCTCGCGCAAGGGGGCGGTCTGTGCTCCGGGATTCAGGAAGGCAATCGGGGTCATCGGTTGGGACCTCATCGGAGGGGGCGAAGGGATTGGCTGAACAGGGAAGACACTCGTCTCAGAAATAGCCCGCCTTCTTGCGGTCTTCCATGGCGGCCTCGCTGGCCTTGTCATCGGCTCGGGTACCCCGCTCGGTGACCCGGGCTGCGGCCACCTCGCCGATGATGTCATCGACCGATTCGGCCGGGCTCTCGATCATGCCCGTGCTAATCATGTCAGCAATGGTCCGCACCCGGACCACCAGGGACTGAACCGGCTCGTTGGGCTTGGGGCGCCCGCCTAAGTAGGAATCGGGACGGGACACGTCCGTGTGCGGCGGCGGAACCGGCAGCCATTGTCCCCCCCGGCGGAAACAATCCCGGCGGTGGCTGAAATAAATGTTGGGCACCTCGAGACGCTCCTGGCGGATGTATTCCCATACGTCCATCTCGGTCCAGTTAGACAACGGGAACACGCGCATGTTTTCGCCCGGGTTGAGGCGAGCGTTGTAGAGGTTCCAGATTTCGGGCCGCTGGTTCTTCGGGTCCCATTGGCCGAAGGCGTCGCGGAAGCTGAAGAAGCGCTCCTTGGCCCGGGCCTTCTCTTCGTCACGGCGGGCCCCGCCGATGCAGCAATCGAAACGGAACTCCTCGATGGCGCCGAGAAGTACCGGAATTTGCAACTGGTTGCGGCTCAACTGACCCGGTGTCGGGGTGACAAAGCCTTTGGCAACGCCTTCATCGACGGTGCGGACAATGAGCTTGGCCCCCAGTTGCTGGGCGCGGCGATCGCGAAACTCGATGAGCTCGGGAAACTCATGGCCCGTCTCCACGTTGAGGAAGGGCATCGGCAGGTCGGAGGGCCGGAAGGCCTTCTCGGCCAGGCGCAGGAGGCAAATCGAATCCTTGCCGCCGGAGAACAGGAGGGCCGGTCGTTCGAATTCGGCGGCCACCTCGCGCATGATGTGGATGGCCTCGGTCTCGAGGTACTGGAGGTGGTCGAGTTGGTAGCTTCTCATGGAAGGCGGGCTCAGGTCAGAATGAGGCAGTGTTAGACAAGTTCAGACCGAGGCAACGGCCTTGCCACCCCAGGCGGCATGCAAACCGCACTCCCGTTTGTCGTCAGCCTTGGCCGGATCGAAGTAATCCCACTCGTTGGGCAAATCGTTCTCCTTCAAATAGGCCTCCATCTGGGCGTCGCTCCAGTAGAAGAGCGGGCTCAGCTTGAGTGATCCGAAATTGCCGTCGGGGCTAACGATGTCGAGGCCGGCTCGGTTGGGGTTCTGGATTTGTCGCAATGCGGTGATCCAAACCGTCGGCGCCAACTCGCGCATGCCGCGCTGGAAGGGCTCGAGCTTCATCACGGTGCTGAAGGCCTTGATGCGCTCTTCGTTCTCCGGGGTGGGCTCGGGCATGCCGCCGTCCACCGCGTCATAATGGGCGGCCGTCTTGCGCGGCAGGTAGGCCTTGATGTTGAGCTTCAAGCGCGCACGAAGTACCTCGGCATGCTGGTAAGTGGCCGGACGGTTGTAGCCGTGATCGACCCACAGCACCGGGATGTCAGGCTGGAGCTGGGTCACTAGGTGCAAGACCACCGCCTCGTAGGGACGGAAGTTGGTCGAGACGATGGCCCGTCCGCCCGAGCGCTCCAAACCCCAGCGGACGATGTCCAGCGGGGACTGGGACTTGAGGGTGGCGTTGGCGGCTTGCAGTTCAGCGGGAGTCATCACCGGATAAGGCAGAGGTGCAGAAAGGCTAGAGGATCGTCGCCGTGAAGTCGTTCAGGCGGTGACGGCGTGAGTCTCGGCCGGCTGCTCAGGCCAGAAGACTCGGGCGACCCAATCGCCAAATCGTTCACCCGCGAGCCGCTCAGACTTGTAGCGGATGAGGAGCGGTCGCAGTTCGGTCTCCGTCTCGATTTCCTTGAGGCTTTCCCTCCAGATGCGGTTGAGGCGAGTCCCGGTGCTGTTGCCACCTAGCCAAACTTGATAGCGGCCAGGGCCTTTGCCCACGAACCCGATCTCAGCCATGTACGGACGCGCGCAGCCGTTGGGGCAACCAGTCATGCGGATGATAATCTCCTCCTCATTGAGGCCGACCTCGGTGCACAAGTCTTGGATACGCTCAAGCAGTGAGGGCAGGAAGCGCTCGGACTCAGCCAATCCTAGTCCACACGTGGGCATCGACGGACAGGACATCGCGGCCGCATGCAACACGCCGGCCTGCTTCTCGGTCTTCACGCCATGCTCGTGGAGCAGCGCGGTGATAGACTCCTTGTCCGCGTCGGTGACATTGGCCAGCACGACGTTCTGGTTGGCCGACAGGCGATACTCCACGTTGTCGAACCGCTCGGCCACGCGGCGCAGGGCCGTCTTCTGGCGGCGGGTCTCGGTGTCCTTCACACGGCCCGACTCGACGAAGAGGGTCAGGAACCAGCGGCCATCTGCGGCCTTCTGCCAACCGTAGGCGTCGGTGGTGGTGACGAACTGCGCCGGCTTGGCCGGCTGAAATTCAATGCCCGCACGACGGGCCACCTCGCCGCGGAACCACTCCACGCCCTTCTCCTGCAAGACGTACTTGAGGCGGGCGTGCTTGCGGTCGGTACGGTCGCCGAAGTCGCGGAAGACGGTCAGCACGGCCTTGGACACCTCAATTAGCGCGGAGCGCGGAAAGAAGCCGACGACGTCGGCGAGGCGCGGGTAGGTGACGGTATTGCCATGACTGCGACCCATGCCGCCGCCGGCCGTCAGAGTGTAGCCGACCAGTTCGTCATTCTGAATGACGGCGATGAGTCCCATGCACTGGGTGAAAATGTCGATGTCGTTCACCGGCGGGATGACGAAGCCCACCTTGAATTTCCGGGGGAGGTAGGTCTTGCCGTAGAGCGGGTCGACGAAGTCTTTGTTCTCGGCGTCGTCCAAGTTGAGCTGCACGCCATCGATCCAAATGGAGTGGTAAGCCTTGGTTTGCGGGAGCAGGGCTTCGGAGACCTTCTTGGAATCTTCGAACACTTGCTGACGGGCGGCACTAATCGCGGGCATGGGCGAGGCCATGACGTTGCGGTTCACATCGCCGCAGGCCGCGAGGGTGTCGATCATGGCCTGGTTGATCTCGCGCATGAGCGGGCCGAGGCGATCTTTGACGACACCATGGAACTGGACGCTCTGCCGAGTCGTGAGGCGCAGGGTGTTGTTGGCACGCTGGGTGGCCAGGTCGTCCAAGGCGATCCACTGCCGGGCGCTCAAGACGCCGCCGGGGATGCGGCCGCGAATCATCCAGATGTACTGTTTGCCGCTCTTGCGCAGGTCGCGGTCGTCCTGCTGGTAGATGCCGTGAAACTTGAGAAACTGCTCGTCGTCTGCCGAGAAGCAGGCGGCGGCTGTGTCGGCAAGCGTGGCGGCGATGTTCCCAGCCAAGGTCGGGATCGCCGTCTTCAGTTCTTCGTTGCGGCTGGGCTTTTTTTCAGGGGTGGCAGCGGTGCTCATTTCCAAAACGCCTGTTTTTTCGTGAAGCGACAGGCGGACATATCATCGCTCATGGCGGCTCCGAATCAATCGCGGAAAACACGAATACCCGACGTTTTCAGTGGAGTTTAAGAAATCTCTAAAACTGTGATGAAACTCTCGATCCGCGCGAGTTAAGTCAGGGGGTCCGCGGATATCGCCGGTGAGGCCGATGCTGATCCTGCCGAATTTCGGTTTGCCGCTGGTATCGCCCGTCCGCCAGATTGTCGTCATGCAATCGACGTTCACGGGGCCGGTCTATGTGGTGGGAGACAACATCGACACCGACCAGATCATCCCGGCCCAGTTCCTTAACTTGATACCGACGATTCCCGAAGAGTACGAGAAGCTCGGTGCGTATGCGCTGTGGGGACTGCCCGATTCTCTCTACACGACACGCTTTGTGAAGGAAGGCGCGTTGGACACGGAGTTCCCCATCATTATCGCGGGCCGAAATTTCGGATGCGGTAGCTCTCGCGAGCACGCTCCGATCGCGATGGGTTCAGCCAACTGCGAGGTCGTGGTGGCCGAGAGTTACGCTCGCATCTTCTTCCGGAATTGCGTGGCGACGGGTGAAATTTATCCGGTGGAAACTGAATTTAATCTCCGGGACCAGTTCAAAACGGGCGATGTGGCCACGGTAGATATTAACACCCAGACCATCCTCCATCACGGGACCGGAAAGAGCTATCCGCTGAAGTCCCTGGGCGAGGTCCGGCCGGTGATTGATGCGGGCGGGATCTTCGACTACGCCCGCCAAAGCGGCATGATCGCGCAGAAGGCCTGAGCTTGGGACATCTGAGGACTGGGGATCCAGCCACACGCTGTGCTGGGATTTTCATTCAAGGGCACGCGGTTCAGAGGCACGTCGTTCAAAGACACGTCTTCGGGGGGCTCCGCGGGTCGGGGCCTGCGCTCGCAGGGAAACTCGGGGGAAGGATAAACTATTCGCGCTGCGCGCGAGGGGTTTTGTTGTTCGCTTCCTATGCTCGCTCCGTCCCCGACCCGCTGCCGCCAGTGACCTCTTTAGGCATGGGTTAGCCACCCTGAGGGGAAACGGGCCTGTCCCGAGGCTTTAAGACTTTTGGAAAGATTTCCTGAGGGGATTTCCTGGGACGCTCACGCACTCAGAACTTCTGTCAGTTTCTCCAGCGGAGTCTTCGGGGGGGCTCCGCGGGTCGGGGCCTGCGCTCGCAGGGAAACTCTGGGGAAGGATAAACCATTCGCGCTGCGCGCGAGGGGTTTTGTTGTTCGCTTCCTATGCTCGCTCCGTCCCCGACCCGCGGACGCCGGTGACCTCTTCAGGCATAGGTTAGCTACCCTGACGGGGAACGGGCCTGTCCCGAGGGGCACGGCGCTAGAGCGTCGTTATTTCGGTGGTCGTGCTCCGGCGGCTTCAAGGGATTGGAGGACGGTGCAGAGGGCGTCGAGGCGCGGAGTCGGAACGTTGGCTCGGCGGGCCTCGCGCTGGGGTTCGTAGAAAATGGCGTCGAGTTCCATCGGGCGGCCCATCTCGAAGTCGACCACCGTAGAGGGTCGGTAGGCTCCCATGGAGACGGTGCGGACGAGTTCGGCGTCGGCATGGGCGGGGTCGATGGGATGACCCAGGGCGGTGGCTACGGCGATGGTCTCGCCCATGAGGTCGCGAGCTAGGGCACGCCAGGCGGGCGTTTGCAAAATATTCTGGGCCGAGAGCGCCGGGCCGAGGGGTTGTTCGGGCTGCCATCTTCCGCGCGAGACGCTGTCGAGGCCCGCCGAACCGGCGACGCCGAGTCCGTTGAAGGGGATGTTCCAGACGAGTTTGCGCCAGCGGGCTTGCAGCAAATCGGGGCAGACTTCGCACGGAATACCCGCCGATTCCAGCACGGCCGCTAGGGAGCGGGTGCGCTCGGTGGGAAGACCGAGGTGTTCGCCCAGCAAGATGGTGCCGAGGTCGATATGGCGAATCCGACCCGGGGCCGTGCGGTTGAGGCTCACTAAGCACAGTCCGCCCAAGACTTGCTCAGGCGGTACGATGCGGGCGAGGGCGTCTTCGTTGCCGAGGCCGTTCTGAAGCGTGAGCACGGCGGTTTGCGGCCCGACCCAGCCGGGAATCAACCGGGGGAACTCGCCATTGGCCGTGGTCTTCAGGCCGATGAGGACCAGGTCGACCACGCCCGCGGACTCGGGCACGCGGACGCAGTTCGGTCGGGCGTGGAACTCGCCACCCCGGTCACTAACGACATGGACGCCGTCGCGGGCCACCACGTCGTGATCGGCTCGCAGTTGGAACCACACCTCGTGTCCAGCACGGGATAACAGGGCGCCGTAATAGCTGCCCAGTGCCCCACAACCGATGACGGCGATCTTCATCGCAGAATAAATACAGCCGGGAAACTCACAGGGCCGCGACGATGGCCGCACCCATTTCGCGGGTGCCGACGCGCCGGGCTCCGGTCTCGCTGGCCGAGAAGATGTCGCCGGTGCGCAGGCCTTGATCGATGGCCTTGCCGACCGCGGCTTCTACGGCGTCGGCCGCCGCGTTGAGCCCGAAGCTGTAGCGCAGCAGGAGGGCGACGGAGAGAATTTGGGCGATGGGGTTGGCGAGGTCCTTGCCGGCGATGTCCGGGGCGGTGCCGCCGGCGGGCTCGTAGAAGCCGAAGGTTTGCTGGCCATTCGTGGCGCCAAGACTGGCGCTGGGCAGCATGCCGAGGGAACCGGCCAGGGCGGCCGCCTCGTCGCTGAGGATGTCGCCAAAGAGGTTCTCGCAGAGCAGCACGTCGAACTGGGTCGGCCTCAGTAGCAATTGCATGGCACCGTTGTCGACGAACATGTGCTCGAGGGCCACGTCGGGGAATTCGGGGGCGATAAGGGTGACTACCTCACGCCACAGCACGCCGTTCTCCAGCACGTTGGCCTTGTCGATGCTGGTCAGCTTCTTGCGGCGCAACTGGGCGGCCTTGAAGCCGACGCGGGCGATGCGCTCGATCTCCGAGGTGGTGTACACCATGGTGTCGATAGCGCGGGTCTGGCCATTGCCGAGGTCCTCGGTCTTCTTGGGCTCGCCGAAGTACAAGCCGCCGGTGAGTTCACGGACCACGAGAATATCGATGCCGTCGCCCTGCCGCTCAGGGCGCAGCGGGCAGGCGTGGGCCAGGGCCTTGGGCAGGCGCACCGGGCGGAGGTTGGCGAAGAGCCCGAACTCCTTGCGAATGCGCAGCAGGGCGGCGCGCTCGGGGCGCTGTTCTTTCGGGATGGTCGGGTCGCGGGCGGGCAAGCCCACCGAGCCAAACAAAATGGAATCGGAGCGGCGGCACAGCTCCAGCGTGGCGTCGGGCAAGGCCTTGCCCGCAGCGTCAATGCCGGCCCAGCCGACAGGAGCCTCGGTGACGTCAAACTTTAGGGAAAACTGGCCGCCCACGGCACGGAGGACGCTCAAGGCCTCCCGCATGACTTCAGGGCCGATGCCATCGCCAGCCAGCGCGGCGATCCGATAAGTATTGGAACTCATGTGCGGGGCGCAGTGTGTGAAGAGCGGGCGGCGCGGGAAAGCGCGTTTATAGACCTGTCGTGGAACCATTTCCCAGGCGGTTCAACGGGGCACGGAACCCGGGTGCCAATCCCTGAGGATGCGGGCGAGGTCGTCGGTCCGGCGCCGGGCGGCCTCGCCCGTGGGATGCACCAGCGAGTCGGCGTAGTCTTGGCGCCGGGTATTCACGCCCAGCGATGGATCCGGTAGGATGGGCACGATGCGGCCCACATCCGCAAGGAAGCGCTGGTGGGCCTCCACCATGGCGGGGCGATCGGCTTCAGATCCGTAGAACCATGGAATCGCGTAAGCCACCGATACTCCCTTCCGGTCGCATTGGGCCTTCAAGTCGGCGAGCCAGGCCCGAGCCTCCGGCGACAAGGCCACCGGGCCCGGACCCGGCGAAGGCACCTCGCGACGAGCGGCCACCTCATGCCAGCCGCCGGGTCGAATCTCGTCGATGCCATAACGGTACCACGGCTGCCGCAGCACCGCCTTGCCCAGCAGGGTGAAGAGGTGTTGGCCGCCGGGTCGCAATCCTAGGAGTCGGCTGGGCAATTCCCAAGATCCCGCCTCATCCCACAAGTGCCAGGTGCCGTTGGCGGCCGCGAGTTGCACGCCGAGCGACTTCCAGTCGATGGCACCGGTCAGGATTCCCGGCTCGAGGGTCAAGATCAGGAGATCCCCGGGACGGGCCCAGTCCATCGCATACCGGCCCAGAAACTTCGCGCCCGAGCCCGCGCCTAGGCCCAAATTCAGGACATTCAATCCGTGCGCCTCGCGCATTCGCACCGGATCAATGGAGGTCATGCAACCCGAGCCGCCGACCAGCAACACTCGGTTGGATGGCGACAAGCCCGCCTCCCACGCCCGCTTGGCTTCGTGGACGCGATGAAAGAAACGCACCTCCGGGTTCCACCGGAGCGTGTACACCGCCCCCAAGACCCACGCCAGGATCGCTGCCGTCAGCAACGCGAGCGCCAGGCGCGGAACCCGTGAGGGAACGGGCTGTTCAGAAGGCAAAGTAGATGAAGTCATTTTGATCCCCCGGTGCCAACCACACGGTCAGTACCACCAACACCACAAGCACCCACGGACGCACCAACAGCGAGTAAGGTTCGCCGCCGCGGCTGAGCGAACGCCACTCGGCCAACAACGTAAGGCCGCACAATCCCAAGGTCCCTCCCAAGGTCACGAGGTCTGCCGCCGTAAAGGAGGCCTTGAGCGCCGCCAACGCGGCCGGTCCGTAAGCCGCGGGATGGGCCAATGTCACCAGCTTGGCCCACAGCACCGACGGGCTAGTTTCGTAAAAGAAAAGCCAGGAGAAGGCGGCGATGATCACCGTGCCCAACCAGCCCAACGGTGCCGGGACACTCACCCGGGCGGTGAGCCGGGCCGCAATCGACCAAAGCGCATGCAACCCGCCCCAGAGCACGAAGTTCCAACCAGCCCCATGCCAAATGCCAGAGATCAGGAAGACAACCGCCACGTTGAACGCCCATCCCCGGCCACGCCCGCCACCGAGCGGAACGTAAATGTAATCCCGGAACCATTGACTCAAAGTGACATGCCACCGACGCCAGAACTCCGCCGGGCCCGTGGCGCAATAGGGGCTCAGGAAATTGAGCGACAACCCGATCCCCAGGCACCGGGCAATGCCCACGGCAATGAGGCTGTAGCCGGCAAAGTCGTAGTAAATGCGCAAGCCGAAGATCCCATTGGCCAGCCAGATCTGGTAAGCATTGGTGCTGGGTCCCCGATGAAACTGCGCGGCTAGATTGTCGGCCAAGGCACACTTGAAGAAGAGCCCCAGCGCCATCCAGCGGAAGCCGGCATCAATATAGGCGGCCGACCACCTCAGCCGGAACCCCTCGATTTGCGGCAGCAAGGCTTCGCGGCGCTCGATGGGACCGGCCACAATTTGCGGGAAGAATCCGGCGAAGTTCAGGAAATCGAACCAGCGAGGCAACGGCTCGCGACGAATGAGCGTATCCACGGCGAAGCCCACCAACTGGAATGTGTAGAACGAAATGCCCGCCGGAATGGCCACCGTGCCCGTCCACGAACCCGCGCCGCCCCAGACGTCTCGCCAAAGAAAATCGGCGTACTTGTAAAACAAGAGTGGGAGCAGTTGCAGCGGCACCACCGCCGCTAGGATCCAACGCCCGTGCGCGGCAGGCCGCCGGGAACCCCAGGCCACGCACGCAAACGTGAACACCGCCACGCCCAGGTGGATCACGAAGGTCAGCCAACTCACCAGGCCCAGCAGGACCAATCCGAGGATCAACAAGAACCAGCGATCGAAACGACCGTCGCGGACCGCCGCCGCACCACGAAATGCACTACGGAATCCCGCGGCCACCAACAAGGCGGCCAGCAGGCATTCCCAGAAACGCAAGTCGGCGAAGTTCATGGTCCGTGAGGGTCGGAGCAGGGACTCCGAGGCGGGATCGTCCCGGCGAGTCCGTTGCAAAAGCGCAGCCGCGTCAAGAACCCGGAGCAGAAAGGGCCGAAGGCGGCGGGAAGACTTCGTCTAGAGATTCAGCCAAGGCCGACACCATCCGGCGCAATTGGGTCCGGGTGGTGCAGTAAGGCGGCATCAAGGCGATCACGTTGCCAATGGGTCGGGTGAGCACACCCCGACGGGCCATGGCTTCGCACACCCGGATTCCCGCCCGCTCTTCCAACCGAAATGGAGTGCGCTGGCGCCAATCGCGGACCAGTTCGATGCCGGCAACGAGTCCCACTCGGCGCACGTCACCCACGTTCGGGTGTCGCCAGAGAATTTCCAACTCAGCCTGGAATGCCGCCTCGAGAGCCCGACGGCGACGTACCCCGGCCGGGGCCGACAGCAATCCCACACTGGCCAAGGAGGCCGCCGCACCCAGGGCATTGCCCGTGTAGCTATGGCCGTGAAAGAAGGTCCGGAAATCGGCGTAGTCACCGAGAAACGAGTCGAAGATGGCTTGCGTCGTGAGCGTGGCAGCCATGGGCAAGTATCCGCCGGTCAGTCCCTTGGCCAAAGCCAAGAGGTCCGGCACCACACCCTCGTGCTGGGTGGCGAAGGCATGGAAGCGGTCTCCGCTCTGGGAGCCCACGCCGGTGCGTCCGAAGCCGGTCATCACCTCATCGGCAATGAGCAAGGTCCCGTGGCCTCGAGCGATCTCGGCCACGCGCGCTAGCCAACCCTCAGGGTGGGCGATCATTCCAGCCGCACCTTGCATCCGCGGCTCGACGACCAAGGCCGAAAATGGCCGAGCCCGGGCGCGGGCCTGATCGAACGCCTTCTCGACGCCCGACACGCACTCCCACTGACAACTCCGGTAGGTCCGGGCATCGGCGCGCTCAGGTCGAGCTCGATTGAAGGGACACCGGTAGCACCCGGGCGCGGGAACCGACTCCGTGGGAAACAACAGGGGCGACCACGTCCGATGGAACAAATCAATTTGCCCCACACTGACGGCCCCGATCGTGTCGCCATGGTACGCGCCCTTCACCGATATAAAGCGTGGTTTGCGAACCAACCCGCAGCGGCGCGTGTGCTCGGCAGCCAGCTTGAGTGCAGCCTCAACCGCCGTGGAGCCATCGTCAGAATAGAAGACTTTCGCAAGCCGAGGCTGACCCTTCGGCCCCCGCGCCAACCGCACCAATTGCTCAGCCAACTCCGCCGCAGGACCACTGGCCAGTCCCAGGGCTGAAGTGTGCGCCACCCGGTCCAGCTGACGTCGAATGGCCGCGTCGATGCGGGGATTCCGGTGACCATGAAGGTTGGTCCAAATCGAGGCGTTGGCATCGAGATACTCCCGACCCTTCACGTCGCGCAAGACCGCCCCCTTCCCTTCGACCAACACGATGGGCTCGGTGCGCAACCAATCCTGCATCTGGGTGAACGGATGCCAGACGTACCGGTGATCGAGTTGGGCCAGACGGTTCATCAGAGGATCCTTCAAAAAGGGGTGGGGGGAGTCTGGATGCAAGCTAGGTTCAAGGCCTCTTCCAGACAGTCTAGGTCGGCCGCGGAGTGAGCGGCGCTGAAGGTGAGACGCAGGCGGGCCGAACCCCGGGCCACCGTAGGATGACGGATGGCGGGCACCCAGACCCCGGCCACCCTCAACCGATCCGCCAGAGCCACGGCCGCAGCCTCCTCACCCACGAGCACCGGCAAGATGTGTCCGACGGACCCTTCGGATGGGGCGGAGCCCAACGGTTCTTGGAACGCCCGGTTCACCGCCCGGGCTCCTGCGGCCGCGACCGATCGCAATTGATGGCGCGCCTCCTCACCGTCCCGGGTGATCATGAGTTCGAGAGCGGCGGTTGCAGCGGCCGCCGCCGCAGGAACGGGAGCCGTGGAGAAAATGAAACTGCGGGCCCGGTTCACCAAGAGATCGATCAAAGCCCGCGAACCGGCAATGAAACCGCCGGAAGCCCCCAGCGCCTTGCCCAGAGTTCCCATGCGGACTTCGATCCTCTCGCCCAATCCCAGCTGCGCCGCGAGGCCACGGCCTTCCGGACCCATCACCCCGGTGCTGTGAGCCTCGTCGAGCATGAGCCAGGCCCCGTGCTGATCCTTGAGTTCAACCAGTTCGGCCAGCGGGGCTAAATCCCCATCCATGGAGAAGACGCTCTCGGTGACCACCAAGACTCGTGGCCCGCCGGAATCATTGCGCGGCAAGGCTGAAGCCCATCGGAGGATGCGGTCTAAATCGTCGAGGTCGTTGTGGCGGAACACTCGCAGCTTCGCCCCGGAAAGGCGGGCCGCATCCACGCAACAGGCGTGCACTAGGCGATCGACGATCACCACATCGCCCGGGCCCACGAGGGCCGGGATTACCCCGGTGGCCGCGGCATGACCGGTGGAAAATCCCAGGGCGGCTTCCGTGCTGAGGAACTCAGCGAGCGTTTCCTCGAGATGGTGATGCACCCCCAGCGATCCGCTGATGAGCCGAGAGGCGGCCGATCCGGCGCCCCATTCGTGGACCGCCCGGGCCGCGGCCTCCAACACGGCGGGATGTAAGGAAAGCCCCAGGTAATCGTTGCCCGCGAAAGAAACCAGCCGGTGGCCGCCGGTCTCCAACTCCGACTTCGTGCGATGGTCCACGGGCCTCAGGGATCGCCACAGTCCCTGGGCACGCACCGCCTCCAAGCGCTGGCGCAGGGTTTCCTCGAACGGCTCGGGCATGGGCAGAGAATGGCCCGAAACCGCCGGCCGGGTCACGCCCAACGGTGGACCCGGCTGTCGAGCGCGAAGACCTGGCCGGAGATGTTGTGGGTCGTCAGCAGGAAGCTAATGAATCGGGCAACCTCGGACGGATCGTTGATGCGACCCAGCAAGTTGGCCTGGGCATAAGAGCGCATCACCTCCGGATCCAACGACTCAGTCATGGGGGTGGGCAGCACTCCCGGAAGCACTGTATTGATCCGGACATTGTGCGCCGCAAACTCGCGGGCCCACGAGAGCGTCAGGCCATTCAGTGCCGCCTTGGATGCGGCGTAGGCTGCCTGGCCCGCGGAGCCTGTCTGGCCCGCGTGACTGCCGATGCCAATCCAATGCCCGCCGCCCTGCCCGGCCAAGATGGGCAAGGTGGCCCGGGCCAATCGCTGGGCGCCCTCGACATTGACCTCAAAAATCGCGTCCCAATCCTCGGACTGCGCTCGGGCCAACAGGGAGTCGCAGGTAATGCCGGCCGCATGAATGACCGCATCGATCCGACCGCAGCGCGCCAGCGCCACAGCGGCCGCCGCGGCACAGGAGTCATCGCAAGTGACGTCCAGAGCCACAGCTTCCACCCCGGGCGCCAAGGGAGGCAAGGGAGTGCGGTGCCAGCCCGCAAAAACCCGGTGCCCGGCCCGGGCCAACTCAGCGACGAGCGCCTGCCCCAGGCCCCCGGCGGCCCCGCTGATTAAAATTGCCTGCGAGCACGTGGAACTCATGGGCTGTGTCGCACGGGAGGGCTCGAGGTGAGGCCACAATTGGAAATAGGAACGGAACATCCGGGACCGATCCATTCCCAACGACCACCGATCATGGTGGCTCCGACCGGTCCACGATGTTGGATCAACGCCTCCTCAACGGTCGCCGGCGATCCGGCATAAGGAATCACCAGGAGATCGGCCAAGGCTCCGGACTTGAGTTCTCCCACCACCGACTTGAGGCCCAGGGCTCGCGCCGGATTAATTGTTACTTCGGCGAGCATCTGACGGGGTGATAGACCCGGATCATCGGAGGCCATCGCCCGCAGTTCGTCGATCAACGAAAGGACCGGAGGCCCCTCGCGGGAGGCCCGCGTGGAAGCCAGGCTGTCGGTGCCTAAGCAAATGGGAACCCCTGCCTCCGTGAGCACTTCGCGCTGGAACCGAGGGTGACTAAAGTACGCGTGCGAACGCGGGCAGTGGACCACACTGGCACCACGCGCCGCCAGACGAAGGGCATCGTCGCCCCAGAGGCAGTTGACGTGGACGGCCAGCAAGGGCGAGTCGAGCAGACCGTGGCGATGGAGGTGCTGGATCGGAGATCCCAGTCCGCAGTCCTCGCTAGGCCGTTGGTTCTCGAGCCATGAAAAAAGCGATCCTCGCCGATACATGAACATGTCGAATTCTGGCTCCGACTCCGCGACATGGCAGGTGATGCGCCAACCATCCCGGCGGGCCGCGTCGGCGATCACCCTCAGAAGTTCTGGAGAGGTCGAATAAGGGGCATGCGGTGAAAGCCCGACACCGCCGCGGTTGGGGGGCAGGGACTTCAGAACCTCTATAGCCTCAGCCAGAATGCGCTCCGGCTCACGGCCTGAACGAATGCCGATCATCTCCAGAAAGGAAAAAATGCGCAGCGGGGTCGCCGCACGCAGTCCGGCCAATTGATGAGCCCGAGTCTCAATGTTGGCGACGGTGGTCGTCCCAGTCTCCAACTGCTGCCGAGCACCCAGCAGCCAGGAGGCCTCGAACTCCGCATCGGTCCATTGGGACTTGAGGGTCAAGATGCCCTTGATCCAGTCGGGGAACTCCCGCTGTGGCGTCAAAAGGCCCACCATGGCCGTGTAGTCGAGGTGACAGTGGGCATTCACCAATCCGGGGAAGAGCGCGACCGCGCCCAAATCTGTGACGGGACCGCTGGCCACACCCTGAATTTCCTGGATCTCCGACCACGGTCCCACAGCCCGGATCTGATGTCCGGAAATCCAAACTGCTCCGTCGTGGATCGGCGGGGCTGTCACCGGAACCACTGTTCTGGCTCGCAAGATCAAGGGATCAGGCGGGCTCGATGCGACGGCGCTCCTTCAGACGAGCCGCCTGCTTGTGGGTCTTGGCCTTGACCTTGCTATGCCGAGCCCGCAGCTGCGCTTGAAGCTTCTTCACGGCCAGGTCGATGGCCGCATAAAGATCCGACTCGCGATCCTCGGCGAACAAATCGTTGCCGCTAACACCGATTCGGATCCCGCACTTGTATTGTTTCTCCGGCGAGTGGGCCACGTGGTCCCTCTCCAACGTGACCCGAGCATCGATCAACCAACGGTCAATGTGCTCCAGTTTGTCTATTTGCTGGAGCACATGCTGCTCGATGGCTTCGGTCAGGGTGACATTGTGAGTTGCGAGGATGAACTTCATGCCATTGCCAAGGTGGGGCAGGGATGACGTGATATCAACCCGACCTTTATCGCGGCGGCCGCACCAAAGAAACTCCTACACCGGCACAGACTTCTGAGGGGTTTGCTCGACACCCGAAGGCTTCTCTCGCTCAAACCATCCATAGAGAACAGGCAACACGATGAGGGTCAGCAAGGTGGAACTAAGGATGCCTCCAATGACCACCGTAGCCAGAGGTCGCTGAACCTCAGCTCCGGCCTCCGTGGCCATGGCAGTCGGCACGAATCCCAGCGAGGCTACCATCGCGGTCATGAGCACCGGTCGCAGGCGAGTGACAGCACCGGACAGGACGGCCTCCATCACTCACAACCCCTCCTCCCGGAGCCGGTTAAAGCAACTGACCCTGAATTGAGAGAATCCGAGGTCAGCGAGGTCAGCGAGGTCGGGAGATCGGCGATCCAGTCATGGGAATGAATCCGCTCAGGATATCGGGTCGAACGGTCATGCCCCAGAATCACAAAAAAAACCTACTGCCGGGATTTAAAGCGAACCGAATGTTCCCATCGACCACGGCTAACGCCGCAGTGCACAGAGTTATGAACCAACCCATGCCGCCCAGATAAGCCACCAATCCGAGCAAGGCCAAACAGCGGATCCAAGGTCCGCGCTGGGGGATTTTGAGCGTCCGGCCATATAACCGAACCCTTTCTTCCGCATTCCTCGAGACCGCAAACCCTCATTTGCCAAAGTGTCCCCATCAACGCTCCCACGGAGCCCCGCCAGACCCTCACTCCAAAAAGCCGCTCCCCTTCAGAGCCTATCGCCCATCACTAAAAATAAATAAGAGTGGCCCCTTTTGTGTAAGTAGGTGGGCGACCCCAAGACCGACCCCCATCCTCGCCTGAGCTTCTCTGAGCGCGCAGGACCGGTGCCGCTGCCGCCACGAGTACTTGAGATGCACCGTGTCGGAAACTTGCATCAATGCCGTTTCTGAGTCTGAGTCAACCCTTTCGGGTCGCGACTCCAACATGGCTCCCATCTTGAACCTCTCCATCAGGCATTGGGCAGGCTTCTGTGCCTTCGTCCTTGGCGCATTAGCGCTGGACCGTGGCCTGTTCCATCGCCAGGGCAGGAGGGGTTCGTTCGCTTGAATTCCCGCTGGGTCATGGCGACCCCTTCTTCCGAATCCACCGAAGCCCTGCGTCGAGAGCGGGGGCTCTCTGGACTGGTGGCCACCTGCCTGGTCAATCGGGGAATCGTGACCACCGAGGCCGCCGATGCCTTCCTCGACCCGCGCCTGAAATCCCTGTCCGACCCGATGGTCCTTCCCGACATCCGTTTAGCGATCGACCGGCTGTTCCTCGCCCGAGAGCGAAACGAATCACTGGTGATCTTCGGGGACTACGATGTGGATGGAGTGACCTCGACCGCCATCCTGACAGAGGTCTTTACCACACTGGGATGGCAGTGTTCCCAGTACCTACCCCACCGCCGGGACGAGGGCTATGGACTGAGCCAGGCCGGCGTGGAAAACTGCCTAGCCCGCCATCCCACCTCCCTGCTGCTGGCCGTCGACTGTGGCTCAACCGCGGTGGAGGCAATCGGCTGGCTCAACAGTCGCGGAGTGGATGTCCTAGTTCTAGACCATCACCAGCTCAGCGACCCGTTGCCACCGGCTCTGGCCCTGGTCAACCCGTTGCGGTCCCCGGAGGCGGCCATCGCCCCGTTCTGCTCAGCGGGCCTGGCCTTTAAGCTGGCACACGCCCTGGTTAAACACGGACGCGAATTGGGCCTAGCTGGATTTGACACCTACAACCTCAAGACATTGCTCGACCTCGTGGCGCTGGGCACCGTGGCAGACCTCGTTCCGTTGATCGGCGAGAATCGCATTCTGGTGCACGCCGGACTAGAGCGCCTCGACAGCACTTCGCGATTGGGATTGCAGGCGCTCAAGCGGGTGTCCCGGACACGCAGCCCGATGGGGGTCTACGAGGTGGGCTTCCAACTCGGACCTCGTCTCAACGCCGCCGGACGCCTGGAGACCGCGGAGGACGCATTGCGGCTGCTGCTCTGCGACCGTGAGTCCGAAGCCCAAAGTCTGGCCGAGGTGCTCGACCTGCAGAATCGCGAACGTCAGGAGGTCGAGAAACGTATCGCCCAAGAGGCTGGAGAACGCGTTCGGAGCCGCTTCGATCCTCTGCGCGATCTGGTCATCGTGGAGGGAGATTCCTCCTGGCACATCGGAGTGGTCGGAATTGTCGCTTCCCGGGTGCTGCGTGAATTCCACCGCCCAACCCTGATTCTGGGCGGTGATGGGACCCTCTGGCGCGGATCCGGCCGGAGCGTTTCCGGGTTCGACCTGGCGGGGGCTCTTCGCGATTGCTCCGACCTGCTGGAGAAGCACGGAGGGCATGCCATGGCCGCTGGACTCTCCATCGACCCAGCGCGAGTGGAGGCCTTCCGCCAGCGCATCAACGATCTGGCACGGGAACGACTCCGCCCCGAGCACCTTCAGCCCGAGGTCCGCATCGATGCATCCATTGCGCTGCGATCCTTGAGCCTACCGGTGGTGGCCGACCTCCGGCGCTTGGAGCCGTTCGGAATGGGCAACCCGGTGGTGCAACTGGCTATCCGCGGCCTGACCCATGCCCGCCCACCGCAGCGCCTGAAGGAACAGCACTGGAAATTTTGGGTGACCGACGGAGGCACGCCCGTCGAGACCGTCTGGTGGGGGGCTGGCGATCGCCCGGTTCCCGAAGGTCGTTTCGACCTGGCCGTCATCCCCGAGGCCGGCGACTACGGAGGACGGCGCTTTCTACAACTGCGCCTCATCGACTGGAAGCCGTCTGATCCGGCCTGAGGCCAGCTCCCATCCCTCTGATCATTCAACCGGGTCATTGCCCATATCCCTCTGCCGGACTTACCTCTCTGGAACCTCAGGAAAGCCATGAATGCGCCCATCGATCTTTTTTCCCAAAGCTCGTTCACAGCCAGCTATCAGACGCACCGAAACCTGCCACCCTTGGCGGGTCTTTGCTCCTTCGTTGACGCTGTGCGCCCCGGGTTGTCCGTCGATCAGAGTGTGCGGCGGCTCAAACGTCACCACTACGTCCTGCGCCGCATCCACGGCATCCTGACGGCGCGAATTACCGCTGAGCCAATCTACGAACTCAAAATGGCCTGGAGCCATCAGGCGTGGCTCTGTGCCGAACAGGTCAGTGCGCTTCGGGCTCGGGTCGGTGAAATGCGCGAACCCCCACTCGGCTTGGATAAAGTCCCACACGAAGGCTTGGCCCTGGTATTTGATGAACTGCAGGCGGCCCCCCGCGACCTGCTGCTCCTCGGATTGTACGAGATCGTCTTGCCTGCGTTGTTGTGCACGATGGCGGACCACGCGGCCAAGGCCCACCCCCTGGCCGATCAACCCACCGTGCGCCTCCTGCGCATCGCCCAGCTCGATCTGGATGCTCTGCATCAATACGGCCGCAAGGCCATCTCGAGCCTGGTCTCCGGCGACGACCGAGCTGCCGCGCAGCCCGCATTGAGCCTCCTGAGCCAGGCCATTGCAGCAGCCGGCGGCTTGGATGGCACCCAGACGGCCGGTGCGGATGCGGCCTTGCCGGCCCGCCTGCATTCCGCGCAGCCCTGGCAGTATGATCCACGGCCTCAACGGGATGAACGCTTCCCTGATCCCTACAACATGGGAGTCAATGCAGAGGTATTTCTTTACGATCCAAAGCAACCAGCCGAGGCCAAGGTGCTGATGATGTACTACAAGCGGCTGCGAGAAATCGACGTGCCGGAGATGATGGCCAGCATCATCACTCAAACACCGGACAAACCCTGGGGCTACTATCGGGACATGAGCCGCCAACTCTGGGATGAATCGCGCCATGCGATGATGGGCGAGGTGGGCTTCACCAGTGCCGGCATTGATTGGCCCCAGCAGGTGGCAGTGAATTTCACTTGGTCCCTCGGGTTAAACACCCAGCTCACTCCGAAGGAGCGGCATGCCGTACTCTACTTCATCGAACAGGGACTCATGCCCAAGACCGGCAAACGATACGAATGGGAAACCGCCATCATGTCGGGGAGCCCACTGGCGGCGACCTTTCAGGATTTTGACTGGGCCGATGAAGTGCTGCATGCCCGAGTCGGCCGAGACTGGTACGTCTCCGACATGCCCTCGCCCCACGAGGCCGTGGCTTATGGGGACGCTTGCTGGAGCAAGGTTCTGATGAACTGGGAACGGTGGCGTTCAGAGGGATACACTCAGCATTCCAATTGGTGGACGGGTGCCTACACCCAATATTGCGCACGCCACGGAAAGACCCCCGACCCGACCGCCGCCCAGTTCGCCGTGAGTTATGAGTCCATCCGAGCTGACTTGAGAGACTTGGCTTTGGCCTCGGGCTAAACCCGTCCTGCTACGGAACACCACCCTCTGCCCCAACTGGACCGCACATACCAAACCGGAGTTCATCCCTGGGTATGACCCGATGGAATCGGCGCGTTCTGAAGGAACGCCGCATAACACCCGTGCGGTCTTGGCTTTCCGGAATAGGCCGCGTTCCTTCAGAACGCCAAAACCTGGGACCCTCTCTTCCCAGGGTTGCACCCTGGGCTGGTATGCCGCGCCCCGTTGGGGCTTTCAAAACAACAGCCCCAGCCCCAATCGGACCACATATCTCAGCTGAGATTTGACCCCAAAACACCAAGGAAAACCCAAGAATCTCGCGGGATTTTGGGTTTCGTTTTGGGCTTTGTTTTGGGCTTTGTTTTGGACCTTGGCTCGGGACGTGACCTGGGGCCGAAGTCCCAACCGACCGCCATCAGCTTTGCAACCACACCAGAAGTCCTGCTTGAGCCAGCATGCAACAACCTAAGGTGATCCACAGGGTGCGTTCCCAGCCGGACAAACCCCGCTGAGTGGGTGCAGCCAGATGAAACCGGGCGATGGTCGCACCGAGCGAAACGGCATCACCCCACCGCAAGGTGGATTGGCGAATGGGAACTCCGTTGATGGCCACCACCGCGTCACCGAGACTGCGAATCGTCAGGCGCCCATCGGGCCCCCGCTGAATCTCGGCGTGTCGGGCCCATACTCCCGAGGAGGCCAACACCCAACCATTCGAGGGATCCCGACCAATGGTTAAAACATCGGCGCTCCAGGAATGGCCCGGAGAGCCAAGGAGGCGAAACTCGAACATCAAAAAAGGATGCTGCGCGCCGCAGAAGGGTTCCAGCCTGATTTCCTAAGGCTGATTCCCTACAATCTTCTACCGGCGAATCGGAATTCGAAGATCAGAGGATGCTACGGACCACTTCGATGCGGTCTCCCGGGTACAAGGGGACATCCAAATCCGGCTTCTTCATCGCCGCCTTGCAGTCCACGGTGACTTGCTGGCCGTTCACGCGGGTGACGCGAACCTCGCGACGATTGGCGTACTCGGTGAAACCACCGGCACGGTTGATGGCTTTAAGCACCGTCATTCCTCCTTCGAAGGGGAAAGAACCGGTCGTCCGTACCTCTCCGCCCACGGAGACCGTGCGACCCAGCACTTGAACGTTCACCGAGAGGCGCTTGTACATCTGTTTCTTGACGGTGAAAAGGTCGCGAATGTCCTTGGAGACATCGGCCGCCATCTTCCCGGCAACTTGCACTTGCTCCCCCATATGGATAGTCACCAACCCGGTCTCCGGTACTTGGATCTCGGTCGAGGCGATGGGCACTGAGGCTTCATACATCACGCGGATCACATCGCCCACAGCGATGCGGTCGATGCTGAACCCGCCGTTGGTGCCCGTTGCAGTGGCTGCAGGAGGAGTGGCCTGTCCGGTACCCGTCTGGCAACCGCCCCAGAGAACGGCCATCAGCAGCACCAACGCACACATCCCGTTTTGACCGAATCGAAGCATCATGTTGATAAGTTCGCGGAGTCTATAGGCATCCGGACAGCGGCTCAATACTTGGTCTCCTTGCCCGGCTTCATTTCAGAAGCCTTGGACTCTGAACCAACGACGGCGATCTCGGCCGGCTTGACATCGGCCTTCTTCTTCTTGGACAACTTCCGCTCACCATCTGGCTTGCTGTCTTCGCTCTTAGAATAGTAATCGTAGTAATACCCGCTGTAGTAGTAGTAGTAACTATCTTGGCTGATGTTGATATTATTCAACACGACACCCAAGAGGTGACCACCGACCTTCTCGACCATTTGCTTGGCGCGGAGGGTCATCTGCTGCGGGTACTTGCGGTACTGGACCACCAACACGGCCATGTCTACTTCACTGGCCAAGATGGAGGCGTCACTGACGCCCATGATCGGCGGTGAATCGAAAAACACGAAGTCGTACCGACTCTTGGCCTCGGCGATGAACTCCTTCATGGCCGCTGAATTGAGGATACCGATGGAGCTGCTCGGCAGACGCCCCGAGGGCATAAAATCCAGAGATGGAACCGGCGTCGTCTGAATTACTTCTTCGAGGGTGGTCTGCTTCAGCAAATAGTTGGTCAACCCCAGGTTGTTGGTAACATTGAGAATCTTGTGGAGGCTGGGACGGCGAAGGTCGGAGTCTACGATGAGCACTCGATTGCCATTCTGAGCAAAGACAGTCGCCAAGTTGAAGATGGTGGTAGACTTGCCCTCGCCGGCTCCGCCGGAGACGACGGTCATCGTGCGCCAATTGTTATCCTTACGGGAGAACAGAATATTGGTCCGCAAGACTCGATAAGCCTCGGCATGCGGGCTATCAGCTCCCTCAGACATAAGGGCTCCGACATTCTGGGGAATTACCCCGAGCACCGGCGCCTGCAACGCTTGCTCCACGTCATCGATGGTCTTCACCGATGTGTCGAGGTATTCGATGAAGAAGGCCAGACCAACGCCAAGGATCAAACCGAAGACCACGCCGATGGTGATGTTGACAGCCTTCTTCGGCCGGACCGGGTTGGTGCCGGGAAGGGCTTCATTGATGGTCTCAACGGAAGAGGTGCTGCTGAGATCTCGGTCGATGTCTTCTTGGGCGACGCGAATCTTGATACCGTCGCGAATGCGCCGGGCGCTCTCGAATTCGTTGCGCTGAACGATGTAAGGCCGAAACCGTTGGGTGTCTTGGGAATTCTTTTCGATGGTCTCCTGAAGGTAGGACTTCTGGTTTTCCATCGCTGCCTTCTCGGCCTCCAGAGTGGAACGCATGCCGCTGAGGATACCCTGCACTGTCGCGTCCAACTGCTCATCGAGCTTGGCGATTAGCAGGGACCATTTGATGACCTCCGGATGATCGGGGCCGAAGTCGGGGCTGAGTCCGGAAGCCTGACGCGAAGCGAAATTACGAGCCGAAATCAGGGTGTTGAGCTCGGTGGTCGGATTGGCCACTACAAGAGCGTTGAGCAGTCTATCCCCCTTTAGGAGACCCAACTGTTCAAGCAAACGGTTATTGCGAGTGATCCGGGTCTGGTAGTCCTGAATGACTCCGGTCATCCGCGAAAGTTCCTGGGCCGAAAGACCTTGGACTTGGCCAGAATCCGCGATTTCTTCAGGCACCTTGAGTTCAATCCGCAGTTTGTCCATCCTTTCGCGGGTCTCGGAGACCTCCTTTTCGTAGCCAGCCAACTTGTTGGTCAGAGCCTCCCAAGCCTTGTCACTGCGCCCAGTACGGTACTTGTTGCGGTAACTGCCGTAGATCTCGGTGATTTTGTTGGCAATGCTGGCAGCCAGCTCGCGGTCTTCGTTGAAAGCCGTAATCTCGATGATGGCCGTGTTACGGAACTGAGTGATGTCCACCTCACGCGACAAAATCTCGTAAGCATCTTGGATAGGTAATTCACCGGGCTGCTTGTCGCGCTGGGCGTAAACGCGAGCCAATTTCAGACTCTTGATGACCTCGTTGAGGATCTTAGGAGAGCGAATGACCTGGAACTCGGTCTGGAGAAAGTACTGGTCGAAGGCAGGGGTCATCGGCCCGCTGCCCATCATCAACTGGGTCAGTGGGGTGTCCTTTTCCACCTTCATTCGCGCCAGCGACGAGTAGGACTCGGGCTGGAACTGGGTGATGACCGCTGTAGTGATAACCACCAACAGGAAGACCGCCAAGATGACAGCCTTACGAATACGGATGATCCGCCAGTAATCGAGGAAGTGGAGCTTGGATTCCTGCGACTGGGGTGCCTTCGATACTTCCATGTGCAAAAAATAGGAGGCTAGAATGGATGTTCCAGCCTCCTTCGCCAGAGTTGGAGATTCTTAGTAGTTGAAATTGACGCCCAAGAACACCCGATTACGCGAGAACTCGCGGAGGTCGTTCACCAGATCGGAATTAACTTGATCGTAAGCGTAGGACACACGAGTCGAGATGTGCTGGGTGATGCGGTAGGAGAGACTCACATCGCCAGAGGCGTAGCTGTCACTCTGACCATCGATGATCGATCCACCACCGATGAAGGTGCCCATCTGGTAGAGACCATTGATCGATCCCACCAACTTCGGGGTGAAGCTGTGCGACAGACCGATACGAGCAGAGGTGGCGCTGCTGCCGCGAATCGGGTCCAAGAAATCTCCACCGCCAACTGCACCCAACACGCCGACGTCGGTCGCGGTCAACTGATGACGCACTCCCAAAGTCAAAGACGAACCCGGGAGGAAACCGTAGTTCAACTGTCCATCAATGTAGGGCGAGACGCCGTCGCGGCTCTTGACACCCGTGATGTCAGCGAAATCGTTGACTTGAACACCACCGCGGAGGGATCCGGTCAGGTTCGCCGCGAAGTCGTGATCAAGGGTTGCCGCTATGAAGTGCGAATTGACGTCACGGACAAATCCGACGTTGCTTCCGGATCCATCATAGTCGGTGATACCGTACTGATAGAACACACCAACGTTGGACTTCGGAGCCACTTGGTACCGAACGTTGACCGACGGGAGGTACTCGACGCGGTCGAGCGACTGAGCGAACGCAATGTTGTCGAAACGGAACAAGTTGTTCCGGAAACCGGTGACCGCGCTCCAGTTCTCAGCGAGCTGAGAGGTGAAGTCGAAGCCCGCGATGTTGCGGAAGTTGGTTCCCTCGGCACGGAACAAAATACCTGCGCCAGCTCCCAACTGCTGGGGCTCTTGGGCCTGAGCAAAGCTATCGAAGACGTCGAGCTTGAAACGGCTGTTGAAATGGTGGCTCAAGTTCGCGTCCACCATGTGGTTGTGGTCGACAGCCTTGGCGCGGTTTTCGAAATAGCGCAGCAAGTAGTCGTAGCGCAGTCCCAACGTGGTCTGCCCATCGTTGATCGGCAGGTTCAGGCTGAAGCCCGGGGTTAGCTCGAAACCAAAGCTACTCACCTTGGTCAGGTCGCTACGGGTGTAGACGTTATCGTTGTAGAAACCAGAAACGCCAGCCCGAACGGACCAAGGCTTAGCCCCGCCTTCAGAGGCTTGGAGGGCCGTGGTGACCGCGAGGCTCGCAGCGCCGATAGTAAGGGCGCACATGCTAGGAATGAAGTTTTTCATGCGAAATCCGTTTTCAGACGGCTCTGTCGTCGTTGGAACGCGGAGCTAGATTGAGTTGGGAGTTTTCGAATTTCGAAGCCTAGTGTCAACCTGATTTTAGGGTTTTCCCGAAAACATTCGGCCCACGAGTCGAACACCTTGGGCAACTCATCAACCGGGCTTTGGCTGGAATGCGGGGAAATCGCGGGTCAACTGATCCCGATCGGCTACCTGTCCCCAGGAGGTGAGCGAGAAAACCTCTACCGGTGCTCCCTCACCCAATCCGAGAGACAGTCGCTGATTGCCAAACCGCTGACGGAGGCTCGCTTCCCATTGATCGAGTGTTTCCACCGGAGCGATTCCATGCCGACCCACCCAGGGCAACCACTCCCGGATCTGACTCTGGTGGCACCAAGACTGGCGGGCGATTTGATCGAAGGTCCCAGAAACATCGACCACGAGGTCGGGGACAGATTGGGGTCCGTCGCCAATGTAGCTATCCCAAGTGTTAATGATCACGGGGGTTCGGATCCAGCGCGCCTCGGCCTTGCCCTCTTCAGGATACTTATCCACGAAGGCATGAGGGACATTGATCATATAGGCCACCCGGCGGACGGCGTCGGCCACTGTGATGTGATCCGGATGGACTCCCGCTCGAGTATCGGCCGGAAGCGGCGGGCAAAACAGATAATCGGGTTCGAAATCGCGGATACTCTTCCAAAGGGCAGCCAAGAGATCATTGCTGGGAAGTCGGGCTTCTCCGAAAGGACTGCCATCCGGCCGGGCGAGGCGTTCGAACTCGTACCCACCGATCGCGGCCGCGGCGGCCTGCTCTTCCAACCGGATACGAGCCGTTTCTTGTGGGGTTCGCCAGTGGTGGCCTGAACGCCCATCGGTGCAAACGAGGACCTTGGCTCGAAAATTCCCAGCGTGTTTGAGGCGGAACAACTCGAAGGTTCCCGCGGCTACAAATTCGAAATCATCGAAATGGGCATGGACGCAGAGTATTCGCATGCGGACAAGGGATCACTGCGGGATGGTAGGCGGTGAGGGATTCGAACCCCCGACCCAATGCGTGTAAAGCATTTGCGCTAACCACTGCGCCAACCGCCCCACCGTCCGCAGGGAATGACGTTAACCCGTCCTCGGGCACGGATTCAATGCGACAATGCAGAAGGATCCTTTCCGCCGATCGGGCCATCGTCGGTTCTCATGCTCGGTATCCGCTGGATGGGGCGCTCGAATGAAAGGACTGCGCCTAAGAAAATCCTCGGCCAACAAAACCCGGGCCTCTCTGGTGAACTCCTGTTGGCCGAACAGGGCGCCAAGGCTACCCTCATGGACCAATGAGCCGGGCATTCCCGAATGAAGACTCTCCGTCTGAGGGCAGGGTTTCACAAACCATCTCTCCCTCCATGCAGGAGTGGTTGGTTCCAACCTTGCCTGAAGAGGACTTCCGGCTGCCCCACCCCACCCTCGGCGCTCAGGCAGACCCTCGCCCGTTCCTGGAATCCCACCGTGACGGCGTGGTCATTGCCTTAGACTGGCCCGTCATCCTTGAGGCGGCTGAGCTCACCCGACTCGGTCGATACCGCGACTTGATTGAGCTGGACCAAAACTATCCTGCACGGAGGGCCGGCCAATGGACCGAAGCCTCGTTCCGTGTCGGTCGTCGACAATTATCGCGACTGAAAGCGTGCCGCGATCTCCGGTTGGTCCAGCGCTACCTGTCAGCCGTTGAGAACGGCCAGGCCCACGCTTGGAACCCGATCGTATTCGGAGTGGCCCTGGCCGCGTTCAATTTGCCCTACCGCTCCGGTTTGCTCCATTACGCCAGCACCTTGCTCCGAGGTTTCGCCGAGCGATGCCGCCCGCAAAACGTGCCGATAGCCGACTGGACGGTGTGGATGGATTCGCTCGAGGCCCCCCTTCCGGAGGCGGTCCAGCGTCTGCTGCCGTCGGCCTTCACGGCTCTGGAACCTCCCTCTAGGGCCAGCAGAAGCTAAGGATGGTCGAGGAATCCCCTTTCCCGCGAGGCTACTTGAGGCTCTCCTCCGCTCCTCGTTATGCTTAAGGCCGGCATCGTCGGTTTGCCCAATGTGGGCAAGTCCACCCTCTTCAACGCAGTCACCCGCACCCGAAAGGCGCAGGCAGCGAACTACCCGTTCTGCACCATCGATCCCAACGTGGGCATCGTCACCGTGCCGGATGAACGTCTGGGGGTGCTGCAGAAAATCGCCAAGACCAACGTCGTGATCCCCGCAGCCATCGAATTCGTGGACATCGCCGGATTGGTGAAGGGAGCCAGCGCCGGTGAAGGCTTGGGCAACAAGTTCTTGAGCCACATCCGCGAGGTCGATGCCATCGTGCAAGTCGTCCGCTGCTTCGAGGATGCCGACATCCACCATGTGGCCGGCAACGTGGACCCGGTCCGGGACATCGAGACCATCACCACCGAGTTGGTCTTGGCCGACATGGAGTCGGTCAACAAGCGCCTCGACAAGGTGGGCAAGGATGCCAAGCGCGGAGACAAGGAAGCGATGGCCGAGCAAGCCGTCCTCATCAAGCTCAAGCCGCATCTCGACACCGGCAAACCGGCGTTGACCTGCGAGCTCACCACCGAAGAAAAGGCCTTGTCGAAGAGCTTCTGGCTGATGACTGACAAACCCACCCTCTTCGCCTGCAATGTGAAGGAAGACGATCTAGCCACCGCGGACACCAATCCTTATGTGGTCAAGGTGCGCGAGTACGCCAAGAACCACCTGAGCTGCGAAGCCACGGTGATTAGTGCTCAAATCGAGAGCGACCTAGTGGATTTGTCGGAGGACGAGGCCAAGGAATTCCTCACCGCCCTCGGAGTCACCGAGTCGGGCGTGGGTTCGCTCATCCGGGCCACCTATCACCTCCTCGGACTCCGCACCTACTTCACGGCGGGTGAGAAAGAAGTTCGGGCCTGGACCATCCATACCGGAGACACCGCGCCCAAGGCGGCCGGGGTTATCCACAGCGACTTCGAGCGTGGCTTCATTAAGGCCGAAACCGTCGCCTACAAGGACCTGGTGTCTTGCGGCTCGGTGGCTGCAGCCCGCGACAAGGGTCTCTACCGAATGGAAGGCAAAGAATACGTGGTCGCCGACGGCGACGTGCTCGTCTTCAAGTTCAACGTGTAGAGCCTGACTTGAGTTCAGAGGGTCGCAGTGGCCCTCGCCAAAAACCGACTAGCTACCAGGCTCATCGGTCCGCGGCCCACTCAGGACACACTACCCAGGACACACTACTCAGGACACACAACGGCCCGGGGCTAACGGAGAGGCATCGCCTCCCCACTGCCACCGGGCCGTTTTATTTGGAATGGGTGTTTTGCTGAGATCGGGCCTCTTGAGACCCGTACGACCCAAGACCCATACTCTCTGGGCGGATCAGGCGCCGACCACCCTGGAGAGCAGCATGTTCATGCGCTGAAGCATGGCACGCGGGTCTTCGAGGCGACCCGACGCCAGCCGGGCTTGGTCGTTCAACTGCTCGGCCACTAAGCCTGCGAGAGCGGCATCCTTTTGGCGCAACTCATTCAGCTTCACGATGACCGGATGCCTCGGATTGATCTCCAGATCCGGCGCGGCCTCGTCACCGGTCATGGCATCCCGGCCCATGGCCTTGAGGGTGCGACGCATGCTGGAGGTCATGTACTTGTCGCTATCGAGGGCCACTACCGGGCTATCCACCAGACGCTTAGATGCACGCACCTCATGCACCGATTCGCCCAAGGTGAGTTTGAGCCAGCCAGACAATGACGTCGCCTCGTCTTCCGTAAGAGAGCCCTCCTTGGAAGCGTCCTCCACGTCCAACTCAGCCTTCTCGGCGGTCATGATGGTCTTGGAGTCGAACTCGCGCAGACGATCCATCACGAACTCATCGATCGGATCGTCCACGAACACGACCTCAAACTTACGGGCGCGGAACACCTCGAAATAGGGGCTCGCCTCGGCGGCGGCCCGGTCCTTGGCCAAGAGGTAGTAGATATCCTTCTGTCCCTCGGGCATGCGCTTCACATAGTCGGCCAGCGACGTCTTCTTGCCAGCCTCGGTGGCCGAGGACTCGTAGCGAATAAGTTTGGCCAGCGCGGCCTGATTCTCCCAATCGCTGAGCACGCCCTCTTTGAGGAACCGATGGTACTCGGTATAGAAACCCTCGTAGGCGGCAGCATCCTTCTCGGCCTCTTCGGCCAAGTGCTTGAGGAAACGATTGGTCAGCGCCTTGCTCAGCTTGCGCATTAGGTCTGAGTCCTGCATCCGCTCGCGGGAGACGTTGAGCGGCAAGTCCTCGCTGTCCACCACACCGCGAACAAACCGCAACCACTCCGGGAGAAGCCCCTTCGGCTTGGAATCGATGAGTACCTTGCGGCAATACAAATGAACCTCGGACTCCTGACGCACCATTCCGGGCATTTCGAGACTGCGCGAGGGCACGAACAGCAACGCCTGGATGGCGATGGGAGCATCGGCCGTGAAGTGAAGGCGATACTTGGGTGCCTCGTTGTCGTGGGCCAGATACTCGTAGAACTCCTTGTATTCTTCCTCCTTCACCTCGTTCTTCGAACGGGCCCAGATGGCCTGCACCGTATTGACCCGCTTACCGTCTAATTCCAGCGGGAAGGCCACGAAGTTGGAGTACCTCTTGATGATGCGCTCCAGGTTACTGCTCTGCGCATACTCCTGGGCGTCCTCCTTGAGGCTGAGGGTGATGCGGGTGCCGGGGGGCGCTTCCGGCGCAGCCTCGAGCGTGTAGCCATTGCCACCCTCGCTCGTCCATTTCCAACCCTCGGAGCCGGCCGCTTGAGAGCGAGTCACGACCGTCACCTGCTTAGCCACCATGAAGGCGGAATAGAAACCGACACCGAATTGGCCGATGAGCCGCGTGTCAGGCTTCTGCTGCTCGGCCAACGCCTTGAGGAATGATTTGGTGCCGGAATGCGCGATGGTTCCCAAGTTTTGGACCAACTCGTCGCGGTTCATGCCGACACCCGTGTCAGCGATGGTTAGGGTCGATTCCTTCTCATCGGCGGTGATGGAGATGGAAGGACCCTCATCGGCACTGGAGGCCTGACCACTGGACTGAAGGAAGCGAAGTTTCTCGCAGGCATCGGCGGCGTTCGAGACCAACTCCCGCACGAAGACCTCGCGGTCCGTGTACAGGGAGTGGATGACGATGCTCAGCAGTTGCTGGATCTCGGCTTGGAAGGAATGTTGTTCCGGTTGACTGATAGGTTGACTCATGGTGTGTTAAAAAAACAAAGATTCAGACCATTATTGGCCCGGGCCACGCTTCGGCGAACCGCAAGCGGGCGCTAATTTTACTCGCTCAATCCGAGGTCCTGTCAAGGGAGGGACCGCGTGAACAATGACGCTTCCGGATCAAAGTTTGGCGGCCGGTCGGTCCCAAACCCCTCCGATCAAATAAGACTCATTCGACCAAATCGGCCCTTCAAGGACTCACCAAACGCGGGCCCAGATCACCTTCAGGTAGCGACTCTCCGGGCAGTTGGACATCACCGGGTGGTCTTCGCCAGGTCCCGTGCGGTCGATGATCTGGAGACGGCGGCGAGTCCGGATCGACATTCGGATGACGATATCCTCGAACTCCTCGGCCGAGATCATTCCCGAGCAAGAGCAGGTGACCAGCAAGCCTCCGGGACGCGTCATCACCATCCCTAGTCCATTGAGATCTTCGTAGCGCTGCCGCCCCTCGGCCGCATCTTCATCATCCCGGCTGTGGATGAACTTAGGCGGATCCAGAATCACCACATCCCACTGTTTGCCGTTGTCGCGCATTTGGCGCGCATAGCTGAACGCATCACAGTCCACCCAACTGACGCGGACCTGATTGAGATTAGCGTTGCGCTTGGACATGGCGATGGCTGCCTCGTCCAGATCTACCCCGGTCGCCTCGGCGGCCTCCCCCAGCAACATCGCCGAAATGGAGAACCCGCCTGAATAGCAGCACAAATCCAGCACCTGCTTGCCACGAGTATAGCGGGATAGTTTCAGACGGTTGTCGCGCTGATCACAAAAGAACCCAGTCTTGTGCCCCTCCTTGAAATCCACCTCATAGCGGATGCCATGCTCCTGGATCTTCACTGCCCGGACCGGATCGGATTTTACTGTCGTGGGTGAAATTCCCTCATTACGGGCCACCGTGTCATCCACCTCGAAGACGACCCGCTGGGTACCCAGGCGCGCATGCATCCGAGGGATCCAAGAGGCCAACCGCTGAGCGATGCCTAGGCTGTGAACTTGGATACTCAGAACATCCGCAAATTTATCGACCACCAGACCGCTAAGACCATCGGCATCGGAGTGCACCACCCGGAAAGCGTCGCTCACCTCTGGCAGGCGCAGGAAATCGATCCGGTGGTCCATGGCCCGGTCGAGCAAATCTCCCAAAACCGACTCCTCGACAAAAGATTCTCCCCAATGGAAAAGCCGCAGCGGCACCTTAGCGCGCGGATGCCACAATCCATTGCCACTGGGTGAACCCGACTTGTCGTACACATGGACCCAGTCACCCGGCTTCGCGCCGGCCGAGGCATCCCGGATCATCGCCGGGTACACCACCGGTTGTTGAGAATGGTATTTCAACCAGACCCAAGGCGTCTTCCAATGCGTAGTATCCGCCTGAGGCAGCGCTGGCGAACTGGAGCGCGGACTGGAGCGCGGGCCAAAGCTCGGGCCGGAAGAAGGAGGACCATCATAAGGTCTCCGGGGCCGGAACTGGGGACGATCAAAGGACGCCATTTGGCATCGTTGATACGACCAAAACGCCTCTGAGCCAAGCACCGTCCCCAACAACGCCCCCAAAGACAGCCATCCAAGCACCCGCTTTCCTAAAGACCCAACCCAACCCCAGCGGCAGCGGAACCGAGCCGGAGCCAGCATTGGAAGCCATCACACACATCCCTGGCGCGCAGCGCGAAAGTCGATCCTCCCTAGAGCCTACTCAGCGAGCGCAGGACCGTTCCCGCGGCCTAAAACGTACAGCGGAGCGGGAACGGTCCGGAGCGAGCCTTGGAGGCGAACAGCAAATCCCCAAAGTGCGCAGCGCGAAAGCTCCTCCTCCCTAGAGCCTACTCAGCGAGCGTAGGACCGTTCCCGCGGAGCAACGAGAGTCGCCTTCGGCGCGCCGCCCAGTATAATTCTCGCCATGACGAACTCGGTTCAGCGAAGACAACGAATATTGGTAGGCATGAGTGGCGGCGTCGATTCCTCGGCCGCAGCGGCCTTGCTTCAGGAGCAAGGATTCGAAGTCGTGGGCGTCACCCTCAAGCTGTGGCCGCAAGACTGCGTCAACCGCGCCGAAGACAAATGCTGCGGACCCCAAGCGGTCATGGACGCCCGCAGCGTCAGCGCCAGCCTCGGCATTCCCTACTACCTCATCGACGAATCGGCCGAATTCCAAAAACGCGTCATCGGCTACTTCGCCGAAGAATACCGAGCCGGACGAACACCGAACCCCTGCGTGATGTGCAACCAGCACCTCAAGTTCGGGACCCTCCTCGACCGGGCCCGGCAACTAGGCTGCGACCTCGTCGCCACCGGGCACTTCGCCCGCGTCGAACACACCGCCGAAGGACGCACACTCCTCCTCCGCGGCCGCGACCCCCGCAAAGACCAGAGCTACTTTCTCTTCTCACTCCGCCAACACCAACTGGCCCGCGTACTCTTCCCCCTCGGCGAAAAAACCAAAGCCGACACCCGCGACGTGGCCCGCGAATGCGGACTGCGCACCGCCGACAAGGAAGAGTCGATGGAGATTTGTTTCGTGCCCGACAACAATTACGGACGATTCCTCGAACAGTCGAAACTCGTAGAGCGCCACACCGGCGAGATCGTGGACACCCAGGGCCAGGTACTCGGACACCACGACGGCATCGAATTCTACACCATCGGCCAGCGCAAAGGCCTCGGTATTTCCTCCCCAAATCCGCTGTACGTCCTCGAATTAGACCCGGCCAACAATCGAGTCATTGTCGGCGACGAAACCCAGCTAAGCCGCTCCGAATTCACCGTGGACCACTGCAATTGGATTCCCTGGGATCAACCGCCTGAATCTTTCGAGTGCGTCGCTAAGATCCGATACAATCATCCCGGCGCCGCCGCCACGGTCAGACCCGGGCCGCAAGAGACCGCGACAGTCCGCCTCCACGCACCCGCTCGGGCTGTCACCCCCGGACAAGCCTGCGTCTTCTATGACGGAGACCGGGTGCTGGGCGGTGGCTGGATCCGCCGAGATCCCCTGAATCACAGCGTCGTGACTGAGCGGACCCGATAAAAAGCATTCCCGCCGGAGGGCGCTGGTCCACGGAATTCCCGGACCTCCAAACGATCCGAGACCGGAGTCCAGACCGAGGCATCCAGCGCATCGGCCCGCTCCACCACGAACTGCTGGGCCTGCCGGCGTTCGCCGCTCAACCCATCACGAACCTTGGCCACCGAACCATCCCAGGCGATCACCACCTCGCCCCCGTCCCGGCGAATCGAACGAATCTTGGGCACCGGCTGATAGGCGATCACCCCTCGAAGCGGGAAGCCCAGAGTGCCTGGTAACCACGGCGCGGCCGTCCAAGGCGAGAGCATCTGATCACCACTGGCCCAACTGGTGCGATAGCGCACGTACTCGGTGCCGTCGTTGTCGATCCAGTAACCATAGGCCAACATCCCATGGATCTCAGGATTCACGCCACCGACACCGGCCACCGTCCGAGAAAAATCTCCAGAAGGCTGCATGAAGAGCAGCACCGGACGACCAGCACGGATCTCCGTCTTGAGATCCACATAAGTGAAACCGCGCCCTCCGGAGACCGTTGGATTGAAATCGGTCAATTGGCAAAAACTGGCCGCATCCCCTCCCCGATATCGCGTCCAAGACACCAACCCAGAAGGGATGTCCGAACCGGACGGAATGGTTGGCTCCTGACCCAGACGCACCCAACGGCGATCGCCCCCCTTGCTCCAATACACATAGGAAAACCCGTCAATATTGCCCCGGCACTCGCCCCCCAAATTCGCCCACTTATTCTGGCTGAGCCCAGTGAAATCTCCGATGCAATCCGGCGTGTGTTCCTTGCGACCCGCCGTGATATAGGGATCGGTAAACACACTCTCGTACGCGAAGTAATAATCATCCTCGTGGCCCGGCTGGTTAGCCGGTCGGCCATCGCGGCCCGCCTTCGAAGCCCACAGAGAAAAAATACCCTGATTACCTTGGCTCGAACGGCTGTTGAGCGGTGCAACCCCGCCCCCGGTTGGCCCCGTGTAGAAGTTCGGAAATCCGTTACGGTCCCAGAACCCCATCAAATTGCCCGTAGCAGTACCGAAACAACCCACATGCCACTCATAATCGGGAACATCATCGATGCGGATGTCCTCCAATTGAGCCTTCACCTGAATTGCCGCCAGTCCTCCCGCAAGACCTAAGACACATCTACCCACTCTTCCAAGAGCCCGCGACTCACAACGCATCCCGTCACCTTCGCTCCCCGGACACCGCTGTCCAGACTATCCCATCCACCACCGCCCTAAAGACCCTGCCCAGGCCACTCAATGCCCACCCAGCGGAGGTGCCGTCACGACCACGCCCAGGGACGGTCTGGGGTATGCGGCGTTCCTTCAGAACGCTCCGGTTGTGCGCCATACCCGGGGTTTCACCCCGGGCTGGTATAGGGGTAGGGATGGCCGTTGTCGGCCACCCCTCCCTCCGAACCGGACTGGCGGATTTCCCGCATCCGGCTCTCCAGTTGGTGAGTCACCCGCTTGCGGCGGGACTGGTACG
>CAMDDW010000028.1:0-38315 GCA_945893185.1 Akkermansia muciniphila | reverse complement strand
ACCGTGACTCGCTTGAGAAGATCCGCTTCGGCGGGCAAATTGGTGCTACGCACCGCAAATCGTGAACACGGGCCGTAAAAATAAACCAGTCAAAACGCAAACGAGCCCGCTTCACAAACAACTATTCAGATGCAGATGAATCAGCCCTGCAACTTTCAGTGAGTCAGTAGCCCGCCGTGGGGCTTGTTCTTGGTCATTTAAGTTTCCTCCGGGGCAGGTGATAATTTTGGGGGAATGACGAGATCCGTGGGGCCAGTGGCGTGGGTTCCAGGGTGCGGTAGTCAAAAAATACTTAAACATGGGTTTTCCAGTGGTGAGCCCAGGCTCGTGCCTGCTGTTGATTCAGGGAGGGCACTCCCCCATCCATCCAATTCCTCGCGGAGGGAGTTCTCTCATTCGGGCCCCACCCGAAAGTAGTTTCTTCGGATGAGTTGTCTCGATTTCGAGATGGAGCGATGGGCGTTCGGTGGCTCGGAATCGGCAAAATCCACAAGTCACGGCGATGGTTCGAATGACTGAGTCCTCGGCGATAGTCGTGGCAAAAGGATAATGGGAGCTTTCCAGAGGCTTGCGTTTTCTCCGCCCCGACTGCGAAACTAGATGGGTTCCACCACCCGTTTTCATCCTCACCATGAATACCGTCTCCTTCGTTTCTGGTTGCCTGCTGGCAGCGATGACCCTTTCTGCGGCTGCGCCGAAGAAGGTCCTCGTGGTCACCGCCACCAAGGGTTTCCGCCACAGCTCCATCGCCACCGCCGAGAACGTCATTGCGACGCTCGGTGAAACCACCGGGGAATTCACCGTGGTGGATTACGTGCGCGGCGGAGCCGACGGCAAGGACGACAACGAGGTCCGCGAGAAGCTTTCCATGGCCAATTTGGCCAAGGTGGATGCGGTGATCTTCGCCAACACCACCGGTGATTTGGCGATTCCCGATCGCGAAGGATTCATCCGCTGGGTGGAGCAGGGACACGCCCTCATCGGCATGCACTCGTGCAGCGACACGTTTCATGGGTTTCCGGCGTTTTACGGCATGTTGGGCGGGTTGTTTTTGACCCACGGCGCGCAAGTCACCGTTGACATGGCCAACCAGGATCCGTCGCACCCGGCCAACCAACACTTGGGCGACACGTGGTCGATGTATGACGAGATCTACGAGTTTAAGGAGTTCCACCGCGATCGCGTGCACGGGTTGCTGACCCTCGACCAGCACCCGCAGAATCACCTGCCCGGAGATTATCCCGTGGCCTGGTGCAAAGACCTCAAGGGCGGTGGCCGCATGTTCTACACCTCGCTGGGTCATCGCGAAGATGTGTGGACCAGCGCCGCCTACCAAAAGCACATCCTCGGCGGCATTCGCTGGGGCTTGGGTCTGGCCAAGGGTTCCGGAGCGGTGACCGATACGGCCAATGGGCTGAGCGCGACCGAGAAAAAGGCGGGCTTCAAGCTGCTGTTCGACGGCACTTCCATGAAGGGCTGGAAGTACCGCCGCGATGACGGAATGAAGTCGTGGAGTGTTCAGAATGGGATGCTTTGCAACGTGCTCAAGGTGGACCGCGAGGGCAATTTCACCGAGCACGGTACGGACTTGCTCACCGAGGAGAAGTTCAAGGACTTCGTTATTCGCTACGAGTACCAGGTGGCCCCGAAATCGAACTCCGGCCTCTACCTGCGCGGCCGTCACGAAATCCAGATCCTCGACGATGTGAAGACCGGCAAGTCTTCCAACGGCGGCAACGGGGCCATCTACAACCTCCAACCGACTTCGCTCTTCGTTTCTCGCAAGGTCGGACAGTGGCAGACCGCGGAGGCCAAGATTGTGGGCCAGAAGATCACCCTGACTCTCAATGGCGTGAAGGTGCACGACGGGGTGCTGAGCCCCAAGGGCACCGGTGGCCAGATCGACGACCAAGTCGACCAACCCGGACCGATCCTGCTCCAGGGAGACCACGGAGCTGTGGCGTTCCGAAATATCCGCATTCACAAGCTAGATTGATGGTTGGTAATTCGGTGTGCGGGGCAACCCTCGGTGTTGCCCCGCCCCGTTGCGGTTGCCGGTAACGATCGGGTGTCGGGGTGTCTGTGTGGTTGAATCAAACCGGCAGTTCCGGCGAAGATTTATAGCAATGGATCGCGGAACCCCATGTCTCAAAGCAGGAGGCCGAGTCGGATGAATCCGATGAGATCCATGGTCTGGGGATCGCTGGTGGCGATCGGGGTCTTGGTGGGATTGTTGATCTGGAACCAGAGGCCACCTGCCAACGCTCCCATGTCAGAACCGCTGGTGGTCTACTGTGCGGCCGGGCTTAAGCCGGTGGTTGAGGCGGTTGCGAAAGACTACGAGAGGGAACAGAAAGTCGCCGTTCAGCTTCAATACGGAGGCTCTGGCACGCTGTTGAGTAATCTTCGGGTGGCCCAACGCGGCGACTTGTTCATCCCCGGCGATACGAGTTTCATTGAGTTAGGAAACTCCAATCACTTACTGGCCGAGGTGCTTCCGTTGGCTCGCATGTCCGCCGTTATCACGGTGGCCAAAGGCAATCCTAAGAACATCCGTTCAATCCGGGATCTTCTCCGCGACGGGGTTCGAGTGAGCCTAGGAAATCCCGATTCGGTGGCCATCGGGACGGTGGCCCGCGCGGCCCTGACTCGGAGCGGCGATTGGGCGGCTTTGTCGGCCCGAGCTTTGGTCTTCAAGCCGACGGTGAACGATGTGGCCAATGACGTGAAGTTGGGAGCGGTCGATGCAGGCATCGTGTGGAATGTGACGGTGGCCCAATATCCGGAGTTGGAGGCGGTGGTGGTTCCCGAATTGTCCACGGCCCGTTCCGAGGTGTCGGTGTGTGTCCTGCAATCGGGCGCTCAACCTACCGAAGCCTTGCGCTTTGCTCGGTATCTCAGTGCCCGAGATCGTGGGCTGCGCCGCTTTCAGGAGTCCGGCTTTGAGGTGATGCCCGGGGATGTCTGGAACCCCCATCCCTCGGTGCTCTTTTACAGCGGATCGGTCAATCGCTTGGCCGCGGAACCTACCTTGCGGGAGTTTGAGCAGCGGGAAGGCGTGGACATTACCCGGGTTTACAATGGCTGTGGCATCCTGACGGCCCAGATTCATTCGGGTCAGCGCCCGGACGCTTACTTCGCCTGCGATGTCTCCTTTATGGACACCGTCCAAAGCTACTTTCAGCCGGCGGTAGCTCTGGCTCGAACGCCGTTGGTATTGGCCGTGCGGAAGGGCAATCCGAAGGCCATTGGTGGGTTGTCTGATTTGACTCGCACGACCTTGAAGGTGGGGTTGTGTCAGGAAGACCAAAGCGCCCTCGGTGCATTGAGTGCTCGGTTGCTACGCTCGGTCGGGCTGTGGGATTCGGTGAAATCCAACCTAGCGGTGCAGGCGCCTACGGGCGATTTGCTCATCAACCAATTGCGTTCGGGAGCCTTGGACGTCGCGATGGTGTATGCCGCCAACACGGCCGCGGTGTTGGATACGGTGGAAGTAATTGGCCTGACGGGACCGGGAACCATGGCGATCCAGCCGTATGCCGTGAGTCGCAACTCGGACCATGCGCAGTTGATGTCCCGTCTGCAGCAGGCGTTGGAGTCGAAAGTGTCGCGCGACCGATTTGTATCGGCCGGATTTCAATGGCAGGAGCCTCTCCCTTGAGTTCTCGCTCTGATACGCCTTCGTCCCCCTCGGTCGATGAGTCTCGCCGCGGTCTGGATCCTGGTTCGGACCGTCGTTTTCTGGCGGCCTTAATCCTCATCGGGGGCACCTACGTGATATTGCTCTTGGCGATGGTCGCGGCCGATTTGTTCTACACCACGCCGGGGCACCTGTGGCATGCCTTGGGTTCGCCCGAAATCCGGTATGCGATCCGATTGAGTCTCTTGAGTTGCACCCTCACGACGTTGCTTTCGCTGTGGGTGGCGGTGCCGATCGGATACTTGATGGCCCGCTTCAATTTTCCGGGCCGGGCCTTCTTGGACGCCTTGCTGGACATCCCGATCGTGCTTCCGCCGTTGGTGATTGGTCTGAGTTTGTTGATCCTCTTCCAGACGGCCCCGCTTCGGGCCCTCGAAACGGTGTTTCCGGTCACCTATGCGGTGCCTTCCGTGATCCTCGCGCAGTTCATGGTCGCCTGCGCGTTCGCGGTCCGCACGCTCCGCACGACCTTCGCCCAAATCAATCCCCGCCAAGAGCAGGTGGCCATGACCTTGGGTTGCAACCGGGCCCAAGCCTTCTGGCGAGTGGTGCTTCCGGCCGCGCGCCCGGGCATTCTCACGGCAGCCACTTTGGCGTGGGCTCGGGCTCTCGGTGAATTTGGGCCGATCCTCGTCTTCTCGGGAGCCACCCGCATGAAGACCGAGGTGCTACCGACCACCGTCTTTCTGGAACTGTCTGTCGGTCGATTGGAAGCGGCGGTCGCTGTATCGTTGCTGATGATGGGTTCAGCTGTGGTGGCCTTGCTCTTGGTGCGTGCCTGGGGAGGGGCCGGCCTTGGCGGAGGAACCTCCCTTCAACACAAATGATCTCCCTCCGTCACATCACGGTTCAGGCAGGGAGGTTCCAGCTTCGAGACCTCTCGATGGAAATTCCGACCGGAAGCCATACCGCTCTCATGGGGCGAACGGGGTCGGGTAAAACCACCTTGCTCGAGGGGATTTGCGGTTTGCGTTCGATTCGGTCGGGATCGATTTGGATCGGAGACCGTGAGGTCACAAATTTGCCGCCCGGACAGAGAGGTATTGGATTGGTTCCGCAGGATGGCGCGCTCTTTGACCACCTGACCGTGCGTCAGCACTTGGAGTTTGCCTTGGAAGTGCGCGGCTGGGTTCCTGACCGTCGCGAAAGCCGTTCCCGGGAACTGGCCGAATGGCTGAGCTTGACTCCGCTCCTGGACCGGTTGCCGGCGGGGATGAGTGGCGGAGAACGCCAGCGCGTCGCCTTGGGGCGAGCCCTGGCTTTTCATCCGCCGGTCCTTTGCCTCGATGAACCCTTGTCGGCCCTCGATGATCAAACACGGGGCGAAATCGTAGCCGTTCTGACTGAGATCCGGAATCGCACCGGAATCACGATTTTACACATCACCCACAACCGGTCCGAAGCCGAACGCCTCGCCGACCGAATTCTTCACTTGCGCGATGGACGCCTTGAATCCTGAGCTTCCAGCGGACGCGGCCCGATGGCCCGAGCTGACCGCCGACGAGGTGGAGGCCTACGGCTGGCAAATTCCCGTGGGCGGCTTTGGTGAGTTGGCCCAGCGCCGTCTCAAGGGAGCCTCGGTGCTGGTGTCCCGCGTGGGTGGACTGGGAGGCATGGTGGCCTTTGAATTGGCGGCCGCCGGAGTCGGGCGGTTGATCCTCGCCCACGGCGGCAATTTACGGTCCGACGACCTCAACCGCCAATTGCTCATGACCCACGACCACATCGGCAAGCCTCGCATCGACTGCGCTGTGGCGCGATTGAAGGCCTTGAATCCGCGGGTAGAAATCGTGGCCGAGCCGGCCAATATCTCGGAAGGCAACGCTGCGCGATTGGTGGGCCTGGCGGATGTCGTGGTGGATTGCGCCCCCCTCTTTGAGGAGCGCTACTTGATGAACCGCGAGGCCCTGCGACAGGGGCGGCCGATGGTGGAAGCGGCCGTCTATGATCTGGAGTTTCACCTGACCACGTTCGTGCCGGGAGTCACCGGATGCTTGCGGTGCCTGTACCCTGAGCAAAGCCCGACCTGGACTCGGAAATTTCCCGTGCTGGGGGCCGTGTCGGGGACGGCCGGAGGGATGGCCGCCCTCGAGGCCATCAAGGTCATCACCGGATGTGCGCCTTCTCTGGCCGGGAGATTGCTGACTTGCGATTTGCGAACTTACCGGATGTCCCAGTTGAAGATCGGGCGGATTCCCGGCTGTGTGGATTGCGCTCAACGCACGGGAGGCAAGGCATCATGAAGGGCTGGAATCGATTTCGAAGGAAGCTGGGGTGGTTCGTGTTTTTTGTAGCTGTGTCCGCCTGGGCGTGCCGCTACTCGGTCCGCGACACCGGCTTTGTGGATCTGGGCCTAGAAGCTTATCGATTGCGCTGGGTACCCGAATCGGGTGCTTCTGCGGAGGTGCGTTCCAAGGCTGAATTGCTGCTGCGCGATTCCAATTTGATCTGGGACGAAGATCCCGCGGGCGGGGGCTTTCCGCGCACCGCCGGGTTGTACTTGCGCGATGTGGAAGGGCGTATCCTGAGCCTGCCGTTGCCGAATCCTTCCGATGCAACGGCGGTGCTGCGGGGCGTCGAGATGGCGGTGACGTCGCCGCTACGGGAGCGGGTGTATCGCGAAGGGCTTCGTGCTTACGCGCTGGTTTTATTGCTCGAAGGCACCGATGGGGAGGCCAATGCCCGAGTCCGTCAGGATGTCGACTCCGCCATTACCGCCACGGCGCGGTTGCTGTCTTCGATGCCCAAGCCGGTAGAGACCCCGCCGCAATTGGTGGCCGTGTCGTTGAAGGAACAGGCGACCGAGAAGGTGCTGGTCTGGGGCTTAGGCTTGGATCCTGCGTCCACAGATTCACCTCGGGTGGTCCTCGTTTTTGGTCGAGGACGCCGGTTGGGTTCACCCTTGGAGGGGCCACTCATCACCCAAACGGCCTTGCGGGATCGGTTGCTGCTTATTGGTCAGGACTGCGAATGCGATTTGGATCGGGCCTGGTTGAAGGGACCTCTCCTGCCGGGGCGTTGGGGACGAGAGTTGCAGCAGGCCGCCTTGGACACGCTGGGCTTTGATCCGGGCAACCCCATGGTGCGTGCCGAAATTAGCCGCATTGTCGAACGTGGACCGCAGAATCCTGGGCGTCGTCGGCCGCCCTCATCCGGGACCTCGCTGGGTTATTCCGAGGAATCGGTCGAAACGGTGCTCGGGTCGGAATCCGATCCCGCTGAGCCACTCAATACCGGCGCAGCTCCGGCCACTTCCGCGACTTCGACGGATCCGACTGCTGCGATGGCTCCGACGGCGTTGACCTCATCGACCGCGCTGTCGAAGCCACCGCCCGCTCCTACGCCAACGAACCCAGGCCGGGGTCTTTGGTTCGTCTTGGCGGGGGCTTTGGTAGTCTTCTTTGCCGTGGGTCTCGGTCTTTGGTTCCGTGCGTCCAGACGATGAACTTCACTCTCCAGAACATCTTGAGGGAAGGGTGGTACTCCCGCCTCAACTCCGCCCTGATGCTCGTCGCATTGACCGGAGCGGTGACCTTGCTCACGGCCGTGCACCTGCTCACCGCGGCCGCAGAACGCGAGACCCGGCGTGTGGTTCGGGACATGGGGTTCAACTTGCGAATTCTTCCCAAGGACACCGATCCCGAGCGGTTTTTTCTGGAAGGCTATTCGGAGAACACGTTGCCGGCGGACACCGTGACTCGCTTGGCGGCGGGTGCTGGAACCTTCATCACCTTCAATCACCTGACACCCGTCTTGGAACGGCGGATTCGCCTGGGTGGCCACGAGTGCCTGCTCACGGGATTGGGTGACACGGTGGTCGGGCCGGGAGAAAAAAAGCAGCCCATGGGTTTTCGCATCGCCCCGGGAACGGCTCAACTCGGGAGTATTTTGGCCGAGCGATTGGGAGTGAAGGTGGGCGGGACTGTGGAAGTGGCCGGGCGAACACTTCGCGTGGAACGGGTTTTGGTGGAGTCGGGAACCGACGAAGACGTGCGGCTCTACACGGCCTTGTCGGATGCGCAAATCGCCCTCGGGTTGCCGGGTCGCATCAGCGAAATCAAGGCCATCGATTGCCTGTGCCTGACGGCCGATCAGGATCCTTTGCCGCAGATCCGCGAGGCGCTGTCGCGATTGTTGCCGGAGGCTCGGGTGATTCAAATGCGCGCATTAGCTGACGCGAGGGCCAAGCAACGGCAAGCCTCGGAACGGGTGAGCGCCTTTGCCGTGCCGATGACCTTGCTGGTGGCGGCCGTGTGGATTTTGGTGCTGGCCGTTTTGAACGTACGCCAACGCCGGGTGGAGATCGGTCTCTGGCGTGCCTTGGGAACCAGCTCCTCGCGCATTGCCGCGCTGTTCTTGGGCAAGGCGGTGTTGCTAGGCGGATTGGGCGGTGCGTTGGGATGGGTTATCGGGACCCTCGTGGCGTTGCGCTGGGGGCCTGTCTTGTTTCCGGTGACGGCGGCCTCGTTAAAAATGGATCCCACCCTGATCGGGCCGGCTCTGACCTGGACGCCGCTCTTCGCGGCCGCTTCCAGTTTCCTGCCGGCGATGATGGCCGTATCGCAAGACCCAGCCGAAACACTCCGAGCCGATGGATGACGCCATGAACTTACCCCTCATCGAAGCGTCGGGCCTCACCCGGAATTACGCCTCCAAACCCGGCGTGGTGGCTGGTGTCACCGATTTGTCCCTGCGCGTGGGGCGCGGTGAGTTCGTGGTGATCCAAGGCGCTAGTGGATCGGGCAAGAGCACCTTGTTGCTCATGCTGGGAGCGCTGCTCCGGGCGGAGCGTGGAACCTTGCGAATCGACGGGGTGGAGTTGACTCGCATCAACGCCGTCGAGAGGGCCCGATATCGGGCGCGTTCGGTGGGCTTCGTCTTCCAATTATTCCACCTCGTGCCCTACCTGAGCGTGTACCGCAACGTGCTTTCCGGACTGCCGCCGGGGGTTGCTGTTGAGCCGTCAGAAGCGGATCGTTGGATCGATGCGCTGGGCTTGACCGAGCGCCGCGATGCAAACCCCACGACGCTGAGTGCTGGTGAGCGGCAGCGGGTGGCCTTGGCGCGAGCCTTGGTCAAGCGACCTTCCTTAATGTTGGCCGATGAACCGACCGGCAATTTGGATCCCGACAATGCGACCCGGGTGCTGGAGCACTTGGATCACTATCGACGCTCCGGTGGCACGGTGGTGCTGGTTACCCACGGTTCTGAAGCCAATCGGTATGCCACCCAGCGTCTCCGGTTGGAGGCCGGGCGCTGGGCTGTTCCGTCCTCATTCCCCCTTTTTAACGACTCCGCATCATGAACCGATTCTGCACTTTGATCGTATCGGCAGCCGTCTGGGCCGTGGCTTCCGCCCGGGCCGCCGACTGGCCTACCTATCGCGGAGACTATGCCCGCAGTGGCGTCTCCACCCAGAGCCTGGCCGGGACTCCTGTGGTCTCATGGGCTTGGCAATCCCAGCATCCGCCGCAACCCGCGTGGCAGGGAGAGGCCAAGTGGGATGGTTGGAACAAGGTCTTCGACCTGAAGCCGCGTCAGGCCTTCGACCGTGCTTTCCATGTCGTGGTGTCCGGGCGTCGGGCCTACTTCGGTTCTTCGGCCGATGATCAGGTGCGCTGCTTAGATACCCGATCAGGAAAAGTGCTCTGGACCTTTTTCACCGAGGGACCCGTCCGATTGGCTCCGACTCTTCAAGAGGGTCGCCTCTATTTCGGCAGCGATGATGGCTGCGTCTACTGCCTCCAGGCGGAGGACGGGCGATTGATTTGGCAGACTCGGGCTGTCCCGACGGATCGACGAATTCCGGGCAACAGTCGCATCATTTCGGCCTGGCCGGTGCGCACTTCTGTGGTGGTCCAAGACGGCAAGGTGTACGTGACAGCGGGGATGTTTCCGGCCGACGGAGTTCACTTGGTCGCATTGGAGGCCGGCACCGGAACGGAGGTTTGGCGGCAGGTTCAGAACGACCTCCCAGCCCAGGGCTACCTTCTGGCTTCCCGCAGTCGCCTTTACGTGCCGGCGGGCCGCAACAATCCAGCCGTCTGCGACATTGCGACAGGCAAGCGGGTCCGGGTCGTGGAGGGAGCCGGTGGAACGTATGCGCTCTTGACCGACGATTTGCTCGTCTTTGGACCGGGCAAGACCGGGCAATTGGGAGCGGTGGAGGACGGGAGTTCCGATCAACTAGCCAGTTTTCAGGGCAACCACATGATCGTCACGGGCAACCGGTCGTACTTGCACTCGGATTCAGAAATCACCGCCCTCGATCGCGGTCGTTATTTGCAACTGGCGCGTGAGCGGAAATCTATTTCGCGCCAACAAGGCGAGTTGGCCAAGAAGGCTAAATCCCTCGCCAGTAAGGCGGGCACCGAGGCCGAGCGGGAAGCCATTAAGAAGCAGTTGGTCGACTTGGGTAAACGCCTCGATGAAGCCACCCTGGCCATGGACCAATGCCTGCTTTGGAAGGCACCTTCGATTTGGCCCCACTGTGTGATCCTGTCGGGGGATACTCTCATCCTCGGCGGCTCCAGCGAAGTGGCTGGATTACCGGCAGCCTCGGGCAAACTGGGATGGAAACTTCCGGTTCCCGGCATCGCCTACGGGTTGGCCGCCGCCGATGACGCGGTGTTTGTTAGCACCGATCGCGGGGTCGTTTTGTGCCTTCGCTCTCCGAGTGCCTCGGAACCTTCCGCCTCTTCCAACGCTTCGTCCTCTTCCCGGCCATGAATTCTGTTTCTTTAATTCGCTTCGGAGTCTCCGTTCTTCTTTCGACCGCACTGGGCTTGTGTGCCCAGGAAACCGGCCGCATCGGGCGCTGGGTCTTCGCCCCGGAGTGGGCACAGAACGCGGGCATGCGATCGCCCGTGGGCAAGGAGTTGACCTTCGTGGGCAAACCCAGACTGGTGAAGGATCCTAGTCCGCCTCGGATCGAGCTTCCGGGCCGCGATGAGCGCATCGTGGTGGCCAACGCGCCCGATCGGGCGCTGCTGCCCGAGCGCGATATGACGGCTGAAGCCTGGGTCCGCGTCGACCGCATCACACCGTGGGGTGGTTTCATCGGCCAGGTGCAGGACAATAGCGACTTTGAGCGAGGTTGGGTGCTGGGATTCGTCGAATCCCGATTCACGTTCGCCCTCGCCTCCGAAGGTGGTAAGCAACTCACCTTCCTGACCGCACCGACCGCCTTTCAGACCAACCGGTGGTATCATGTGGCCGGAGTTTATGACGGCGCCGAGATGCGCCTAGTGGTGGATGGCGCTGTGGTGGCGACCAGCCGCGATCAATCGGGTGCCATTTTGTATGCCCCTTCCGGGCCCATGGTCATCGGGGCGTATCAGGACGACGATGAGCACTTCCGTTTGAGCGGTGCCTTGCACGAAGTGGGGTTGTTCCGTCGCGCCGTGCCCTCGGCGGAGTTGTTGTCTCACTACGAAGCCCGGAAGCGCCTGTTTCCCGAACCGGCTCCCGAGCCGATCTTCGCCAGGCCCGATTTCGGTCCCTTCATCGATTGGGTGGATCGCACGACGGTGCACGTGGTCTGGGAGACCCTCACGGATGAGCCGACGGTGTTGGAACTGGAAATGCCCGATGGCACACAACGCCGTTGGGGCGTCGGCCAGGCCCGCAATCATTCGGTGACACTCACCGGATTGCTGCCCGATCGGGAGTACCATTATCGGTTGATTTTCCCGGATCGCGAGGGGCGTCGGGTCACCAGCCGTCGGTACCTCTTCGACTCGTCGTTTTATTATCGCCCGGCCCAGCCTGCGGTATCGCTGAAAACGCCCGCAGCCTCCCGAGCCGCACAGGTGATTCAGGCCTCCGGGGTGCACCAGGGGTATGCGCTGATCCTGGGGGCGACCGATGCTGATCTCGCGATCGAGTTGGTTCGCCAAAGCGATCTGGAAGTGGTTTTGGTAGAGAAGGATACCGCGTTGATCCAGCGCCTGCGCGCGCGTCTGGACGAGGCGGGTATTTACGGTGTCCGAGCCACGGTCCTGCGGTCCGAATCCGCCCAACTGCCCTTCGGCGGCCTGACAGCCAACTTGATCGTCGTGGCCTCAGGTGCTCCGCCAGAAGTGCCGGCCGCCGAAGTGTACCGCGTGTTGCGGCCTGTGGGCGGGGCTTTTATGGCCGAAGTCCCCAGCCGCCAATCCGAAGCGTGGGCTCGTTGGATGATGGGTTCCGACATGGCTCAGTGGAGTTCGGTGGCCGGCGGGGGCGATTGGCGCCGCTGGATTCGCGGTCGTTTGGTGGGTGCGGGCGATTGGGCTCATCAATACGGCGGGGCCGATAATTCCTCGTGCAGTCAAGATGACTTGGTGCGAGGCGACCTCCAGGTGGCTTGGTGGGGCGACCCGGGTCCGCGGCCGATGCCCGATCGAGGCAATCGCAACCCGGCTCCCTTGAGCGTCAACGGTCGCCTGATGATTCAGGGGGAACGGATCTTGTTCGGCCTGGATGCCTACAACGGTGCCATCTTGTGGTCGTTCTCTTGTCCGGAAATTCGCCGAGCAAACGTCACCCGCGACAGTTCTAACATGACGGCCGCCGGGGACAGGCTCTTCGTGGCCCACGGGCGTCATTGCTTGGGAATCGATGCCCAGACGGGCGCGCGGTCTCGCCGCTACTCGGTTCCGGCCGCCGGCGAGGAGGCTCGGGACTGGGGCTACGTGGCCGCCGAGGGAGGGCTCCTCATCGGGAGTCGTGTGAAGCCAGGATCGGCCTATCTGGGGGATGATGGCGAGTGGTACGAGGAGTACGCTGCTGACCAAATCGCTCGGGTCACCAGCGACCTGCTTTTCGCCGCGGATCCGGAGACGGGCAAACTGGTTTGGCAGTACTCGGGAGGAGCCGTTCTCAATTCTACGATCACCTTGGGTGACGGAATGCTCTTCTTCCTCGAGAGCCGAAACCCGGAGGCCATCTCCGCGCCCTTTGCCCGGCAGAACCCCAATGTTCTCACCGATCAATGGCTGGTAGCGCTGGATTTAAAGACCGGAAAGAAACTCTGGCAGAAAACCCATGACTTCAGCGCCTGCAAGTTCATGACCTATTTGGTTTACGGGAAGAACACCGTCGTTGTCACCGGCACCGATGCCTCCAAGAACTTCCACACCTTCGCTTTCAACGCGCCGTCCCCTCGTGGGAATCAAGACAGCGGCGACGACATCATTAGTGCCATCGGTGGCCGTGTTCTTTGGTCGGAGTCGCACAAAGAAGACAAGGGGCACCACAGCGGGCACCTCCAGCATCCCGTGGTTATCGGGGACACCTATTATTCGGATCAGCGGGCTTTCAAACTCACCTCGGGAGACTTGGTTCGCAAAGATCTGCCCGAGCGCCGGGGTTGCGGGGTGATGTCGGCGGGTCGCAATGCGATCTTCTTCCGTCATCACTTCCACGGCATGTGGGATCTAGAATCCAACAAACGGACCCAATTCGAGGGCATTCGTTCTGGGTGCTGGCTGAGCATGATCCCGGCGGGAGGAATGCTGTTGGCTCCGGAGACGAGCGCGGGCTGCTCCTGCACCCATGCGATCCAGACTTCCATCGGTTACATCCCGAAGGTCTTGGCGGGGCGATAGGTTTGGAGTCATCAGTGCCGGATGGGAATGCCACGGCACTGGCGATTTATGGGAGTCGTGCGGGATGGTTCCCGCGGTAGACATCGGTGACGATGGCTTCTTTGGCCTTCCAAACGAGTGTCATGGTCAGAGCCACGGGCAGGAGTCCCAGAGAGACCACCAGGAGCACCCGGGCTTGCTCTAAAACCTCGAGGATTTCTTGGAGGTGGTTCGGGAGAAATTGAAACTCCCGGGCCAATATCCATGTGGCTGCGAAGGCTAACAGCGTGCTCAGCAGGGTGGTGTTAACGGTGGTGAAGAGCCGCATGTCCGAGCGGAGGGTTTCGTCCGGAAGCAAGGCAGCCAAACGACGGAGCGAATGGTTCAAGGCCAGAAGAAACCCCAGCCCTGAAAAGAGCATGAGCAGGAGGCTCGCCCCGAACAGCGCAACGTCGGGACGTCGGCTCCACCACCAAGTGAAGGGTGAAAGAGCCAGATTCAGCAGGGCCAGCAACTCGGCTCGATTCACCGATCGCACCCAGACTCGTTCTTGGGTCTGGAATTGCTCCAATTGCTTCAGTCCAAACCAGACGAGTCCGCAGGAAGCGACCGGCAGGCCGATGCCGAACTGGGACCATAATTCACCGAGGGCGGTTCGGGTGCAGGCGAGCAAGGCCAACGGCAGTCCCCAGAAAAGGCAGGACAACCCGCGCACAACGCGGGATAGAGAGGTCAACAAGGAGTCCTGATTCACCGCGGGCAAACGAAACGCTGTTTGGAGGGGTCACCGCAAAGAGGAACCCGAACGGTTTATGACAACAAAAGCAACCCTCCTAAAGACGGTTCCCACGGCCGATAAAAAAAGGGTTCCCGAAGGCCGCGGGGCGATGGGTCATGGCGCGATGGGAGCTTCTTGGGGCTTCGTGTCCGAATTCACGCGTTGAGAGGTTTCTCGTTATTTTCAGTGGTTTTTAAACCGGCAGGTTTCATCGGTTTTCACACCGGCACTGACAGTTGGATTTTCGGCCGCCCGGATGTAGCCCGAAGACCTCCTAGGTAGGGACCGATCTCCGAGCGGTCCGTCTCCGCGGTGGTCTGTGTCCGCGGACGTGGCGCTTTCGGAGGAATCACCCTATCTCGGAGGTACTTGGGAGAGAGAGGAGACCTCCTGAGAGGGGAAATTTATGAGAGAAATAAAAAAGACCGGCGGATTAGGCCGGTCTTTTTTCTGGAAAGCTGGAGCGAGTGAAGGGATTCGAACCCTCGACATTCACCTTGGCAAGGTGACGCTCTACCAGACTGAGCTACACTCGCGTTGACGGGATGAAAATGCCTCACATTCAGGGGACTTGGCAAGAGGTGTTTTTAGGTTCCGCAGTTTACTCTGCATTTTAGGCGTAGAGTTCTACGGAGTGACAACCCGGTAGATGCGGGTCGCGTTGGTGGTCGTCAGATCCCGGAAATCTTGAACCCTCGACGGGTTGACATCCGATGGAAACACCATCAAATCCCGCCAGTTTTGGCCGGAATCGGTGGTGAGCGCTTCATGAAATTGGAGGCGGTAGGAGCGGGCGCCATGCCTTGAGAAACGCAAGATGGGGTTTCCATCGAAGGGGGAGGGCAAGGCCTCCAGGCTGGGGTGGTTTGAGGCATCGCCGGGAAGGGTTCCCGCCAGAAATTCCTCACGATTGCTGACGCCATCGCCGTCGGGGTCCGCATCACCGCGCAGTTGGAGAGATCCAAAGAAGTTCAGTTCCCAGAGGTCGGCCAGACCATCGCCATCCGAGTCCGTACCGGGTCCTACGTCAGAAGCCAGGTCGGGTTGGCCGGGCGATCCGTCGGCTTGGGCGCTGGCCACCCAGGCCGATGGGGTGTCGATCTGGAACGCCTGAAGGGCCTCGGATCGCAGTACCATGCTATAACCGTCGCCATCAGCCGGGGGGACCCACTGATCGGTGAATTCAAAATCAAACACCGGGTTACCCTGCGGATCAACGAGCTTCAATCGACCTCCGCCATCGGACAATTGCCCGGAATACTTTCCCAGATGTTCAACCAGGGTTCCGTAGCGGGAGCGGAAGGTAGAATTGTCCGATGCCAGCACTACACGCGCGTTGGACGCGAGGATCCGGGTGCCGTTGGACGTGTTGAAGGTGAACGATATATCGCCCTCAATTCGAAACCCTGTCAGGTCGAGCGGTGCGCCGGAGGTGTTCTTGAGTTCGATGAATTCGCTCTGGTCGGGATCGAAGGACCGGTTCCCCCGTTGGTCTGATGGGTGGAAGTGAATCTCACTGAGGGTCAGGGGCGGAGCGGACAACAGAAAGGTTCGAGCGACCGGTCCAGACCAGGGCGTGCTGATCGGGGGGCCACTGGTCTGACGGCGGAGCGTATCCAGAGTGCGAGCCCTCAGGCGGACCGGTCCAGTAATCGTGATCGGCCCTGTGTACACTAGGGCGCTGGCCGAACGGTTGGAGGTTCCGACTGCTCGGGGGTCGGTGCCATCGAGAGTGTACCAAATGGCCGCGCTGGCGCTGGCGTTGGGCCCCAAGGACAGGGTGACCGTGGTGCCCAACGGAACGATGCCTGAATCGAGCGAGGACACGGGCGGTTGTGCGAGTTGCCGATCCACAAAGTCGAGGCGGTTGGACACCCAGCGCTTCATGGAGTCGAGTTCGGCCTGATAGCTGCCGCCGCGGCGAGGGATCTTCCAGCGCTGATAGTCGCGGCGCTCCGCCAGGCGGATTTGATTGGCCAGGCGGTCCATGAGCATTCCGGTGTAGCGCACCGACAGTTGTTGGGTGCGCAGTTGCTGGAAGCGATCCACCCACCGCTGCCACGCCTCGGTGTCTTGGAAGAGTTGCCCATACCAGCCAGCGAAGACGGGGCCGCAAGTCCAGCTCCGCGGGTTGGAGTCTCGTCCGTCGGTCGATCCCAGGGCCCGGTCGAAATCCCAGTGGGGCCCAAAGATTAGCTTCTGGTTCCGGGGTTTGTGGAAGTAGGCGCTCAAGACCATCGTGTCGACATTGCCTGAGAGCATTTCCAGGATGTGGTAGTCGATGGCCCGCCCCATCTCGATGTAGTTCTCGTAGCTGTTAGTGGGGTTGCGTCGGTTGGCTGCGAGGAAACCCCGGTTCATTCCGTTGACGTAGTCGGTCAGGTACTTTTTTTGGGCGGCCCGTTGCACCAGTTTCAAATCTTTTTCCTTGGGGTTAATCATGGCCACACTCTTGCCACCCATGGACACCCCAGTATCGCCGGGATCGAATCGGTCGATCTTCATGACATAGGGGCCGGTGATGTCCGGAAGCGTTTTGTCTTCGGGTTGCAGTTTGGGGCCCGGGATGCGTTTGCCACCCACGCCGATCTTCTCGGTCAGCACATAAAGCCCCTCGTACTGATTGGTCGTCAGAGGCCCCAGCTTGTTGATGAACACCTCCACGAACCGAGTCCGAGGTGAGTACTCGCCGATGTCGCGCGCCAGTTGGTGTATGAATGGATTATGGATGCAAACCGGCTCGAAATCGTTCGGAGCATACAGCACCCATTCCGATTCTGCGGGCATTCCCAGCGCCGGGAGTTCGAGATCCTGATTGTAGTCATCGGTCCATTGCAGTGCGTACTGTTTCTTGGCCAATCCGGCACTGCTCGAGCCCCGGATCTTAATGCCGCCCCGCGCGGTGAAGTCGGGTTTTCCGGTGACGCGCGCCACCCCGTTCTTGGGCTCGAACAGCGACAAGGCCACCACCGCGTTGATGCTTTCATTGGGCAATTTTCCGAAGGTGGTGATGACCAAGAGCGGCAGATCCGAGCGGAATTGCTGGATGTTGGGATTCGAGACGCTCTGGAGAGGATCTCCCCAGGCGTTGGTTCCCTGGACCGGCCCTGCCGACGATACAAATAGAGGCGTGTAGTATTCGGTGTGGACGGGGCCCGGTAGGTGATTGGTCCGAAAGGCTCGGGCCCGCAGCATGAGCGCGTTGTTCGTCACCAGCACCAAGGGTTGGGTGTAGGTAAACCCGTTGGTGAGCGTGGGGATGCGGCCATCCAGCGAGTAGCGGATGAGCGCATTAGGGGCTGTTTCCGACAGGGACAGTCGGAGGGTTAGATTCAATTTGGGATCCGGAATTAGCCCGCCGTTTTGAGAAAACAGAACCGCCGGAGCGAATCCGACTCCGGAAATGGAGTTGGGCGCCCCGGGTGTTGGTGTCGCCAGATAACCGCTTTGCGAGGTGTCACCGTTGGCTCGTCCATAGGCGAAATTGGCTGGAGTGGCCGAATATTTGGGGGCGAAGGCATCGACGGTGACACCGTCGGGTGCGCTCAGGCCGAGATACTCGCCCTCGCTCTTGAGTTTAAAATCGGTATGGAGGCGGTTGGTGACGCTGGCGCGGTCTTTGCCGGAGGCGAACACCACCAGGAACCCCCGGGCCGGAAGAGTGATGTCGGGGAAGGTCCAGGGGCGTGGGTTCGTGGGGTCATCGGTCAGGTGCCATCCCGCCAGTTGGATGTCCTGATCGGTAATGTTCTGGAGTTCAATCCAGTCTTCGTAGTCGCCCTCTTCGTCTCGAAGGGTCTTTTGGTTGTCCGGGACCACCTCCGACAAGATAACTCCCCCGGGTCGCGGCGGCGGCAGTAGTTGATACTCGATGGGCTTGGTTCCGGCGAAACGGTTGGGGATGTCCGCCAAGTCCCGGATATCGGCGTCACTGGCCCAGGTGAGCGACGCGGTGCCGAGGGGGAGTTCTGGGAGCGTGAACACATAGACATCGGCGCTCACTGGTCTCATGGCGATCGCCGCAAGGCCGTTGACTCGAAGGTCTCCAGCATCGACGCCCTGAACCGGTTCGCTGAAATGCACTTCGACTTGGGAGAGGCTGAAAACAAAGCCCGATTCAGGGAAGATCGCCTCGAGCGTCGGAGGAACCACTTCGTCGTCGCCCAGACCCCGGGTTGTCAGCAGGCAGAGCAGGGGAAGACCGAGCAAAATAAGAAATCGGCGGAAGGAACTCATCGGGAATGCCTTGAGGCTACCGGCTCCTCTTGTGGTAGCGAACCCAGAGATGGCTTTTTGAGCGGTTTCGTGGAGCGGAGCGCGTCGATGTCACACCTCTGGCATTTGTCCCGGTTTGAAGTTCGAGGTAGTGTCCTCTCGATGATGGGTTCTGTTCGCTCTGCAATTAGGGTCGCTTGGGTTGGCGGTTGGCTGCTCAGTGCCTGGGGTGGTGCTCTACTGATGGCTGCTGCGCCTTCGCTCCAAGAAGCACCGGTGCCGGCATTGGGCTTGGAGTGGGGCGTGGGTCGATGGGTTCCCGATCTGGAAATTCGGCCAGAATCCGGGTCGCGCTCATCGCTCTCCAAGCTCACCCGAGATGCGCGTGCGGTGGTGATCGCCGTGACGAGCAGCAGTTGTCCGGTCTCCGGGCGCTATGGTCCGACACTGGCTGCCCTCGAAAAGGAGTATGCCAGCCGGGGGGTGCGGTTCGTTTGGATCAATCCGGTGCCAACCGATTCCAAGGCCTCCGTGCGGCAATGGATCCGGGACCAGGGAGTCCAAGGTCCTTACGTGCGCGACGAGCGGGGAGACATCGCTAAAGCACTGGGCATCCGATCGACGGCGGAGGTCTTTGTCTTGGATGCCGCCCGCACGGTTCTATTCCGAGGGGCCGTGGATGATCAGTATGGCTTGGGTTATTCCAAGGCGGCAGTAAACCAACGGTATTTAGTGAGCGCCCTCGAGTCGGTTCTCGCTGGAAGAGGAGTTGAAACGGCCTGTACCAGCGTTCCGGGTTGCGCTCTTGAATCGGCCGCGCCCGTGGCTGTTTCCGAGCCGGTGACTTACCACAACCGGATTTCCCGGATCCTGCAGCAGTCGTGCGTGCCGTGTCACCGAGAGGGAGGTATCGCTCCATTCGCGTTGACCACTCCCGCCGAGGTGGCTGCGCATGCCGGCATGGTCCGCAAGCAAGTGACTCAAGGGGTCATGCCTCCGTGGTTTGCCGCGTCGCCGACTCACGGTCCCAGCCCCTGGCTAAACGACCGCAGCCTCCCGGCCGCCGACAAGGCGGATTTGTTGGCGTGGATGGAGCGGGGCCGGCCTGAAGGGAAAGCCTCCCACGCTCCCAAACCGCAAACCTATCCCTCCGAATGGCAGTTGGGTGAGCCGGATGCCATCATTCGGCTTCCGGAACCGGTAGACGTGGCCGCTTCGGGTGTCATGTCGTACATTAATATCGACGTACCTACGGGATTCGACAGCGATCGATGGGTTCAGGGGTGGGAAATTCGCCCCACGGCACGGGATGTCGTCCACCATGTCTTGGTTTATGTGTTGCCGCCGGGGAACGACGGGAAACCCCAGAAGAACCGCCGTATCGACGGTACGAGCAGCTACCTCGCCGCCTATGCGCCAGGCTATCAGGCTGTTTCGTATCCGGAGGGGTGGGCCAAATTTATCCCGGCCGGTTCCACGCTGCATTTCCAACTTCATTATACTCCCAAGGGCAAGGCCACCCGCGACCAGAGCGCTCTGGGACTCAAGTTCGCCAAGACACCGCCGAAGCATGAGGTGCGTGTCAGCGCCATCGCTGGCGCCGTCGACATTCCGCCCGGCGACCCCGACTTCATGGTCGAGGGGAAACTTCCTGTGCCAAAGTCCGCGCGATTAATGTCCTTCATGCCGCACATGCATGTCCGCGGGAAGGCTTACCGGTATGAGCTCGAATTGCCCGGGAGCGCGCCTAAAACCCTTCTGGATGTTCCGCGTTATGATTTCAACTGGCAGTTGCTCTACCGCTTGTCCGAGCACATCGACTTGCCGGCCGGCAGTGTCCTCAAGGGCATCGCTCGCTACGACAACAGCGCCGGCAATCCGGCCAATCCCGATCCGACCCGCCGAGTGCAGTGGGGTGAGCAGACCGATGAGGAGATGATGCTCGGTTACATCGAATACTACCTGCCCGAAGTGACTCCCGGAACGCCGGTAGATTTGCGTCCTCCCGCGGGGCGTCGCGGAGGATCCAAGGCCTTTGATTCGCTGGATCGAAACCACGATGGCCGGATCACCCTCGACGAATCGCCGTCACCGGACCAGTTCAAGGCGGCCGATGCAGATGGGAATGGCGAGGTGAGTCGCGAGGAATTGAAGGCGTTTCTGCAGAAGATGAACCCTCGCCGTGCTACTGGCTCCAAACCGTCATCGGAAGCACCGTGAGAATGGGCTGACGAGCTGGACAGATCTTTTGACGATCCTAGCGTTGCGAGTGGGGACTTGATCCGCGGCTTGCTCTGCGGTTGTTCCCTGATGGAATTCAGGAAACACTGGTGGCGTTGTTCCCCATGACTGAATTGATGCCACCGCGCCAGGCCTCTGGGTTTCCAAGAGGTGTGACGGCCTGGTTGAACACGGGAGTGTTTCGTATTTTTCGAAGGGTCGTCCCACTGGCTGGTGCTGTCGCGATGCTGGCTCAGACCGAGGCGGCGGAGCCGGCTGCTTCGGGGTCTCTCTTTAGCCGAGCCCAGACGCATTGGGCCTTCCAACCGTTGTCGGCATCGGTGCCGGGTCAATGGTCTGATCCCGCGTCTCTTGGATCCGAGGTGGGCCCCTTGGACCGGTTTGTCGAACGGCGCTTGCGAGCTCAGGGCTTGTCCCCAAGCCCGCAGGCCGATGCGGCCACCCGTTTGCGCCGGATGGCATTGGTACTCACCGGATTGCCCCCGACGCCGGAAGATCTCCAGGCCTTTGTCGCCGACCACAGACCCGAGGCCACGGAGATTTGGTTGGAGCGGTCTCTCGCCTCACCGGCCTATGGAGAACGTTGGGCCCAGCACTGGCTGGATGCGGCGGGGTATGCCGATTCCAATGGGTACTTCAACGCCGACTCGGATCGCCCCTTGGCCTTTCGTTACCGGGACTACGTGATCCGGTCGATCAACCAAGACAAACCCTTTGACCGCTGGGTCCGGGAGCAATTGGCGGGCGATGAATTGGCAGGGTGGAAACCCGGGGATCCGGTGACTCCGGAAATTCGGGAGTTGCTGGAAGCGACCCATTTCCTGCGCAACGGTCAGGATGGTACCGGCGAATCGGACGGCAATCCGGATGAGGTCCGTGTGGATCGCTATTATGCGTTGGAAGCCTGCCAGCAAATCATCGGGTCGAGCTTGCTGGGATTAACGGTCCAGTGCGCCAAGTGCCATGACCACAAGTTCGAACCCATCACCCAGAAGGACTATTATGCATTGCAGGCGTTCTTCTATCCGGCCTTTCCGATCGAGGATTGGGTGAAGCCCAACGACCGGGTCATCGAGGCACCGCTGAGCGGTGAACACGCGGACTGGTTGGCAGCCGAGCGTCGCTGGGAACACGGCGAAACCCAAGCCCGTGCAGCGTTGTCGCGCTGGATGGCCGAGCATCAGTCCCCGCTGAAACCCTTATGGGAAGACTCCTTCGACGGCCTGGGATCTCTCGGAGACCGTTGGTCCAACACGGTTCCTGGAGAGGATCAACCTGCCGGCTCACCGCCTGTTTCCATCGGCGGTTCGGTGGGCCCCGCGGCGCGGGTGAAGGAGGGCGTTTTGCAACTGATCGAAGGCGGCGGGTCTGGGGACCGGTGGTTGTCCACCCGTTCACCGTTCTCGTGGCAACCGCCGTTGGTGGGGGATTGGATCCAGGTTACCTTTGACCTGGTCGCATTGAAGACCGAGGGCCAGGCCTCGGATTCCGATCGCATCGGTTACGTGCTGGCCGCCCACGATTTTGGTGATCGCGGAACCCAGTCCGGCGGCAACCTACTCATCGACGGTCACCCTACCGGGGCGAGCACCGTGCACCTCGATTACCCCGGTGCGGACTCCAAGTCCATTGGCAGCATTGGTGGGCAAGGTTATCGGGCCGGGCACAATTACGGCGTCCGCATCATCCGTTTGGAGAAAGACCGATTCTCGCTCCAGCACTGGGTGGATGGGATGGCGGATGGAACGCCGCTGACCTTGTCGGCCTCGGACCTGCCGCCGGGCGGGTTTGCGTTTGAGTTGTGTTGTGGCCGTAGCTTCCAGGTCGATCAGGTGCGTATTCAGGCTTCTCCGCGTGCGGGAACCTTGGAACACGAGCGCTGGTTGACCTACGAACGGGCACTGCAAACTCAAGTCCAGGAGAGGGACCGTTTGTTGGCTGTCCTCAAGGCTCAGCGATTACCCAAACCGGGACGCATTGCGTGGGTCAGCGACGTGCATCCAGAGCCACGCCCGGTGCCCTTGCTCAAACGCGGCAACCCCAAGACCCCGGGTGAGCCAGTCGAGCCGGCCTTTCCCGGGTTTCTGGATCGCGGGCAGAAACTCCCAGCGGCGTTGCCTGTCCCTCACGGACGGACCACCGGCCGGCGGTTGGCTTGGGCGCACTGGTTGACGGCACCAGGCACTCCGCAAGCGGCCTTGCTGGCGCGCGTCACCGTCAACCGGATCTGGCAGCAATGCTGGGGTATCGGATTGGTGGAGACTTCAGAAAATCTCGGCTTGAGCGGAGCCCCTCCGACCCAGCCGGAATTGTTAGAATGGTTGGCGGCCGAGTTCGTGAATTCAGGCTGGAGCCTGAAGCATCTTCACCGGCAAATCTTGGGTTCCCGGACATTCCAGCAATCCAGTGCGCCCCGTGCGGAGGCGATGTCCGTCGATCCGGCCAATCGAGGATTATGGCGCTTCCCCGTCCACCGGCTCGATGCCGAGGGAATTCGTGATCTGATGATCGCGGCCAGCGGGGTTTTGGATCCGAAATCTAGTGGTCCGTATGTTCCTACCCCGCGCAACGGCGACGGAGAAGTTTTGGCGGAGGAGTCCGCGCCGGGAGCACGGGCCCGTTCAGTGTTTCTCCAACACCGTCGGACGCAGGTGCCGACCTGGTTGGTTAACTTCGATGCGCCGTCGTTGGTGTTTAACTGCACCCGTCGGGCTCGGACCACCATGCCGCTGCAATCCCTGAGCTTGCTCAATTCGGAGTTCACTCTGCAGCGGGCCCGGGATTTGGTTCTCCGGCTCGATCGGGAGTGCAAGGATTCAGAGAAGACGCGCATTCAGTGGGCCTTTTTGCTGGTTTGCAGTCGTGAGCCCGATGTTGCCGAGTGTTTGGCCTCGGAAGAGTTTTTACTCCGTCAGCAATTGCTTCATGCGGCCCATGCCGATTCCGACCAGCGTGCTTGGCGGGATTTTGCCCAGTCGCTCTTCACCCTCAACGATTGCCTCTACCTCCGATGAACCCCTCCATGGATTCCTTGACGCGGCGTGGTTTTCTGGGGCGTTCGGCCGGAAGCCTGGGATTCCTCGCGCTTCAACAATTGTTGTCGCAGGACCCACTTCTGGCAGCCGGAGCCGTCGCGCCGGCACACCGGCGTCCCAAGGCGAGGGCGGTCATCAGCCTCTTTCAACATGGTGGTCCGAGTCAGATGGACCTCTTCGACTACAAACCCGCGTTGAATCGTTGGAGTGGGCAACCGTATCCGGGTGGAGATCTGGAGGTTCACTTCGACAAGCAGGCGGGCAATGTGTTGGGGGCTCCCTATCAATTTCGGCCTCAGGGCCAGTGCGGCATGCATCTTTCAGAATTGCTGCCGCACACCGGAGCCATCGCCGACGACATCACTTTAATTCGCTCCATGACCACCGGGTCGGTGGACCATGAATCGGCCTTGCGCATCATGCATACGGGGCGATTTCTGGCAGGGTTGCCCTCGATGGGTTCCTGGGTGCTGTATGGTCTGGGTTCGGAGAATGAGAATTTGCCCGCGTACGTGGTGCTGTCGGATCCCGGGGGCCTCCCGGTCGATGGTGAGCGGAATTGGTCCTCTGGATTTCTTCCGGCGTTGTATCAGGGAACTCCCTTCCGCAGTGGCAAGACGCCGGTGTTTCATTTGCAAACTCCGGCCGGCATTTCTGCCGAGGCGCGGCGTCATCAATTGGACTTCATCACCCGTCTCAACCGGCATCAGTCCGAGCGCGATCCGGCCAATTCCGAATGGCAGGCACGGTTGGCCCAATTCGAGACCGCCGCCCGCATGCAAACCGCCGTGCCCGAGGTGATGGACTTGTCGGGGGAATCAGCAGCCACGCGACGGCTCTACGGCCTCGACAACCCGGTGAGCGCCGAATACGGGCGGCGGTGCCTCATCGCCCGGCGTCTGGTCGAGCGGGGCGTGCGGTTCGTACAGTTGTTCTTGAGCGGTCAGCCTTGGGACACCCATGACAAAAACGCCGAGCGACTCAAAGGCCTCTGTGCCATGACCGACCAGCCCAGTGCCGCACTGGTCCAGGACCTCAAAGCCCGTGGGTTGCTCGACGACACCATTGTGCTTTGGACCGGCGAATTTGGCCGTCTGCCGATCTCCCAGGGCAAAGACGGTCGCGATCACAATCGGCATGCGTTTTCTCTGTGGGTTGCGGGTGGCGGTTTCAAGGCGGGGCATGTCCATGGAGCGACCGATGAGTTCGGCTACAAGGCGGTTCAGGACGTGGTCAGTGTCCACGACTTTCACGCCACACTGTTGGGACAATTGGGGCTGGATCACACCCGCCTCCATGTTCCCCACGAGGGACGCGAAGCGAGTCTCACGGACGTGGAAGTGACCGGTGCCAAGCCGGTACCTTCACTCTTGGCTTAAGCCCTCACTCCGGAAGATCCCAGCGTTGCGGGATTACCCACGGGCCGTACCGTGCGACCAACATGGCGTTTGAATCGTTCCGGGACTGGGTAGAGTCGCTCGAAAAAGCGGGTGAGTTGATCCGTATTTCGCATCCCGTCGCCACGGAGTTGGAGATCACGGAGATCGCCGACCGTGAAATGAAGAAACCGGGTGGCGGCAAGGCGTTGCTCTTCGAGAAGCCCACGGTTCGGGGCGTTGTTTCCCCGTTCCCGGTAGCCATCAATACGCTCGGCTCCTGGAAGCGCATGGCCATGAGCATGAATGCCGCTTCGGTGGACGACGTGGCCGCCGAACTGGGTGGACTCATGAAGGCCCGCCCCCCGGCTTCCATGAAAGAGGCGTTGCGGCTCCTGTCGCTGGCATTGGATTTGCGCCATGCAAAACCCAAGACGGTGAAGAGCGGCCCCTGCAAGGAGGTGATCCACCGATTCGACGCCCCGGCTCGTCGGCAGGAGCCTTGGCCCGATGCGCCCGACTGGCGGAAGGGAACCGATCCGTTGCCGCCGACGCTGGCCGACTTACCCATCCTCAAGTGCTGGCCGCTCGATGGGGGGCGTTTTGTCACGTTGCCGTGCGTGGTGACGCAAGATCCGGACACGGGGGCCCGCAATTTGGGTATGTACCGGATCCAAGTTTACGACGACCGGACGACCGGCGTGCACTGGCAGTTGCAGAAGGTCGCTGCGCGCCACGGCCGTCGTTATTACGAGACCGGTCAACGCATGCCTGTCGCCATCTTTCTCGGTGGCGATCCCATGTTCCCCTTCGCCGCCACGGCTCCGTTGCCCGATGGATTGGATGAATTCCTGTTGGCTGGATATTTGCGCAAAAAGGCCGTCGAACTGGTGAAGTGCGAGACCAATGACCTCGAGGTTCCGGCCAATGCCGACTTTGTCATCGAGGGGTACGTGGATCCGACCGAACCCCTGCGGATGGAAGGCCCCTTCGGAGACCACACCGGATACTACACGCTGCCTGAGCCCTATCCCGTGCTCCATGTCACGGCCATCACCCATCGCAAGGATGCGGTGTATCCGGCCACCATCGTGGGTATTCCGCCGATGGAGGATTTCTACATCGGAGCGGCGTCGGTGAAGCTCTTCCTGCCGATTTTCCAGATGAACTTCCCGGAGATCGTGGACATCTCTCTGCCGGCGGAAGGCACCTTCCACAACTTGGTGGTGGTGAGCATTCGCAAGACCTATCCCATGCAGGCCTACAAGATTATGCACGGCCTCTGGGGTATGGGGCAGATGATGTTCTCGAAGTACATCATCGTGGTCGATGCCGAGGTGAATGTTCACGATACCCGCGAGGTGCTATTCCACCTCTTCGCCGACACCGATCCGCAGCGCGACACCTTGCTAACGCGCGGGCCGTCCGATGTGCTCGACCATGCGACCTCGCACATCGGCATGGGCGGCAAAATGGGGTTCGACGCCACGCGCAAGTTGCCGGGCGAAGGGTTCGATCGCCCTTGGCCGCCGATTATCCAGATGGATGCAGCGGTGAAGGCGAAGGTCTCCTCGATGACGTCTCCGGGCTGAATCTCAGCAACGTTCCGGAACCCACGGAAAGTTGCCGGTTTGAAAACTACGATTTTGCCGGATCCTCGGATCTGTTTTCTTCCAAATTGAGAACTACCGTTTCTTCCTTCTTCCAGACGAGGCCGAATGCGTCTGGGTCCCGCCAAACTAAATAAACAGTCACTCGAGCAACCGACAATTTGGGGCCGGATCGATGATCCGTTGAGTTTCTGGGTTCAGTGGTTTTCAAACCGGCAGTGTACGACAACGATTATTTTTCCCAGCGCATTGCCTCACGATTTTGGTTACTGGAGGCGGGGGAATAATTGTCGTTGAACACGGCAGGTTCCATCGGTTTTCACTTCGTCACTGACAGCTGAACTGCCCCGTTTAACGCGGGGCGCCGTTGGAGGTTCCCAGCGAATGGGTTGCGTCCGGCGCAGCCTGGCCGAATCAGTGCGCGGTCTTCCTCGGGGAGGCCGCTTTCGGGGTTTCTTTAAGCGGCACCTCGCAGAAGGTGAGCGCAGCGATGCCATTGAGGCCGCGCAACAGGCGTTCCGGATCCCAAGACGCGCTGTCGAGGTAGGTCAGGTTTTTGGCCTGAGACGGTTGGTGCAATGTCAGGACTAACCGGTTTCCGTCGGTCTTTCCGGAGGCGATACGATCTTTGCTGCCATCGAGCCAGAAATCTCGGACCAGAGCAGGATCCCAGCCCACGGGTTGGTCGAACTCCAACACCAATTGGGAGTGGGTCGAATCCGAATAGGCGGCCCGCAACAAGTGGGGAGCCGTGATGGATTTCTTGGGTTCTAGCCCGTGTAGATTGCGATCGATCAATGGGGCGATGAGGCGGGCCATCTCCGCATAGCCTTGGGCCGGATAGTGGCATCCCCCGGGAGGTTGGATGCCCAGAGTGGACATCACTGTCAGGTGCGACAGGGCCGAGGGGAGATTTCGCTGCACCTCCCGGAGTCGATTGTCCGAGCCATCGGTCCCCATGGAACAGGCCTTGGGCCAGATCTGGAAGGCGTAGTGGTGGCGCAGGTTCGGGTAGTCGGTGGCCCAGGCCGCGGCGAGGTCGATGAAGAGTGATCGGTAGGTTTCCCAACCATAGCCACCACTGGGGCCGTCAGCGCCTTGGTCGTTTTCGCCCTGATGCCAGATCACCGCGCGGAGGCCGTGGGTCAGCCTTGCTGCGCGAACTCGAGCCAGCAAGCGACCGTAGATCGTGGTTGGGTCCGTTGGATGGGTTGGGTTGCGCTGATGCTGATCGATACGGCTGCCCCCCACGGCTCCATTGAGGAAGCAAACCGGGATCTGGTGGGTTTCGACCAAGTGGCGGCCCAATTCCATGGCCCAATAGCCGACTTGATGGCGTTCACTGTCCCGCCCGCGATGGACGGCCGTGCCCCAAGATCCTGCCTCAGCAGGTTCATTCCCCATGCTGCCGAAAGATCGGATCCAATTGCTGCGGAAGTCCGGTTTGTCCGGGCCCCAATCCGTGGCAACCGCATTGGATTGTCCATCGATGAGGTAGGCGTCTCCGCAGGCGATATTCGTGGCTGAATGAACTCGTGTCTCCCGCCCCTCATGGAGGCGAACCAATTCGAAACGGTACTGGATGAGCCCGGGCTTGAGGGGTAGATCGAAGCGGAAGGACCGATTCGCCTTCAACCGTTCCCGGCGTTGTGTCACGAGCCTGTCCCTAGCCCCCGCACTCCCCGACGTATCTTGGGCAAACAATCGAACCACCACCGCCTCAGCGGGTTCTTGGATGGAGCCCGTCGCGACCAAGGTTCCCTCATTGCGGTCGTTTCGGGCGTAGAACTGGTTGTCCTGCGGCAACTCTGCGGATTCGGGGGATCGTTGAACCCACCCATCATGGCTCGGAGGCTGCACCGTTAACGTCACCGATCGGCGGATCGGCGTCCCGCCGTTATCGAGCGTAGCGGTCACGGTCAGTTGGCCCTCATGAAGTGCCCGTTTCAGGATCAGGTCATGGCCTTGGATTTCCCGGACCGTGGCCAGTGGCTCCACAGACCAGGTCACCTTCAGTTTTGAAGCTCCGGCCGCGACGAGAGCCTCTTCTGTCGATTTTAGTTGGGCCTTCAATCGTAGCGGACTGCGCCCGTCCCAGCGACTGGGTGCCTTCAGTGAGAACTCCGGATCCGGGATAGCCTCGCGGAGGGTGACAGGGATCTCCTGCTGGCGAATTCCTTCCGGGTACGCCGCATGGAAGGTCAGGGTTACCGATGAGTCTCCTGAAACCCGCCCCGCCTCGAGCCGGTAATGGAACTGGTTCACCGCCACAACCACCGGCTTCCCGTCGGCTTCCCGTCGAGTCCACCACACCCTCTGCGCCCCGCCGGCCCTCGCCATCAACCCCAGAGCCTGTCCCTCCTCCAAGACAACCGGAGCCTGTCCCTTGGAGACAACCGGAGCCTGTCCCTTGGGAGCAACGGTAGCCTGTCCCTTGGAAGGAGCCTGTCCCTTGGAAGGAGCTTGTCCCTTGGAAGGAGCCTGTCCCTTGGAAGGAGCCTGTCCCTTGGTGGAGGTAGCCTGTCCCTTGGTGGAGGTAGCCTGTCCCTTGGAGGTTTCGGTCGTTACATCCACCGCGGCATTGAAATCGCGACCGGATTGAACGAGGGGCCCGACAACGGTTTGTAACGGTTTTTGGTTCTCATACTCCAATCGGATCCAATCTGGGCTGCGAACCCGGTTTGAAACGCGAACTTCATCGATAACGCCGTCAAAATCGAAGTGGTCGTACCACCCCCCAATCCACAGCCGAGCCGGTTGCCGTAGGTTCAATGGAGCTCTGGGTGTCCGGGAGACTCCGTCCAAGATTCCGTTGATGTAGACCTTGGATTCACCGGCTTCCCAGGTGTGGACGACATGGGTCCACTGATGGGCAGGGACCGGGTTCTGGGTTGCGACGTTGGCTCTGGAAAAATAGCAGTCCAACCGGACTTGAGGTGGGCTGGTGTAGTGGAGGACTACCTTACCTTGGTTGTGTTCATTGCCCCAAGCCAGGATCCGGCCGTTGGGTTGATCCGCCCAAAACCAAGCCTGCGAGGTGTGCGGGCCCGCGCCGGCGGGGTAGCGGTTGGAGGTGTTCCCTCCAAAGATGCCTTGGCCTTCCTTGAAGCGTCGGGCGGTTCCGATGACTCCGGGCCTGGGGGTGGTTCCACGGTTTTCGGAAATCAGGGTTCCGGTGGTGTCTTGGATCGACTCTCCGAGGTGCCAGGTTCCGATATATCCATGGGATGGGTTGAAGACCTGGGAGCCGCGCGAAGCGGTTTGGGCGGTCGAATTTCCCCAGTGAACGCGGAGTTCTTGGCGCTGGTTGCCGCGGATCTGGGGAATCAGCACCCAAATGGCAGCGGAACCCTTGTCGGTGTCCCAGGATTCGATTTCGAAAGGAAGAGCCTGTCCCTCGTGTGTTGAAAAGCGCAGGTCCTCCCCATGGGGACAGGCTTGTGAGAAATCGAAGTCGTCGCGGCCAAGTCGGACGAGGAGGGGGAAAGACTCTAGCGAGACTCCATCCGGAAGGTGGGCTCCGTCCGGTGTTGTGAGGACGAACAGCGAGGCGGAGTGTTTCCATTCAGGAAATAGGGAGGAGGCGCTCGGGCGGGTGGTTGCCGTGGCCCTATGCGATGCCGTCATGGATTCCCACCGCGCGGCCATTGCTAGAACCCGTTCAGGATGTTTGGAGGCCAGATTGATCGTTTCAGACCGATCCGGACCGAGGTTGTAGAGTTCCCATGCGCTGTTTACGCCGGCTGCCACGATTTTCCAGTCACCCTCCCGAAGGGCTCGGTTGCCCTCATGTTGCCACCAGAGGGCTTCTCGCTTCAGATCGGTGTCTTGAGCAAAGGTCCGGACTAGGCTGAGCCCCGGCGGCTTCGGCATTTCCGGGGGATGGTCCTTTTCTGGCCAGTTTCCTCCGGCCAATTCCAGAACCGTGGGGACCAGATCGATGAGATGGCCCGGCGTCTTTCGCAACGCGCCGTGGTGGGTGATGCCTTGAGGCCAATGGGCGATGAATGGAGTGGCAATGCCCCCTTCATGCACCCAGGTCTTGTGACGGCGGAAGGGCGTGTTGGCCAAAGAGGACCAACCTGGGCCGATGCTGAGAAACGTAGCACCGGTTCCGCACAGGGCATCGGGATGATGTCCGTCGCCGCGCACCATGATCTCTGCGCTGGCACCATTGTCCGAAAGGAACAAAATCAGCGTGTCCTCGAAGTGGCCCATGGTCTGGAGTTGGCGGACGATCCGGCCGATTTCCTGATCCATTCGATCCACCATGGCCGCATGGACCGCCATCTTGTCGGCCTGAAAACGGCGTTGGCTGCTGGACAGTTCCCCCCAAGGCAGTGGCCGGTTTACCTCGTTGGCACCCAGAGATTTCAGGGCATCAGGAAAGTCGTAGGGCGGCCCGATTTCGCGTTCCATCGGCGGCAATATTCCGGAAACCACGCCGGATGATCGGATTCGACTCCAGCGTTCCTCCCGGAGTTGATCCCATCCGCTCAGGTAACGATTGCGGTGGCGTTCCACGTCACTGGTCGGGGCCTGAACCGGGAAATGCGGTGCCGTGAACGCTACGAAACTGAAGAACGGCCGATCTTGGAACCGGGTTGCATGTTCTTTCAGGCACCGGATCGCGTGATCTGCGATCGCTGTGGTGGCGTAATAATTCGAGTTGGTAGGGGCAGGCTCCAGCGCGACATCATCTTCCGAATGGAACCGGGGAGCAAAATACCGGTCGTGATCATCCAATCGATAGGACCGCTCAAATCCATTGGCCAGCGGCTTGCCATCCACGTGCCATTTCCCGGAATGGTAGGAGCGATAGCCCAGGTTCTTTAGGTATTCGGGCAGGAGTTTGGCCCAGGAGGGGCGTTTTCCGCTGGTGCCGCTCGGGACACCGGGGACGGCATCCCGTCGCACCTGCTGCGCGTAGAACCCGCTCAGGGCTGCAGCTCGGGAGGGCCAACAGCGAGCCGTATTGTAAAACTGGGTGTAGCGAAGTCCGCCCGAGGCGAGAGCGTCGAGGTGGGGTGTCGGAATCTCGCCTCCGTAACACCCGAGATCCGAGAACCCCAAATCATCGGCCAGAATCAGGACCACATTGGGGCGTTGGGATGGTTTTCCGGCCATCGCGGTCGAAAAAGAGCCTGTCCCCAATAGAGCGATCAGGATCCAACGCAGTTTTCTTAGCAGATTCATGATGAGAGGAGGGGGAAAGGCTATGGAGAGGAAGGGACAGGCTATGGCGCGCGGGTGACTTCGTGAATTAGGGGCCGGCTATCAACCAATGGAAATGGAAAGTCCTGACGGTGTGCAGTGGTTGGTCGGACGATACCGGATAAGGGACAGGCTGCTTTTGGCGGGGACAAGCTGTTGCCGCGGGCTTTGGGATCAAACAACTGGAGAATGCTCCCGAAGGCTTGAGTCAGGGCTTGCGGGGAACCAGTAACAGCGAACCGGTATCCAGGCTGGGGCGACTCGGGTCTTTATCCAGAGCCGAAACGGGGTAGTTCGTCGTCCAGGAAGTGTATCGAGAATGACTCACTGCAAGGCGCAGATTAGGCCGGGTTTCGCCTAAGGAAAACAGTAGGGCAACCCGTTGCTCCGGAAGCACAAACCTCCCGTCGGCGTCGCTGTTGGCAAAATCTTGTCGCAACACCTGTTCTTCGGCCGCCTTCAGGAAACCACCCGTGGCATGGCGGTGGGTCCAGAGAGTTCGCCCCACCATGGCATTGGGGACAGGCTTCCCGGTGACCGAGTCGGTGATTCGGCCGCTCATCCGAGCCGCTGTGTAGGTCACGGAGGGGCCGCTGAGGGATCCGCATCCACAGAGCAGGGTTGCCGCGAGTAAAAAAAACGAGAGTTGTGAACCAGTCATGCAACGACTGGCGCTCCTCAATGAATTTCAGGGGTCGCCAGAAGGCGTTGAATCTCCCGAATCAGACGGTTCATGGCGAACGGTTTTTCTAGGACCACTTGCGCTCCGGCTTGAGCCGCCAATTCTAGGGAACGATCGTTTCGCAGGTCCGCATCGGCCGACATGGCGATGATCGGGAGCAATGGACTGGTTTGCCGCACGGTTTGTATGAGCTCGATCCCGGAGATTTCCGGCATCATCAGGTCCGTCAACATCAGGTCGACGCGCTGGGTTTCCAAGCGCACCAAAGCTTCCCGACCGTTGCCTGCGGCCACGACTGAGAATCCGGATCGTTCCAGAAAACGATGAATGATGCCGCGCAAGTCGATGTCGTCATCGACCAGGAGGATCAGAGCTTTGGATGGTTTTGTGGAGGACACCCTTCGATTTTGATGTGGGTGGGTTATCGGTCGCTCAATACAAAGGCTTGAGCCAAACCAGGAAAACTCTTCGAGACACCATTATCCCCTCCGCGAGTGGAAGGGGAAACCCACGCGCCGCGCCGCGCCGGCAATTCGCGAAACCGAACCAAACAGGGTGCTTCCCATTTTTCGGCCAATCTCTAGTCTTCGCGGCCGGTTTCCGGGGTGTTTTGAAATCCCAAAATCGTATACCATGACGTCCGCCCAGATCCGCCAGTCGTTCTTGGACTTCTTCCGTTCCAAGCAGCACACGATCGTTCCTAGCTCCAGCCTCATGCCGGACAGCCCCAACCTGCTGTTCACCAATGCTGGCATGAATCAGTTCGTTCCAATTTTCCTGGGCGAACGAAAAGCAGATGTCTCCAAGTGGGCCGGATCGGTTCCGGCACTCGATACCCGGGCCGCAGACACCCAGAAGTGCATTCGCGCCGGTGGCAAACACAACGATTTGGATGACGTCGGGTTGGACACCTATCACCACACCTTTTTCGAGATGCTGGGGAATTGGTCCTTCGGCGACTACTTCAAGAAGGACGCCATCGATTGGGCCTGGGAGTTGGTGATCGAGGTCTGGAAGTTTCCGCCCCAGCGCGTCTACGCCACGATTTACCAGCCTAATGCGGCCAAGAAAGATCCGGCCGAGCGCGATCAGGAAGCCTGGGAACTGTGGGCAGCGAAGTTTCGGGCGGTCGGTCTGGATCCGGAAATCCACATCGTCAACGGCGGCAAGAAGGACAACTTCTGGATGATGGGCGAAACTGGCCCCTGCGGTCCGTGCACCGAAATCCATGTCGATTTACGCCCCGGCCCTCGCGAGACCTCGATTGAGGAGCAATCCGAGGCAGCTAAGTTGGTCAACGGGTCCGACGCTCGATGCATCGAGATCTGGAACAACGTCTTCATCCAGTATAACGCCAATCCAGATGGCTCCTTCACGCCGCTGCCGGCGCAGCACGTCGATACGGGCATGGGCTTTGAGCGGGTGGCTTCGATCATCCAAGGCACCCGTGGACTCACGGATTTCCAGAACGCGAAGATTTCAAACTACGAGACAGACATCTTCCGCCCAATCTTCGACGAGATCGAACAACTCAGCGGCCAGAAATACGGTTCCACGTTGCCGAAGCAGGGCAGCACCGGAGACACTGAGCAGGAGAAGGTGGACGTGGCCTTCCGGGTCATCGCCGACCACATTCGAACGCTGAGTTTCGCCATCGCCGACGGCATCCAACCGGGCAACACGGACCGCAATTATGTCCTGCGCCGAATCCTGCGCCGCGCGGTGCGGTATGGGCGGACGCTCGGGTTCCACGATCCGTTTTTCTACAAGCTCGTTGACGTGCTGGTCCGAACCATGGGCGATGTGTTTCCGGAAATCCGCACCCGCAAGCAGCAGGTGAAGGATGTTCTCCGCCTTGAGGAAGAAGCCTTCAATCGCACCTTGGATCGCGGTATCGAGTTGTTCGAGAAGGAGGCCACTCAGGCCGGGTGTTCGCAGATCTCCGGAGCCTTCGCATTCCGTCTGTATGACGAGCAGGGCTTCCCGATCGACCTCACCGAACTCATGGCTCGCGAGCGCGGACTGTCGGTGGACAAGGCGGGCTTCGAGGAACTAATGGATGTGCAACGAGCCCGTGCTCGAGCCTCTCAGAAAAAGCAGGTCATTGAACTCTCGCAGATTGAGACCAAGTCTTCGACCCGGTTCCTCGGATATAACACCTTGGAAATCGGTGCCCAAGTCTTGGAAGTGGTAGAGCTGAAGGACAAAATTGCCATCATTCTCGACGCTTCCGCTTGCTACGCTGAGATGGGTGGGCAATTGGGCGACACCGGGGAAATGAGTGGCGCGGGACAGCTGTGGCGCATCGCCAGCACCCAAAAATCCGGTAACGTGTGGCTGCATTTCATTGAAGGCGGGGAGACTCCGGTGGTTGGTTCATCGGTGAGTCTCCGCGTCGATGCAGACCGTCGGCATGCCATCGAGCGTCACCATACGGTGACTCACCTGCTGCATTGGGCGTTGCACGAAGTGGCTAGCAAGGAGGCCTCCCAGAAGGGGTCCAATGTCACTCCTGAGAAGCTAACGTTCGATTTCAACAGCGCCGCGCTGACCTCTCAGCAAGTTGTCGACATCGAGCGGTTGGTCAATGAGCGCATCCTAGAGAACGCCCATGTGGGATGGGTCGAGGTGCCGCACGCCGAAGTGAAGAACCGCAAGGATGTGCTCCAATTCTTCGGTGACAAATACGGCGACATTGTTCGTGTCGTGCAGATCGGCGGACAGGCTGCCCAGCTCAACGGGTATTCCATGGAGCTTTGCGGTGGAACACATACCCGGGCCACGGGTGAGATTGGAATGTTTCGCATCCTTGGTGAATCGGCAGTAGCCGCCGGAGTGCGCCGCATTGAAGCCATCGCCGGGTTGCCCTCCCTCGACAAAGCACGCGCCGACGAGGCCCTGATCCGCTCATTAGCTGCCAAACTCAACAGCCCTCTCGGTGAATTGGAGAAGAAGCTTGAGGGGCTTTTGGCGCACAGTCGCGAGTTGGAAAAATCCCTCAAAGCAGCTTCCCAGCGCGAGGCGTCTGGCAAGGCTCGGGATTTGTTGGTCAAGTCCGAGACTCTGAACGGTGTCCCGGCATTGATCGCAAATTTGGGCGAGGCCGACGGGGAAACCCTTCAGACCGTGGTGGATGCGCTCAAGTCTCAGTTTAATGGCGTTATCCTTCTGGGGGGTCATTCGGATGGTGCCGTCGGATTGGTCGCCGCGGTGACTCCGGAGTTCACCGCCAAAGTGCAGGCTGGAAAGCTCATCCAGACCATCGCTCCGATCATCGGAGGGAAAGGCGGAGGGCGTCCGGATGGGGCTCGTGGTGGTGGCAAGGATGCCTCTCGTCTGGAAGAAGCCCTGGCCAAGGCCAGGACTCTCCTCTGAAGCATTCCCTCGCATCATTCAAGTTCAGCGCAGTTCCCAACGTTCATCAAAGAATCCTGCGGCGGAAATCCCGCCCGGGGTTCGGGCATTGGGAGCTTGGCGAAGGTCGATGATGGCCCAATCCGGAAGCTTAGGGGTTTGGCGCGCATTGTTGAGGTAGTCGTACTCCCGGAAAGTGAATCCGCTGTTTAGCACGACATAGCGGGTGGGATTCAAGGGGTTTGGGAATATCAGGATCGGAACGTGGGTATCGGTGGCAAAGGATTGCCCGCCCACCACGATGCGATCCTTCTCCCAGCGAATGGGCAGTGAAGGGGCTAGTTTGGCGAGCAGTTGGTTGCTTGAAGGATCTCCCCACAGAACGAGGTTGTGATCGCGGATATCCGCCTCAGAAACATCTTTGTCGGATTTTTGTCGGGCATCTCCGCGATAGTGACGCCGCCAATGCTCAATGGCTCGGACCGACTCGCTCTTCACCCAATTGCCGGCCGCGGCGTTCAGCGGTATTCCCGTTGGCAGCACCATCATGAAAGAATCCATGAAGGCGTCGTCGATAGGTCCCTGAAGACCGTGACGTTTGCGAAGCCCGACCGTCAGATCCGGGCCGGTCCTCCAAACCCCGTTCTTGCGGTGGAAGCTGGCCTTCCAAGAACGGTCGGTTCCCGGTCGGGTCGATTCCAGGATCACCGTGTTGTCTGTTCCTGCGAAAGCCACCCGAACGGGTTGGTGGACAGGGAACGGAGCCTCGCCCGGGCCGAATTCAAGAGTCAGTGCTTCCACACCGTCCGCCTCGACCCGAAGGAGCCTGTCCCCATCTGGGATTTGCGCAGTCACACGGCCCGGTTCCCAGTGTTCGGTTAGCGCATCGACAGTGACCCAAGCCATCTGTGGATATCGCAAGGAATGGGTCACCATACGTACTTCATGCGGTACGCGGGTACGCCCCACCGCTGCCAGTGCATCCAGGCGACGATTCAATTCGACCTTCGCACCCGCCTCGTACTTGTGCCCCGTCTTGGGGCCGATTAGGTGGGTTAGATCGATGCCCTCGGTTCGCAATGCTGACCGCATCGCGTTTGCCGCTTGGATCTGGCTATCCTCTTCCCCGCTGTAGGCGATCAGCGGGACCATGGATACATTGACCGCGTTGGCTGTCGCGTCATGCAGTCGCCAAAGCTTCTGTTCCCATGGGGCGGGGCGGAGTTGCTCCTGCTGGAAGACTCGAAGAAATTCGGCCGTCTCGCTGAATCCGGCCCCGGGAGCGGCAGCGGCCCATCGGGCTGCGTGGTGTACCGCGAAATGCCAAGCAGACGCGCCTCCGAGTGAAAACCCTCGAACGATCAGGCGGTTTTCATCAATCGGATAGCGTCGTTGAACCTCCTTGAAAGCCTCCCAAAAATCGGTCTCACCGGCGAATCGACTGCCATTGCAGTAACGTCCATAAAGGTGCAGTACAAACGTGTCCGGAGGGGAGAATTCGCCAACATTCCTCATCCTGTCGGCAATGAAGGCTAGTTCGCTCAGCGTCTCGCCCCGTCCATGGAACCAGAAATCCAAGCGCCATTGTCTGCCTGAGTTAGGGCGCCAACCTTGAGGAATAACCAACCCGAACGGTTGCACGGATCCATCGATCCGGGACACATAGCCTCCAACCGAGGGTCCGGGAATCTCGGTCCAGGGAGCCTGTCCCTTATCCAGCGCCTGCAATCGTTCGACGGCGGTCTTCAACTGCAAACGGGCCGAATCCACCTCATTGGTTTTGAAGATCTCCTGGTAACGCAGCGCCCAGTCGACTGACTTGCCGAAAATAGCGATGTCGGCCCAATGCTTCAGTTGCTGTGGATTCCGGGACCAGCGTAACCGAGCCTCGGCGAGATTAGTTTCCAGAGCTTTTGCCTCAGCACTCAGTTCTTGCCGGACCGATTCGGAGATAGCGATTCCCACCGGTGGGACTCTTCGAACGGTGTCGGGCGAATTGTCTGCTGGACCATCAGCCAGGAGGCTCATAGTCATCACTTGGAGAGACGCAAAAATCAGAATCAGAACCAGGGACAGGCTCGGTAGCCCTTGCCAGGGGCGGTTTGTGGCACGCATTGGAAAATTCATGGGCTTGCTATAAGGAGAATCTGATCCGACTCACAGGATCAAGCGCCTCGTCTGAAAGACTGCTGTTGCGAGCCTTGCAGACGGATACGCTGATAAGCGGCCAGAGGTTTGGGCCTTTTTATCAGGTGTCAGGTGTTACAAGTGGGCAGACTTGCTGACATTGAGAGGGGCTGACCTGGGTGGTCGCCATTTCTGATGCGAGGCAGTGAGTCGGCGCCTTCTATTGTTCGCGAAATTGATGGCGACATAGGTTGAGATTCAACAACCAGCCATGCCCCGCAATGGGCGGAGGCTGAATATCATGGACTTTTCTAAGTCTGACACCGGATGAGGGGAGGGTTGGCGTTTTCGTTGGAGCCAATTCTGGTGATGGAGGGCGATGGATTCGACGAAGCTGCGGGTGCCGATGACGGC
>CAMDDW010000027.1:0-41045 GCA_945893185.1 Akkermansia muciniphila | reverse complement strand
GAACATCCATTTTGGTCCAACGACGCCCAGCACCGCGATGGACACCATGAGCCCACCGGCACAGCAAAACAGAATACGGGTTGCTGCCTCGGCGTTCTGGCCTCCCAGCGTCTGGCTGAGCATGCCACCGCCAATAAAAGAGATCAGATAGGGTATTTTTTTACCTATACTAATCAAGCTGCTCATATTTCCTGATATGGCGTGCTTTTGTGCCAGGGTATTGATCACGCCGTAGATCGCACTGGACACCATCTTGAACGCCATGGTGGCGACGAACAACCCGCCGAGAAAAACCGCATAGCTCGGAGTCATCAATGCCATCGCCCCATAAATCAGCGCGGTGAGCACTCCGAACACCAGTATGTGAGCCCGGTCGCCGCGGCCGAAGGGGCTCCAGCGGTCGCGGATAAAGCCGAACACGAAGCCCAGGATGAGTGGCAAGCCGACCCATAGCTTGAAAACCGCCAATTCGTTGGCCTGGAGGTGCATCCGGTTCTTCAAGAAAAAGCTGACCGGAATGTCGATCATACCGGCGCCCGGTCCTGAGAAGTTCATCAGCACTAGCAGCAGGCCGCCGAACGCGAAGACTTGCACGCGGCGGCGGCCTGAGAGACCGGCGGAGGGGCCGGTGATCGGGGATTGTTCGGTGGAGCTGAGATTAGCCATCACCACTCATGCGCAAGACGCATCCGAAACGGATCATTTTTCTTTCGATGTCTTCCGTTTCTTATGCGGGAACGGGGTCAGGCGGGAACGGGGTCAGGGAACGATTTCCGATTTTGCATGCATGGCCGGATTCAATGCGGGCCGATGGGTAGCGGTTCGCCGAAACGGCGCTGCTACTGGGGATGACGCGCCAGGAAGCGTCGCCTCTGGGAGTTCTGGAGCCTAGCCATTCCCGCCACCGGGTTGGACGAGGGCGTCCCGACGAAGAGGTGACGAGGATTTTCCGTGCGCAACCATCGCCGGACTCGGAAACCGGAACGCACGCAGCATTCATCCAGAATTTCCAAGGGCAGTGCCCTATTGCTTACGACGGGCGAGGTGACAATCCGGTTTCGCCGGATTGTCCAACCGATGACAGCCAGCCCATGACAGGATAGGGGAGCCCCTCAAACTCGATGTGGACCTGCCGAGGCATGGGTCAACGATGGTTGAAGCGCGGTTGGGTCAAAATCGGAAATCGTTCCCTGACCCCGTTCCTGACCCCGTTCCCATGCGTCGTCCAGAAGACATCGAACAGGACAGCATCTAGACGGTTCGCGTCTCCACGAACGGTTTGTGATGGACCGTCTAATAGTGCGGCGTGCGGCGAGTGGGCCGATGCGGACTTGCCCCTTGTCAGCCACCCCTGCCGTGGCTTTAATAAGGATAAGAATACTCGACGCTGCCATGACAACTCCCCTCGTCCCCGCCTTCGTTCGTCGCAGGGCCTTCACCTTGATCGAACTGCTGGTGGTCATCGCCATCATCGCGATCTTGGCCGGAATGCTCCTGCCCGCGCTGTCCGGAGCCAAGATACGTGCCAACTCCATCCGTTGCTCAAGCAACAGTCGCCAAGTCGGACTGGCATTCCTGCTTTACGCCGAGGACAACCTGCAGCGGCTCCCGGACCTCTACACCAAGGCGTGGACAGGCTCTGGTGTCGAGGCGGGTGGCGACTGGTGGTTCCAAACCATTTCGAAGTCGAGATACGTGACCGCCAACACCGCCTCCAATGCGGTGTGGCGATGCCCTGCGGTGAAAGAGAAGGACATCCAATCGGTCTTTGGAGCCCGTTGGGAAGGGTACGGACCGGTCGAAAGCACGATCATTCGGTATGCATTTGAATCCGCCGGCGGTGTGGGTCGACTGGGGAGCCGCAAACTCACCGACCTCCGTCGCGCGAGTCAGATCTGGCTCATGGGTGATACCGGAGTCCCGCGGAATCCGGGCAAGAATCCCCCAGACAGCTATCTGACCGAGATCGTGACATTTCCTCCGGACAAGGCGGCGGGATGGTCTTTGTGGAATCCGCAGAAACAACCGGCCTGTCGACACAATCGGCGCGGCAACGTCACGTTTGGAGATGGACATGTCGAATCGCTCCGATACCTCGACTTCCGCGAGAACAGAAACAACCTCTTCGCATTAAACGACGATTTCTGAGGGAGCTCGGGAACCGCTTCGCTTTCGATCGGGAAACGGGGTCAGGGAACGATTTCCGATTTTGGATGCATGGCCGGATTCAATGCGGACCGATGGGAAGCGGTTCGCCGAAACGGCGCTGCTACTGGTGATGACGCGACAGTTCGCGTCGCCTTTAGGGGTCTGGAGCCTAGCCATTCCCGCCACCGGGTTGGACGAGGGCGTCCCGACGAAGAGGTGACGAGGATTTTCCGTGCGCAACCATCGCCGGATTCGGAAACCGGAACACACGCAGCATTCATTCAAGGTTCCCAAGGGCAGTGCCTTATCGCTTACGACGGGCGAGGTGACAATCCGGTTTCGCCGGTTTGCCCAACCGATGACAGCCAACCCATGACAGGATAGGGGAGCCCCTCAAACTCGATGTGGACCTGCCGGGCCTTGGGTCAACAATGGTTGAAGCACAGCCGGGTCAAATTCGGAAATCGTTCCCTGACCCCGTTCTGAAGTTAACCCTTATTGATTGAGGTGAGCTTCATTGTCGGCATTCCAACGCTTGCGCATATTGGGATCTCTCGAAACGGCTAGATCTTGTTTGATGAATTCGGCGTGGCCGTCGCAGAACATAAAGTTAGCACCACCGCCCTGACTTGATTTGACGTTTCCGGCATTGGTCTTGGGTCGACCGCTCCCTCCGTGCCGACTGCTGGGCCACTCCGATTGTTCCGGGCCCTTTGGGTCGCCGTCGTTAGGATCAATGGCAGTGTCCCAAGCCGCATCTGAACGGCTATCAGCGAGGCAGATCATATCGGCGGGTGCTTTCACGTGAGAGTCCTTGGGTTCAATATTCCAAGGCTCGTTACCCGTCCCAATATCGCCACCCAGCCCTTGATAAGGTTTGGTGAACTCATTGACCCCACCCCAATCATTGTAGCCGTAACAGAATCCGGAACTGGGGGTAAGAATGCTGGGTAGCTTTGTGGTCAGGCTATTAGTCCAATAGTAACGACTGCTTTCCGAAGGGCAGTTCCAGACAGGTAAATTGCTGGCAAGAAATGGCAAGAGTCTCCCTGGATAAACGACAGTGCCATTGGCGACGAGATAATGGCCCGGATACCGACTGTAATCGAGCATGTACAGCTGGAGAGCCAAGCCTACTTGGCGAAGGTTACTCATACATTTTGTGTTCTGAGCCTTTTGCTTGGCCTTAGCCAGTGCGGGTAGCAGCATACCCGCTAAAATCGCAATAATCGCGATCACAACCAAAAGCTCAATCAGCGTGAAGCCTCGTCGAGTCGTCCGCAGACCCAATGACAAAGTTGAATTATCAGCCTTGGGCAGTTCGGTTAAAAAACGTTTAGGATAAGGCTTCATGGATAAAAACGTAAACTTTAGGTTGAGGGATTCAGAACGATCGAGTGTCTTTTACGACTGGCAGTCAAGCCCTAGTTGAGGTCGAACTGATTTTCTTCGGTCCAGCCCCTGGAAGTGGTGGCTTCGCGCTGGGCGCGGCCCTCAGCCTCGATCTGCTTGAAGGCGTTGGAAATGCGCCGGAAGATCCCCAGGACATCCACCGCGTTGGGTCGAATTGCGCCAAAATGTTTGTTACCGGCGAGGGGTTGGGACTGAGGTTCTGAAAGGGTCTTCAAGAAGAAGGTGACGGGAAGGTCGATCATGCCGGAGCCCGGCGCTGAGAAGTTCATCAGCACCAACATCAGGCCGCCGAACGCGAAGGCTTGTACGCGTCGTCGGCCTGAGAGACCGGCGGAGGGGCCGGTCATCGGGGCTGGATTGGTGGAGCTGAGATGAGCCATCACCTCTCATGCGCAAGACGGATCCGAAACGGATCATTTTTCTTTGGAAATCTTCCGTTTCTGTCTAGGATTTCTGGTGAGTTGCTAGCGACGCTCCGCGGTCAGAGGGCTTTTCAATGATTGGGGCTCATGCGCTAGCTCGTAACCGGTTGATGTGCGCCATCCTCCTTGATTACCTCGCCGTCCTTGGTCGCGGTGAGTCGCTTGGGAACCAGCAACAGGACCGGCAGGATCAGAGCGTAGACGATGATGGTTACGATCACCGTGGGGATGAACCCTCCGTGCTTGTCGTAAATCCAAGTGCCCAGCAGATCCCCCGCTCGGCCCGAGAAAAAGAAGCACCCGTAAAATAGCATCATCGTCGCGCCCTGACAGCCGCGCGGAGCGGAGCGGATGACCAGATCGACCAGCGCCGACTGCCCCAGCGCACCCATGAGACCCATCGGCACGGCGGCATACAAAGCGCCGACTGCGTCGTGGACCAGCAGGAGCGGAACCCCCTGCACCACCGCGATTGAGAAGCCGACCCATAACAGCGGTCGCAGCGAAAATTTCTGGCTGATCCATCCATAGAGGGCACAGAAAGGCAGGAATGAAAATTGGAAAAGCCCCTGCCACAGGCCCCATTGGGCGTCAGTTCCGTGCCAATGATCGACCAAATGGTATTGCAGCACCGTTCCGAAGGCTGGGCCAAATTGCCACAGCAGTTGGATTAGCATGACCGGGTAGATCGGCCAGTGCCGCGCAATGCGCTTGAGGTCGGCCATGAAGTCCACGGTTGGGACTTCTTCGCGTGCTTCGTCGAATACCCACTTAGGCCCAATAAAACCCAGCACCGCGATGGACACCATGAGCCCGCCGGCGCAAAAGAACACGACACGGGCTGCTGCCTCGGCGCTCTGGCCTCCCAGCGTCTGGCTGAGCACACCACCGCCCATGAAGGAGATCAGAGCGGGCAGGCTGGATCCGATGTTGATCAAGCTGCTCATTTGACCGGTCACGGCGTGTTTTTTGGCCAGGGTGTTGACCACGCCGTAGACCGCGCTGGACACCATTTTGAACGCCATGGTGGCGACAAACAACCCGCCGAGAAACATTGCGTAGCTCGGAGTCATCAACGCCATGAGCCCGTAGATCAACGCGGTGATTACCCCAAAAAGGAGGATGTGGGCGCGGTCACCGCGGCCGAAGGGACTCCAGCGGTCGCGGATAAAGCCGAACACGAAGCCTAAAATGAGCGGGATGCCTATCCACAGCTTGAAAACCGCCAATTCGTTGGCCTGGAGGTGCATCCGGTTCTTCAGAAAGAAGCTGACCGGAAGGTCGATCATGCCGGCGTCCGGCGCTGAGAAGTTCATCAGCACCAGCAGCAGGCCGCCGAACCCGAAGACTTGGACGCGGCGTCGGCCTGAAAGACCGGCGGAGGGGCCGGTGATCGGGGCTGGATCGGTGGAGCGGAGATTAGCCATCACCACTCATGCGCAAGACGCATCCGAAACGGATCATTTTTCTTTCGATGTCCTGCATCTATTTTGCGGATTGAGGGAGGGTTGCCTTTTGAGGCTCCGCGATCAGGAGAGTTGGAATGAGGGAATCAGGGTCAGGCAGCGATTCTTGGAAGTTTGGGGTCGGTTTGGGCTTGGATCTGACAAGTTGCGCCCAAGGGTTGGGATCCCTGCAAGTTAGCGACGGCAGTGGGCCTCAAGAGAAGCCTTAGCTTCTTTTCGGGCTGGATCTTCGAGCGGTTGAAGATGACAAGCTCCGCCGATTGTTACCCAGCAATGGTCCAGAAACTGTCAGGAATCGTTACCTGACCTCGATTTCACCCCAGGTGCCGCCCTCTGCTGGCACCAGGGTTCACTCCCTGAGGGTAGACTGGGTCCGTTCAGCTGGCCCCGTCACCGGTTGCCAGCACTCCAGCCGCGGACGAATCCGATGCACTGGGCCACATCGGGCACGGAGTGATCCCAGTTGAACTCGTACTCGCAGCTAATGTTGCCGTCGAATTTCTGGCGGCGTAGCTCGGCGAGCACCGCGCCCATGTCGGTCGAACCGGTCCCGAAAATCATGTCGCGCTGACCGTGCCCGAGTTGTTCGCGCTCCTTGGCATGCAACGAGATCACCCGACCCTCGAGCATGCGGAGTCCATCCACAGCCTTGATGCCGCTGGTCTGCCAGTGGCCGATGTCGGCACAGGCGCCGATGCGGGAGTCGCGGTTGCGGACGAGATCAGCCACCCACTTTGGATCCCAGACCTTGTAGGCCGGGTTCTTGGGCTGCTGGGCGTGGTTGTGGAAGGCCACCCGGATGTCGAACTCCTTCACGAGCGGCTCGAAGGTATCGATCGCATCGGTCGATTCTGTGGTGATGGCGTAGAGGCCGAGTCCCTTGGCGAACTGGAAGAGTTTCCGGGCCGCCGCGGCGTCCTTCGGGATCGTCACCACGCCGTAGTTGACGGCCTTGAGGCCATGCTTCTTGAGCTTCTCTTGGAGCTTCTGGATGGCTTCCGCAGGCATCTCGTGGCCCACCTTGGTTGCGCGGTCTTCCGGGCTCAGCGCCTGTCCGGGGTAGAACTCGATAACTTTACCGCCTGCCGACTCGGTCTTCTCGATCGCTTCGAACGCGGTGAACCGGTTGAAGGTGTAGGCTTGGCAGCCGATGGCGAATCCGCCGATGCGGTATTCGGCCGGGATGGGGTCGGCCCAAAGCGAACCAGCCAGGGTGACGAGGGATGCCAGAGCCGTGAGGCGGAGAATCGAGAGGGATTTCATGAGATGGGGAGTTCAGGACATGGAAGCGAAGTCGCGCCCAATTCTCAACACCCAACCCGTGTTCAAGCCCGCCTTAAAAATTCCCCGCTCCATGAAGGGATTAGGGGCAGCCACAGAATCTTGATGGATGGAACCACCGACTTTGTGAGAAAGGTTCGCGGGCCGCTGATGAGTTGGCGATGCCGGAAGATTCCGGAAGGCTGCACAGGTAACGGCGCGGCTTGAACCCAATTTCCCGGTACTGCGCTGTCCGATGAGCCAGAGTACGAAATGAAAAGCTTCGCCGGGTTCGATCGGCCTCAACCCTGCGATTTTGTTGGAAATCGTTGCCTACCCCTAAAATTTTCGCCGGTGCTGAGAGTGGAAATCTAACGGGCTTTTCATCGTTCGATGGGCTGTGGAATCGTGACAATGAACTTTGCTCCCATTCCCAACTCACTTTCGCACCACACTTTGCCGTTCATCGCCTCGACCAATCGTTTCACGATGGAAAGCCCAAGCCCTGTCGAATGTTCTCCGCCGGTGGGTTTCGCGCTGAGACGTGCAAATTTGCCGAAAAGTTTTTTCTGATCCTCTTTGCTCAAGCCTGGGCCTTGATCCTCCACTTCAAAGCGGACAACGCCTGTCTCTGCCTTCAAGCGAACAAAAATCTTCTTCCCTGGTGGCGAGTACTTAACCGCATTGGAAACGAGATTTTCAAAAACCTGTAAGGTGATGCTCACGTCCGCCAGAGCCAAAGTCGGTGTCGGTGGGAGCTCGAGTTGAATCATTTGTCCCTTAGCGGTGGCGTGCGGGCTCTGGGTTTCAAGCACCGACTGCAGCAACGGACTTAGATCCGAGATCGCCATGTTAAGCTTCAGTTCCCCTCGCTCAATGCGATTGGCGTCGAGGAAATTTTGAACCATTTCGGTCATGCGTTTGGCGGCTTCACGGATACGCTGCCCATTGACTTCTAAATCGCGGTGAGCCAATGACTGAGCATCCTCGATGATCATCTCAGCATAACCCTGGATGGCGGACAGCGGGTTCCGCAGGTCATGTGCCGCAATACCCATGAACTCATTCTTTTCCTCGTTCATCTCCCGCAACCGTTCCCGGGCATGTTTCAGTTCTAGGTGAGTGCGTACGCGGGCGAGCAACTCAGGTGCATTAAACGGCTTGGTGATGTAGTCGACAGCTCCTGCCTCAAACCCTTTCATGAGGTGGTCCATCTCATTGCTTGCCGTAAGAAAAATCACCGGAATCTGGCGTGTTAACGGCTCGGCCTTGAGTCGCGAGCAAACTTCCAAGCCGTCCATCTCGGGCATCATTAAATCCAAGAGAATTAGGTCGGGCGGTTGGGCGCTGACGCGCTCGAGTGCCTGCAAGCCGCTCGTTGCCGGCATCACGTGGTAACCCTCATTGCGCAATATCGTGCCCACCACCTGCAAGTTCTTCGATATGTCGTCCACGACGAGGATGCGTGACTTTAACTGCGGTGCCATCAGATCGGATAACTGGCTCATACGTTTTTCTCCACAGCGTTGCGCGCCGAATCGCAAACGGATGGGAACTTCTGCAACGTTTTCGGCAACGCATCCACATCGAACATCTCGACTTCCTGCAGCAAAACCGTCGCATGCGCCTGCAGTTCCGGAAATTCACCCTCTTCCGCCCACGCTTTTAGGCGAAGTGCAAACTCCTCGATCTCGCCCATGTCCATCGTGCGACAAAGCCGCGGCCAGACAGTGGCTTGCTCTTCTTGGAGTTTGGCGAGTAACCCTGGGCGACTCGCCTGAGCCGCCGCCGTAACGACGGTCGGAATAGCGGTCACGGTGGGCCTTTCCGATGCCGTCGACACGACTTGCCCCGTCGAGCTGGGTTTGAGAAACAGCTTCAACTCAGCGATGAGTTCGGCACGGTTGAACGGCTTGCGGATGAAGCCATCGCAGATTTCTCGGGCGAGGGCTTCTTCTTCGCGGAAGGATGACGCTGTGACTGCGATCACAGGGATGTGCTTCAACTCTGGGTTCGCTTTGAGCCTTTTAGTGGCCTCGTGGCCGTCCAGTTCCGGCATCCGCATATCCATCAAGATCACGTCCGGGCGGTGTTGTTCGGCCAGGTTCAGCGCTTCCAAACCGTTCGTCGCTAGCAGCACTTTGTGCCCCGTGCCTTCGAAGTAACCGGTGAGCAAGGCACGGTTTAATCCCACATCATCGGCCACCAAAATCGTTGCTGGGGCGAATTGGGTAAAATCACTTTCTCCACCAGTCCTGTTGGCATCGGCATCGGCGAGTTTGGTGATGGAAACATTCGGGAATTCAAAGCGGAACAGACTTCCCTGTCCCAACTCGCTCTGCACCGAGATGACACCGCCCATCATGACCGTCAGTCGCTTGGTGATGGTGAGACCCAGGCCCGTGCCGCCAAACTTGCGAGTGCTCTGACCGGCCACTTGCGAGAAAGCACCAAAGACCAGATCTTGCTGGGCCTTCGGAATCCCAATGCCGGTGTCCGTGACTTCGAGGATGAGATTTACCCGGGTTTCGTCGGGTTCATCGTTCGTAACAGCGGTGGCCGACAACTCGTCCCTACCACCGTATTCTGCCCACACCCTGATCTTCACCTGCCCCTTCTCCGTAAACTTGATCGCGTTGCCGACAACGTTGAACAGGACCTGCCTCAACCGTACTTCATCCAGCATCAATCCGCCCGGCAGTTGCGGATCAACCTCAGTCAGCAAATGAATGCCTTTTTCACCTGCCTTAATTGAAAAGAGTTTTTGAATCTCATCCACCATTCGCTGCACGCACACAGGCTCGTATTGTAACTCGAGTTTACCTGCTTCAATCTTGGACAAATCCAGGATGTCGTTAATGAGCGTGAGTAAGGTGCGCCCGCTGGAAGAAATCGCGTCGAGATAATTGCGCTCCTTCGAAGCGGTCATTTGCATTCGTAGCAATTCCGAAAATCCAAGAATGGCGTTCATTGGCGTACGAATTTCGTGTGACATATTAGCCAAAAATTCGCTCTTAGCGGCATTGGCAGACTCAGCCTGCTCACGGGCTGTTTCAGCATTGGTTTTGGCTGTTTCTAATTGCGCATTCTGGGCTTCTAACATGGCACGACCCTGGCGTTCCTGTTCAAGGAGTTGTTCGCGCAACTGTTCAGCTTCCTGTTTACGTCGGATAACCAATGAACGCGCTACAAAGGCCCAGGCTATGAGAACGGCGATGCCACTGGCGCACGGGACGGCAATCCAGGTATTTGCATACCACGGTGCCTCTATATTTAAGTGAACAAATGTCGGCGACGATTTGTTTAAATCTCGATCAATGTATTGCACCGCCAGGGTGAAGTCGCCCATGCCGACGGGCTGCCATGTGCCTTGGGAATCTTTGCCAGGATAGGCCCATTCACCGGTGAACTGCGAAAGGTCGTCCGCCTTTTCCCCGCGCATAATTTGATAGCGATAGCGTTGGGCTTCGGGTCGGCGGATTGTGTCAATAACGTTGAACCGAAACGTGACCTGAGTGCCTTTTAGGATGGGTGGCACGCGGGCGGTGTCCACGTATTCCCGATCCGTCTGGACCGTTACAATCGGAGACCGAGGACGGTCTTTCGAAGGTGTGTAGCGAACCAGGCCTTTCTCAGTCCCGAACCAAAGATTCCCGATGCTATCTTCACAGATGGTCCTCACTTCCTTGCCTTCGCCCCAATCTTGGCTGCTCAGGGATGACCAGACAGTACCATCAAAGCGCGTCACTCCAGCACGCGTCCCAAACCACAAAGTTCCGCGTGCGTCGCGAAAGATCGTCAAGACGTCGTTGTTAATTAACCGGTCCAAGCTGCGGTCAAAAAGTTCAAAGCGCTGACCGTCAAAACGATGGGCGCCGACTTCAGTGGCTAACCAAATTGCACCCTCCGAGTCTTGTAATAGGGCGCGAACTTGAGTGCCTGTCAGCCCCTCCTGAAGGCCATAGTGAGTAAATTTTCCACCCTGATAACGGGAAACCCCATTGCCGGAAGAACCCAGCCAAACACTCCCATCTTTTGCGCAAAGCACGCTGATGATTGGGGCCGTCAACTGCGCTGCTTCAAGTTTGAAGAGCTCAAACTCTGCTCCACCTCGTTCGGCGGCCTTGGGGTTGTAGCGGGTCGCGCCTTCGGCTCCATGGATGAACCACATGTGGCCGTCGGATTCGAAATCTAGGTCTAGAACGAACCCCGTCGGCAGGCCCTTCCGCAAAATTGTCTCTTGCCCGTCCTTCAAGTGGACCGCACCACCCTTGTCGCCATATGGATCAGACCACGCGTACCATATGGAGTGATCGGGGGCGAGTTTGATGCGATTGACTGCTCGAAACAAACCTTCCTGAAACATGCCATCGCTGAACTGTACGAATCCATGGTTGTTCCATTTTTTGTTGAAATCTTTCGGATCGTTGCCCGGGCTCATGCCGAACCAAAGCGTGCCATCGGGAGCTGCCAAACTGGTTCTCAACGACTGCGGTAACCCATCCAACTGATTAAAGTGCGAGAAGGCGGGGCGGTTGATGAAATGGGACACGCCCTTACCGGTCGCAAACCAAACTGTTCCATCCGCGGCGCTCTTAATATCCTGGACGTGATTATCTGCCAGACCGTCCTCAGTTGTAAGATGCACCCACTTGTCTCCCTCGTAGCGGGAAACTCCTTTGTCGGTCGATCCCAGCCAAACGACCCCGCCTGTCGCCACATGGATTGCTTCGAAATCATTGCCAGGAAATCCGTCACGCTGGGAAAGGAAACGGGTATTAGAATTATCGGCAGAGGGCTTGTAGCGAGCCACACCCTCCCCCTTCATTACGAACCAGACGGTCCCGTCCTCCGCGATGGTCGGTGCATCGCATCCGAAGTGAGTGCTGATGCGGCCTAGGTCGATTTCCGAGAATCCAACGCCATCGAAGGTCCAGAGGCCACTGTTTTGGCTCGTCACCCAAATCTTGCCGTCTGCGGCCAACGCCAAGCGCGCCGGGATGGGCGAGCTGCGAGAGGGTTTGCTCCGGTGAAAAGTATGACCGTCGAACCATGCCATCCCGTGGCGTCCAGCTACCCAGATTCGCCCGTCGCGAGTTTGTAAAATGGATCGAATTCCATCCTGTGGGTCAGCGATTTCCAACGGAAACTTCGTGAAGCGGTGGGTTGCGCTCTTCGGTTCCAAGCGTGAAAGGCCTTGGGCTGAACCAAACCAGAGAGCCCCGTCCCGGTCGCGGAAAATGGCCTTTACCATATCATCAAGCAGACCGTCCTCGGTGGTAAAATTAACGAACTTCTTGCCGTCAAATTTGCTCACTCCGGCAGTCGTGCCGAACCAAACGGGCCCATCGGGGTCACAGAAGACCGTGAAGACTTCGTCGGCTGGCAGTCCCTGCTCCATGGTGTAGTTTTTCCAGACGCTTTTTTTGGAAGGTGCCACCCGATACTCCCGACCGGAGATGGGCCGGCCTGGCGCGATGACCAATGTTTCTTGGTCTAACTCAACAGGACCCTCGGTGTGTTGTGCCCTCAGCCGGTAGCGTCCGGGCTTGAGCTCGGTGAAGGAAAATTGGCCTCTCTCATCTGTCGTCGTGTAGTTCGTGGAAGTATTGGCGAGGATCGTCGCCTGTTGGGGGAAGAGCACTTCCGTGGGTACGACCTCCTTGCCCTGGCCCTCCCTCGACCACGACAGAACACAGCCATGTCTGCTAAGGTTGTTAAAATACTCCACCTTGAGTGTGTGTTCACCCGCGTCCAACTTGATATTACCGCTCCTCTCGGTCATCGAATGTGTGCCGTCATTATCTACGACTAGTTGGTCATCAATTAAGAGGCGGGCGCCGTCATCCGAGTTTAAATAAAATGTGTATTTGGATCGTTCGGGAATACGGATGAGTCCGTTCCAGACTACGCTAAATTTTTCCGTGAGTTCAGTGCCCCCAAACCGGCCTTCGGCCAATGGGAAGTTCACTTGTTTGTCAGTTCTCAATAATACGGGTTTAGCGGGGAGCGGTGCTAGGGACGAGAAGAGGTCTGCTGACCGGTAGTAGCGGCCCTGCAACCCGTTTGTACGGATCGATTCCGATTCTACCACGCCGACGGCTTGTACCACTAAGGCATTGAAGGGCTTGCCGTCCGTTGTGAAGATACTGCCGGACAGTGACTGGTCCTGAAGTTCGAGAACTATTGGGCTTTCACCAATTGCCGTCGGCGACAAATTTAGTTGCCAGGCGGTTTGACGTTCATTGCTGGCGACAAGATCGAACGGCTGGGAGGTGGAGTCTATGACCACGGCGAAACTTCCATGACGGCGGATCTGAACTGTTTCAAACTCTATTCCATTGCGTTCTAATCTTGCGCTCCAAGCACCGCGCGCTTGGCCCCGTAAAAGTAATGGAGCCTTCAAATTTGGTGCAGCGGGTGAAGGAGCAGCTACAATTCGAGCGTTGCCTACTAGTTTCCCGTGGTTTTTGTTTTTTGTAGCATCTAGTACCTCGTCACCTTCAAAATTCCAGAGGCCATAAAGCCCCTCTTCTTGCCCGCTCAGGGAACGGGACATATAAGTGCGAATTTGCTCCTCCGAGCGCGCCACGCGCCAAACGCGGATTTCATCCATCTGGCCGTGGAACGTGGCGAAGGAACCCCAACCCTTGGCATTGTCCCGACCGACCAAATTTTCCTCTCCCGACTGGAGTTCGGCAAAGCTGCCTGAATAGGCGTTCGTTCCGACAAGAAAACCGTTGAAGTAAAACTTCATTCCATCCCGGCCCCATACTGCAGCAAGGTGGCACCATTCATTCGTCTGCAGAATATTGTGAACGGAAACAAAATTTTCCTTCCCATCCGCATTGATTTTGAATTGCACCTCGCCGTAGCCGCGACTCACAACGAGAAACTCGCGCTGGTCCCGTCCGAAATCGAAGACATCCGTCACTTGGTGCAAGTCTAGCCATTTAACCCAGACCTCCACGGTCGATTCGGTTAATTGGTCAAAAATATGCGGTGGCAACTCCACTGAGCTGGAATGGCCGTCTAAATCGAGGACGTGGTTGTTTGCCGCGATTTGAGCGGTGAGCGTCGCCGGTTGAGCAAACAAAACGATGAAAAGCCAAACGGCTGCGACGCAGAACCATCGAGTAACAGAATTGGGGCGTTTGAAATCGGGCAGCATTCTGAAGTGAATCTTCCGTGCGGTGCTCTTGAATGCGTAGCAAATCACCTCAAAGCGGTGTTGGGTAAACTCGGCCCAATAGGCAGGTGCGCCTAGTTTTTCCAATTTAGGTTTCATGGTTTTAAATGAGACGAGTTTGCTTTCAACGCCCTGCGATCGACGAGCGAAGATGGGACCTCTGCACTTACATGCGCAAGACGGACTCAGAACGGATCATTTTTTTTTGGATTTCTGATGATTTGCGGTCGACGCGCTCCAATCTTGCCAATGGTTCGTGGCGCGCTAGCCAGTCCATCCCGAGGGATTGGTGGATGTTAGCGTCTCTGGAGTTTTCAATACGGCGGTCCTCCGGGCTGCCTTCGAATGGATTTATGACGTTGATGGGCCACTGAATCTGAACTGGGATTTTAATTTCGGAGGCTCACGTGTTCGAGGCGGTAATGGTACGTCTCTGGGTTCGTGCCAGGTTGGGTGTTTTTCTCCAAAAGGGCCGCTCCCAATTCGTCCCAGAGGGAAGGGATTGTCGAGGCGGGCAATCTCTGCTGGATCTGGACTGACCGCGTCGGTTCGCCGGATAACTCACTCAGGGAAGCCCGGAGCCGTCGGTTCAATCCGGTATACTCCACGCTGAAGCGGTAGGGGTGTCCGGCTTTCATGCCTCCGGGGATGGCTAGAGACCAAGACTTCGACTTCCCGTTCGATGCTAAAACCAATCGCGCCTGGTCCGCCGACGCGATCTGGAGCGTCAGCGAGTGGCGCTCAATCGGCTCATCGGCGGCGAAGAATCCCAGTACCATTGGGTTATTTGGAGTGTTGCCGAAGGATTCGATGCGGAAATTCAGTGCGGCTTGGAAAGAGGTGTTTTGGGGCGAAAGACGGATGGGATGCACATAGCGTCGGCGCTGGGGAGCTTGGGATGCGGACGCGACCGAATTCGACTTCCGCGCCGTCGGCCATTTCCCCGTGATATTGACGGCCCGGGACTCCTTGGACCAGGCATAGGGGACCGCCTCGAGGCTCATCAGTGGCACTTCATGCGCCGGGTTGGCCTTGCGGCCGAGACTCAGCATGTCGAAGTCGAAGTGCCAACCGTGTTGCAGGGGGTCGCTAGAAAAATCCTCGCTGAGTGTCTTAACGGCTTCGGTGCCGGTGTTGAAAGTCCGGTTGCCGATGGCCGCCAAGAACGGGTTGATGCCCGCCGCAGGGGTTTGGCCGTAGTGCGTGTGCTCCGACCACATCCACACGTATTCGTCACTGTAGGCCAATGCCAGCGGCAGATTGCTCCATAAGGAGGATTTAGTCCCACTCGGCCATCCCGGATAGAGGCTCCACGGGTCATCCTCGACCCACGCCGCCATCCCGGTTTTCACAAACCGGTCGTACTTCGGCGGGTTGCCGCTCAGCGAACGCCATTCTTTAATCCAAGCGCGTGCCGCCTCATAGCGGTCGCGATCCCCGGCGAAGCCTTCTTGCTTGCCGTCATTGGCGGCATTGAACGTCCCCGGTCCCTGACCATAGTAGAACGTGTTTTCGTAGCCGTGGATGAGTTGGCCCGGGGACTCGATGCCATCGAGCACACCGTCCAGAAACGGAATGCTCCCTTGCAGCGGTTCGTAGCCCACCGCATCGGGCGACCAAGCGAAGGTCAGAATGATTTTTACGGCCGGCAATTGCGCCTGGACGGCCTTGATCCATTGGGCTCCCCGGCGGCGCAGCACTTCGGGAGAGTCCTTCCCGAGGGGGAATTTGAGGTTGGCTGGTCGATGGGTCTCAAACTCCGGGACCCCCGACTTCGTTCGCCAGCGGTAGTTGCCGTACTGTTCTGTATCTAGCCAGAAGCCCTGGAGATGGGCTTCACGACACAGCCGTGCCGCCATAGCGGCATTGTGCTCCACGATGGCCCAGTCGCGATCGTTGGAGAGGTCGGGAGTGAATCGACCGCGTGCCCCGTCGACGAGTGTGCAGTTGAGGAAGTTGTCGGTGAGCGTTCCCCAGCGCACCGAGTTGAGGTCCGCCACGATGGGAGCGATCGCTTCGTAGGGCAGTTCCACGGTGTTCCACAGCAGTTCGTGGAGGAAATATCCGCGAGGAGCCAGTCCCAGTCGTTCTCCCCATTCGGCCGGCAGGATCGCGGGCACGACATACCCATCGTAGGGAAAGGAGGCCGCGAACTCGGGGTGTTTTGCCAAGTAGTGCGAAGTCACGGCGTTCTCACCGCCGGTGGTGCCAAACTGGCCGCCACCGATGCTCTTTTTCCCCCGCAATTCTTTCGAACGCGCCCACGGCTCAGGCTGGGGATCTCGGTGGGTCTCCACTCGAACCCAAGCCACGGCGACCGAACCGGCTTGATGACTAGGATCTAGACGTAGCCTAGCGCCTGTTCCCATGGGTGGAAGCGGGATGCGGTACTCGTGCCACAGTCCGTCGTTTCGGATTACAAAGGCTCGGCTGTTGCTCTCCGAAAAAGTGGTCCCGTGATAAATCTGACCCATCGGATCGGCATTCGATCGCATCCGAATCGTGACTGTCACACATTGATCGGGTGGAAAGTCCACCGGTGGCCCGATGAGGTTCGGATCGGAAGCAGTGACGGTCATCGTCCAGCCTTCCCGAGTGATGCGCTCGTGGGTCACGCCGGCGTTGGTTGTCCAACCCTGGGTTCCCCGGGCAAAGTCCCAGAATGCGAGGACGCCCTCGCCGCGGGCGGCCAATGCCAGCAAAACAAAACACCCAGCCAGAAGGAACCGAGCATGGAAATTCATCATCAAAACCCAGCCACTGGAAAAGCCACGAGGCGACGAGGAAGTAATCATTGGGGCAATGGGTCGTTAGGGCTGATGGTGGAAGTCTTTGGGAAGTGAGAAAGGTTCGCCTTCTGCTGCCACCTGCTGCTGAGCCCCCCCTTGCTGGTGTGGAGGCTTAAGTGAGCAAGGCATCGACGGGTTTTCCTTTTCCGTCTTTGGTGACGTAAAAGGGTCGACCCTCCGTGACGTAGTTGGTGTCGGCGCGGATACCGAGCGCTTTATAAATTGTCGCATACACGTCGATGAGTGGAACTGGGTTCTCGACGGCGAGCATCGGATGACGCTCCGCAGTTTTTCCGTGGACGTATCCCTTTTTGAATCCGCCACCAAAGAAGGTCATGCAGTTGCAACTGCTGAAGTGGCCGTGGAAACCGTACATTTTCTCATTAGCGATAATGAGATCCTCTCCGGTATGGCGCTCGGCGAAGCCCTCCGTCTCAGAACCGGCCGACGGAGCGCTGGCGATGGTTCGACCAAATTCCGTCATGATGCACACCAGTGTGCGTTCAAGAAGGCCGCGCTGTTTTAGGTCGCCGATGAGTTGGGCGATGGAGCCATCGATTTGGCGCTTCATTTCCTTCATGCGCCGGTGGCCGTTCTCGTGCATGTCGAATCCTTGGAAAGGGCCGTACTGATATTCGACCTGCACAAAGCGGGCGCCCCGTTCCACCAAGCGTCGTGCCAGGAGCAGCCCGTTGCCGAAACGGCTGCCATTGAAATATCCCGGGTCGAGCTGCTCAGAGGCGGCAATCTTGGGTTGGTACGCAGCGATGACTTCTGGCTTTTCCTCTTGAGCGAAGTCGAAGGCGGCCTTCACCGGGGAATCCATCATCGCGCGGGCTTCTTCCAAGGTCTTGAGGTGCTCTTGAGCCTTGGGAGAATCGCGGAGCTCTTGGGCTGATAACCCGGCGATTTCCTTGAGCAATCCTTGGCGGCGGTCGAGACGATCCACCGTCATTCCCGCGGCCGCAGTGAGGGTCGCCATGCCTTTGGAAGGATCGGGCACCATGAATGGAGCGTGGTTCACGCCATAGAATCCCGGCCCCAGGTATTCGCTAATGAAGAGTCGCTCGGCATCCGAGGTGTCGATGTCTCGGCCGATGTAAATGTACGGCGGCACCGCGGGATTACGACGACCCAATGTGCGACCTATCACCGATCCGATACTCGGAGCCTGAACCCCCACCGGAAACAGGTAGCTGGTCATGGCGTAATGTTGCGCCTTGAGATGAATGGCCCCGAATTTGGTGTCGTTGGTGAGGCTGCGCAGAAGGGTGCCTTGATCCATCACCGAGGCGATGGACTCCAATCCCTCTCCCAAGAAAATTCCGTCGGCGGCCGTGGGGATCTTCGGGCAAGTACCGAGCAATTCGCTGCCCTTCATGCCCGACCGAAACGGCGTGTGCTGCTTCGGATCCCAGAGGTCGGTTTGCGCCATGCCTCCGGGGAGCCAAATCAAAATCATGGCGTCCGCCTTCGGGGTGAGCGGGGCTTTCGCGGCCACCTCTGCCTCGGCAGCACTGGCCGTCCACGGGTTAAACCCGGCGGCAGCGGCGGCAGCGAAGGAGCTTCTTTGAAGGAATTGTCGGCGGTCCAATCGGGTGTTCATGGCGCTGGGTGGGCCGGTGTTTTGGGGGAGCGGGGTTGGGTTAAAACGCGATGCGGCGAAGACTATCGGATGTATTGAAACTCGGGGCTGACGAACAACACCCAGAGAATATCACCGATTGCTTCCGTGAGAGCCTTTGGCCCATTCGCGCCGGACAAATGGGAAGTCATCCGGGCGCGTTCTGCCGCGCTGGGCATTCGGCTCAACGTGAGCCAGTAAAGACGTTGCACCGTCTCCTCAGGCGACGCTGTGGACTGGCTAAAACCTTCGATGATCTCAGCCGAAGACACCATGCGGTGGAGCTCGGGTCCGTTGAGAAGTTCGAGCGATTGTACGACCGCGGTGTCGTCGGGCCGCGCGGTGCTCACCTCACTGCGTGCAGCGGGTTTTCCCAAGGCGCGGGTGAGGGGAGTGGAGTCTTCCTTGCGATAGGCCCGGTCTTCGTTTTTCCACCCCTTGCGGGTGGCCATTCGGATGCTGTCCAGCCATTGCTCTGCGGTGAGACGCCTCAGCGTTGGGGATCGGAAATAGCGGGGGTTTCCAGGGTTCAAGATATCGAAGCGGTCGGCACGCTCAGGGCGATACGCCGTCTGGTACGTGCGGCTCGTTAGAATCCATCGAAGGGTGTGGCGGAGATCGAAGTCGTGCCGCACGAGATCCTGTGCGAGCCATTCGAGCAATTCGGGATGACTGGCGGGGAGGTCGTTGCGGAAATCGTCTGCGGGCTCGATCAATCCCAAGCCCAAGTAGCGCTTGAACAATCGGTTCACGATGCTCTTTGAGAAACGTGGATTGAGCGGATCGACCAGCATCTGCGCGACCCGATGGAGGCGATGGGTCAGATCGGTGGGAACCTCCAGGCTCATGCCATCGAGTTCGAAAGGAAATTTCGCCGGGATGCGTTGACCGGTCCGGGTTTCGCAGCGGATGAGTTCGAGGTCTCCGGGAGCGAACATCCCAGCAAAGGCCATGAAGCGCGCCTGTGGCCATTCCTTATTGAGGAAATGGCTGTGGCAGCTCGCACACTTCATTCCGGTACCGAGGAAGACCTGACTCACATTGGCAGCACTTTGAAGTGTTTCCTCATGGGTCTCATTCTTGATGTAGCCGCTGACGACATGCCGTCCGTTGGGCGTATATTCTTTGGGCTTCCGGTAGCCGGGCAGCGTGGGGTCGATGAGCTCAGCGACGAACAAATCGAAGGGCTTGTTGGCCATGAAGCTATCGAGGATCCACTGTCGATGGTTGCCTCGGGATCCGATGCCACCGTTGATGTCTGTGGGGGAGCTTCCGAGCGCATCTTCCCAGAAGGGGGTCCAGTGCGCGGCGTAATCGTTGGTGCGCGAGAGCAAGCGCTCAATGAGCAGGGTTCGCTTGTCGGGTGTTGGATCGGCAACAAACGCCTGAGCTTCTTGGAGGGGCGGAATGAGACCGGTGAGGTCGAGATACGCGCGGCGTGCGAAGGTGGAGTCGTCGCAGAGGGCGGGTGGGACCTCGGACTCAGGGAGTTTTGCCTCGCGCCATTTCGCACTAATAAAGGCATCGATGGGATTTCCCGGACCGGGTGGAGACGTTTGATCCGGTAGAAAGGAAACGCGATACCGGCGCGTCTGCACAAACCGCTCCTGGGGTGATAACGCGTCGTAGACCAAACGATCGAGAAGGCGGCCGGCTTTTAGCGCAGAGTGTTGGGAGAGGTTGGGCGCTGAAAGGGTTTTGGCAGCGGCCATGGAATCATCCAGAGCCCCTGCGGCGATCCACTGTCGGATGAGATGGAGTTCCTCCGCGTTCAGCGCCGGTGCCCCCTTGGGCATTTGAGCCGCGTCGGCCAGACCGCGGATGTGGCGCACCATCGGGCTTTCATCGGGTTTTCCTGAGATCACTGCGGGACCATCTTTTTTGCCGCCCCGTTTCAGGCCATCCACGGTCGACACATCGAGGCCGGCCTTGTGTTCTTCGGTGGAATGGCATTCGACGCAGGCGTCGAGCAGTATGGGGCGGATATCGCGTTGGAAACTCACCCGTGAACCGGAAGCCGAATCGAGGGGTCGGAGAGGAATTGAGACGGAAGGCTTGCGAGTCTCCGCGGCCTGAGCCGACAGCAGGAGTAGCAGCAGCCCGGTACCCCCGATGGAGATCAGGCGGCCGCACAAGTCGGACAATGATCGGAGGTAACGCATGCGAGTCTTTATCAAATTGGCAAAGGACCTCTTCGGTCGCGACGGTGGGGTGTAAGCAGTGTGAGGCTGACCAGTTAGCCGAAAACTTTCCAAGGCTTTGTCCGCTTCCCAGGACTTCGCCATTTCTGTATTCGTGATGACTAAGCCGGCGGATCATTGGCGGCTGGTGTAATTTTTTTTTGATGAGGTGGCGCGTCTCTCCGGTGTTAGCACGGTACCAAATTTAGTGTCTGAGGTGAGGTTCTTCACGATCGCGGACGGTGAGGGAGGGAGATCAAGTACCGCGTCAGCCTGTGAAATTCTGCTCTTTTTTCGCATCTCTCCAAGGTGGTCTGAGGAGTTCAGTAAAAAATCATTTTTCAACCCGAATGAAACAAGTCCTTCAATTACTCCTCGCGCTTGCGATTTTGGAAGGCATCGCTCGCGGAGAGAACGCAGAAACGGTGATCGGCAACCAATACCTGGAACTGCGCTTCCAAAAGACGGGTGACCGAATCGCGGCCACCACTTTGCACCAGCGTGTCTCGAATCGGATCATCACGCTGAGCGCCGATGACTTTTCGTTGAGTCGGGAAGGACAGGCTCCGCTGCAATCTAAGGACTTCAAAGTACATCAGGTACAGCGCACAGGAATCCCAGGTGGCCAGCGCCTGAGCCTGCTTTTGCGGGGCGGAGCGGGCGACGTTGCGGTGGTTTATGAACTGTTGGATAACGACGCCTTCCTGCGCCGTCATCTCGAGTTTTCCCCCACTGCGCCGATGCTGTTACGCCAGGTTGAGGTTTGGAAAATTGGGTTGGAGGGCCAGTGTCTCGATCAGGAAACCGGGCCTCCCGAAGAATTGTTAAACAACGTTTGGGGCGTCGATCGTAAGACTGGTTTTGGAAAGCCGGTGTTTCTCGAAGACACATTTTGGGGTCTGGAATTTCCCGCCGGCTACAATCACTACGCCTCTGGATTCCTGACGCTCAGTCATCTACCGGGTCGCACGATCACAACGAAGTTCATTAGCAAGACAGCCGTTCTTGGTGTCGCGCCTGCCAGATCGGTTGCCTCCAGATTTCGAGCCTATATTGCCCAGGGACGCCACCGTCCGGCGTTGCCCGCTGTGCAAGTGGACTACAACACGTGGACCACCGTGTCACCCGCCACAGAAGCAAACAGTTTGGACCTGATCGGGCAGTTCAAACGAAACCTCTTCGATCCGCACCGGGTTGCCTTTGACAGCTTCACCTTAGATGACGGTTGGGATGCGAAGAAGAGCCTGTGGGATCTGAACACCAATGGATTTCCCAATGGATTCAAACCTCTGTTGGCTGCGTTGCAGCCCATGGGAACGAAGCTGGGCCTGTGGCTCTCACCCTCCAGCGGGTATGAGCATGCGGCCTGGGGCGCAAAGCAGGGGTATGCACGGAATGCGACGTTCGACTGGTTTCTCTGTCAAAGTGATCCCGGCTATCGCCTCGCCATGAGCCGCCTCGTCCCGGATTTGATCGGCAATCATGATGTGGGTTTTTTTAAAATGGACGGCTTCTGCGCCAGTTGCGACACCCCGTTGCACGCACACCATCTGGATGGCGATTACGCCCGCGAGGCCAATGTGGATGCCTTCATTGAAATGCTCACCGCCATGCGAAAGGCCAAGCCCGGTGTGTATTTGGACCCAACGAGTGGGATGTGGCTGAGCCCGTGGTGGCTATGGTTTGTGGATTCGGTTTATGCCGATACCTACGACGGAACCGCTCCAGCAATGGTGCCTTCCCCCAATGGGTTCGACGGGGCAACGACGATCCGCGATGCGCTATTGCGGCGGAGAATTGCCGCAAATCCTGGATTCGATCCGGCCGCCATCGAAACCCTCGGAGTTTATCTAGACCCCACTCTGGCCATTGATCCCGCCAGTTTTTTCGATAGCTGGCATGACAACGCCATGATGGTCGCCGGCCGTGGAAACCGCCTGCTCACCTTCTACATGAACCCGGCGAAGTTCCCGAATCCCGAGCGGGATTGGCCATTCCTGGCGCGCATGATCGAGTGGGCCCGGCACAACGCGGCGACACTCGCTCAAACGGAGATGATCTTGGGCGATCCCTACCGCGGGGAGGCCTACGGTTATGCTCATTTTCTGGGAGGGCGCGGAATCCTGGCTCTGCGCAATCCCTTCATTCAGCCCCAGACGGTGCACGTGAAGTTGGATGAATCCAGTGGTTGGAAGCCAAGCGACGCTGGAAACGGGACGTATGCCGCCACGGTGGTCTTCCCGTTTCATGAAACGCTGCATCGAGGTCTTCGGCATGGCGATTTGCTCACACTGCAATTGCAGCCTTACCAAACGATCCTCATCGAAATTGAAGCCAGCGGAAAATTATCCCTCCCCTTCGCCGGGGTGCGGGTTCGCGAAATAGATCGCTCGGGAAAAAGGATTTCTTGGGAGGCTTTTGGATCCCCAGGGGCGAAACTCGCGGTGCCGGTTTCAGGATTGCCCAAGCCCAGCAAGATTGATTGGGCGGGTCGGCCGATTAAGAGCACTGGAAGCGCGGGAAGCATGAAGTTGCCCCTTAATTTCCCAGGTGAAGCGCAGCGTAGTTTTGTCGAATCCGGCCGCCTCCAGACGGTTCTCGCCACGAACAGCATGAGTCAACTTGAAGGCACGGGAACGGTGACCATCGGGAAAGGAACGAAGGCGTTTCTCTATGTGCTGTGCCAGGATCCCTCGCCCTCTGATTTGCAATTTCAATGCCGGGCGACCATCAACGGAATTCCGGTTCCCGCTTCAGCCCTCCACACACTCGTGGGCTCAAAAACCACTTTGCGGGAGGTGCGAGAGTTGCCCTTGAAACCGTGGGTTTTCTTTCGGTTTCCCGTGCCGGAAGGGAAAAACACCCTTCGGGTCACGCTCAGTCCCACCACTCCGGAGACGAAGACTTTTGAAGTCCAGGCGGGATGGTGGCTCTGGACCGAAGAGCCTCTGCAACGGGCCATCCTGACCATGGAGTTTGATGAGAGTTTGCCGCCGGTCTTGGCAAAGGTTCTCCCGAGTCCCTCCGGGATGGAGGTCCAACGGCAGGTCATTCCCCTGCAAGGGTTGCAGTCGTTTAATTCAAGATCTTCGACACGCTTGAGCGAGTGAGCGCGGAGAGAATGGAGGCGCGGGAGTTGGCGCCGGGGCAGGAGGTTGGGCGGCAGATCCGGGGGCTGTGTTCCAGAACACCCTCCTGAACGTCGAAGGTTGAGTGGGGCCTTATCCGGCGGCCTCGTCGGTCGGGCTCCGTCGATTAGTCTTCGGTCGGCCCCCGAAGGCGTTGCAGGGTTATTTCGACCGACTGGGTGTCGTCACTAACCCATACCGATCCGTCTTGGACGGTGACTTGCAGCGCCATGGTCCGCTGGACCAACACGGCGAGACCTTGGCTCTGCTTGGAGGGAATTAGCCAGACGCTCAGATTGCGCAGGCGGGTGAGCCGGTTTTCGAGGTCCTTCCACCAGGCCAGTGCATTGGAATGGAAGTTGTAAACCGAGAGGCGTTCGACGCGGGCGGAGGTTCGGAGCAATCGCTTTTCGTCCGGTTGACCGAGATCGATCCAGTGGGTGACGCGCCCGGTGGCATCCTTTTGCCAGAGACTCGGTTCATCGGGCTCCCACATGTCCTTGGCCAGCTCGAGCGGGCTTTCGTCCAGTGAGGCCGGTGCGTTGAGTGCCAGAGCCAGAAGGCGGACCACCAGGCGCTCATCGGTCTCGGAAGGATGCCGTGCGATGGTCACGGAATGATCGCAGTAGAGGTTGCGATCCATATCCGAGAGCTGGATTTGGGCTTTGTGAATGGTTGCTTTGAGGGCCATGGAAGCGGTTTCGAACTCTAAACTAGCAGACGCCGGTCGTCGGGAACATCTCGATGAGGCCGGATTCGCTGCCAGCAGCGGTTTGCTGGCCACGGGCGCATTCTCCCTGACGTCGCAGATTAAGCGCCGAATTTGGGTCGTTCAGGCGATGAGCGACATCGATCAGCGTCCGAGTGTTCGACGACAATTATTCTTCCCCCCTTTGGCGGCATTTAAAATTTCCCCCTTGAGGTGAGTTGAGGATGGGTTTGTAGCAGGACTCTGGGATGCAGCCCAATGACCTCCGAGGTAGGGCTGGATCTTCGAGCGGTCCGGCCCTGCAGACGTTCCGTGTCCCCGTACGTTGGCGCTTTCGGGGAAATTGACCTACCTCGGAGGCGCTCAGGTAAGGTTGAGTTTGTGGCAGGAATTCTGGAGGGCGAGGTTGGGTTTGTAGCAGGACTCCGGGATGTAGCCCAATGACCTCCGAGGTAGGGACCGATCTCTGAGCGGTCCGGCCCTGCAGACGTTCCGTGTCCCCGTACGTTGGCGCTTTCGCGGCCGACCCCGAGGTCTAGGTCTGGTCCGATAGACGGCCTTAGTTTGAGGGCGTTGAGGTTCTGTTTTGAGAATAAAAAATGCTAATGAACCAAATTCGCTCTTTCGACCGGTGGGCTCATGAGGCAACTCTGCGGTGTTACCCCGTTTTTCATTCATTCCAACCCCGACCTTTGCGATCGTCGGAGGCAACTCGAGAACCCGTGCCTCAATAACTTGGGCGGCTGCGGGATCCTCGCGTTTTGGAACGGGGACGCCCCTGTGATGCGGATGGCTCTTCTATGGCAGGCATGGTCCGCGCCTTCCTGGAGACGGACTGCCTCAAGGGAAGGCGCTCTGTCGAACGAGAGGCTTCCGCGATGATTGCGGAGATGCACAACATCGAGCAGGACCGGGCCGATGAATCAACCACGGCAGAACGCTTGTTTGTGCAGGCCTACGATGAGTTGAGAAGTATGGCCATCAGCAAGATGCTGGTGGAGGACGCGGGGCACACTCTCCAGCCAACGGCTTTGGTTCATGAAGCCTGGCTCCGTCTGGGGGCCGGCGATCAGCCCTCTTGGGATAATCGGGCCCACTTTTTCTGCGCAGCCGCCAAGGCCATGAACCGTATCCTCGTGGAACGTGCTCGCCGCAAGAATACACTGCGCCGTGGCAAACGAGCGATGCATGTCGATATTAATGGGTTGGAGATTGCGATACGCTCGGCGGAGGACCGGTTGCTCATCTTGGATGATGCTCTGAACCGTCTTGCAGAATTGAGTCCCCACAAAGCGGAGTTGGTGAGGCTGAGATATTTTGTGGGTTTGACCCTCGTCGAAGCAGCCCAAGTTCTCGAAATCTCCGAACCCACGGCAAAGCGTTGGTGGACTTATGCCCGCGCCTGGCTCTTTCGGGAGTGCCACACTACGGAGGAACCCATTTTCCCCCAGACCTGCCCTTGTCTAGCTGAGCCTCAGGACATTTTGCGTAAAGTTTATTAATTGGTATAAAAGTGGCAGACTAAAGTAAAAAAATACTTAAATTGCCGATTTTTAAATATAAAAAAGACAATTTTGCCAGTAAAATCTAGTTTTAAAGTTTTCATAGCAAGCGATTAAGGTAATAAAATAATCACTTCCTGTATTCCATGAACTCCGACCCCGACCTTGAAGAGTCCATATTTAATTCGGCTTTGCTGTTGGAGACACCCGAGGCCCGAGCTGCGTATCTGGACTCATCGTGCGCGGGAAATCCTGAGCTTCGTCGGCAGGTGGAGGAACTCATTGCCGCTGGAGAAGCCGCCGGCACCTTTTTGGCTCATCCGGCCTTGTTCACTCCATGCATTGAGACATCGGACAGTGCTTTAAAAGAGGGGGTACCCGCTGGTTTCGAGGCTCTGGGTTCTTACGTGGGACGTTACAGATTGCTCCAGCTCATCGGCCAGGGGGGTTGCGGGCGGGTTTTTCTGGCAGAGCAGGAGCAACCGGTTCGACGCCAGGTCGCACTGAAGGTAATTAAACTGGGCATGGATACGCGGGCGGTGGTGGCGCGTTTTGAGGCCGAGAGGCAAGCCCTCGCATTAATGGACCACCCGCACGTCGCAAAGGTACTGGACGCAGGTGCGACGGAAACCGGTCGGCCATTTTTTGTAATGGATCTCGTGCGGGGGATTCCGATTACCCGATACTGCGACCAACACAACCTTGATCTCCATCAGTGTCTCGAATTGTTCATCAAAGTTTGCCATGCGGTTCAGCATGCACACCAAAAAGGACTGATTCATCGAGACATCAAACCGTCCAACATTCTCGTCCTATCAGTCGACGGGATTCCCACCCCCAAGGTTATCGACTTTGGCATCGCCAAGGCGACAGAGAGCCGGCTGACAGAACATACCCTTCACAGCGAGTTGCACCAATTTATCGGCACCCCGGCCTACATGAGCCCGGAACAGGCCGATATCGGAGTGATCGACATTGATACACGCAGTGACATCTACAGCCTAGGTGTGCTCCTCTACGAACTACTGGTGGGTAGCACACCGTTCAATGGGCAGGAGATGTTGGCCTCGGGCATCGACTCAATGCGCAAGACGATCCGCGAGAAGGAACCGATACGCCCGAGTGCACGGCTCACGAACATGCCTAGGAATCGTCTTGCTGGTAACTCCCAGCTGCCCTTCAAATTATGTATGGACCTCGACTGGATCGTAATGATGTGCCTCGAGAAGGACCGTCAGCGCCGCTATCATACTGCAAATGATTTAGCGGCCGATTTGAAGCGGTATCTCAATCATGAGCCGGTCCTCGCTCGCCCGCCCAACCAGCTTTATCGTCTCCTAAAGATGGTGCACCGTAATCAGACTGTTTTTGTATCAATTTTAATTGCAATATTCATAATGGCGATTGGAACAGTGGTGAGCACTTGGTATGCAGTGCGAGCTAATAACGCTGAAAAAGTGCAGAGTTATTTACTAATAGAGGCCCAAAAAAAGGAGATCGAATCGAGAAAAAATTATACGAACGAAATAATACTACGAACCACTGCTGAAAAATCATTAGGGCAACTTCGTCGACTTGTCTACATATCAGATATGAATGTGGCTGACCATGCTCTGCGAGAAGGAAACATAGGGTCAGCGGTAATACTATTAAAAAAACACGTTCCGAAGGACGGTCAATCCGACTTGCGAGGCCTGGAGTGGCGGTACCTTTACGAACAGACTCGGGGAGATGATCGTCAAATACTGGAGCCGCATCGCGATGCAACATCTTGTGTGGAATATTCGCCAGACGGAAAGACGCTAGTGACTTCTAGTTTTGATGGAACCATGCGGGTGTGGAAACGTAATCCAGACGGTCGAATCGGGAGTTTTTTTAGCATTACAAACCATGCACGCAGTCGCAAATCGTTCAGCTTTTCATCAAAATCAAATTTCCTTGCGATTAACAAAGATAATCAACTAATTATCCTCGATAGTAGCACTTACAAAAACATTTGGGATCTTGGGCTGATTATATTTTAAAGTGATTACAGCAGCCAGACATTTTCTCCGGATGGTCAACAGTTGGCTATCAAGATCAACGAAGGAATTGGTGTCTGGAATATGGACACCAGAAATCGAACGGTTATTGCAGGGACGAATTCTAGTTTTGGCAACAATCTAGCATTCTGTTCTAGCAACAAAATATTAGCCGTAGCTAATAGAAATACTGTTCAAATATGGAATACATCTACATTTCAGAAAGTAGCGGAAAGCCAGCAAACAAGCAGTATGATCACAAGTCTTATTGCTTTAGAAACTGGTGATTATATATTTGTTGGCAGGCGAGATGGGACAATCACTTTGCTAAGTGTACCAAAACTTAATGTAATTAAAAAATGGAAAGCTCATTCTAGTCTGGTTTATGGGCTCGCGATTTCCCCCGATGGAAAAACAATTGCTTCGGGAGGAGGTGATCAAATCATTAACCTTTGGGGCGTTTCTGGCTTAATAAATAGTGGAGCGGCAACTGAATCTTTGAAATCTCTCCGAGGCCACTGTAATCAAATTTGGGCACTAGCGTTTTCTCCAGATAGCCGATATTTGGCTTCCGGCAGCAAGGATGGTGTCATCAATCAATGGGATCTACTGGTTGAAGGAATTCCCAAGTTTTCTGAAGTTTCAGAGGGTTCTAAAAATAATTTGACACAACAGATAAATTTAGAGTTGGCTGTTAATCTATTTCCTGATAACATATATGATTCATCTAATAATGTAATGGCGCATTCGCGCGAACATGGATATGGATTAGATATGATAGAAATGCGGACGGGTCACATTAAATGGGCATTTAAAAACGGTTCTGTAAAAAGACTATCAAGCATGAATTTTTCAAGGTCAGATAAGTTGATAGGTATTGGAGGACATGACAATATTATTCGTATACTTGAAACAGAGACTGGGAAACTGCACTCTGAAATGACGGGGCATTTTTCTGCAGTGAGTGCATTAATTTTCTCTCAAGACGATCAGAATATTATATCTGGCGGCACAGATGGAATAATTAAGATATGGGACACGGGAACTGGGAGAGAAATGGTGTCTATAGATACAAAGAAAGGGTTTGTGCGTGATTTAAAGTTTGACGCTAAATACAATACATTAACTGCATATTTCGATCGAGAAAATGAAGGTGTATTTGAGGTGAAATTTCCAAATCTATCCGAAATAGATTCTTCAGTGAGAATGGGTTTTAGCGATTTAGATCCGCAGGATTAAAGTAGGTTCCTATTGCCAGCGGTTCTGCTCCGAAGGCGGAGTTGGTGGAGAGAAGGAGCCCGATGATGAGAGACTGGGCCCTGCTTGAGACTGGCCGGAGACAAAGGGGGACACCCTAGGTTTTAGGGGGTGTTGCAGAGGTTGGATCGTGGGCGCGGTCACGCGCTCAGTAACAACAGGATGAAGTTCAACGCATTGCTTCGGCGCTCCGACGAGGACTTGCCCCGAGGAGGACAGGCGCGAGAGCGCTGAGTCATGGATAGCGAGCGCAGGCTGCGAACTGCAGGACTCTTATCCGGGGAATTCAGCCCGAAGCGGGGGTACGGTGCCAACCTCAGGCCCACTACGGGTGAGCCTCTGAAGCCCAGAGAAACGCGCGGAGGCAGGATCCTGCAAAAGGATCCCTCCACCGCTCCTAACGGCCGTTGTCTATTCTATTGGCCGTTGCCTAGCCTATTGGCCGCAGCACTTCTTGTATTTTTTGCCGCTGCCGCAGGGGCACACGTCGTTGCGGCCCACACGGGGAACCGCATGCACCGGTTGCGCCTTGGACAACACTTCGTTGGCTTCGCTCACCAGGTTGCTGGACTCAGCCATCGAGGCTGGATCATGGAACGGGGCGGCCGTCTCGTGGATGGTCGTCTGCGGCAGGTTGTGCAGGAACTGCTCGAAAGCCATGAGGCTCGAGGCGCTGCGGAAGATGTTGTGGCAGATCTCCGACTTGATGTTGACCATCAGGGCGTCGAACAGCTTGAAGGCCTCGGCCTTGTACTCGATGAGCGGATCCCGCTGGCCGTAGGCGCGCAGACCGATGGAGTTGCGCAGTGAATCCATCCCGTAGAGGTGTTCCTGCCAGAGACGGTCGATGGCATCGAGGATCGTGTAGCGCTCAATGTTGGTCAACGCGTCGATGCGCTCGAAGCTCACCTTCAGCTCGTAAGACTCACGGATGGACTTCGAAATGAAGTTGAGCACCGAGAACTGTGCCTCGCTCAGACCATCGAACATCGACCCCTCCACCGGAGCCACCTTGCCCGCACGGGCGGCCTTGAGGATCTCTTCCTCGGGCATCCCCAGCGGAAAGTTCAGATTCACCCAGTCGGCCATGCCGCGGATGTCCCAATCACCCGGTTCCGAATCGCGGTGCGTGAACTGCGCCACCTTCTGCAGGACGACCTCTTCCATGATGTCCATCAGGCGATCCCGAACATCGTCGGCATGGATAATGTCGTTGCGGAAGCCATACACGACCTCGCGCTGCTTATTCATCACGTCGTCGTACTCGAGCGTGCGCTTGCGCTGCTGGAAGTAGTGGCCTTCGACGCGCTTCTGCGCCGTCTGGATCGACCGGTTGAGCAGCGGGTGCTCGAGCTCTTGGCCTTCTTCGAGGCCCATGCGCTCCATGACCTTGGTGATGCGCTCGGAGCCGAAGAGACGCATCAAGTCGTCTTCGAGCGAGATGAAGAAATGGGAAGAACCCGGATCGCCCTGACGCGAGCAGCGGCCGCGCAGCTGGCGGTCAATGCGGCGCGATTCATGGCGCTCGGTACAGAGCACGTGCAGGCCGCCCAACTCGGCGATCCCGGCCCCCAGTTTGATGTCGGTGCCGCGACCAGCCATGTTGGTGGCGATGGTCAATGATCCCTTCTGACCTGCACGGGCCACAATTTCGGCCTCCTGCTCGTGGTATTTCGCGTTGAGCACCGAATGCACGATGCCTTCCTTTTTGAGCATCCGACTGAGCATCTCGCTCGACTCCACGGAAATGGTTCCCACCAAGATCGGTCGACCTTGCGTGTGCAATTCCTTCAGCTCCTTGAGCACCGCGTTGAACTTCTCGCGCCGGGTCTTGTAGACCGTGTCGTTGGAGTCTTTGCGGATATTGGGCCGGTTGGTTGGGATGGTCAGCACCCCCAGCTTGTAGATGTCGAAGAACTCCTGGGCCTCGGTCTCGGCCGTGCCGGTCATGCCCGCCAGCTTGGTGTAGAGGCGGAAGTAGTTCTGGATGGTGATCGTGGCCAGCGTCTGGGTTTCGCGCTCGATCTGGACGTTCTCCTTGGCCTCGACCGCCTGATGCAGTCCCTCACTCCAACGCCGACCGCTCATCAGACGGCCGGTGTGCTCATCGACGATGATGACCTTGTTGTCTTGCACCACGTATTGGACGTCGCGCTCGTAGAGGCAGTAGGCCTTGAGCAGTTGGCTCAGAGCGTGAATGACGCCCGCCTTCTCCTCGAATTGCGCCTGAATGCCGCCCTTGGCTTCCATGCGCCCTTTGGCGTCGAGCTCGGTCGAGGTGTCGATCTGGTGGTAGAGCGTGGGCAGGTCGGGCAGCACGAAGGAGTCGGGATCGTTCGGGCTGAGATGGGCACGGCCCTTTTCGGTGAGGTCGGCCTCGTGGGACTTCTCCTCGATGGCGAAAAACAGTTCCTCCTTTTGGGCGTACAGTTCCTTCTTTGACTGGTCGGTGAGCAGCTGAGCTTCGTAGCGCTGCACCAACTGCTGGTTGCGGGGCTCCTCGAAGACGCGCATGAGGCCTTCGGAGCGCGGTTGGCCGAGTTTGGATCGGTACAGCAGCATGCCGACCTCTTGTTCCAGATCGGCGGCGTTCTTGGGCGGGACGCCGTTTTCAGGGCGCAGCTTGGGAATGAGGGCCTCGGCTTCGCGCAGGAAGCGGTTGCAAAGTTCCTGCTGCGCCTGGACCAGCCGTTGGACCGACGGTTTGAACTCGACGAACTTCTGGTCCATCGACACGACCGCGGGACCCGAGATGATCAGCGGCGTTCGCGCTTCGTCGATGAGGATGGAGTCCACTTCGTCCACGATGGCGAAATAGTGGCCCCGCTGGACTTGCTCTTCTTTGCGGGTGGCCATGCCATTGTCGCGCAAGTAGTCGAAGCCGAACTCGGCGTTGGTGCCGTAGGTGATGTCACACTGGTACATCTCCCGACGCACCGACGGCGGTTGGTCATGCAAAATGCAGCCGACGCTGAGGCCTAGGAACGTGTAGACATGGCCCATCCAGTCGGAGTCGCGTGCGGCCAAGTAGTCGTTGACGGTGACCACATGCACACCACGTCCGGTCAGGGCGTTCAGGTAGACGGGCATGGTTCCGACCAGCGTCTTACCCTCGCCAGTGGCCATTTCCGCGATCCGGCCCAGATGCAGCCCCATGCCGCCAATGAGCTGCACGTCGAAGGGGACCATTTCCCAGCGGATGGCATGTCCGCGGACCTCGACATCGGTGCCGCAGAGACGGCGGCAGGCGTTTTTGACGACGGCGAAGGCTTCGGGGATCAGGGCTTCGAGCTCACGCTTTAGCTCATCGTTGTCCTGGATGGTCGACAGCCGGGCCTTCCAAGCGGCGGTCTTCTCGCGAAGCACCGACTCCGGCTGCGACTGCAGTTCCTGCTCGATCTGGTTGATCCGGGCAACGAGCGGACGGAGGCGCTTGACCTCACGGTCATTGCGGGACCCGAATATCTTACGGAAAATCAGACCGATCATGGGTGTCTCAATTTAAAGAACCGGCAAGCTAAGTAACCCCACTCTCATCGTCAAAGGCTTTGACCGGAACTCGGCGGCCTGTTTCAGAGCAAGGTCCGAGGTTATTAGCCTCTTCCGAGGGCGGGATGAGGCTTCGCGGGACAAAAGCAGAAGCCTTGCCTCTCCAGATTAGGACCGACTTTGATCTGGCGCCGGATTCCCCCAGTCGGGCAGCCTCCTCGGAATCTGCATGAAGCGCTTCGTTCACCCCCTGATCTCCAGCACCGTCTTGGCCTTGGTGAGCGGTTGGATTGCCAGCGGTTGCAAGCCCGCTGAAACGCCCAGTGCAGCGGCGGCCAAAGGGGCAGGAGGCATGGTCTTTCAGGTGGTGGCGGTGGAGGCTCGCCTGCAGCCCGTGGCCGAGGTGGTCTCGTTGGTGGGAACCGTGACCCCCAACGAGTTTGTGGAAATCAAATCCGAAACCGATGGTGTGGTGCAGACCATTTTCTTCTCTGAGGGTCAGTCGGTCGAGTCGGGTGCGCTCCTGCTGTCTCTCGATCATACTAAGTTTCAGGCAGCCCTCCAGGAATCGGAGGCTTCGCTAGAGTTGAGTCGGGCCAATTTCGAGCGGGCCCAGCAGATGTTCCGGGGCAAGCTCATCGCTCAGCAGGAGTTCGATCAGGCATCGGCGACCTTTCAGGTCAACCAGAGTGCCGTCGAGCTGCGCCGACGGTTGCTGAAAGACGCCCGCATCGTGGCTCCCTTTTCGGGCACCACCGGGGCCCGACAAATTAGTCCCGGCCAAGTCATCTCCCGCAACACGCCGCTCACCACCTTGGTAGACCTTTCAGTCATGAAGGTGGAGCTCAGCCTGCCGGAACGGTTCCTCGGCCAGGTGCGCATTGGTCAGAAGGTAGACTTTTATGTGGATGCTTATCCGAAGGAGCGTTTTTCGGGTGAGGTCTATTTCATTTCCCCGCAATTGGACCCAGGCACCCGGACCGCCTTGGTTAAGGCTCGCGTGGCCAATCCGGAGGCGCGCCTTCGGGGTGGGATGCTGGCCCAGTTGGCCTTGTCGGTGCGCCTTCGGGAATCGGCATTGGTCATTCCGGAGCCGTCGGTCATCGCCAGTGGAGAAACCAATTTGGTCTTTGTGGTGAGTCCTCAAAACCAGGCCGTGATGCGTCCGGTTCGCCTGGGAATGCGGTTGGCCGGCAAGGTTGAAGTTCTCAGTGGTATCGAGCCGGGCGAGAAGGTGGTGGTGGAGGGTGGGAAGAAGATTTTCCCTGGGGCTCCCCTCAAGCTTTCGGGACCGGAGTCCACAGCACCCTACTTGCTGTAATTGCTGACGAGTGCCTGCTGGGCGGCGGGCCTGACGCAGAAAGTTTGTTTGCTGGGATCAGAAACAGATTGACCCCAACACAGGCTTCAAGGCCTTCTTTTGGTGTCACCCCTATTACACCGAGCATAAGCGAGGCTTTGTCCATGACCTTGCGCCAGCGTCTGGCCACCGTGCGTGCTTGTGAGCCCGCCGACGTGGGCCTCTGGGCGTTGATGGAGTGCGTTTCTCCTTGGAAACGGCCCCAGTACCAGCTGGCTCGATGGATTCAGCCCAAGGCCTTTATTCAGGATGTTAGCGTGGTGGAGGATGCTCTGAATGCCACGCGGCCTGAGCAGGTGAAGCTGGCCATCACCGACTTGCATGACCGGGCCCGCCGCCGGCCGGTCTTTTGGAGGGATTCGTTGGGTTTGCGGGTCTCCGGGCGACGCTTGTTGGTCGTGGCCCAATTGGGTTTTCAGAGTGTGTCGTTGCAGTGAACTCCTCTTCGGTAGCCGTTCTCCGATAGCACCTTTTTTTTCGGGTGGCACAGCGTCCCCAACAAAAAAGGCGCCTGCGTTGCCGCAGGCGCCCTTGAGATACGTTGAGTGGATTATTCCTGAGCATCAGAGCCGCCGCTGGCGGACTCGCTGGCAGCAGGTGCATCACCCGAAGAGGCTTTTTCGCGCTCTTCCATGGCAGCCTTGCGGCTGAGGCGGACACGGCCCTTTTCATCCTGACCGAGGAGTTTCACCCAAATCTCGTCGCCGAGCTGGACGATGTCTTCGACCTGCTTGACGCGGAAGTTGGCTAGCTCGCTGACGTGCACCAGACCTTCGCGGCCCGGGAGGAACTCCACAAAGGCTCCGAAGTCTTTGATGGTCACAACCTTGGCCCGGTAGATCTTTCCGATCTCCAGGGGTTCGCCGGAACCTTCGCCTTCGCCACCGGCCGGGGCGTCGCTACGACGGCCACCGCGATCTCCGCCGCGAGCACCACGGTCTGCGACACGGCCACCGCGATCTCCGCCACGATCTCCGCCACGAGCACCACGGTCTCCGCCACGATCGGCTCCGCGATCGGGTCCGCGCTCAGGGTTGCGCTCAGCACTGCGCTCAGCACTGCGCTCGGGGCGTTCAGCACGCTCCGGACGGGCTTCTTCGCTGGCTGCAGGGGCTCCCTCTTCCGGGGCACCGGTGGAGGGCGGGATTTCTCCACGCTCTTCCATGGCGGCCTTGCGGCTGAGTTTCACGCGACCCTTTTCGTCGACTCCAATGCACTTCACCCAGATGTCGTCACCCATCTTGATGACGTCTTCAACGCGGGCGACGCGCTTGTTGGACAGCTCGCTGACGTGCACCAGGCCGTCCTGACCGGGGAACACTTCGACGAAGGCACCGAACTCCTTGATGGTCACGACACGGCCCTTGTAGACCTTGCCGATTTCGATCTCGGCGCTCAGCGCTTCGATTTCGCGGCGGGCGATTTCCATGCCTTCCGGGGAAACGGAGAACACCTTCACGGTTCCGTCGTCCTCGATGTTGATTTCGCAACCGGATTCTTCGACCAGGCGCTTGATGTTCTTGCCGCCAGGTCCGATCAGCGCGCCGATCTTCTCGGGGTTGATCTTCAGGGTGACGATGCGCGGGGCGTACTTGGAAATATCCGAGCGCGGAGCCGGCAGCGTGGTGAGCATGTGGGCCAGGATCTCGCCACGAGCGATACGAGCCTTCTCGATGGTTTGCTCCATGATCGGCAGCGGGATGCCCTTGAGCTTCAGATCCAGCTGGAAGCCGGTGATGCCCTTCTCGGTTCCGGCGATCTTGCAATCCATGTCGCAGAACGCGTCTTCCCAGCCGATGATGTCGGTCAGGAGCTTGTAGCGGGAGATCTGGTGATCGGCGCCGTACTCGGTGCAAATACCGATGGAGATACCCGCCACCGGGCGGGTGATGGGCACACCGGCATCCATGAGGGCCAGCGTTGCGCCACAGACCGAAGCCATCGAGGTGGAACCATTGGATTCCATGATCTCGGCGGTGATGCGGACGGCGTAGGGATACTCGGTGAGGGGGATCACCGGTCGAACGCTGCGCTCAGCCAGAGCGCCGTGGCCGATTTCGCGGCGGCCGGGGCCAGTGATGCGGCCGGTCTCACCGACGGAGTAGTTCGGGAAGCTGTAGTGCAGCAGGAATTGCTTCTTGGTTGCGCCACCGGTGTAGGAGTCGAACTGCTGGATGTCGTCGCTGGTGCCCAAGGTGGCCAAGCAGACGGCCTGGGTCTCGCCGCGGGCGAACACAGCCGAACCGTGGGCGCGGGGCAGGAAGCCCACTTCGCTGGTCAGGGTGCGGATTGCGTCGAAGTCGCGGCCGTCCAGACGCTTGGAGTGGTCGAGGACGAGGCTGCGGATCGTTTCCTTCTGGATGTAATACTGGGCGTCCTTGAGGACGAACTCGGTCACCTTGTCGGCGCCGAATTGGGCGACGAGCTTCTGACCGACTTCGGCGAAGATCGCGTTGACGGCGGCCTCGCGGGCCAGCTTCTGCTGGGTGAGGAGGGCCGGGATGATGCGATCACCCGCCAGCGTCTTGGCGGCGGTGAGGATCTCTTCCGGAACGATGGTCACCGTGATGGCGCGCTTGGTCTTGCCGGCCTTGGCAGCCAGTTCTTCCTGAGCGGCGATCAAGGGTTGGCAGGCGGCCTGGGCGAATTTCAGGGCGGCGATGAAATCGGCTTCTGTGATTTCGTTGGCGGCACCTTCGTACATGACTACGTCGGTCTTGTTGCCGACATAGATGAGGTCGAGGTCGGACTGGGCCTGCTGTTCATGGGTGGGGTTCACGACGAACTCACCGGCGACGCGGGCGATGCGGACGGCGCCGAGCGGGCCATCCCAGGGGATGTCGGAAACGGTCAATGCGGCCGAGGCTCCAAGGATGGAGAGGATGTCGGCGTCGTTCTGGCCGTCGGCCGAGAGCAGCAACGACTGGACCTGAACTTCATTGTACCAGCCCTTGGGGAAGAGCGGGCGGATGGGGCGATCGGTGAGGCGGCAGGTGAGGATCTCCTTCTCGGAGGGCCGGCCTTCACGCTTGAAGTATCCGCCGGGGAAACGGCCAGCGGCCGCCGCCTTTTCGCGGTAATCCACGGTGAGGGGGAAGAAATCCTGACCGGGCTTGGCCTTGGAGGCCGCAACCGCTGCGGTGAGGATGATGGTTTCGCCGAGTTGAACGGTCACGGCTCCGTCGGCCTGCTTTGCAAAGCGGCCGGTTTCGATGGTGATGTGTTGACCACCGACGGGGATTTGAACGGTATGGGACATACTAGCAGTTGCCCGACCGCCCTGAGGAACTTCACTCGACCTTCAGCGAACCTTTCTTGGTGGGGAAGGTTTGTTGGTGGAGAGCGAGTGAAATTTCCCGGGCGGACCGGGCGTTTTTTTCTAACTTCTTTGACGCGTCTTTGGGGTTTTGGTGCGGGTGACTTTGCGCGCGCGTCGAATGGGCGCGGCACCCGCAATTGTCCGCTTTGGACAATCTGGACAATCCTGTGGTCGCGGCAATCGTGGCCTGCAGGGTGTCCTAAAGCGAAAACCGGGCTGGAGGCCCGGCGTCGCAAAAAATTACTTCCGGAGCTTCAGCTTCTTGGTCAGCGCTTGGTAACGGGCCGAATCGGTGCGGTTCAGATAATCTAGCAAGCTGCGGCGTTTGCCCACCATGAGCAACATGCCACGACGGCTGCTATGATCCTTCTTGTTCTTTTGAAGATGCTCCGTCAGGGAGTTAATCTTCTCAGTGAGAAGGGCAATCTGGACATCGGCAGAGCCGGTGTCTTTGGCGTGGATGCGGTGTTCGGCGATGGTTATGTTTTTTTCAGACATGATTCGGTGTCGGGAAGCTTGATGCCTCCCAGTAAGCGGTTCCGTTTATCTTGAATCCACAACTTACGGGGCTGCGGTTAATGGGGCAAGCCCGGAGTTTTCTCACTCTAGGCTAGTCGTTTTTTTAGGAATCAGCGGGTTGGGTCGTGGGTGGGGCTCTGCGGGATAGGTCCTGCGCTCGCAGGGAACGTTGGACAGGGGGAGCTTTCGCGCTTTTGCGCGAGGGGATCAGGGTGTCGACGTTCCTATGCTCGCTTCGGACCTATCCCGCTGCCGCCCAGGGGTGTTGTCTGGAGGTGGTTGAGTCGATTTTGGGAGGGATTTTGAGAAGGGATGAGGGAGGGGTTTTAAGAAGGGAGATGGGTGATTGCGTTGTCGGTGGGGCTCTGCGGGATAGGTCCTGCGCTCGCAGGGAACGTTGGGACAGGGGGAGCTTTCGCGCTGTCGCGCGAGGGGGGTCAGGGTGTCGACGTTCCTATGCTCGCTCCGGACCTATCCCGCTGCCGCCCAGGGGTGTTCTCCGGGGTGGTTGAGTCGATTTGGGGAGGGATTTTAAGGAGGGAGATGAGTGGATTGTGTTGTCGGTGAGGGGAATTCAAGGAGGGACAGGCTCCGAGGCTTGCGGGAAGCGCTTCCGGCGGGAAAGGTGGGGTGGAGGGCCGCCTGCGAAGTCTTTCACCGGATCATGATCACTTACGAAGATGCTTTGGAGCGGGTTTTGAAGCCTCTGCTTGCTGTTCCAGTCGTTTCGTTGTCGTTAACGGAAGCGTTGGGATGCTGTTTGGCAGAGGATGTCTCCGCTTTGGTCGATCTGCCCGGCTTTGATACGGCTTCTATGGATGGCTATGCGGTGAGAGCGGGGGAGGTATCTCGTTCTGGGGTGGTGCTGCCGTGCCGATTGGAGGTGGCTGCGGGTCGGGTGGCAGATCGATCTCTGGAGTCCGGGGAGTGTGCTCGCATTTTGACGGGGGCCGCCATGCCAGCAGGGTCCGATGCGGTGGTGATGCAGGAGGATACGGAGCGGGAGGTCGATGGGCGGATCCGCTTCAATGATGGGGTGAAGCCTTGGGAGAATGTTCGTTTCCGGGGGGAGGACTTCCGGATGGGCACTCGGGTGCTGGCGGCCGGGCAACGATTGGGTCCGCCGCAGTTGGCTCTTGCGGCGGCGGCGGGTCGTGCAGAGTTGCGGGTGCATCGGAAGGTGCGTGTGGTGGTGGCGAGTTCCGGTGATGAGTTACGCTCTCCAGGTGCTCCGCTGGCCCCGGGGCAAATCCACGACAGCAACTCGGTGATGCTGACCACGTTGTTTCGTTCCGCGGGTGCGGAGGTGATTCAGGTGCCGACGTTACCGGATCAACTGGAAGCGACCATGGAGGGTCTGGAATCGGCGCTGTCGCTGGGAGATCTGGTGATCACCGCGGGCGGAGCTTCAGTGGGCGACCGGGATTTTCTGCGTCCGGCTTGGGAGCGATTGGGAGGGCAGCTCGACTTCTTTAAGGTGGCCATCAAGCCTGGAAAGCCTGTGTTTTTCGGGACGCTCCGGGGTGGGTACCTCATCGGGTTGCCTGGGAATCCCGTTTCGGCGTTTGTCACGGCGGTCTTTATGGCCTTGCCTGCTCTGCGCCGTTTGCAGGGATCTGCCGAGGTCGGGTTGCCGGCCACCGTCGGTACGTTATCGGTCCCCCTGTCGAACCCCGGTCTCCGTCGGCATTTCATGCGAGTGATCTTGGAGGAATCGGGACAGGTGCGATCGGCTGGAGTCCAAGCTTCGCACATACTTCTGTCGTTGGCGCGGTCCAATGGGTTGGTGGATGTGCCCCCATCCACGGAGTGGCCTGCTGGGACGCCAGTTCGGGTGCTGCGTTGGCCGGGAGTTTGATATCGATTGGATGGCGTTTGTCAGGGTTGCACTTTTTTGGGTTGCATGGATGATCTGTGCTTATAATGAAGAATCTTTTCCGGATGGCGGCTACCCTAATGACTGTGGGCAGCGCGTGGGCCCAAGATCGATTGGTAGCTCCTTCCTACACCGGAGCTCTCGAAGTGACTGCGGGCTATTCGGCCGGTGCGGATATCCGCCTGGGAACTCGCGAGTTGGGCAATCTGGACGCGACTCGGACTCGGCTGGAGTACAAGGGGATCTTCGACCCGGCTGCTGCATTGAATTGGGGTGTCGGCGTGGCCTACACGCGGTGGGATTTTGGTCGTGATTCGGGCAATCCGCTGCCGGCTAATTTGCAGTCGGTGGCCCTCCCGCTCACGGTGTCTTGGCGCTTTAGCGAGGGTTGGCAGGCCTTCGGAGAAGTTTCGCCGGGCCTGTATTCCGACTTCGAGAAGATCAGTGGGGAGGATTTTAATGCGCCGTTCATCGGGGGTGTGGGCTATGCGGTGAATCCGGATCTTCAGGTGTTTCTTTCGGTGAGTGTGGATCCGAGACGGGATATTCCGGTGGTGGGCGGGCCTGGAGTGCGTTGGCGCTTTGCTGAGCACTGGACGCTGTCACTGCTCCTGCCTCGGCCGCAGATCCAGTACCGTCCTTCGGAAAACTGGACCTTCCATGCCGGAGCCGAGATGTTGGGTGGGGCCTACCACCTGAATCCGAACTTTGGTCGGGACCGCGGTCTGGCCGCCATGGATGACCAGATGGTCACCTATCGCGAGATTCGCACGGGTGTTGGTGCGCGCTGGGGCGGGCCGAAGGGTTTTTACGCCTCACTCGAGGGCGGTTGGATGATTGATCGGCGGTTCGTGCTCAATGATGTACGCCTTCAGTTCAATGGAGACGGTGCCGCCTACGGTCAGTTGGCCGTCGGCTACCGGTACTGAAAGCGGTACCGAAGGCTTTTGCCCCAGGGGACGCTCGTGTCCCTCAGTTTCAAGCGGGCCCACCGCGATCTAGGTCCGGCTTGAGGTCGGGCTGGAGGTCCGGCTGGAGATAGGCCCCGGAGGTAGCCTTCAGAGGTAGAAGTTAGAGGTGGGACTCCGACGTGGGTCTGAGAGTCAGGGCTCAGAGTCAGGCCTCAGAGGTGGGGCCGGATCTCCGAGCCGGCCGCACTGCGGGCTTGGGTAGTTCCGGCAAACCCGACCGCTCCCGCTCCGTCGTTTTTTGCGAAGATCCCTGCCTCGATCTGCCGGTTTACAACGCGTTGAGGATCCGGTTCAGGTTCACATTCTTGGAGATGATCTCCTGAATGAGTTGGATCTTTTGAATGTCGTCGGGCCGGGTCTTCACGATTAGGTCGTGGACGACCGAGGCAGCATGGTAGCTGTC
>CAMDDW010000026.1:0-41995 GCA_945893185.1 Akkermansia muciniphila | reverse complement strand
CCCGTCCGGTTCGGAGGGAGGGGTGGCCGACAACGGCCATCCCTACCCCTATCGACTTGCCGCTACCGGCCTTCCGGGCCCTTAGGCCCCGCTGCCACCTCCGAGGTAGGGCGATTTCTCCGAAAGCGCCACTCCGGTGAACATGACAGAGATGAGGCACTCTCCATGGCAGGCACTCTCGACAACCAGTACCACGGGGGCGGACCGCTCGGAGATCGGTCCCTATCTAACACGCCCATCGATTCGGCCTTGTTATGTCCGGGACCGGGGCTCCACGGAGACAGCCAAACCATGAGGTCTCAAGTCAGAGTCCCAACCGCGCTTTGAGATCGCGGGCGACGGTGCGCTCCGGTCGGGCTTCGATCAGGAGGTTCAACAACCGGCGGGCTCCATTCGGATCGGAATGAGCACGCAGCGAGGCACGCGTAATTAGTTGGGCATACCCGGGCGTGAAATCAGCGCTCAAAACAACACTCCGAAGGAAACCCTGCTCCGCCGCCTCGGGCCGTCCTTGAGACTCAGCAATGAGACCGCGGAGGTGAGCGTCACGCGCCTCGAGATAGGCACGAAACCGACGGCACTCGTCGGCCGGTCGGCCGGCACACAAGTCCTGCGGAAACGGACGCTGGAGATCGAGAAGCTCCGACAGCAGGGACTGTCCCTTCGGCGGAACCGGGCCCAAGGTCCGGGGGGCGTCGAAGAGCAAGAACGGGTGATCGTCGGTGTTGATCCCAACGCTCTGGGAGTAGGTCTTGAGGGTTTGGGCATCGGCGAACCAGGTGCCCATCACCGGCAGGACCTCGGCCAAGGCCATGGGCTTGAGGGCTTCCCGCAGGCTCGGCTGATTCAGACGCCGCTCTAGGGCCTCCGGCGACCAGAGATGGCGTCCTGGCCCCCCGATGAGTCCGATCACCGGAGTGTCGGCGTTGAGCCGCAGCAACAGCGCCGAGGCTTCAGGAAAAACCTCCATAAACGTGGCGGTGATCATCCTCAGCCCGTCGGCATCGAGCTGGAAGAGCGGTAGCCATTGGCAGAAGAGCCCGCCGTCCGACAAGCGATCGCGGATCGCCTGGAAGTGTTCGAGGGTGTAGAGGCCCGCCGCCCCATCCCGGGCCGGATGAAACAAGTCGGCGATCACGACATCGTAGCGTTGAGTAGACGCTCGAACGAATCGCCGGGCATCCGCCACCCGCACGGTAAGCCGATCACTGTGGGCATTGTGCGATGCGAATTCAGGCATCACCTCGGCGACTTCGGGTACCAATTCGATTCCCTCGGCCACCAATCCCGGGTGGGCATCGAGGGCGGAGAACGAGATGCCTGTGCCGACTCCCAGGAACAACGCCCGGCGCGGTTCCGGATGCAGGAGCAACGGCAGATGACCATGGCGTCGCTCGGCCAAGGCGGAGGCGGTGCCACCCATGGTGAAGCGCTGGTTAATGCGGAGAATGCGATGCCCATCGGATTGAACCACCGTGGTGACCGTGTCCGAGGGCCCTTCTCGCAAGGTGACGATGCGACCCCCGGGCGGAGGGGTTTGCAAATGGAGGTCCTTCGGCAGACTCATCAGTGTCACCGCAGCCACAGCCCACCCCGCCATCGAGACCCAACGCATTCGCCGCCACCCCGGGACCAGCGTGAGGTATCCCAGACCCAGCAAGATCCAACTCCAGCGGGTACCCAAGGCCGGTATCAGGCCGAGCGCCATCACCGCGGGTGCCAGAGCCGAGCCAATCAGGTTCCACGACAGGGCCACCCCCAGAAAACGCGGATGCCTTCCTGCTTCAGAGATTAGCGAGGCGAAGAGCATTCCCATGGCCAGCGCTGGAAGAGCCACCACGGAGCTGGCCACCAGAAATTCTGAAACCATGGCCGGCAGAGCCTGATTTCCTGTGCCGCCACGCAGCATCGAAACCAGCAGCGGCGTCTGACGCAAAAACCATCCCGCGATCGCCATACTCAGTGCCACCCCCGGAAGTAACCATCCCAGCGCACGACTGGCTTTTGGAGCGAACCGATTTTGCAAGGCCCCGCCCAAGGCGGTGAAGAGCAAATAGGCGGCGAGGATCACCGCATAGGTGAAGACCGTGTTCTCGAGGACTTGCGACAGAAGCCGAGTGGCCAACACTTCGAATCCAATCCCTAGGAGGCCACTGAGCCACAACGTGGCCCGGATCCGCGGAGGGCCCAGACGGTCCCCACCCGGCGCCACCGTCGAAGTCACGGGTTCCACCGACCGCACCCCGCGTCCCGTCCACCAGAACAACACGGCACAAAGGCATTGAAGGCCCGCGAATCCGATCACCGATCCAGACAGCCCCCAGCGTCGTTGCACCCACAGCACCGAACCCAGGACGCCCACGACCGCACCCAGGGTGTTGACGGCATACAAGGGCCCCACCCGAAGTCCATCGGCACGGAAACCCGAGATCAATCGTTCCATCGCCGGCATCATGGCTCCTAGACACAGGGTGGCCGGGAACAAAACCACGCCCGGCAACAGCAGGCTTACGACCCAGTGAAGCCCGACCCCGGGAGCAGGCCCGAGCCACTGCCAGGAGGACTCCGCAACCCACGGCACGAGCAGCACCGTCGCCAGCGCCCAGAAGGCCGTTAGTGCCTCAAGCACTGCACAGCGAATCCCGGGAGACGGCAGGCGATCCAGAGCACGACCGCCCCAACGCGAACCCACCGCGAGTCCACCAAAAAAGGCAGTGATCACCCCTAAGGTGGAGGGTAACTCTTGTCCGAGACCCAGCGCGAACATCCGTGTCCAGACCATCTGAAGGCCCAGCGCAGCAGCACCAGACGCACCCACCGCCAGCGTCAGGCCGAGTGGGATTCGAGAATGTCGGACCGGATGGGATGTGCTCATGGTAACATCAACGGACTCACATCACCTCATTGTCGCGGCGCTGAGACTGCTTCACGCAGGCAGCGGGAGGTCGGTCATAATGCGCGTGTGGGATCGCAGAGATAACAAATGCGCCAGCGGAGTGTTTCCACCGATGCGCAATGACTCCTTGAGGGCCTCTTCCTTGCCCACACCCGATGCCAGCACCCACACCTCTTTGGCTGCGGCCAGCACTTGGAACGTCAGGCTCAAACGCTGCGGCGGCGGCTTCGGCCCGATCACTGGGATCACCCAGCGAGAGGAGGTGACCACCGATTCCGGGGCTCCGGGAAACAGCGAGGCCACGTGACCGTCTTCGCCCATGCCGAGAAACACCAAATCGAGAACGGGCACGCTGCCGGAAGCGGTGCCGGTCACCCGGGCCAACTCGATCTCGGCCAAGTGAGCCGCCTCGTTCGGCGGCAACTCACCGCGCAGACGATGCTGTTGTTCGACTGCGATCCCCGCCGGATCTAGCAAGGCCGTCTGAGCCAGCTTGTAATTGCTGTCGGCATGCTCGGGGTGTACGCAGCGCTCATCACCCCAATGAAAGTGAACCGTGTCCCAACAAGTGCCCCGAGCGGTTCCCAGCCCATGGGCTGCGGCCATAAATCGACCGGCCACCCGACCGCCCGACAAGGCCACATGGAAGGGCTTTTTCGCCGTGGCGGCGGCATCGACCGCATCCAACCAGCGGCCAGCCACTTGTTGCACGAGGGTTTCGGTGTCGGGAAACGAAATGAGTTCCGATCGATTCATGGGCAAAGGGCACGATTACGGTTTGGGAACCGCGGGAGAATTTTGAGGTTGTTTGGAGGCCGGGGACGCCGCCGGATCCGACACCGCTCGACGCTCCTCGGGCAACAAATCCTTGAGTGTTCCAAAGGGTCTGAACGGAAAGAGCAACAAGGTGGGCACATGGGCCGGACCGGTCACGGGCTCATCCAGAGTCCCGGTGAGTCGGTACTCGAAGAGCTTCTCGAGCGGCGACAGAGCGATGGAAACCACGGGACCGAACAAGGGCACCCGGCGAAACATCGAACCTTGCACCAGCATGTCGACTTTGTAGTCAAAGGCCACCGATCCGGAATAGCCCAGTGACATCGAGGGCGACTTCATTTGGAGATCGCGAGTGTGGACGGCCCCCTGAGCCAGCGAATACGTAGCCGTTCCCTCCGTGAATCGAGCCTGCCCCAATCCGGAGGACATGCCGTCGAGGATGGAGGAAAACACACCGAAAACCGGGAATCCCCAAAGGAACCCATTGCGCAAGGTGGCCTGTCCCCCGCCCTTCCAAGAGGCCGGATCCGAGGTCAGACCTTCGTCGACGCGGAAGGTTCCCGACAGGCGCCCTTCCAGACGGTTGGTCCGCCCCGACACGCCGGCCACCAACGCACCCAATTCGACGTCCCTCAACTCGGTGTCCATGCGGAGGCGATTTTTCTCATCCTTTCCGAGTTCGAATTGGAGATTTCCCCGAAGACGCCCTCCATAAAAGCCGGCTTGGATATTGGTCACATGCAATTGGCTGCCAATAGACAGAACGCTGGCGGAAACCCCCTTGGTTCGAAATTTCCACCACTCGAAGGATCCCTCGGATTCGGCGTCGAAACGAATGTTGTTGCGAGACATGTCTCCGCGAATACCGATCACGCCATTTACATGAACTAGCGGAGGTTCAATGAAATGGTAAGGGCTCATGGCCCGATGGGTGATGGGGCCAATCAAGCGGGTTATCCTCCACGGATCAAAAACACTGACAGCATTGGTGAAGGAAATGAGTCCGACCGCCGCGTCGTAGCCGAACCCGTCGACGGTAACCCACTGTGCGCCATCTCGACCGCGGGCCTCACCAATCGATAAAAACCGGTTTGTATAGCCCAGTTTCGCCCGCGCTGAATCCAAATGCTCACCCCGATAAATGACATTGGTCGCCGCGATTTCCACCTCCACCGTCGTCAATTCTGGAGAGAACCAGCGCCCGCGGATTTCCCCCTTAATTTGGGGCGGTTGGCCAAAGCTCAAGTCATTGAACACCCGCTGGGCTCCCGGCTCAGCGATGAGCGGTTGCACGATCTTGGGATCCACCCCGGAAGTCAGTCGGAAGCGATAATCTTGAGTCACCTCGTGGCCCTCGTAATCGAAGACCACCCAACCCTCGGGCCGAACCACCGTCATGCCCGGAATCCGCCACACGCGGTTGGTGTAGGTAAATGCCCCCTTGGCAGAATCCCCCGTGATGCCCCGGAAACTAAAGGACTCTCCCGTGGCCGATCCGGCGATGGCGACGGTCGGTAACACGGTGCCACGCCAGTCGGGATTGCTGTTGGTCCAGGGCGGCAACACCAACCCCAGTTGGGCGGCGATCCGGGGGGCTTGATTCGTCGGCCAGAAAAACTGCCCCAACCAACGCTGGCCGGCCGGCGTTAGCACGGGGATGACTCCGGAGGGATGGGCCGACGAGGTGGCCTGCACACTCAAGCGTCGCGTATCCAGATCGCACTCGATGTTACCCGCCACGGTGCCGCCCAAGAGGTCAATTTGCGTGTCCTCCAACCGGGCGCGGGCCGAAGCGAAACGCAACTGGGTCTTAAAACGGTCCAATCGCAGAAGCGGGTGATTCACGGCGCGGGCCTCTAGGCTGCCGGCGATCGCGAGCGGGCGGATCCAACGCCAAAATGAGGCGTCTTCGGGACCAGGGCCAGGGCTTTGAGGGTGGCCCGTCAGCGAGAGTTCCAGAGGACCGCAGTCCAACCAAGGGCTCTGAAAATCCGGAGCCCGGACTTCCAACTGCGCCTCATGCCATCCCGACAAATCGTGTTCCAGCACCACCTGAACCGTTGCCTCATTCAGGCGGACCTCGGGGGCAAGGGTCTTGAGTTCGTGCAGGTGGAGTTTCAGGGAGGACTGGAACTGAGGGGTGAGCCCCTTCGTAACCAAAGTTTCGTTTCTGGGATCCCAGGGACGAACCGGGATGGCGTTGGAAGCCAAGCGCTCGGATTTACCCTCGACCTGAGCCTTGCCCAACAAGAACTGAGGCGTCTGGACCCTCTCCGCACTGAGGTTCCAATCGACCTTGGCGGGAAGCACGGCGTCGATCGGTTGGGTGGACTTCAGTTGGCCTCGCAGTCCCCGGACAGATCCTTCGCGCGCCGACACCCCATCTACCTCCCATTGAACATGCACGGCCAATTGCCCCGGAACTTCGGTGAGCGGACTCATCTGAGCCTCCAACTTCAGGCGCTGAAACGAGCGTTCATTCCATGTCACCTGTCCGGCCGAAAGTGTGAACTCAGCCGAGGACGCCTCGGGTAAGGCCAGGTCCGTCTGGAATTGGAGATGAACCTCGGCCGGTGTCTGGAAGCGGATTTCCTCAAGCGTGCGTTGGATCCGAAGCAACGTGGAGCGCCACGCTGGGGAGGCTTGCGCGGGTGCTGAGTCAGGAGCCGATCGGAGGGCCGTCGGGTGCTTCAAAATTCCAGAGGCACGAAAGGATCCCACCTCCGTGGTCGCACGCAAATCTTCGACGACCCATTCCTCGGCACCCTCAAACCGAATCCGAGCCTCGACCCCATGGAGGTTAAAACGGGATGCCACCCGGTTGCTCTCGACCAGTGGGATGGAGACCGACCCTCCGCGGATCTTGAGTCCCCTCACCTCCGGCTTGAGGGCCAGCACCTGGCCCCAATCCAACGCTAACTGAACTTCTTGCGCCGAAAACTGCTCCCCGCCGAGGTCGCCCAAACGGCCGAGGGTCACCTGTTCGGCCACGATGCCCCGGGTTGCCCGGAAACGGATGCGCTCAAACTCCATGGCCACTCCCCGTTGTCGAAGGGTCTCGAGCAGGCGGTTCTTGAGGCTCTCGGGAATGCCGACTTGGTTCAGGTAGGCTCCCAATCCGATGATCAAAGCCAAAACTAAATAGACGCTGCGTCGCCCCATCCGAAAGAGGCGTCGTGGCCAGGCTCCACGGGACCAAATCGACCGTCGAGTCGGACGATTTTCAGTAACCGGGCCGGCAGCAGGGTTCACGGCTTCGTTTCGTTAGAGGTGGCCGGCGGGGCACTGAACCAAGGGCCGATGTACTCCTGATAGAGGCTCAGCGGAAATTGCGTCAAGATGGCGGGCTCATCGGAGTCGAAGGCGGCCCAGACAAACTGGTTGATTGCATTGCGGCCACCGAACCGGAGATGCAGCGAGCGGAAGTGACCGCCTTCTTTCTGGGTCAACGTCACCGCGTGGTCGAGTTGGTCGAAGGCGAACTGTTTCAATGCGACGTCGTTCGGAACCGGATACCGACCGATTGGGGCTTTGCCGATGCGGTAGAGTCCTTCGTCAATGGCGGGATCCGGCAGCAACCCCTGCGCGGCGATCACGCCATCCCATCGGCCCAGGGAATTCCGCCGGAGCATCCGCGTGCGTCCCTGTTGGCGAATCTCGATTTGGACAATGTTGCTGGGATTGAAGTTCCAGTCGCGGAATTGTGGAGCCGACACGGGCAGGGTTTGTAGATCCCCTGCGGCAATGCCGTAGATCCCAGGCTCATCGGACCGACGCATCGAGAGCCGTCGACCCTCACCCAAGGGATTCCCCACACTGAGACGAGTCAGCATTACTGGGGAGCCATTGGATTTGCCGAGGTAAAAGGAGTACTCGCGGGCGGGCTGATCCAATCCGTAACGACTCGGGTCGGTCCCCAAGTCGTCCAAGAAATCCTCGATCCGCAGCCCCATGAATCGCTGAAGGGTCTCCCGAACCCAGGGACCATCAGCCAAAAAGCGGCGCGGAGAAATGACCCACCAATTGGTGCCCTGCTTTTCTAAAGTGAAAGGTTCACTGCCCGCCCGCACCTCGAGCCGCTCCAATCCGGAGATCGCCGGCATCAACCGACGATCCCGATAGGTGGCCAGCGGCCGTTTGAGTGATTCCAAAATGGAATTAGTAATCCGGACGATGTTCCCGAAGTCGGAGCGGCGTACGAGGATTTCTCCCGGTGCATTCGTCGAGGCCCGGCCAAACTGGAGTCTCAAGAGCTCGTTGGTGCCTCGCTTCAAGACCATTTGGGCGGTGGGCTTGGTTAATCCGTACTCTTCGGCCGACACGGTGAGCGTATCGCTCACGAAGGCATTCACCCGGGAATCCGCCGCATCGGTCAGGAGTCGGCGGATTTGATCATCATTGGCCCGGGCCACCAACGGACGAATCAGACGCCACGTCCCGTTGGTCGTGATGGCCGCCTCAAACTCGGTGTCCCCAAGAATTTCTACGCGATCGAAGGGCAGCGAATCGGCATCAAAGAGGCGGCGGTCGCGCCAGTCTTCGGGCGAAGCCGGCAAGGCCTCCAAAAGGCCGGCCTCGGCCGTGAACACCCCGTCTTGGCCGACCTGCTGGAAATAGAACTGACTCCCCAGCGGCGTTCGACCGCCGAGGCGCAGAATGTTCATGCCCTCGCGGGTGCGGATGGTGAGCACGTCGGGACGCTCGAGCCCAAAGGCCGCCAAGGCCCCACGCTGCGCGGTCACCTCGGCGCTCGACTGGTGCGAACGGGGTGCGAGATTGCCCAGCATCTCCAACAAACGTTCAACGCTCGTCGATTGAACCGGGTAATGGATCGGAGACCTCAGGAACCATCCCGAGTTGGTCCGCTCCAAGCGGATGGCCACATTGGATCGGAGGATTTCGACCGAGATCACCTCACGTGGGTCTAATCGGCGAAAGCGCACCGATCCGGTGGTGCCAGCCACCCGGACCTCATCGCGGCGTTCGGTCATGGCCAGCCATCCCCCGAGCAGGACAGCCAGCAACACCAACACCCATGTGGTTCTTCGGTTCATCGATGAAATCGCATCAACCCCGCCTCCGTGCCCAGACCATGAAGCCCAAGATTAACACGCCACCGGGCAGCGCTCCGAGCAGGACTCCATTCAAAAGCCGCAACTGGGGCGCCGTGAGGTTCAACCGGTATTCCGAAATAGTCCGGGGCCCAATGGCCATGGATTGCTGGCGATCCAGCAACCAGTTGACGCAGAGGGCGGCAAAATCGCGATTCCCCAAACTCTGGAGCGGCCCATTGGCCCAAAGCGCCGAATCCCCAACAACGATCAACCGTGCGGTGCCGCGGCCCGCACTCAGCCCGCTGACCCCACCCTTTTCAGAAGCCACGGCCAAGGGGATCTCACCACGACGGTCTTTGCCCTCAACATAGGAAAATTCTCGTCCGTCAAAATCGGAGAGAGTTCGACCCTCCGGACCGGTCAAGACTAGCGCCGTGGTCTTCGGTGCATCGGCAGGCAGGCGATTGGCCGGAATCGGCACCACGACGCGCGGTGCCTGAAAGTGAACCTTCGCCCCGGCCCGAGTCAGGGGTGATGTCACCGGGTGGGATCCGTAAGAGTTGGCGACAATGTCGAACCCTCGCACCGAGGCTTTTTCATCATTGGCCAATTGCGAGGGCAGAAACACGCCCCACTCCTCCAGTAAACCCTCGAGGGGACCCTGACGGCGGAGTGTTTCCAGCGACAGGGTCACCAGAACTCGGCCACCTCGGTCTAGGTACTTCGAGATGGCGGCCGCTTCTGAAGCGAGCAGCGGTTGCACCGGTCCTGCGACCACCAACAAACTGCAACCTTCGGGCACGCCAGCCAGCAAATTGGTAAACACCCTCGATTCGACGTTCTTTTCGGCCAACAGCCGGACCCATCGGGAGTATCCATTCCGCTCGTCGTCGGAGGACGGGTCGTTTTCACCATGTCCACGGAGAAAATACGCACGGTTCCCAGAGGCCTCGGACAATCCAGCCAGTGCCGCCGTGAAGAGAGCCTCACCTCGGAAGGCCACACGGCGGATCTCCTGATTCTTGCCGGCCATCATGCCCTTCACATCGGCATCGTAGGTGGACATCTCGGAATCATCGACGGTGCGAAACCGTCCGCCACCCGCATCAAAAATAACCAAATCGCCCGTGTTGGCCCCGAGGCCGTAGCGGGTCTTGATGGCCGTCGCCAAGGTCGCATCTCGCACGTAGTCAACCAGTTGGACCGAGATCCGCGGTGACTGCAGAGAATATTCCCGAAGCAATCCCTTCACGTGCCGGTAAAGGTCGGAAGACGGATCGAACAAGACGATGGCCTTCACCTCGTTGGTGAGTCCGCTCAGGGTGGCCACGGTGAGCGGTGACAATTGGGGACGCTGGGAAGAGACCCAGTCATAGCGCCACTGCAGGCGCGTCGCGGCCAAGTAATTGACCATTACCAAAATCGCCAGCAACACCAGCACCCCGATAAACGAATTGAAACCAGAGCTCCAGCGGCGGTTGGGCTCGTAGCTGGGAGGCTGTGTCGTCGGGTCGCTCATTTCCACCTCCGCATTTCGATCACGCGCTGAGTGAGGAACAGGAAGAAAAAGGTCACACTCAGGTGAAAGACCAAAGCCCGACCGTCAATAACGCCTCGAGCAAAGTCCTGCATGTGGTGGGTGACCGACAAGTGATCCATCAGGCGTCCCAACCGGTCGCCGGTGGTGTCGGTCTGCGAAAAGCGCAAACTCATCGTCCACAGTCCGATGCCGATGAGCAGCGAGGTCATGGCTGCGATGATTTGGCTGCGGGTCAGCGACGAGGCGAAGACCCCAATTGACAGGAAGGTCGACCCGATGCAGGCGATGCCGGTGAGCACCCCGCACATCGCCCAGGGGTCTAACAACTGAGGTTGATGGGTCACCTGCCTCAGAGCCACCAGAACACCAATCAATGGAGCCCAACTCAAAAGATAAAACGCCAAGGAACCAGTGAACTTGGCCAAAACCACCTGCCACTCACCGACGGGCGTGGTCATCAATGCCTCATAAGTCCCGAGCGCCTTTTCGGCGGCAAACGTGCGCATGGTGATCACCGGGGTCGTGAGGATCAGCACCAGCCAGAACACGATGCCATCGGCAAAGAAAATCTCGGGGATCGGCGACGGCGTCCGGTCCGAATTGAGTCGCTGGACGATGTCCATCAGGCCGAACCCGGCTAGGAGCAAGGTGATGGCCACGACCACATAGCCAGTCAACGAGTTGAAGGCGGCTCCCAATTCGCGCCGCACGAGGGTCAGGAAGACATTCATATCAAAGGCCCCCTCCTTTGTTCTTCTGCGTGAGTTGAATGAAGATGTCTTCCAGCGACAACCGAGGCCGGGTCAATTCCCGCAAATTCCACTCCTGCTGGCGTACTTGTTCGAACACCAAAGTCCTGAGGTCTTCCCCTGCCCTAGGAGTGAGGGCCACCCGCTGAAAACTGCCTGCGGCGGCCTGGATTTCGATCGAAGCCACCTCGGGCAAATCGCGGAACGCATCGCGGATGGCCTCGGGCGTCGCGTCAATCTCGGCCACCACCCGGCCATCTTGGCTGAAGCGACTCTCCAAGTCTTCCACCCGATCGGCCGCCAGAATGCGCCCCTGATTGAGGATCAATACCCGGGAGCAAGTCATCTCCACCTCGGTCAAGATGTGCGTAGACAGCAGCACCGTATGCTGACGCCCCAATTCCTTGATTAAGGCTCGCACGGATCGCAACTGATGAGGATCGAGACCGATGGTGGGCTCATCGAGGATGATCAGGTCGGGCTCATGGACCAGGGCGTCGGCCAGCCCCACGCGTTGGCGGTAGCCCTTAGAAAGCTGCCCGATGATTCGCTTTTCGACGTCTTTGAGCCCGCATTGTTCGATCACCCGATCCACCCGGTCACGGCTGCGGCCGATGCCCAATCCCTTGAGTCGCGCTCGAAACTTGAGGTAGTCTCGCACCCGCATGTCGATATGCAGGGGGTTGTTCTCCGGCATGTAGCCGATGCGGCGACGCACTTCGTCGGGCTGATGAAACACATCGAAACCAGCGATGCGAACTGTGCCACTGGTCGCTGGCATGAACGACGACAGGATGCGCATCGTGGTCGATTTGCCTGCCCCATTCGGACCCAGGAATCCGACAACCTCCCCTCGACCCACGGTGAAGGAGATCCCGTCCACCGCGGTGCGTCCGGGGTAGCGCTTCGTGAGGTCCCGGACCTCGATCATGGGAGTGGAGTCAGACATCCGCCTTGGAGCCCCTGAAAGTACTCGGGAAGCCTCACCGCAGGAACAGAAAACCCCGGAGATTCAACGCTGTGCAGGTAGATGGCAAAACCCGGTTCATGGCCAAGGAACGCTGAGGGGTCAGTATGCGGGTAGAATCGGACCTGGCAGGTCGTTGAGGGGATACCCTAGGTGGAGGGCCGCCTCGCGGAGCCGTTGGTCACTGGTCACTAGAGGCCAGTCTTGGAGCTGATCGGCTGTCGCCAAGTGAAGGGCGTCGAGGGATCGCAAGGGTACCTTCGGATGCACGCGCCCCAGAGTCCAATGGGCTCGCCGAATGATCGCCTCGGAAATGGGCGACAAATCGATCATTTGCGTTCGCATCTGATCCTCGAACCGTTGCCAGGCTTCGAGACGCAGTCGGGTTCCAATGAGTTGGGCTCGCTCCCGGGCCAGCATGGCAGACCAGACCTCGGTGAAGGCCAACATGGAGGACGAAACGGGGTATCCCTCAACCAGGCGGGCGTAGAACTCGCTGTCCGGTTCGCGGATCAGAAGTTTCACCAGAATGCAGGAGTCGAGATACATGCGGAAGACTTCGCGGTTTGGGGGACTTCGAGATTAGGGAGGGTTTAGGGATTTTTGAATCAATCCCGTCCATCGCGCTCGACGCGGATGAGCGCCTCCGCCGAAGGGCCGCAAACCAGCGGCTGATCTCTCAACCACTTCCAATCCACCGAATAGGGTTTGCCGCGGAACCTCACAGGCACCAGTCGGGCCTTGGGATGACCGTCGCTGGTAATGATGATTTCAGCGCCCCGCGAGGCCTGCTCGAGAAGGCTCGACAACTGATCTTTGGCAGCACGGACGTTGATCGATGTGGACTGCGGTTCCAACCCAGCCACCTCTCGAAGGACCACACCAGTTTTAGCACCCTCTGAGGTCCCTTGAGGATAACGCACAGGGGCGGCGGAGTGTTTCATGACCTAAATGTAGCCTCTTGCGGCTACATTGACAATGTTTTTGAGGCCTCAAGAAGCCTCATTCGATTTGATCACCTCTCCGATCCATCTAGAGGAGGCACGCATCGCGGCTGGGAGGGCTGGGAAACGGGTCTGTTTGTCCGGGGCTCTACCGCAATTTGAGCGCCACGATTCCCGCCTGACGAACCACTCCCAAGGCCGTGCGCTGATCAAACAAAACCCCCAACTCCACGGTTTCGCCCTTGGGCCGACTGAACAAATAGCGGGCCAAGGCTACGACATCTGGGAATTCGGTGCGATCCAACCCGCGGATCAGGTGCCCTCGCTTGAGCCCCACTGCGGCCGCCGGGCCGTTGGCATCGACACTCTGGATCACAAACCCTCCTCCCCGCACCGGAGCCACTTTGAAACCGGCCCGTGCGGACAGGTATTCGTTGTTGAAAAAGTCCGCCTCGTCGACGAGGCGCAGTCGCAACTCTTTGAGGTTGCCTCCCCGTCGAACACTCAGAGGGATGTCCTTTGAATCCCCAGCCTTCACCAGAGCCCTATTAAATTCGATGATGCCGCTGGGCGGATCTCCCTGAATCGCAGCGATCACATCGCCCGCCTTAAGCCCCGCTTTTTCAGCCGGACTGCCGGGTTGCACCGCCTGAATGGTCAGGGGCCGCGTCGCCGCCTTGAGTCGGGCTCCAAACCAAAAGCGCCCCACCGATTCGCCGCTGAGCACCTCGGCTAAGGCTTGGTTAACCCGTTTAATGGGGATGGCAAAACCAATCCCCTGAGCGCCCATTTGCGGTCGCAATGTCGCCACATTAATGCCGATGAGATCGCCACGCAGGTTGATCAACGGCCCGCCGGAATTGCCGGGGTTGATGGCCGCGTCGGTCTGGATCCAGTCCAAGGTATCGAGTTCTCCGCGTGAACGATCCTCATTGGGACCGCGGCGTGCGCGGGAACTCAAGATGCCCCGACTCACAGAACCCGCGTATCCGAAGGGATTGCCCAAGGCGATGACCGTCTCGCCCAGCAAGAGGTCGTCGTCCTTAGCAAATTTGACGGCCGGGAACTTTCGGCCCGGGGATTTGAGCCTCAGCAAAGCCACATCTTTGGCGGCGTTGAGTGCCACTCGTTCGGCTTCGATAGGCTCGGATCCGTCGTTAAACTTTACGAACACCCGTTTCACGCCATCGACCACGTGGACATTGGTAAGCACGTAGCCTTCCTCGTCGATGACGACACCGGACCCGCGGCTGACCACCGCCTCCTGTACCTGTTGCAGCCGCCATCCGAAAAATTCAGCCATCAGGCGGTCGTCGACGCTGTTCGGATCGACATCGGCCGAACCCTCGACGTTGACCACGCTCGGCATCACCCGCTCGATGGCCTCCACGACGGCGTCGCGGCGGACATCCAAAGCATCCGCCTTCGTCAGGTCGGTTTGCTGGGCAAAGGCTGGAACAAGGCCCGCCCCAACCAGAAGAGTGCCTGCCCCAAAAATAACGATGAAGGTTCTCTTCAAGACACTCGGTATCATGTCGGTAGCCATAGATGACAATTCACCGCATTCGTTCAATTCCAAGCGGTCGATTGGATCCATAGCTTACTTCAGACTGGGATCCAGCCACCGAATCCTGAAGTGGGATCCTTTCTGTCGTTTGCCGAGGAGCCGAACCGGCTCACTTCATGGCAACGTACAAGCGATGCACGTCATCATGGTCATCGATGGTATTGAGGAACGTGGAAACCTGCTGCTTTTCGGCGTCTCCGAGTTCCACGGGGTTCTTGGCCACGTGACGGATCTCGCTGGCGAGGACTTTCCAACCGGCTTTAGAGAGCCAGTGGGTGACCGTGGCCAAATCCTTCACCTCGGCTAGAAACCGAGTGCCCACATGCCCTTCAGGAATTTCTTCCCCGTCGAGTGGTTCGAGATTCTGCGCGCCGGCTTCGATGGCGTCGGATTCGGGATCGCGCTTGGAGTTGGAATGGGTGGCTTCCACCACACCCAGACGGTGGAAAAAAAACGACATGCAGCCGGGCTGTCCCAATTGGCCCTCCTTGAACAGATGGCGAATTTCTGGAGCGGTCCGGTTTCGGTTGTCGGTCAGGCACTCGACGATCACCGGCACCTTGTGAGGAGCAAATCCCTCATACAGCACGGTCTCGAAATCCACCTTTTCGTCCAAGAGACCGGCCCCCTTCTTAATGGCCCTCTCAATGGTATCCTTGTTCACGCTGGCCTTCTTGGCCTTTTCGACCGCCGCCGCCAGATGAGCATTGGTCTCGATCTCCGAACCGCCCAACTTGGCGGCGACCATAATTTCGCGGGTCAACTTGCCGACCACCTGACCTTTTTTCTGTGCGGCCGCCTCGCGACCCGCCTGCTTCCATTGGGCTCCCATGAGTCAAGGTAAACGAAAGTCCGGCCTCGAACGGAAGCTCAAAGAATCCCAAAGACGACCTGGGGGGCAACTGGCTCCAGGGCCGACCCCCAATCCGGATGGGCAACGGAGGTCTAATCCCTCACCGATTTGCGCCCACCGGAAGGAGCTAAAAACTCACAATTCCATACTCTGCGGTCTTGGCTGCTTCTGGCACCTCGGCTTAGGGTCTCTTAAATTCCATGAGTTTTCTGCACCGAGTCTCGGCCCCGTTGACCGTCGCGGCGGCCTTATTCTCCGCCGCATTCCAAGCCTCGGCCGGGATCCAGACAGGAGTCCACCCTCCCTCGGTGGACCGCGGCACACTTCTGGTCAGCGAATTGCAATGCGCCGCCTGCCACAGCGAAAAGGGTCTGCAGGCCTCGGCTGCTCTCCCCGACTGGGCCGCTCCCAAAGGGGCTCCCGTGCTTGGGGCGGATCCGCTAAAAACCTCGACGACCTGGATGCGGCGCTGGCTCTCCAGTCCCCACCAAACCAAACCGGGGTCCGCCATGCCCGACTTGCTGCACGGGATGACTGAGGCCCAGAAGACCAAGACGGTCGACGTGCTCACCCACTACCTGGTCTCCCTGCGCAGGACCAACGAACCTTCCGGCCTCCGCTCAGACCCAGCCCGGATCGACCAGGGCCGCGCCCTGTACCACACAGTCGGATGTGTCGCCTGCCACGCGCCTGAGACACGCCCCGAAGGAGTCACCGACCAAGCCTTCAAAGAAATCCAAGCACAGTCCATCCCGCTGGGAGACCTCGCCCGGAAATACCCCGCTTCGGAGTTGGCCCGACTGCTGCGCGATCCGCTGGTGCACCGCCCCTCGGGTCGGATGCCCTCGATGAACTTGTCGCCCTCAGAGGCCGGAGCCATCGCCCTCTACTTGTTGCGTGATCAGGTCTCCGCCAACAACGCACCTTCCAAGGCACCGGCCATGGTCGATGGGCTTCAGTACGAATTCTTTGAGGGAGCGGCCGGTTCCATCGGCCAGTTGCTAGCCATGACCCCGAAATCCACCGGGGTCTCCACCGCCCTCGACTTGAGCCTGCCCCACCCCAACAACAACTGGGGCGTCCGCTTCTCGGGGTTCATCGACATCCCAACCGACGGCAAGTACCGCTTCTGGATCCGATCGGACGACGGCTCTCAACTGAGCATTGATGGGCGCCCGCTCTTGAACAATGACGGGGTTCATCCGGCCGCCGAAAAGAACGGCACCCTAAACCTCAAGCCGGGGCTGCATGAACTGGAAGTGGTCTATTTCCAAGGCGGCGGCGAAACCGAGTTCCAAGTGCAATGGGCTGCTCCGGGTGAGAAACGCGGCCCCATCCCGGGCGATCGCCTCAAACATGGCGGCCAGGTAGTGCGTCCGCTCGACTGGGAAGAGTTCTCCCTCGATCCCGCTAAGGTCGCCGCGGGCCGGGAGCAATTCGCCGCCCTCAATTGTGCCGCTTGCCATGCAGTGACCGACGCCACGGGATTGGTTCAGGCCCGCAAGTCCAAGCCCATGGTTCAATTGGCCCTGCGAACCCAAGAAGGCTGTTTGTCTGACATTCCTCCCGCCAAGGCTCCGCGCTTCGACCTCTCAACCGCCGACCGGATGAGCCTCCGCAAGACCCTCCGCAATCCGGCCGAGGCCCAGAAGTTGGCCATTGGCGCTTCAGCCCATGTCGACCTCACCTTGAGCCAATTCAACTGCCTGGCCTGTCACTCTCGCAATGAGGTGGGTGGCCCGACCGCCTCAGGACGTTCGGATTGGTTTACCGTCATCGGCGAGGCCGACCTCGGTGACGAAGGCCGCATCCCGCCGCACCTCACCGGAGTCGGCAGCAAGCTCAAGGCGGCGGCCCTCGAGCAAATCCTGACTCAGGGCACCAAGGCGCGTCCGTACATGGCCACCCGCATGCCGGTCTTCGGCCCGAAGGTCCACACGCTGGCGGCCCAATTGAAACGCCTCGACGCCCCGACCACCGCGACTCCGGCGCCGGTCACCACTTCTCAAGACGCAAAAATCGGCTGGAAACTCGTAGGCCGCGATGGGCTGGGCTGCGTGGCCTGCCACACCTTCACCACGCATGGATCCATGGGCATTCCGGCCTTGGCCATCGACAAGATGGGTGAGCGCCTCGAATGGGAATGGCTGCAACGCTACCTGCCCAACCCGGCGGCCCTGCGTCCCGGCACCCGCATGCCGACCTTCTGGCCCGAGGGCAAGGCGGTGAACACCAAGATCCTCAATGGCGACACCACGGGCCAACTACGGGCCATCTACGCCTACCTGGCTGACGGGGCCAAGGCTGAGATCCCGGCCGGACTCATCCGCGGCAAGAAGGAGATCGTGGTCGATGACGAGGCAGTGATCTACCGCAACTTCATCGAAGGCGGCGGAGCCCGGGCCATCGGCGTCGGTTATCCGGAACGGGCCAACCTGGCCTTCGACGCCCAGAACCTTCGTCTGGCCCTGCTCTGGCAAGGTCCCTTCATCGACATGGCCCGCCACAGCACCGACCGCGGCACAGGCTACGAGCCGCCTCTGGGCGACCACCGCATCCGCCTGCCCGAGGGGCCGGCCTTCGCGACCCTGTCTTCGTCCACGGCCCCCTGGCCGACCGCGATCGATACCAGCAGCCAGTTCTTGGGCTACCGACTGGATGCGCGCCAGCAACCCACCTTCCGCTATCGCGTTTTGGGCCTGACCATTGAGGAGACCCCCCAGGCCAAGCCCGGTAGCGTGGACATGACGCTGGTGCGAACCTTCCGCTTCCAGGGCGCACCGACCCAGCCCCTCTGGCTGCGACTGGCCAAGGGTGGCATCCAACCGGCTGGCAACGGCTTCAAGGTCGACGGTGGATTGCTCATCCAGATAGGCCCCGGCGCAAAGGCTACCATCGTCGGCGATGAACTCCGCATCGCCCTCGAACCGAACACATCGGAACTCCGCGTGGAGATGACCTGGTGATCCTCGTGTGGAATCCCTCGAACCCAACCGCAGCCTCTTTCCCCTTTCCCGCATGAAGTTCCTGAACCCCACCGCGCTCACCGCCGCCCTCGGTCTCGCGACCCTCCTGCCTGTGTTCGCCGCCACCAAGGCCGAGCAGGAAGCCGAGTACTACCCCATCAGCACCCTGCCCGTTCCGGAGGGCGTGGTGCTGGAGGCCGGTGCCATCCAAGTGCTGCCCGACCAGCGCATCGCCGTCTCCACACGACTGGGCGAAATCTGGTTCGTCGCCAACGCCTTCGACAAAGACCCCGCCAAGGCCAAGTTCACCCGCTTCGCTTCAGGCCTGCATGAAGTGCTAGGCTTGACCACTCGCGGCGATGGATGGATTTACGCCACGCAACGCGGCGAACTCACGCGCATCAAAGACACCAATAACGACGGTCGCGCCGACCTCTTCGAAACCGTGGCCGACAGTTGGGGCATTAACGGCGACTACCACGAATACGCCTTCGGTTCGAAGTTCGATCACGACGGCAACATCTGGGTCATCCTTTGCCTCACGGGTTCCTTCACCAGCGAAAACCCGTACCGCGGATGGGCCCTGCGGATCACCCCCGAGGGGAAGACGATCCCGACCACCAGCGGACTGCGTTCGCCCGGCGGCATCGCCACCAACCATTTGGGCGAAATGTTCTATACCGACAATCAGGGGCCCTGGAATGGCACGTGTTGGCTCAAGCACCTGAAGCCTGGACAGTTTGTGGGCAACCCCACGGGCAACCGCTGGTACGAGAAGGCCTCGAACATGGGCCCTCGGCCGAAGGATCCGACCAGCAACAGCCGCATCCCGGTCGAGCGGGCAAAGATCCCGGAGTTCGTGCCTCCGGCCATCGGATTCCCCTACAACAAAATGGGCCAGAGCGCCTCGGGCATCCAGAACGACGGCACCGCCGGAAAGTTTGGTCCCTTCAAGAACCAGCTCTTCGTCGGCGACCAAACATGGAGCACGGTCATGCGGGTGTACTTGGAAGAGGTCAATGGTGTGTATCAAGGCGCCTGCTTCCCCTTCCGTGAGGGCTTCGATAGCGGCACGCTCAGCCTCGAAATGGCCTCCGACGGCACGATGTTCGTGGGCGGGACTGACCGTGGATGGGGTGCTCGCGGCGGCAAGCCCTTTGCCCTCCAACGGATGAACTGGAGCGGCAAGACCCCGTTCGAAATTCACGAAATGCACGTCAAGTCGGATGGGTTCGAACTCACCTTCACCGAACCCGTGGATCCGGAGACCGCAGGCAAGGTGGAGTCGTACCAGTTCCGCACCTTCACCTACATTTACCAGTCCAACTACGGATCGCCTGAGGTCGATGCCACCCAACCGGCGATCGAGTCGGTGACCGTGGCTGCCGACGGCCGCAGTGTGCGTCTCAAGACCGCATTGCACTTAGGTCACCTGCACGAACTCAAACCCACCGGGGTACGCTCTAAGGCAGGCCAACCGCTGCTGCACCCACTGGCCTACTACACCCTCAACGAGATACCTCGCTAAGAGCCTGTCTGAAAATGGGGAGGGTTCTGCGGCTGGGGAATTCTGGGTTGGGCAAGGCGGTGAGCGGCGGGGCAGACCTCCTGCGGTCTGTTCCGCCCGGAGGGTTTGGGAGGGAAGGGCCCGCTGGCGGCGTTGCTTGTCGGTCACAGACCGCTGCGGGTCTGCTTCCTCCGCGCGCCTTGCCAATCGAACCCTTCTCTCCCAAACAGAACCCCTCCCCAGTTTCAGACAGGCTCTAAGGACCTCGTCCGGTCGGGGCTAACGGGGGCGTTCCACCCGCACCGATTCGGGCAGCACCACAACCACCCGGACGCCCGGAGCTCGGGCATTGACTCGGAACATGCCTTGCCGAGGGGCTTCCGGGCTCAAGAGGTTCACGTAGGCTTGGACATCACTCGGGGTGAGTCGTTGAACCACATCGGGGTCGCCCTCGACCTCAACATGGACCACCGAGGGAGAGATCTGGAGCTGAGACTCTCCCTGCCCCGTCGCCAATACGCCCACGGGGATGTTCTCTAGCACCCGAACGCGAAACGACTCGTTGGAGGCCAACCGATCCATGCCCAAATTGGATCGGACCGTAAGCCAGATAAGGGTGGCCAAGGCCAAAGAGCCCAACTTTTGGGCCCGATTTTGAATAAGCAGTTCGCGCCAAGCCATGTCAGTGTCCTCCGTTGCTCACAGCTCCGGTGATCCAACGTCGCAGCCAAGAATTGCCAGGGCGACCCGAAGACCGCTTCACCAGCACCTGCGTCAGGAAGGCCCGGAGTTGCTCAATAGTGACATTCCGGGTCAGTGCGCCCCGATGGGCATACGAAATGCCACCAGACTCTTCGGACACGACCACCACCACCGCATCGGTCTCCTCACTCAGGCCCACGGCTGCCCGGTGGCGGGTCCCCAGGGAATTAGGAAGATCGCCCCGTTGGGTCAGCGGGAAAATTGCGCCTGCCCGCAAGATTCGATCGCCCTTGATGATCACGCCGCCGTCGTGGATGGCATTGTTCGGAAAGAAAATCGTCTCGATCATTTCGGGCGTCGCCTCGCAGTCGATAGAAATGCCGGATTCGACGGTCTCGGTCACGGAAATCGACTGTTCGATGGCGATGAGCGCCCCCATGCGGGCCGGAGCCATTCGATCGACCGACTCGACGATCACTTCCAAGTTCTCACGCTGCTCCTGCAAGTTGGTGAAGAGCGGCAAATTTCCCACCTCAGCAAGCAACCGTCGAATTTCTGGTTGGAAGAGCACCACAATCGCCAGCGCCAGGAAGGGCAATATCTGGTTCAGGATGGCGTTGAGGACATCTAAGCGCAGCAGGCGCACCGACAAAGTGAGCACCAAGAGCACGACCACGAAACCGGTCACCACGGCCTGGCCACGGGTCCCCTTGAGGAACCGGTAACCATAATAAATACCCACCCCAAGAATTCCAATCTCTAGGGTCGGACGCCAGATGGCCTGCAATAATGGCAGCAGAAAATTCAACTCGTCTTAGTCTGGTTATTCAGGATTTCTCTCATGCGCAAAGCCTGAACGGTCTGGGCCACATCGTGGACCCGGAACACAGTCACTCCCGCTTCGGCAGCCCACAAAGCACAGGCCACCGAAGCACCTATCCTCTGATTAGGTTCTACGTCAAACAATCGGCCGATGAAGGATTTTCGGGAGACGCCGAGGAGCATCGGTCGTTCGAGGGCTAAAATCACCCCCAAACCTCGCAGAAGGGATAAATTGTGAGTTAATGTCTTACCGAAGCCGATACCCGGATCCAACAAAACCTGCTCCCGTCGTACCCCCTGTTCCTCCAATCGAAGCAATCGCTCTTCAAAAAAGGCACCGACCTCATCGACGACATTCTCATAGTGCGGATCCTCCTGCATGGTCTGAGGGGTTCCCTGCATGTGCATGAGCACGTAGCCGGCTCCGGTGGCCGCCACTGTTTTCCAAAGTTCTGGATCCGTCCGATGAGCCTCGATGTCATTAATGACACTGGCTCCGGCGTCTAAAGCCGCACGGGCCACCCCGGCCTTGCGAGTGTCGACAGAAATCACCGCGTGGGTCTTGGCCGCCAACGCCCGGACCACTGGAATGACTCGTCGCAACTCTTCGGACTCGTCGACCGGAGCCGCCCCCGGCCGGGTAGACTCACCCCCGATGTCGATGAACTCAGCCCCTTCGGCGACCAACTCCTCTCCCCGCGCCACGGCCCGGTCGGGATCTAAAAAACATCCGCCATCGCTAAAGGAATCGGGCGTCACATTGAGGATTCCCATGACCATGGCGGGACGTGGGAAACTCCAACGGTATTGGCGCGCCATGAATTCCATCTGCGGAGGCAGTTCAGCAAGACCCAGGTACCGGAATCAGTGAGAGACTGCACCCAAGGCAGCCCTAGGAGAACGCTCGATCAGCTCGATCTCATAGCCTTCCGGAGCATCGACGAAGGCAAACCCGCCAGAACCGTCAGGCTTATAGGTCGGACCGTCACTGTACCGAAGCCCCAGCGTCGCCAAGTGTTGACCAAAGGCCTCCAAGCTCGAGACCTCAAATGCCAAATGGGTTAGATCGGCCTGCACCTCCACCGGCCCGCTCGAGGGAAAATGACACAACTCAATGGTCTCCTCGCTCTCTGGAGCCTTCAAAAAGACCAACTCTGAACCTCGCGGAGACTTGTGACGGCGCACCTCTTCCAGACCCAGAACTTCTTTGTAGAAAAGCACCGAACGTTCCAGGTCGTTGAGCCGATAGCGGGTATGAAGCAATTTCGAGACGCGCATCGGCCGATCCTAGTCTTACTTGGAATTGATGGCCAGCGACGCGGGTGTTTTTTGTTCAGAATCCCTCCCAAAAAACCGGACGAATGCTTCCGAATACATAAAAGTAAACCGCGTCTATCAAAAGAAGTCCTTGCCCGGGACCGGATACGACAGGTAGAGGTCCCCCCGAATCCTTTCATGGGAAAAACCCTCGTCATCGCCGAAAAACCATCCGTAGCCGCGGACATCGCCAAAGCCCTCGGTGGGTTCAAACGCGTCGATGACTACTTCGAACGGGAAGATACGATCGTCGCCTCGGCCGTCGGTCACCTGCTCGAGATCCGCGCCCCTGAGGCCTACGAAGCCAAGAAGGGCAAGTGGAGTTTCAACGCGTTACCGGTCATTCCACCGCACTTCGACTTGCAGCCCCGCGAGAAATCCGAGGCCAAGCTCAAGAACCTCCAGAAGCTCATTAAGCGCAAAGATGTCGATGCCCTAGTCAATGCCTGCGACGCCGGCCGCGAGGGAGAACTGATATTTCGCTACATCGCTCAATACACCCAAGCTCGCCAACCGGTCCGGCGTTTGTGGTTGCGGTCCATGACGCCCGCCGCCATCCGCGACGGGTTTAATCGGCTGCGCTCCGATCAAGAGATGCAGCCCCTGGCCGCGGCGGCCACCTGTCGGTCGGAATCCGATTGGTTGGTCGGCATCAATGGTACCCGGGTCATGACGGCCTTCAACTCCAAGGGGGGCGGTTTCAACAAGACCACCGTTGGCCGGGTGCAAACCCCCACGCTGGCCATCCTCGTGGAACGGGAGGAAAAGATCCGGAAGTTCGTCTCTCGCAATTACTGGGAATTGCACGCCACGTTCGGCTGCGAGGCCGGTCAGTATGTCGGTCGCTGGTTCGACGAGCGCTTCAGCAAGCCGGCCGGCAAAGACGCCGACGAAGCCCTCCGCGCCGACCGCATTTGGGATGCCGCCAAGGCGTCCACCCTCCGGGAACGCTGCCTCGGTAAACCGGGCATTGTGACCGAAGAGAGCAAGCCCAGCAACCAGCTCTCCCCCACGTTGTTCGACCTGACCACACTCCAACGTGAGGCCAACCGTCGCTACGGGTTCTCGGCCACACGGACCCTGCAAATCGCCCAGGCGCTGTATGAGCGTCACAAGGTCCTCACCTACCCCCGTACCGATTCACGCGCGCTGCCCGAAGATTACCTCGGGACTGCCCGGAGCGTGCTCGAGACGATGAACGGCGGCGGATACGGAAAATTTGCCGCCACCATTCTGGAACAAGGCTGGGTTCGACCCAATAAGCGCATCTTCAACAACGCCAAGGTCAGCGATCACTTCGCCATCATCCCCACCTCGGTGGAGCCCAAGAATCTGAGCGATGTGGAGTTGCGCATTTACGACATGGTGGCCAAGCGATTCCTCGCCGTGTTCTACCCGGCTGCAGAATACCTCATCACCACCCGCATCACCCGGGTTGAGGGCGAACCCTTCAAGACCGACGGCAAGGTGTTGGTGAGGGCCGGCTGGCTCGAAATCTACGGCCGCGAGGCCCAAACCCAGAACGAGGGCGAAGAGGCCACCGCCAATCTGGTCCCGGTGAAGCCCGGCGAGCGGGTTCAAACTGAAGAGATCGACCTCAGGGTCAATCAAACCAAACCGGCCCCGCGCTACAACGAAGCCACGTTGCTCGGTGCGATGGAAGGTGCGGGCAAGCTGGTCGAAGACGATGAACTGCGCTCGGCCATGGCCGACCGAGGTCTGGGCACCCCGGCCACACGCGCCTCGGTCATCGAAGGCTTGGTCGATGAAGAATACCTCCACCGCAACGGCAACGAGCTTCAGCCCACGGGCAAGGCCTTCATGCTCATCGCGCTCCTGCGCGGTTTGGGCATCGAAGAACTGAGCAAGCCCGAGCTGACGGGCGAGTGGGAGCACAAGCTCAAGGAGATGGAGGCGGGCCGCTACACCCGGCCTCAGTTCATGCAGGACATCGCCGAGATGACCCGCCGCATCGTCGAGCGCACCAAGGCCTTCCAGGGTGACGAGGTGCCCGGCGACTTCGGCGATCTGCACACCCCCTGCCCCAAGTGCGGCGGTAAGGTGAAAGAGAACTACCGGCGCTTCCAATGTTCGGGGTGCGACTTCAGCCTGCCGAAGTTTCTCGCCAGCCGCCTGATGGAAGGCAGCGAGATGGAGCAACTCGTCACTGCCGGAACCTTCGGCCCGCTCCAAGGATTCCGTTCTCGCCAAGGTTTCCCGTTCGCAGCCGTCCTCAAGCTCGATGCCGAAAAGAAACTCGTCTTCGACTTCGGTGACGACAAGAAGGACGACGGCACCTCCGCCGAGGTCGATTTCACTGGTAAGGAACCCGTAGGCCAGTGCTCGAAGTGTCAGGGCAAGGTCTTTGAAAACGGAATGAACTATGTCTGTGAACGGTCGGTCGGGGCTGCCAAGTCCTGCGACTTCCGAACCGGCAGCGTCATCCTCCAGCAATCCATCGACCGGACTCAGGTAGCCAAGCTGCTCACCCAAGGCAAAACCGACCTGCTAAAAGACTTCGTTTCCAAGAAAACCGGACGGAAGTTCGAGGCTTTCCTGACCATGAAGGACGGCAAGGTCGGCTTTGAATTTGCGCCGCGCGAAAAGAAATTCCCGGCCAAGGGCAAGAAGGCTGCAGAACCCGAAGCTAAGGTCGACTTCACTGGGCAGACATCTTTGGGTGCCTGCCCCAAGTGCAAAGGCAATGTGTTTGAAGGACCGACGTCGTGGGTCTGCGAACGCACTCAAGCCGACACGCGAAAGTGCACCTTCAAGGTGGGCCGCAAGATCTTGGATCAGACCGTTGAACGACCGCAGGTCGAAAAGCTCCTGCAAGATGGCCGCACCGAGGCCCTGAGCGGCTTCGTGTCGAAGGCTGGCAAGAACTTCACGGCGCACCTGGTGCTCGGCCAGCGGGGCAAGGTGGAGTTCGAATTCCCGGACCGGTGACTCGGGCTTCTGCGATGGCTGGCGAGGGATGAATCTCCGAGGCGCACCAGCTAACGACATCACCGCGTAGGCCGGGTCCCCCGACCCGGCGTCCCACGTTCCCGACAAACCGCCCGGTGAGGGCACCGGGCCTACAACGGGCGATCGATCGAAAAGCGGTCCCGGGTTCGCAGGTATTCGGTGCCTCCCATACGACCGACCAGGTCGAGTCGGTCCGGATCCGGATATCCGTTGGCACCGATCACGGCATCGGCCACGTACATCCGCACAATGCGTCCCAAGACGATGTTGCCGCCGGCCGGACCCTCACTGACGCGGATGATGCGGTCCAAACGGCATTCGAAGGCCACCGACGCACTCGCCACCCGGACTGGGCGGACCATCACCGAAGGCACCGCGGCCACCCCGAACCGCTCAAACTCGCTTTCCTCAAAACCCAGCATCGCGGAGGTGGCGTTCATGGCCTCGGTGTCTGCGGCTGAAACCGTGTTCACCACGAACTCCCCGGTCGCCTCAATGTTTCGCAAGGTGTCCTTGGGCGAGCCGTCCCGATGGTTCACCGGACAAAACATCAGCGTCGGCGGACGCGCACACACTCCCTGAAAAAAACTGAACGGCGCCAAATTAGTCACCCCGGACATGGACACAGTGCTCACCCAAGCGATAGGCCGCGGCAGAATCGAGTGGATCATCCACTCGTACATCGTCCGGGTATTAAGAGAGTCCGGATCGAGTTCCATGGGTCACTTCCCTTCCCAGCCGAGCAGGAAATGCAGCACCAAGTCCGGCAGGTCGAGGCTGTAGCCACCCTCCAGAATGACAAACGTCGGGATGCCTGAGGCGCGAGCCCACTGACCCAGTAGGTTAAAGTCCTCGCGTTCCAAAGTGCCATTGGCCAGGGGGTCCTTGTTGTAAGCATCGAAGCCTGCGGAAATCCCGATCAACCGCGGCTGGGTGGCTAAGAGCCGCTGCCACGTTGTCTCCAGAGTTCGCAGCCAGACGGCCCTCGGAGTGCCTCCCGGCAAGGGACGGTTGAAGCAATTAGAACCTACATCCGCTTGGCCCGTGCCGGGATAGGTATCGCCTTGGTGCACCGAGCCAAAGACCACGCCCTCCACATTCTTCAAGATGTCTTCGGTGCCATTGCCGTGGTGAACATCGAAGTCGAACACCGCGATCGGCCCGAGTCCCCTAGCCTTGGCTTCCAGCACCGCCAGAGCCATCGACGAGTAGTAGCAGAACCCCATGGCCCGCTCGCGTTCGGCATGATGCCCAGGCGGACGCATTAGCGCGAAGGCCGGCTCGCCCGAGGCCGCCAGTTCCATCGCGCGAAGGGCCGCCCCGACGGAACGGCGCGCATGGTCTTCAATGCCGGGATGCCACGGAGTGTCCGCATCAAAGGCGGCCTCGACTTTCAAACGTGCCAAATGTTCAGGCGTGTGGCCTCGCAGCAGAACCGCATCGGTGACGGCGGCCGGCGTGACCCATTCCAAGGCGATGGGTTTCTGCAAGCGCAGCAAGTCGACCGTCCGGGCCACACGGTTGGGTTTCTCGGGATGACCGGGCTGATGATAACCGGTGCAATTAGGATCCAGGACGATGGTCATGGGAATTTTCAGGCAGAAAGAAACAAGCTTGGTTCGGTCTACTGGCGCATCAATGCCAGAAGCCCCTCGGCGCACAAGCGGGCAAACTCTGGATCGTTAATGTTGCCGTCGTACTCGGTCACAGGGATGTCTTTGCGAAGGTTCGACTTCCAGGCATCGAAGAGCGCGGCATCGGCTTCCGGCCAATGGAACGGCTGCCCCGGGGCGCTGATGACGCTGATGCCTCGCAGCGGGATGAACACCCGAATAGGGCCCTTCGACAAATTGCACTTCTCGGCCAAGACCTTGCCCAACTGAGCGCACTCTTCGGGGTTGGTCCGCATCAATGTCACCTGTGCGTTGTGGTGGTAGAAGCGTCGACCCGCGAATCGGGCTGGGACCGTGGCCGGTTCGCCGAAGTTGACCATGTCGAGGCATCCGGGTGTGACGATCGCCGGAACCCCAGCTCGGGCCGCGGCCTCGCAGCGGGTGGGGCCGGCATTTAAGACTCCGCCTACGAGTTCATCAGCCCATTCAGTGGTAGTCACATCCAGCACTCCGGACACAAGCCCGCTCTCCACCAGCGACTCCAGCGTTCGGCCTCCGGTCCCGGTGGCCGCAAAAATCATCACCTCATAGCCGGCGGCCTCCAGGATCTCGCGGGCGTGGGTGACGCAGGCCGTGGTGTTGCCGAACTGCGAGGCCACGATCACGGGCTTAAGCACGGCCTCGGGAGGACGCGCCGACACCATGCCACAAATGGCCCCGGCCGCCTGGGCCAGGATCACGCGCGACAACCGGTTGATGCCCGCCACATCCACCACGCTGGGCATCATCACAATATCCTTCACGCCCACATACGGAGCCGTGTTGCCGCTGGCCAACGTAGAAACCATGAGCTTGGGAAAACCCACGGGCAGCGCGCGCATGGCCGACGTGCAAATGGCTGTACCGCCGCCGCCGCCCAACGAGATCACTCCGTCGATTTGTCCCTCGCGCTGCAACCGCGCCAGCACCAACGGAGCGGCGCGAGTCATCAGGGCCACCGCCTCGCCACGATCCCGGCGAGCGACCACCGCGGCCAGATCGGCGCCGGCCTCACGGGCCACCTCTTCGCGCGAAATATCGGCCTCCAGCGTCGCCGGCCCCAGCGTGCCCACATCGATGAGCAGCACCGAATGCCCGTGCTCCCGGATGCGATCCGCCACATAGCGATGCTCCTCCCCCTTCGTGTCAAACGTCCCTAAAACAGCGATGGTAGCCATGGATCCCCAGACGATACCGTCGCCTCCTTTGTAGACCAACCTGAAAGGGGGCCGACCCAAATGGAATCAATAGGGCGACTGGGGCTCCCGCGGTCACTCCCTTGCGCTCACAGTTCCGCAGAGACGCTTCAAAATTACCAACACCTCCACCAAGCAACCTCGACTGCCGCTTCGGTGACCTCGTTGGCGGCCACCAACCCACGGAGACGAGCCGGCCTGAAAATCCACTCGGCCCTGAGCTGAAATTTGGCGCGGGCTAGACGCGTTTACCTGTCAGTCGGTCGAGACAACCGACAGTTCGCCGCAAAGGTCAAACGCCTTTAACGCCTGTGCGGTGGCCATGTAGGTGATGTAGTGGTAGTTGCCGCGGTAGAGCGAATGCATCCACCAGCGGCCGCTTTCGCGCTGCTCACGCCGGAGCCAAGCGAGACCGCGCTGAATGCGGACGTCAGCGACGGGAACCTTGCTCTGCCGCAACAGCACGGTGGCGAACGCCGTCATGTAAGCGTCGCTCTCGGGCTTGGCGGCATCGGGCAGATTTTTGATGAGGTTTAAAACGGCAGGGCTCATCTCGAAGTGCCAGTCATCAACCGGCGAAAAATCACGTGTGGACCAGCCTCCATCGGCATGCTGCAGGGAGGACAGCAAGGCCAGCGCCGCGTCCCGCTCCGATTGGGAGACCAGTTCCGGCAGATAGTGTGCGAGTTGGAGTTTTAGGACGCGATCGAAGTCGTTTTTCGGGGGCGCAGTGCGCAGCCATCCTTTCAACTTCGCAACTCGGGCAAGAAGGGCTTCGTCCTTGAGGCCGGCCAGCCACCCCGGCGCCGCCGTGATCGCGCGGGCTGCTTGGAGGGTCAGTTCGAAGTCGGTGGTGATATGTGGAATCTCCACCTCCCCATGGCTGACAAAGGATCCGTTGGCTGACTGGTGCTCAAACAGGTCGCGCAAAGAACGGTCGGTGGGTTCGGTGGTCTGGGCGCTGCGGTGCTTGTCCCACTCCGCCAATCCAAGGCTGCGCCACACGCTGTAGAACGTGTCTGGATAGTGCCGGTGACCGCCCCCATCGGTCTCCTTCAGTTGCACGACTTGCTTTGGGACGGAACCGACAAAGTCTGCGTGAACCTCAGCACTGGGTTGGCCGAACTGTTTCGTCCATGCCGAGCGCTCGGCCAGGTACGTGCCAGTAGTGTGACAGTTGACGCAGGACTTCTCGCGCACCCAGCTCACCGCCCCATCCTCCAAATACTTTGCCGCCCGTTTGAGCGACCCGGCTCCGAAGGTTTTCACGCGCGGCTCGTCCGCGGTGGGTATGCTAACCCGAATGTCACCCGACTCATACTGGTACGTCGGCTTCGCCTTGCCCTGCGCGCGCCCTTCGACGGCCAACAAGACGAGGCTGATCACGGCAGCCAAGGCCGTGACGAACGACCTTAGGCTGGTGGGGCGAGAGTTTAATGCCGCCGAAGCGCTTCGTTTAGGATTCATACATTTGATCGTTGAGCGTGGGAGGCCGAATAGCTCTAGGTTTCCACCCGAACCTTGCGCCATGTCCTAGAGAGTGTGCCTTCGTAAGAGGCGCCAAACATCGCCAACGGCCGCTTCTCTGGTGCGGGTATGGGGCCATGGAAGAACTGCATCGAATGCCTGTGTTCCTGAGTGCGATCCGCCACAGTGCGATGCTCCTCCCCCTTCGTGTCAAACGTCCCGAGAACAGCGAAGGTAGCCATGGATGCCACGACAGTATCGCCTCGCACTCCGCAGACCAACCGGAAAGGGAGAGGAGGAGCAGCGGCGAGCGGTGAATGACCCGGGTCACAGATCTCTGTTGAATTCCTTACATTTGACTCTTACTTTTTTTAAATGCAGGCCACTCTTACTTCTAAAGGCCAAATCACCATCCCCATCGACATCCGCAACCGTCTTCACCTCAAGCCGGGCGACATCCTGGAATTCGATGAAACCTCTCCATTTTTGAAAGCCACCAAGGCCATTCCGGCCGAAGCCTGGGAGGAATTTGGAACCGATGCCACGGACCCGTGGGCCGGGTTGAGCATCCCAGAGGTCCTGGACCAATTGCGGGGACCGGTCGAATTGCCTTCGCCCGCTCAGCCTTGAACAGCCACCGCCATGCGCACCGCCCTCGACAGCTCGGTCCTGATCCTCCTGTACCGGAAACAACCCGGTTGGGAGGCTTGGCGAAACAGCCTTCAACTGGCGGCCCTTCAAGGCGAATTGATCATCTCCCCGATCGCTTTCGCCGAGTTCTCCATCGCCTATCCCAGCGTGGAATCGGCCCTCGCCGACTTGGACCGACTCCACATTTTCTATGATCCCATCACCCCTGCTGCTGCTTACCGCGCAGGCCAGATATTCCTAAGGTACCGGCGGGAAGGTGGGCCACGACAGCACCTCATCCCGGACTTTCTCATCGCCGCTCACGCCAGTGTGCAGGCCGACCGTCTCGCCGCCATCGATCGCGGCTATCTCCGCACCTATTTCCCCAGTTTGCCCACTTTGTCCCCGATAGAGTGATCGGCCACACCGACATACGACCGATCCTCCTGCGGTAGCCCAGTGGGTGACCGCGTTGACAGCATACCCGCTGTGATACACTTTGCGTCTCACAATGAAGACTGCCACGGTCAGAGACCTTCGGAACGAGTTCGCCAGAGTGGCCGCGTGGATCGAGAACGGAGAGGAGGTCGTCATCACCAAAGCAGGCAAGTTCTTCGCCCGCCTCGTGCCTGCCCAACCAGCTTCGCCCCCGAGGCTTGTAAAGCCCGACATTATGGCACGGCTTCGCACCACCTGGGGCGATCGGGTCTTCTCCGCCAAGGAAGTCGAGGCGATGCGTGCGGCCGAGTTGGGGGAAGAAGAAGGATGATCGCCTACCCGGACACCTCCTTTCTGTGTGCGCTCTACCGGAGGCAGGACAATTCTCCAGCGGCCGCCGCCCATTTTGCCGACATGAAGGAGCCGCTGCATGTCTCGACCCTACTGCTGTATGAATTCCGCCAGGGGATGCGCTTCCAGGCGTGGCTGCACCGGCAGAATCCGGCCAAAGGATTCCCACAAACCGACGCCGATCAGGCCCTGGCCGACCTTCAATCCGATCTCGACAGCGGTGCGGTCGTGCTAGTTGCAGCCCAATGGCCCGACGTGCTCAGCCGCGCAGAACTGCTCTCGCGCCGACACACAAAGACCGGCGGTCACCGAGGTCTCGACATTCTCCACGTCGCCACGGCGCTCCACCTGGATGCGACCGAACTGCTCACCTTCGACAAAAACCAGCGCCGGCTCGCCCGGGCAGCGGGCTTCGAAGTCAGCCCCTGATCCGCGGCTAAGCTGCATCATTTGATCGATGGGATCTGCTGGAACTCCAACTCCGATGGACCTCGAGGCTTAGGTTGCCCTCCAAGGTCGCGTTCACCGCTGGTAGCGCCCCTCTTAAATGGGTTGTTGATGACCTGCTTCATCGGCTGATCGCGGAGCGTCAAAAAAGGTGATTCTGAACCATCGGAAGCCGCCGTTGACGCGTCAGAAGGGATTCGGGAGATTACAACTATGAGCGCACTCTTGCGAATCGAATCTGAGGTTGCCGATTTGCCGCCACAGGATCAGAAGTCCCTTCTGATGTGGCTAGAAAGTCGTCTAGCAGCGGTGCCCGAGCCGGTCAAACAAGTTTCTGAATCGGTGAAAATCTTCAGAGAACTGCAGAGGGTGATCGGGTTGACGCCGACTGCTGCTACAGTTTGGAAGTCCGCAGTCAAGGATAGTCGTCGATAGGTTCGTGCGCCCAAATCCGACGCCGACCAGGCTCAGTCCGACCTTCAATCCGATCTCGACAGCGGTGCGGTCGTGCTTGCTACGGCCCAATGGCCCGACGTGCTCAACCGCGCAGAACTGCTCTCGCGCCGACACACGAAGACCGACGGTCACCGCGGTCTCGAAATTCTCCACGTCGCCACGGCGCTCCTCCATCGATCTTTTATAAATCCGCTGTTTGGCAATCAAAGGGCGGATGCTGGCGACGTCTGAAACCTTCCCGCTGATACCATCGACCCGGGCCGCCCGGCACACCATGACCAACGAGTGTTCAGGGGCCAGCACGGTCAGAAGATTTAATAAGATTAGAAGGAGCCCGGCCCTCAAACGGCTCTGGTTATTCAAATTCCAAGAACTCAAATTTCAAGAAGTTGCCGGCGCGTTTGGATGCAGCACATTACATCATCGAGAGTCATGATGGTTCAGACTTACGTTATCTCCAACTCGCGCATAAATTATTTATCACAGATCGCGTTCTAAAAAATCCCAACGAATTCCAAACTATAATAATAAAACACATAAATGCGGCAAATAGCTAGAACCTCTTCAAACCAGAATCAAATCAAAAACAGATTCCAGAAAACCAGATTACACAACTCACCCAATTAATCTTGAAAATTTCTCATTTCAGCAGACCACTGGGCCAGTAAACCGGTTTTGGAACCGATGGTTCGCGGAACAGCACCTAGGTGCATGCGAATCAACAACTCAATCTGCCAACATTCGCATTTCAGCAGACCACTGCTTCCACTCTCTACCAGTATCAGTCTTCCCCCATGCTCGAAACTCCCTCATGCTGTCAATAAAACTTAGTTTTACTGAATACCCGCGACCCGCCATTTCATATTCAAATACCGCATCTACCAATGCACCGGCCCAAAGTTTAGCTCGGTGTGGTTCCCATTGACGCATGGTGTTAATTAATTCCATGGCCTCAGGATGGCCGCCACGTGCTAAAGCTTTGATGGCTTCTGATGCAAGATACCGGTTCTCGTGTGGTTCGATATAATCTGTTACTGTATGCTGTCGATTTAATTTCCAATATTCTTCATCTGCGGCCTCACCGAGAAATTGGCGAGCGATCTCGGACCGAGTTGATATAGGACCTAATTCATACAAACAAACATGTAACGCATCATAGTTCTCGTCAATATCTGGACTTTTAAATTTTTCCTTTTGGGATTTTATCGTATTGATCAAAGCTAACGCTGATTTGTCGCCCCCGCATTGAATCATCATGCGCATGTATTGAACACGATTACTAAGGGCAGATTGAGCGTGAAACAACGTCAACAATTCGTCCTCATCTTCCGGCACGAGAGTTTGAACGAATTTCCACTCCTTCGAAGGATTTTCAAATCCACACTGGAAACCGGTGCCTGACCGAAACCCGGCTGATGCCAAGCGGGTTTTTAGATCAACTCGAGAATTGGTACGAGACTCTGATACCTTATCTGCGTTATTAGAGTTAACTACAAATCTAGCCCCCCCGCTTAAGGCCACCATCGTGGACGCACCCCTATCAGAAACAGCAGGGTCATTAGGATTCGTTCGACGTTGGAGCAATAAGTAAATTATCCAAATCAAACCCAATGCGAAGACAGGCAACCAATATTGTCTTTTCATTTTTCAAACGCATTTCGCTCGGTACGATTTACTTTCCATTTTGTTGGAGAAGCAACACTATACATAACATTATTCGGTGAAGAATCTCGATGGTCCAGACCAACGTTATGCCCCAACTCGTGCATCCAGGTTGTTTGAAAGCAACTTTCGATTACAATAAAGTTTTTGCCAGGCCAATCCCCAAGTCCGGTTGGCCTATCATCTCCCCACTTCATACTTTGAACCATTTTGACGTCAGAGAAAGATGCAGCCAATAGCGCTTCAGCATGTTCACGGTCCTTTATGTTACAATAATCCGGAAGGCTAATTGAATCAAAAGGCTTCGGGAAAACAATTTTCGGGGCATCATAAACGAAAAGCTCTGCGGCAACAGGAACTGAGTCAAACTCAATCAAGTTCGACAGTCCAGTACTAGTGTCTAACCTCGGGTCGCTATCGCAAATGCAGCCGTCGTTTTCAGTCACATAGAAGAGGTTAAAACGATCAAAATGCTTGAATGGAGGATTCCGACCAAATCCGAGGTACGGATGATAAGACCATGTGCGGTGATGGTCTCTGGCTGGCGTTGCAGTTACAACAAACGCATAAAACTGGTAGCTCCCGGATACCTTAGGAGTAACCTCAAAATCTCCACTACCGAGTTTCAAGATGACTTGACCATTACAATCCAAGCGCTGATCCAAGACAGTAATCTGATCTGGAGGAATAATCCCAGCGGGAACCCAGCCCGAGCCGGTCATCCAATCGTAATAATATGCTGTAAGAGCAATCCGCACTCCTCTCTTCTCTGATCCATAAGCACTGGCGTGTCGGAGCATTATTCGAATGTCGGCTTTCGTTTTCTTGAGTTCAGCTCCGGTATCAATCGTTGCGTTTGCCTTGATCCAACCGCAGGTCACCGGCTTGCGTTGATGAAAAATATATGGGATTACATCATCGCGGTATAGCCCACCCATCATACCAGTGAAACCTTGTGTCTCTGGTGGATACTTCCACCAATACGTGTAATCGGTGAGTCCATAAATATTATTATATTGGAAACTTCTTTTGGTGATTTTCTTCTGTTCTCCTACTACATCAGTTAGTGGGCCAGCCTGGTTTTCATCTAGTGTAACAATCGTTATTTCAGGCGATGAGTTATTTATCCGAATCTCGTTTGTATATCCGAACTCTTTCTTGAGCACCCACAATTGGGTCTGACGAGGCGCTTGCGCCAACAAGTGGAGTGGCATCAACCCCAGCAGCAAAAATAGAATCAGCTCCGGGAGATAACGGAAACCGCGATCACCTAGACGCAGGCGGGCAGGCAGGCGGGCAGGCGGGCAGGCGGGCAGGCATAGTCGATCGTCGGGTTAGATTGACAGGGGATTAGTTAACTAAAATCAAGAAAAGCAGATGGGTCAATTTTAATTGCCAACTATTTGAACCGCCTTAAGTAATTTACCGAGTCCGCTTCAACGAGGCTTTAAATTCGGGCTTCAGCATGACGTTCAAGAGAACGTTCGGGGTTGCGCTGGGTCGGGGTGGTGGCTCAGTTTTGAAGGCGGATTTGCATGGAAAAAGAGGCCACCACGGATGCTCCTGCGGTCGAGACTGGACTGGAATCGCCGGTTTCGGCGGTGGCCGGGGTGGGTTCGGCGCGGGCACGCCTGTTGGCCAAACGGGGCATCCTCACCGTGGGCGATCTGCTGCTCGATGCGCCGCGACGTCACGAAGACCGACGCCAGTTTAGCAAGATCCGCGACCTTCAGGAGGGCCAGAAGACGACGGTGTCGGGCAAGGTCATCGCGATGGGCAACAAGAGCTTCGCCCGCACGGGCCGCAGCGTCTTCGAAGTCATCCTCGACGACGGCAGCGCTCACCTCCATTGCCGCTGGTGGAACCTGCCCCAGATGGAACGGTTCTTCGACGTGGGCGATGAACTGGTGGTCCACGGCAAGGTCCGCTCGCTGCGACCCAAGGCCATGGACCATCCAGAGACAGAGACCCTCTCGTCGGTTACTCGCGAGGCCGATCCCGAGACCGTCGCTACCGGAGTCGCCGAGGCTGCCGGGGCTGCCGGGACCGTCGATCTGGCCGAAGAACCCAGCTTGCACGTGGGCCGATGGGTGCCCATTTACAGCCTGACCGACGGACTCACCCAGCGGGCGCGGCGGTGGATTGCCTGGAACGCGCTGAAAGCCTTCGGCGAGCGCATCCCGGAGGCGGATCCGGACTTGTTGGTCGAGGCCAGTCGGTCGGGCTGGACAGCCTCCGCAGACGGCCAGCAAGAAATACCGATCCTCGCCCAGGAGTGGCCTTCGCGGGCGCAAGCGATCCGGGATTTGCATTTTCCGGTCTCCGACACCGATGCGGAACGAGCCCGGCAACGGCTCGCGCTCGACGAGTTCATCGCGCTTCAATCTGAGATCCAGCGCCGCCGCCTAAACCTCGAGGCCAAGGCCACCGCCCTGCCCTGCCAAGGCGACAATTTACTCATGCGCCCTTTCCTAGCGCGACTCGGCTTCCGACCCACTCAGGCCCAGAATCGGGTCCTGCGGGAGATCCGCGAAGACATGGGCGGAGTCGTGCCCATGCGCCGGTTGCTCCAGGGCGACGTGGGCTCGGGCAAGACGCTGGTGGCGGCCGCGGCGGCGCTGATGGCGCTCGAGAGCGGGTACTCCGCCGTGGTGATGGCTCCCACCGAAATCTTGGCCCAGCAGCTCCACGCCAACTTCCGGCGGTGGCTCGAACCGCTGCAAATCCCCGTTCATCTTTGGACCGCCAGCGTCAAGTCGCGCTCCGAACCCGGCTTGAACCTCGGTCTCAGCGACGTGGGCCTCACCGTGGGAACCCACGCCCTCATCGAATCGAGCTTCCTGCCCGAGCGACTGGGCTTGGTGATTATCGACGAACAGCACCGCTTCGGTGTGGCCCAACGGGAGCGACTCCTGCGCAAGGGCCGCTATCCGCACCTGCTGGTGATGACCGCCACGCCCATTCCCCGCACCCTGGGCCTGACCTTGTACGGCGACCTCGACATCAGCGTGCTTGATGAGAAGCCCCCAGGGCGCGGCAAGATCCGGACGCACCTGCGGACGCCCGACGCGCTGCCCAAGGTCTGGGCCTTCATCCGCCGTGAACTCGAGCTCGGGCACCAAGCTTACATTGTTTATCCCCGCATCCTCGACAATGGCGAGGAGGACGCCAAATCGGTTGAAACGGAGTATCCGCGCATTTGCAAAGCCCTCGAGCCCCATGCCGTCGGCAAGCTCCACGGCCGGATGCCGCCCGAGGAAAAAGAGCGGATCCTTGGGGAGTTCCGCGCCGGCCGAATCCAAGCCTTGGTCGCTACTTCGGTCATCGAGGTGGGCATTGATGTGCCGCAAGCCACACTCATGCTCATCGAGAACGCCCAGCAATTCGGATTGGCCCAGTTGCACCAATTGCGCGGGCGGATCGGTCGTGGGGCAGCAGAGAGCCATTGCATCCTCGTGAGCGGCAAGGCATCGGCCTCCTCAAGCGCTTTAACCACTTCAGCCGCCCCCTCCAATCCGCTCCCAACGGATCCCCGGCTCAAGGCCTTCTCCGAGACCGATGACGGATTCGAATTGGCCGAACTGGATTTCAAGCTCCGGGGCGTGGGCGAATTAACCGGACTAGCCCAGAGCGGCTCCGACCATTTGCGCTTTGGCAGCCTCATCGAAGATCGACCGCTGGTGGAGTTCGCCCGGCAATTGGTGCGCCGCCAATTACGAAGGCCGCCGACCGGACATCCTACGACGGCCCTCAGCAACAAGGCCCGATAGCGTTTCATCGCATGAAGGATTCTCCACTCACACCGCATCCAGGAGGATCCTTGGCCCCCTCTCGCGGCTCGCACCGGCCGTTAGTAGGGCACTCAGCATCTGCAAATCCGCCCGCAACCAACCGAGAGATCCTAACCACAAAATGACCGAAGCCATCGCTGCTGGTCTAGCTCGGGTCGACTTCCTGAAACGGACCGCCTCGACCGACGAGGTCCTGCGGATCATTCTGAATGGCCGCGAGAGGGTCGGGATGCCCAACTCCGTGCCAGAATCCATCCGCTAAACCGGACCGATTCGATTGGATGGGTCGTGCTCCCAACTGCATCGTTTCGGCTAAGCAGCACAAATCCACTGGGATTTCACCTTTATGACACACTTTCGACACACTTAACCCCTGACATTATCAAAGTGATTTCACTGCAACGACTGGTTGGCGGCGGCGACATCTTCTTCGACCTCCTCGAGCAGAGCGCCGGCGAGGCCAACGAGAGCGTCAAAATCTTCGTCCGGAACCTCGCTTCACCCAACCCGGCGGCGCTGGATCAGTTCGCCATCGTGCGTCGCAAGGAGAAGCGCATCACCGAGGAAATCAGTGAACGGCTCACCAAGACTTTCGTCACGCCTCTAGAGCGCGAGGACATCGATGCCCTGGCTCTGGCCCTCTACAAGATTCCCAAGACCCTGGAGAAGTTCGCCGAGCGCTTCCAGATCAGCCCTCCGAACCTGCCCAAAAGCGCTTTCCAACGTCAGTCCGAGTTGCTCCAGCCAGCCATGGAAACACTCGAATTGATGGTGCGAGAACTCCGGTCCTCGCCGGATCTGGCCAAGATCAAAGACCAGAACCTCAAGCTCCAGTATCTCGAAGGAGAGGCCGACAAGCTCATGGTCGAGCGTCTCAAAGACCTCTACAACTCTCCGTACGATGCGATCAGCGTGGTGGCCCTGAAAGACCTCTACGACCTTTTGGAGAAGGTCATCGACCGTTGCCGTGATGCCGGAAACATCATCGTGCAAATCGTGCTCAAGAACTCCTGAGCTACCCACTGTCCCATGATCCTCCTGCTGACGGTGATTCTGGTCGCCCTGGTGTTCGAATACATCAACGGCTTCCACGACACGGCCAACTCCATCGCCACGGTGGTATCCACCAAAGTCCTGACGCCCCGACTCGCCATTGGCCTGGCAGCGATCACCAACCTCATCGGAGCCCTCTATGGCACCGCGGTGGCCAAGACCATTAGTTCGGGCCTGCTCGATCAGAAACTCATTCCTACCGACCTCTCCCAGAAGGCGCTCGTGGCCGCGCTGCTAGGAGCCATCATCTGGAACTTGGTGACCTGGTGGTTCGGGCTTCCCTCGAGTTCCAGTCACGCCCTCATCGGGGGGTTGGTCGGCGGCGGACTCGCAGCGGCCGACAACAATTTAGCAGTTGTCGTTTTCGCCAAGGTCAAGGAAGGCATGCCTTGGTACAAGCATGAGGGTCTGCTCTATAAAGTGATTATCCCCATGTTCTTGTCCCCCGTGATGGGCTTGCTGGTGGGATTGTTGGTGATGACCCTGCTGTATTGGCTTCTGCGTTCCTGGACCCCGCGGTGGGTCACTCGGGTTTTCGGCAAGGCCCAGTTGGTCAGCGCCGCCTACATGGGCCTCAGCCACGGCAGCAATGATGCGCAGAAAACTATGGGCATTATCGCATTGGCGCTCGTAGGTGCCGACAAATCAGGTCTGCTCAAAGACCTTCCCGATTGGTCCAATTTTTTGGCGCACCCCATGGTGAGTGACGGCAGTGGCAAGGAAGCAATCGCCACCTGGATCAAAGTCACCTGCGCATTGGTCATGGCCGCTGGCACGGCCGCTGGAGGCTGGAAAATCATTAAGACCATGGGACACAAGATGGTGAAGCTCCAACCGGTTCATGGGTTCGCCGCCGAGACCACCGCGGCCACCGTGTTGAGCATTGCCGGGCACTTCGGCATGCCGGTCTCCACCACTCATGCCATCACCACCAGCATCATGGGTGTGGGCTGCGCCAAGCGCTTTAGTGCGCTAAACCTCGGTGTGGTCGAGCGCATCCTTTGGGCCTGGGTGTTGACGCTGCCGGTCACGGCCCTGCTGGCCTACGGCCTCTTGCGATTGATCCGCTGATGCCCGCCGAGATCGGCGCCCTCGGACGAGGTGGTTGTTCACCTCCGCGTTCCGCCCTCGGCTGAACGCGTTTGACCTACTTGGTCATCGCCGGGCGAGGCCGGGGTTTGTGGAACGCGAACACATCGGTCTGGTGCCGATGGCCCGACTTCCCCCCGGTGCTGCGCGGTGCTCCGAGAGTGGTCTCGAAATGGCTAGCCGCCTTGCCAGTGAGGATCTCGTCGGTGAGGTCAGCCACACTCTGCAAGATACGACTGGGCTGATACACGTAGTCGCAGACATTCTCCAATTGAGTGGATCCGGTGAGCACCAGAAAGCCGAGTAACCCCGCCTCCACTGCGCCCCGGATGTCTGTCTCCATGGTGTCGCCAATCATGGCCACCGGACCTGAGAAGTTGAGAGCCGACTCCATCAGCTTGCGCCGCGCCCGATGGAACATGTAGCCATTGGGTTTGCCCAAGTAGTAAGCACGCGAACCCGTGCTCGCCTCCAGGAAAGCAGCGATAGCTCCGGCCCCAGGTCGAGTCTTCTCCTCGGAGACTGGGCACCAATTGTCAGGATTGGTCGCAATGAGTCGTGCTCCCCGCTCGATGCACTCATGCGCCTTGGCCAATTTCTCCGTCGTGGCCGCGCCCTCGCCCACCACCACGTAATCGGGACGGATCGCATCGTTGGCGATCTTGTAGTCATGCAAGGCCGTCAGGAGGCCTCCTTCACCGATCGCGAACACCGAGCAGTTGGGATGCGTCTCCGCCAGAAAGTCCGCCGTGTTCATAGCGGACGTGTAGAAATGCTTAGGAGAAAGCCCACTCACACCGAGGTGGCGCAGACGAACCGTCAAGTCCTCGGCCGTCGGCGCGGAGTTATTGGTTAGAAAGAGGAACGGCGTGCCCGTGCTCAACAGCGCATTCACGAACTCCACCGCCCCGGGGATCAGCCGGTTTTCGCGGTAGATCACGCCGTCCATATCGATGAGGTAGCCGAATTTCATAGTCTTCAAAGAGATACTGATTCCGCGGAGTCAGCATGAGGGCCAACCTCTGCACGGGCAAGGATGCTCCGGAAGCGGGTTCAGTCGGCCGTTCTTGACGAACTGTCGCATCCCGATGCGTCGATGGACGATATGAGCACCAAAACCGCAGCGGAGCGGTGTCAGGCCGTAGCGAGCCTTGGAGGCGAACACCCCAACCCCCTCGCGCAAAGCGCGAAAGATCGTCCTTCCTAGAGCCTACTCAGCGAGCGGAGGCCCGATACCGCGGAGCCCACCAAAACCGCAGCGGAGCGGTGTCGGGCCGTAGCGAGCCTTGGAGGCGAACACCCCAACCCCCTCGCGCATAGCGCGAAAGCAAATCCTCCCCAGAGCCTACTCAGCGAGCGAAGGCCTGATACCGCGGAGCCCCGCTATGCGGCGTTCCTTCAGAACGCATCGATTCCGGCTTTGCCCTACCCGGGGTTCCACCCCGGGCTGGTATAGGGGTAGGGATGGCCGTTGCCGACCACCCCTCCCTCCGAACCGGACTGGCGGATTTCCCGCATCCGGCTCTCCAGTTGGTGAGTCACCCGCTTGCGGCGGGACTGGTACGTTTGGCTAAGGCTAAGGCGTATAGAGAGATTAGCCCGAGCTTCTCGAAGAACGCATTGGGATAGCGTTGATGGTCTAGGCCTCCACGACAGAGACCCTGGCGCTTATCGCGGAATCGCAGGATGTGCCGCAAGCGGCCTCTAATCCATGAGTCCTCAGTTCGATAAACGTTTTCCACGCCGCCTTGAAAGTATCCATACCATCCTTTCAGACGGCGATTAAGCCGTCCCACGATGGTTTCCATGGACGTTCCATTGCTGCGGCAGGTCTCTTCGCGAATGCAGTCCCGTAGTCGGCGGAGGCTCTTTTCTCGTGGCCATTTAAAGCCCCGTTCAAAGTGCCATCCGAGGAAATCAAAACCACCGCGTGTCGTCGCATCCACAATCCGTGTCTTCTCTGGATGCAGCGTTAATCCCGCTGCCTCCATCCATTCACGTATCGTTCTCAGCGCCGTTTCGGCCTCCTCTCGGGTTGGACATTGGACGATGAAGTCGTCGGCATATCGTGTCATCCGCCAGCCCAGCTTTTCAGCCAGTTTATCCAGCGGATGCAGATACAGGTTGGCCAA
>CAMDDW010000025.1:0-43320 GCA_945893185.1 Akkermansia muciniphila | reverse complement strand
TCGGAGGTCCGATTTCCGGTGGTCCTCAACCCTCGACTGGCACGCGGGACACCTCAGGAGTTGGCCAACATCGAACTCTCGCCGTTCGGTTTGCGCTGGCCCGATTTGGACGAGGACCTCTCGATCCGAGGCATCTTGGCCGGAGACTATGGGCAGTCGGCGACTGTCAGACTCTAAAGACGCTTTCAAGCACTCAAGCTCTGCCACGCCTTCACTGATCAGGAAACCCTCCCCAGTTTTTGCAAATATTGGTTCCTCCGAATCGATGCCCGTCGATGGTTCGAAAACGAACCTGTCATTTCGCTTTTCAGCGATTATTAGGCCACCCATGTTGCCCCCACCATGAAGACTGCGCTGTTCGCGTTATTTGCCCTCTCGCTGGCCCTCACATCGCTGCGCGCGGCCAATGATCCAGCGCTCTGGAGAAGCGCCGATGATGCCCGCGTCCAAGCCATGATTTCCGGTGACGCAAGCAAGCTGGCCGAGACTTTTTCGGACGAACTCTTGTACGTCCACTCCAATGGCAAGCCCGACACCAAGGCTTCATTCACCGAGGCGCTCGTGTCCGGTAAATCCAAGTACAACTCCATCACCTACGAACTGCGCGAATTTCGTGAAGTGGCCCCTGGGCTTGTCCTGATGAACGGCCGTTGCCGGTTGAATCTCGGTAAGGCAGCCCCCTTTACCGAAGCACACCTCTCCTTCCTCGCCGCTTACCGACTCGAAAAGGGTGTTTGGCGATTTCTCGCTTGGCAGTCCTGCAAACTGCCGGAGCCCGAGGCCGCAAAGAAACCCTGAGACCGGAAAGCTCTTCGGGCGACCGAGCGTTGAGCGGGGATCGGCCAAAGGAAGCGGTGAATTACCCAGATTTCCGGTCGAGGACACGCCGGACAATGGCCCTGCTCGCCAATAGACTGGAATGATAGGGCCATCGCGCTCGCTCGTTCACCATTGCCACGGAGTGCAGTCACGCAGTTGTCACCGCACGGATACCCCAACCGTCGATTCGCGCGTGCCAGAATGCCTTTCGAGTCTTGGTCGAGCACTCACACGTCGTCGCTGAGCGTCCGAGGAAGCTCCGCATTTTTACGAGGGCGAGCTGCGTCCGAAGGACCAAAAAGGTCCAGACCACCCTTGACGTGTATATGGCAGGCATATACTAATTTTCTGAATGGCATTCGATCCCTCCGACTATGACGGCTTCGACTGGGACTCCGGCAACATCACCAAGAACGACTCGAAGCACGCCGTCACGTGCCGCGAAGCCGAAGAAATCTTTTTCAACCAACCACTCATCGTCGCTCCTGACCCTGACCACTCCCAAGCCGAGCTCCGGTTCCGGGTCTTAGGTCGCACCGACGCCGGCCGACCTCTCCACCTCAATTTCACCCTCCGCACCAGTAAACTGCGGATCATCTCCGCCCGACCCATGAACCGCAAAGAAAGGACCGTTTATGAAACCTACCAACGCTAAAGTCGGTCTCTCCGCCGCGGTGCCGGCCATGGCTGCGACCGACGGAGCCAACTTCGATTGGTCCACCGCCCAAGCGGCCAATTTCCCGAATCTCCAGCCCAGTTCGGAAACGATCTCACTGCGTATGCCCATCTGGATGCTCCACAAGCTCAAGACCCGGGCCAACCAGCGCGGGGTCCCCTACCAAGCCCACCTCAAGGAAATCCTCGCAAACGCGTTGAGTGTTTGACTCACCAGCAGCCCCCTCATCCCACCCGCGCAAATTCCACAAGCTCGTTCGACTCGCGGTGGTTGTTCGTTGCCCAAGCGGATCCTGATTCGGTCTATCGGGCGTTAAAGGCATTCGGGTGCCATTGGAAGAAAAAAGTAGGAAGAAGAAAGAAACGCGGCCGATCAATCCGAAAGCCCCCTCCAAGAACATGGCAAAACCGTGGTTTTCAAACCGGCAACTTGCCGTGGGTTTCAGAACGGCGCTGACATTGAACCGCAGTTAGTGCAGAAAAAAACAGTATCAGCCGGCCACGCCCCCATCTGCGTCGATCCGCGCCATCTGCGGTTAAAACTTGGCACAGTAAGATTGTTTGTAGACTAAATGTAGAACCGATGTAGACTTAGTGTAGATTTAGTGTAGATTTTACCCATGCCGTCTCTAATATTGGAAGCCAGACCAGAACTTATGGAGCGCGCCGCCGATCTACAAAGCCAGGTCGCCGTCATGCAGGAGAAAATTCAAGTTCTCCTGCGCGGCGTGGGGGGCCTTCAGGTGATCCTCCCCGAATTGCACGATGAAACCAGCGGGCGCATCGACGCTCAAAAACTGGCGACATTCATGGGCCTGCCCCTCAAGCGCCTCGCCGAGGGCCTGCAACTCAACTACAAGGGCCTCCACCGCAACCCCTCATCGGAGGCCTTCCAGCCTGCCCTCAAGACGGTGAAGCGCTCCGTCGAGATCCTTCACAATTTCTTCCATAAACCGGAAACGGTGCGGGTCTGGCTCAATACCTCCCATCCCGACCTCGATGGGCACACCGCGCTGGAAATGATTCTGGCCAATAACCCCAATGCGGTCCTGAGGATTCTCGAAAACGCCGCGGGCGGCGTGCCTGTTTGATGCTTCCCCTCCTGCAACTCGCCGCCGCGCTCCAGAGCGTCGCCTTCGCCTCGGCGCATGGCCCTTGGTCGCGAGCCATTGGCTACCGCCATTTGCTGGGGCCGCCACCCGGCCAGACCGGCCCGCCCCAACCACTGTGGGGCGGCGCGGCCCAAACTGTCGGCGCACGGTTCACTCCCATGGGCAGCTTTGATTCCATTTACCTGGCGAACGATCCCATTACCTCCTTCATCGAAGTCTCGGCTCTAATCTTGCTACTCGGCGGCCCGCCTTCGCGGCCCTTCCGGGCCGCCCACCTCCCGGTAGGGATCGAGTCCTCTCGGTCCATTTCTTGCCTAACCCAGATGCAGGGGGCTGGACGGTGAGACACCATCCCTACCAGATGCGGGGGAATGGACGGTGAGACACCATCCCTATCGACTGTCGCTTCGATGAAAGGCTCCACTAAAAATCGCGAGAGTAGCCTGCCAGCCAACCGCCATCGACGGGGATGATGGCGCCATTGAGATAGGAGCTCTCGGGGGCAGCCAGGAAGAGGACGGCGTGGGCGATCTCTTCGGGCTGGCCGGGCCGGCCAAGCGGTACGTGGGAGAGCATGGCCTGGACGCGATCGTTGAACTGGCCGTTCTCGCCATAAAAGAGCTGTTTGGTGCCTTCGCTGAGAATGGAGCCGGGAGCAATGCAGTTGGTGAGGATACCCTGCGAACCGAGCTCGATGGCCATCGTGCGGGTGAGGTTGACAACACCAGCCTTGGCCGCGGTGTAGGCGCACTGGAGCCGAGCCGGGACCAGACCCATGACGGAGGAAATATTGATGATGCGCCCAGATCTGCGCAGGAGCATCTGGCGGGAGGCGGCTTTGCTCACGAGGAAAAGACCGGTGAGGTCGACGCGGAGAATCCGGTCCCATTCCTCGGCCGGAAAAGAATCGATGGTCACGCGGTGCGCCATGGTGTTGATGCCTGCGTTGTTGACGAGAATGTCGAGGCGCCCGTGGGCGTCGATGATCTGACTCATGGCCAGCTCGACCTCTTTTTCGTCGGTCACATCCATGCGGAGGGGCATCGCTCCGGGAGTGGCTGCGGCGAGTCGGCGTGCGCCTTCGAAATCAATGTCGGCGTAGACGACCTTGGCGCCATTGGCAGCGAGAGAGGCGCAGATGGCCTGACCGATGGCACCGGCGGCCCCGGTGACGAGGGCGACCTGGTCTTGGAGTTGGACGTTCATGAGTGAGTAACGACTACACGAGACTCAACGAGACTACATGAGGCTCTGGAAGGGCTGTTCAATAAGTTGACGGAGGGTCAGCAGGAAGCGTGCGGCGGCAGCGCCGTCATTGACCCGATGGTCGAAGGTGAGGTTCAGCGTGAGGCGATCACGCGCGACAAAGGTGCCGTCATCGAGAGGCACGGCCTCCCGCACGATGGCTCCAATACCCAAGATGGCGGATTCGGGAGGGTTAATGACCGGGGTGAAGGCCTCGACCCCGAGGCTGCCGAGGTTGCTGAGCGTGAAGCAGGCGCCTTGCATGTCGACCGCGGCGAGTTTGCCTGCACGGGCCTCGGCGATGAGCTTCTGTGATTGGGTGGCCACCTGGGTGAGTGTGGCAGTGTCCACGGCGCGGATGACGGGGACGAGAAGGCCGGCCTCGGTATCCACGGCGATGCCGAGGTGAATGCTCTCAGGGAGCAGCAGGTGATCGTCTGCCCATCTCGCCGCGAGCATGGGATGCTGTCGGAGTGCGGCGGCCGTGAGCACGAGGAAGATGTCGTTGATCGTGGGGATAACGGCAATGGACTGCTGGTCGGACGGAGACTTGGATTTGAGTCGCCGGCGCAGCGCGAGCAACTCGGTGGCATCGCACCGTCCGGTGATGGTGACGGGAACGGTGGTTTGGCGACTGTGCATGAGCCGCGCAGCGATGGATCTGCGCAGGGGCGTGAGCGGCACCGATTTCATGCCACCGGAGGACGTGGAGTCGGCGGCGGCGAGAACATCGCACTCTCGGATGCGCCCGCCCTGGCCGGAGGGAGAGAGCGTGGAAAGATCAACGCGGTGCTGAATGGCGGCGCGGCGGGCGCGCGGAGAAGCGGGGTGGCCTGCCGTGGCGCGAGGCTTGGTTTCTCCCGTGGATTCAGCGATCCCAGTGGCCTGCGGCTCGGCTAATTTTATCAGCGAATCCTCCGGATTTGCGGCGGACCTGGGTGGCACGGTGCCGGGAGCAGATTCGCCTTGCGACAACAGGTAACCCAAGACTTGCCCCACTTGCACAAGGTCACCGGGCTTGGGCCCGTTGGGGGGAATACAGAGGATGCCGGAGTCGATGGACTCGATTTCCTGGGCCGCTTTGTCGCTCTCGAGTGTGAAGAGCGGCTCGCCTTCTTGGATGAAGTCGCCGTCTTTTTTCAACCAATCGAGGAATTTGCCTTCCTCCATGGACCACCCGAGACGCGGAAGTTGGATTTCGATGGGCATGACTATGTGCTGTGAGGTTTTTGGGCCCCCTCTAAATTCGAGGAAGCGGGATACGCTGGCTGAATGCTCATGATCACTCGGCGTGGAGACTGCGGATCGCGTTGGCGATGGCCTCAACATTCGGCACCACCGCTGCCTCCAAGGTTGGACTATACGGTGTGGGAGAGGGTTTGCCGTTGAGGCGGCGGATGGGAGCATCCAGGTCGTCGAAACCGCGATCGGCCAGTTGAGCAGCAATCTCGGCACTAATGCCGCAGTGCGCGAAATCTTCATCCACGATCAGGAGGCGTCCTGTCTTGGCAACGGAGCGTAAAATGGTGTCCACGTCGAGCGGGGCCACGGTACGCGGGTCGATGAGTTCTACCGAGATGCCTTCGGCGGCGAGCGTTTCACAGGCCGCAAGCGTCTTGTGCACCATCAGCGCGAGCGCGACGACGGTGACATCGCTCCCTTCGCGGACGACGGCGGCCTTACCGAAGTCGATGAAATATTCTTCCTCAGGCACCGGTCCCTTCACCGACATGAGCTCGCGGTGTTCGAGGAACAGCACGGGATCGTCACAGGTGAGCGCGGTCTTGAGTAAGCCTTTTGCATCACGCGGTGAGGACGGCACCACGACTCGCAATCCTGGGAAGTGCGCGTACATCGAGTAGTAGCTGCCGCTATGATGGGTGGCCGCCGCATGGCCGATGCCGATGCATCCCCGCAGGAGCACGGGCATCTTGAGTCGCCCACTGCTCATGTATTGCATCTTGGCGATTTGGTTGACGATCTCGCCGACCGAATCGAGCACGAAGTCGGCAAACATGAAGTCCACCACAGGCCGCGTACCGGTCATCGCCGCGCCCCCCGCCAGACCCACAAAGCCACGTTCGCAAATAGGCGTGTCACGCAGCCGCGCCGCTCCATGCACTGCAAACAGGCCGCTGGTGGTGGCAAAGTTGCCGCCGCGCGCACCGATGCCTTCGCCCATGACGAAGATCTTTGGATTGCGCGCCATCTCTTCAGTCAGCGCCTCAAGGGTGGCCTTCATGAAGGTAAGCTCGCGCGTGACCGAGGAGGTCGACGGCGCCTCCCGATGCGGTGCGCTTGTGGACACAGCGTAGACGTGGGAGGTGGCGCTCTCAGCGGTGGGATAAGCGCTTTTTTCAGCAAACTCATGCGCCGCTTCGGTGAGTGCAGAGACATCCTGTTCGATGGAGTCCAGCTGGGCATCGCTTGCGAGTCCGTTCTCTAGGAGGTGCTTTTTAAGTCGAGCGATCGGGCATCGTGTCCTCCATTGCTCCACGTCTTCCCGGGTACGGTAAGTGAAGTCGCCCATGCCCTCGGCGTGCGCCCGGGTGCGGTAGGTCTTGCATTCGATGAGTGAGGGGCCTCCGCCGTCCCGTGCGCGCTTCACGGCCTCGCAGGCGGCAGCTTCAACGGCGAGCACATCGTTGCCATCCACTTCGATACTGGAGATGCCATAGGCAGCACCCCGAGCTGCAACGCTGGAATTGCCTGCGACACTGGCGAAGGGAACTTCTGTGGCGAACTGATTGTTCTCGCAGATGAACAAGACCGGCAATTTCCAGATGCTCGCCATGTTCAGGCCTTCATGGAACGCGCCGTTATTGACGGCACCATCGCCGAAAAACGCGACACCCACCTGGCCGCTCTTGAGGATCAAGGAACTGTAGCCCGCACCGGCCGCTTGCAAGATGCAGGGACCCACAATGCCGCTGGTACCCATCATGCCGATCTCGGGCGCAAAGAGATGCATGGACCCCCCGCGACCGCGCGAGCAGCCCGTCTCGCGACCAAACAATTCAGCCATGAGTTGCCCCGGCTCCATCCCTTTTGCCAGTGCATGACCGTGACCCCGGTGCGTGCTGAAAATGGCATCCTCATTGCGCAAGTGCGCGCACACGCCCGTCGCGATGGCCTCTTGTCCAACATAGGTGTGGCAGGCCCCTTGGATGAGTCCGCGCTGATGCGATTTCGCCAGACGCTCCTCCACCATCCGGATAATGATCAGGGTTCGGTAGAGTTGAAGGGGGGATGATTTGTTCGTGTGGGGACTCATGCGGTTTTGGGCTTGAGACGCAGAAAGCTAATGATAATGCCACCGACGATGAAGCAGGCAGCGAGAAAATGGAGGCACTGCGTCTCGCTGAAGCCGTTCGTGCGCAGCCAACCGGTGGCGTGGTTGCCGAGATAGCCTGCGAGGTTGGCTCCCATGTTGATCAAACCCGTGGCCACTGCGGCGGCGGAGGCGGTGAGCGTGAGCGATGGCAGTGTCCAAAACGGCGAGATCCAGAAAAACGCTCCGAGTGCAGTGAGGCAGAGCCATGCCATTTGAGTGCCGAAGCCTTGGCCAGGAATGGTGCTGCACATGAGAAAAATACCCGTGGCGATCATGCCCCCCGCTGCATGCCATTTGCGATCCCCCGTGCGGTCGGCGCTCTGGCCCGAGATGATGACGCTGAGGATGCCGCAACTGTAGTAGAGGCCGCTGTAGAAGAGCGTCATTTGATCGGAGCCACCGGAGAGATTTTTCACCGTGGTTGGCAACCAGAAGTTGAGGGCATAGCCGCCGCTGTTACCGATCATCACGCCGAAGACGAGCGTCCACACCGCGGGTAAACGCAGCGCCTGCCAGACGGAGATTTTTGCGGTCGCTTCTTTGGCCGTCGCTTCAGCCGCAAGTACCCCCTCCAAATAATCTCGCTCAGGCTGCGTCAGCCATACGGCATCTCTTGGCCGATCGGTGAAACAAGCCAGAACGACGCCTCCCAGCAGCACTGCAGGCAGTCCCTCGATGATGAAGATCCACTGCCAGCCCTCGAGCCCGAACCAGTTCACATCCAACAGCATTAACGACACCGGCGCGCCGAGCGCGAGACTCAACGGCACGGCCACCAGCAATCCCGACAACGCACGCGAGCGGTCTCTCTGCGCAAACCAGTGTGTGAAATACACGATGATGCCGGGAAAGAAACCCGCCTCGGCCACGCCGAGAACAAATCGCGCCCAGTAAAATTGCGATGGCGTCTTCACAAAGGCCATCGCCGCCGAAATCAAGCCCCAGGTTATGAGAATGCGAGCAAACCACTTCCGCGCGCTCCACCGCTCCACGAGCAACGCACCGGGAATCTCAAGAAAGAGGTAGCCGATAAAAAACACACCAATACCGAAGCCAAACACCTCATCGGAAAATCCCAATGCCTTTCCCATTCGCAGCTTGGCAAACGCCACGTTCGCGCGGTCGAGGTAGGAAACGATATAAAGGACAACGACCAGCGGCAGAATCCGCCATGCGACTTTGCGTCGCAGTGCAATGGGATCAACGGCGGAGGGGTTCATGGAGCGCTGGGTAAAGAGTATGGTCTGACTAAACGGTCGACTCGGCCACGACGGGATTGGTCAGCCCACCAATCTTCTCGATGTCGATGGTCACGGTGTCGCCCGGTTGCAAGAAGACGGGAGGTTTCATCGTAAATCCGACACCTTGGGGTGTTCCGGTGAAGAGAGCGGTGCCCGGAAGCAGCGTGGTGCTGCCGCTGAGGAACTCGATGAGTGTGGGCACGTCGAAGATCATGTCGTTGGTGTTCCAGTCCTGCATCGTTTTGCCATTGAGGAGGGTCTGGATGCGCAGGGTTTATTGTGGTGAGTGAGGGTGGAAATGGTGGGCTTCTATTTTCCTGCGGTATAGCCGCCATCAACGGTCATGGCGCTGCCGGTGACAAAGGAGGCCGCATCGCTGGCAAGGTAGAGCGCGGCAGAGGCGATCTCCGACGGGGCCGCCATGCGCTTCATGGCGTGCGGCGCCTCCATCTGACGGAGATAGTCCTCGGGGTTGTCATACTGGCGCAGCATTTCATCGACGAATGGGGTGTGAACACGACCCGGGCAGATGCAATTAATGCGCACGCCCTGAGTGCCCAGATCCATTGCCATCGATCGCGTCATTCCGACGACGGCGTGTTTCGTTGTGGTGTAGGCGAAACGGGCCTCCATGCCCATCAAGCCAGCGATGGAAGCGATGTTCACAATGGACCCGCTCCCCCGGACGATCATGCCGGGCAGTACGGCACGCGAGAGTTGATAGATGCCGAGGACATTCACCTTCCACAGTCTCTCCAACTCTTCGGGCTTGGTGGTCAGAATGGTGCCGACATGCCCGACGCCCGCGTTGTTCACGAGCACATCGCAGCGTCCGCACTCCTCCGTCACCCGCTGCACCGCGGTACGGCATGCCGTCTCGTCACTCACATCTAGGAGGAGCGATTCTGCGCGATGTCCCCGTTCACGAATCCGCGCGGCCGTTTTCTGCGCCGCGGCTTCGTCGCAGTCGGTGGCAAACACCCATGCTCCAGCTTCAGCGAAGCATTCTGCGATGGCAGCTCCGATGCCGGAACCCGATCCGGTGACGAGGGCGATTTTGTCTGTCAGGGTTATCATGCTGAAGGATGGAGTCGTAGCCTCTCGGCGGCCTCGCGGTGGGTCTTCTCAAATAAGGGGACGCTGGCCGGTTGCTTCAGGTCTTGGTCGAAGGTCGGGATCATTTGCCTCATTCGCGCCAGGCCTTCGGAACAGCCCAGCAACTGCGGAAGACAGTTCTGAACGACCTCGAGAGCGATGTTCACCGCGACCGATGCTCCGGGCGAAGCGCCCAGCATTGCTGCGATCGAACGGTCGGCAGACGAAAACACTTCGGTGCTGAAAGACAATTGGCCGCGATCTGCCCTCTTGATGGCCTGCACGCGAACACCTGCCTGCACGAGCCTCCAGTCTTCCAATCGGGCATTGGGATAAAACTCGCGCACCGCCGCCATTCGGTGCTCCCTGCTTTTGAGGCCCTGAGTAATGAGATACTTCACCAGTGGGAGATTCCGCGCGGCGGTCTGAAGCAGCGCGCCCAGATTGCCCCCGTGAATCGAGAGCGGCAGATCACTCCAATGCCCCTGTTTGAGAAAACGGGTCGTCCATGAGGCAAACGGTCCGAAGAGCAATTGGCGCTGCCCATTGAGCCGCCGCACATCGAGGTGCCCGGCACCCAGGCTGGGCGATGAGGGCGGCGTTAAGCCGTAAACTTTGGAGTCATGTCGGGCACAAATCGAGGGCTCGTCGCAAACGAGCCACTGACCGCCAATGGGAAACCCACCCAGTCCTGCCACCTCGGCGAGACCCGTGGATTGCAGCAAGGGCAGGCTGCCGCCGCCGGCACCGACAAAGACGAACTTGGCACGCTGTTGGCGCTCTTCTCCAGAGGCGCTGCATCGCAAGGAGAGATGCCACTCACCCGCACCGCGCTGAAGTCGGGTTACCTTCCATCCGGCTGCGACGCCGCACTGCTCCTGATCCGCCAGCCAACCACACAAACGGCGGGCCAGCAGTCCGTAGTCCACCTCGGTGCCATCGCCCGTCGTGGCTGCGACGGGTCCGGGCTCGCGGCCTTCCATCACCAGCGGAGCCCGCTGATGGATCGTCGACGGATCCGTGGTGAACGTCATGCCGCCGAAGAAATGGTGCTCGGCCATCGCAGCGTGGCGGGCCCGCAAGAAGTCCACGTTCTCTGAGCCCTTTACGAAGCAAACATGCGGCACTGCATGGATGAAATCCGAGGGGGCTCCCACCATGCCATCGACGCTCACAGAACCCCAAAACTGCTTCGATTGCTCGAATTGTTCGAAGATCCGCAGCGCTCTGCCAATCGGCACCCGGCCGTCCGGATCTCGAGACGGTGTGTAGCTCATCTCACACAATCCAGCGTGGCCCGTGCCCGCATTGTTCCAGCCGTCCGAGGCTTCAGAGGCCAGGTCCTTGGTAGCCTCAACCACCTGGATACGCAGACGCGGGTCGAGCCGCTTGAGCATCACCCCGAGCGTCGCGGACATGATGCCGCTACCGACGAGGACGATATCGGGAGCTTCCAAGAGGCGGACATCCCTGTCCGGTGGCGTCTGCATGGTTTTAAGCGACAGAGTTTAGCACCAATGCGCCCCTTGGGCCTCGACATAAACCGCATAGAGACTGCGGCTGGCGGTCATGAAGAGCCGGTTCCGGCGCGGGCCACCGAAACAGATGTTGCTGCACACCTCTGGCAGCAGGATTTGTCCGATGCGTTGACCTTCCGGCGAGAAGATCTGCACACCGTCATAGCCCTCGCCGCCCCAACCTGAGCCAGCCCAGACGTTGCCGTCCTTGTCGCAACGGATGCCATCCGCAAACCCGGCCACCTTCTTGCCGTTGAGGTCCATTTGCATGGAAGCGAACTCGCGCCCGTTCTTAACCTTCGCTCCATCAATGTCCCAGACCTTCATGTTCTTCGGAGCCTCGGGGTAGTGGCTGGCGCCGGTGTCGGCGACATAGACCTTCTTGTAATCCGGCGAAAAGCAGAGCCCGTTCGGCTTGAAGATTTCGTCGGTCATCTTTTGCACCTTGCCGCTGCGGTCGATGCGATAAACGGCCTCTTTGAGCACGAGATCGCCCTTGTTGCCCTCGTAGTTGCCGAGGCTGCCGTATCCGGGATCGGTGAACCAAATGCTGCCATCGGGGTGCACTGCCCCATCGTTGGGAGCGTTGAAAGGTTTGCCCTCATACTTGTCGGCCAAGACGGTGAGGCTGCTGTCGGGCTCGTAGCGCACCACGCGGCGATTGCCATGCTCGAAGGAAATCTGCCGCCCCTCGCGGTCAAAGGTGTTGCCGTTGCTGTGGCCAGCGGGCTTGTGAATCGTCGTGACCGCGCCGTCATCCTGCAGCCATCGATGCTGGACGTTGTTCGGGATATCGCTCCAAACGAGGTATTGCCCCCAACCGCTCCAAGCCGGTCCTTCCGCCCAATACATGCCGGTGTGCAGCCGTTCGATGGGAGAGGATCCGATCTTGTACTTCTCGAAGGCCTTATCGAGGGCGATGACATCCGGCTCGGGGTAACGGACCGGGGCCGCATTGATTCCGTAGTCTCGGGCTAATAGAGGCATGGCAGCGAGTGAGCCGATGGAGGAGATGAAGGATCGACGAGTGGTCATGAGTGGGTGAGTTGGGTTGGGTTGAATTACCTCGGAGCGTTGACGCCATTGACGATGTTGGGCGGCAGTTCGCCACGCACGGCTTGCAGCGCGATGCGAGCGGCGCTCTCTCGCAGCGTCTTTACCGACGGCGGGCTCGCCGATGCGATGTGTGCGGCGAGAATCACGTTGGGCAGGGTGCGGATGGGATGGTCCGCAGGAATCGGCTCCGGATTAAAGACGTCGAGCGCAGCGCCGGCGAGATGACCCGATTGCAGGGCTGCGGTGATAGCGGTGCTATCTACCAAATCGCCACGGCCCACGTTGATAAAGATCGAACCGGCTTTCATCTTCGCGAAGGCCGCGGCATTGAAGAGCTGCTGGGTCTTCGGTGTGGAGGGGCAGTGCGGAGAGACGATGTCGCTGTGCGCGAGCAACTCTTCGAACGAGGCCACGGCCACCGCTCCGGATCTGGCTATTTCATCGGCCCCCACGACGGGATCAAACACCAGCACCTTGGCTTTGAAGGCGAGCAGGCGAGTCACAACGTCCCGCCCAATGCGCCCAAAGCCCACAATTCCCACCGTGAGATGTTTCAGCGACGACATCGAACTGAGCGGCGTTGCGAGGCCCCACTGCCCCTGGCGCAAGTGCAGAGCGTTGGGCACTACCTGGCGCGTGATGGCGAGGATGAAGGCGAGCGCGTGATCGGCCACCTCGTCGATGCAGTAATCCGGAATATTGCACACCGGGATGCCGCATTCGCGGGCCGCCGCGCAGTCCACATTGTCGTAGCCCACACCATAACGAACGATGGCCTTCGCCTTCGTCATGGCATGGACGACCTCCGCGTTCACGGGAGCGAATTGGGCGATCACCGCATCGGCATTACGCACCAACTCAGCAAGCTCTGCGGGAGAACGCTTTTCTTTGAAGGAAACGACCTCGACGCCCGCTGGACGAAGAACCGCTTCTTCCAGGCTGAGATCCGAAAAGGTGTAATCAGTAATGGCTACGGTAGGCATGGGTAGTTGGGGTTGGTTTTCTGGCGGAATTAAAGAGGTCTGCCGACGGAAATTTCAGAATCTGACAATTTCGATTTTTAACGCGTTCTGCTGAGGTTCGCCCAGTCCATTGCCAGTGAATAACCTCTTCTTTCGGTTGCCCGGGCATCACTGGTTCGAGTGGCATCCATGGGATCCTGCTGTTGCGGTTTCTCGATCTGCCGAAGGCAAAAATCATCACTCTCCAATTGCGCGGACGGTGGTGAGTGACTGGATCAAGGTGTGGTCATCCCATTTCCAGACGACCCGCTTCTTCTTGTCATGCGTCACTTCGATGGCGTGGGCCCCCTGCCCTTCCTTGCCGCGCATGAAGTTGCCGATGAGCAGGTTTCCGTTCTTGAGCTGCTGAAGGCTGGAGATCCAGGTGATGTTCAAATCCGGAGCGTCCTTGTCGCTGAACTCCCACACGATTCGCTTGTCCCGCGTCACCTCGATCAAGCGCTTCTGCGTGCCGCAGCAAATGAGTGTATTGCCATTGGGGAGTCGCTGCGCATCGCCCGTGTTGGTGACACCGGTGTATTCCCACACCACCTTGCCGCTCGGATCCACCTCGCGCACGGCGCCCTCACCTTCATGGGCGGCTAGGATATTGCCGTTCGCGAGCTTGTGGACGTTGCGCACTTGAAGGTGGTGCCCCTCGACAGTCGTGGTCAGCGGAGTGACGTGGACGATCTGGCCCTGAGGATTCACTTCGACCGCCTGACACGGCCCCTGCTCGGCGACCAGCGTGTTGCCATTGGCCAAGCGCTCGCAGCCGAAGACTTGATGCGATTTGCTGACGTAATCGAACACCGTCTTCCCGCGCGATGTGATCTCGCGAACGCCGGTCGGAGTGCCGCCGTAGCCGGAGAGTATGTTGCCATTCGGTAGCGCCTGGAAGAGGACCGTCGTGCTCGGTGGATGGAACTCCCACACCTTCCTGCCCTCTGCATCGAGTTCGATAAACCGATTGGGGCCCTTACCGTACTCGGTGAAGAGCAGTCGGTGTTTGATGGGCGCGTCAGCCGCGACGGTTGGCCTGTCGGAAGACAACGCGAAGGCCAGGATGGCGATGATGAGTCGGGTGATGTGCATGGTGGGTTTGAGTTGAAAGATTTGTAGGTCTAGGCCCGGTCCTCACGACCCGACCTCCGTGGTGGCCAGGCATTGCTCAGGCACAGGGCATAGAAGCCCAGGTCAACCGGCTGAATCGTTCCGGCTAAGACAATTTCAGCAGCAACGGGAGACAGGATGGTGGCAGAGATCATGGGACCGAGCTTCGTTCAGGGGAGGCTTGGAGGATCACCCACAGCAACGGTGTTGGGAATGTTGTTTTTGGTGACGGAGGGAGGAACCTCCATCAAAGGGCGCGGCACCATCGACACTTACTTCCTCCGCCCCCTCTCCGGCTAGGCACCGTCACTTGGCGATTCCGCAGTCCGGCGATCGACGAAAAACTGAATCGTTCCGGCTGAACCGGAACGATTCAATTGGATCGGTCGTACTGGCTGCGTTTTCTTCCGCAATCACTTCGTTGTTCTCTCGTTACGGACCTCAATCGGCCCGCTCCTCGCTCTCGCCTTGTCTTACGAAAGAATTCGCAACGCCATCACTTTCCTCCCAACTCAATCGTTCCGGCTAAGGACACGGCTTGAGCACTGGGCCAAAGAGGGCCGAGATCTTCGGCCCGGCGTTGGTGATGATGAGCGCCCATTCGTTTTGAGTTTGGCCAACACCGGCTCCGCCCCACAGGGAAAGGCCATAGCCCAAATCCGGAATGGCCATAACCCGCACCTTCGAACCGTAGGGATACACTTTCATTGCCGGCTCCAAGGCGATTTTACCCCCGCCCGTCGCCACGGTATTGAGGGTCGTCCCAAAAGTGGCGACCAGGTGGGCGGGGGCTTTTACCTCCCAGGAGAGCTTCGGATCGTTGCCCACATAATCGCCGCTCCATCCCAGAAATTCCCAGCCTTCGATGGCAGAGATTTTTAAAGACACCGAGACGGCAGCACTGTCCGGATCCCGGATTTCATAGGAGATATCGAACCATCGGGTGCCGGTGATCTGCTTAGCCTGAACGTTCAGGATCACGGGTGTCAGCGACGGCTTGAAAACCGACGAAACCTGTCAGTTTGAAAACCACCGTCTCCAAAAGTCCAACGCCCCATCAATCCGCCCTCTTCTTGGTCGTTGGCCAAGCGAATTCTGATTCGGTCTATTGGGCACTGAACGCACTCGGGTGCTATTGGGAGAAGGAAGAAACGCGGCCGCTCAATCCAGAAGAACATCCCTCCAAGAACATGGCAAAATCGTGGTTTTCAAACCGGCAACTTGCCGTGGGTTCCAGGACGGCGCTGACACACGGGTTCTACCGCAGCCAGTGAGGGCATGATCCAGAGCATTAATGAGCAATAAAGAGCCAACGGTCTCATAAACGTTTTAAAAGTGTTTTAAGTTCCACCACCTTGGTGCAAGCCAGTCATCGGGATTTAATTTGCCCAGAGCCCTAGGTCTGAGTCACAGCCTTGCGAGGCATCTGCTCGTAAATCAATCGGAGGGAGCTCAGCACGGCATGATTTTCGAGGGGTTGATCTTGGAGTTCCAGAGGCATCCATTGCCTGAGACGCGCCTCGCTCATTCCGCCCAGCCAAAGACTGAAGGCAAGGTCGGATTCTCGTCGATCCAGATCTTTTTGGCGCGCCCGATATGCTTCCAGTCGTTCGATGTTCTGCCGGCGAACGGTGTCCGCCTGAGTCTCAAAGTTTGCGGGCGGTCCATAAGAACCGGTCTTGAGGATCTCCATGAATCCATTGAGCAATCCCATTCTCATGGTTTTGCGGTTGACCCGAATATCAAAAGCAAAGGCTTCGATGGATAACTGCAACTCATCGAGACTCACATTGCCCCATTTCCACACCTGCCGAAGATGACTCGGAGCAAACATCACCTGTTCTTGATGCAGTAATGAACAATCCACTTCCAGCCATTCGTCAGGAATCTCCCGGGAGTTTTGACTTCCCCTAGGACGAGAGCCGAAACCTGCCACAGGATCGCTGGCATACCCAGGCCGACGGCTTGGGAATTCTGCGCCCGCCGAAAGGGGGGACCCTCCTCCCGAGCGGACGGTGTGCGACGGCGCCGAGGGCCAGTCTCCGTCTGCGTGAGCCTTCTGGATTTCCTGGAGCAACCCCGTTGCGATGGAGTAGCTGACCCACCCGCCACGGCCGCGCTTGGATTGCGCCACCGAAATTAATCCCTCCCGAACCATGCGTGCCAAGGTGGTTTCGACAGTTCGCAAAGACGCCCCCACTTGGTCGGCCAATGTTCGGACGTTCAGCGGTTCGGTTGACTCCGAAGTGAGGCTTTTTCGTGAGGCGCTGATGATTTCCATCAATCCCAACTTCAGCCCAACAAGACCCAACAGTTGGGTTTTTGTTGCACTTTTAACCACTATTTCGATGGGCGTTTGTTGGGTATTCATCGATTACAAAGCCATTTTTATTGCATTTTTAAACCTAACACAACCTGATTGTTGTATTTTGTCCAGCTTTAGCCCATCGGTTTCCCTCTCAATAAAATCGGGGAGCCCTCTCCCACCGAGCACCGCGACGACTCCGCGGCCGTGACGAGGATTGGTGGGTTTCAGGCTCATCGCTCATGCCAACGGGAGTGAGGCATCCGATGGCCATCTCGGGGAAATCTGGACCCACTTCCACTCCAAATAGTGGCGGCCATTGCCCTTCTGTTTTCTCCACCCAAGCCCTCTCCCGAGTGGCCTCCCATCGAGGCCAGTTTCGAACCAAAATTGCCCCGCAAAAACCTCGTCCCCGTTTCACCCAACCGACCCTCTTTCGCCCTTTCGCCACCACCGAAGCGACGATGCCCTACCTCCAATTCTCCCATCGTCCCGAGGCCTGCCTGCTGAGTCCCGCATCCCATTCTTGGTCTCCAGACTCATCGCGCCAATGAAAGCACCTCCACCCCCGATCGGGCCGAATAAGCGGATAGAATCCTATTACTCCCCGCGAGCGACCGTGGCAACTCACTGAAAACTTGGAGTCAAATCACCACTGGAAGAATTTTTCGAATCCACCCCCCTGTCTTTACGGAAAATGGCCGGACCTACCCTAGCTCTCAATCGGTGAGACTACCTCCACGAATTCAATCAATAAAAACGTTGAAACACCCTATTAAAATAAATCGATAAAACAAATAAATACATACTGTTGGTTAAAAATCATATGTTTTTATTAATTTAAACACATTGCGGTTCAATATGTTAAAAATTAAACCACAGTAATGCGTAAATATAAAACTAGAAACAGAGACTCATTCACACTCTGAATTATCTGATGAGATATTAGCAAAACTCAATTAAACACCCTGAAGCCGAACCTTTGATCCGCCTACGCGTTTACCGAAGCTCTTCGCCCAGTTCTAAATTCAGAGCCGGTGAAGTCTTGTAGGTCCCAATTCCTCACCAACGAGCCTCGAAATCTACGCGCCTTGTGGCCTTGGAGGCGCTCAAAAAGGGCGAAACGATGCAAAACGCCCCCTTTTCACCCGTGAAGCAACGCCCCCATCACCCCACCCCCGGTGATGCATCAAACTTGGGTTTGAATGGTGCCCGTTTATTAAATTGCTGTACTAATACGAACACAACTCTACGGCTTAGCTGGAACGCGTCGCTCCGCCATAACTCCAGGGCTAAATCTTTAGGCCTCAGTCAGAGCGATTCATTCCACTAAGAGCCATTCGAAGTCTGAAATCCATCAAATCGAAAGGAATAAGGCGTATCTGACGCTTTAATTTTAGGAAAATCGCGGGAGGGTTGAGGCGGAATCACCGCTGCGGACGCAGGACGAGCCTTCTCAGGCACACCAGACACACGACCACCCCCTGGATTGCTCAATTGGCTCGGGAAACGCCCTTGTACCTTCCAATCCAGCATCCATTGCCGCCAATCCGAGGCCATCCCCAAGCGAAGCTCCGGGTCTTTGGACCGCCATTGCCGGTGCAGAAAGGCCCCGTCTGTCGCCAATAACCCCATGGCGATAGCTTGACGCTCAAACGTCTCTTGAGAGGCCTTAGAATCGAATCCTGGAGGCTCTGAAGTCAGTGCCCGAGGCTGCAGCGGAGCGAGTTTCCGAGGCAATGAGGCCGGCATTGAAATTTTTTGAGTATTTAAAATAGTCGTTTCAGGCCTTTTTTCAAGAACTGCGTCAAGGGTGGTTCGTCCACCCTTACGGGTTGCTGCTGACTTTCGACCGCCCGCTGCCGACTTTTCCTTCCACTGAGTCAGACGCTCTTTTTGCTGCTGAAGGTCAAAATGGGTCAGTTCTTGGGGGTTTTGGGTCGCATGAAACGACCTCAACACCGATGCCACTACGGTGGTTGAAGCACCCTTGCCAACCAAGCGCGCCGCTTGCTCGGGATCCTTGGGGACCGAACCATTCTGCCAGCAATAGGAAAGCAGGCGAATGTAAACTCCCTCTTCCTCCAAACTCATCATCTGAATTTGCTGATTGGCCAAATACTCGGAAGGTGAAAATGAAAATCCGGATGCTTTCATGGATTTAGTGCGCTGAAAGGGCGTTTGTGGCGACGAAGGACACTGGATATGAGAGGACGGGACGGGCCTCTCTAGCATTTCAGCTTCTGAAGCGGCTTGATCTAATGGAGAATCCGAAGGCTTGTGCTGGAGAAATTGAAAATCCAGATGAAGTCCGTGACCCAAGAAACGGACATCCATGTCAGTTTCCTTAACCGGCGATACAGACGAGTGATTTTGTAATATAACAAAATCACTTTGAGCAATTTTCTGAAATCCCGATGCTGGAATCACTGAGATCGAGGGTTTCCAATTTGTGACAGACGGACGGACTGCTGTAGAAGTGGTGTTTTGAGAATGGATCCAAACTTCAATTTCCAAACGCATCTGGCGATTGAAATCCCGTATGCTGACCATTATTTCTAAGACAGTCTGGGTACGGCGATTGGAGGATACAGAAGGAGGGGTAGCGATTGTTGAGCGACGATGCCAGCCTCGGAATCGGTCCCGAATCCGGTTGCCGTTTAGAGACAACAGCACCACCGCACCCATGAGCGATATCCAAATCCCTCCTTTGATAGGGAAACTTCCCTGCCCATCTTTGGAGGCTGCTCCTGTGATGTTCTGCTCAGGCTTTGGGAGAACCGGGGCCAGAGTAAGTTCTGCTACAGGACTAACTCTCTCGGCAAGATTCTGTGAACTGCTTGGCACTGTCACCGGCACTGTCACTGTCACCGGTACCGGCACTGTGGGTTGCACTGAGGCAGCGATGGCTGCTTGGGGGACCATCCGCGGGTTCTCGGAAACGATGCGGCGATTTTGACCTTGGACAACCTGGAAAGCTTCGGCCGGTGATATTTTCTGAACCACTGGATGGGACGGGATCACCAAGATCGACCCGGCTCGGATTCGATGAAGGTTCCCAGCCTGGAAAACGCCTGGATTCTCGCGCAGGAGTGCCAGGAGCATTTGATCCATGGTCACCGAATCCGGTTTGTAGCGACGAGCAATACGGTAGGCTGTTTCCCCCTCCTGAACCGTGACCCGTCTCGGGACAGAGGTGATGTTGGTCAGCCCCTCTGTACCGGAGGTGGATCCCATCAGCCCGTTGCACCCTCCTATCAGACACAAACACGCAATCAGCAGTTTTGGTAAACCACTGGTGGCCCATTTGGTCACAAAATGCATACAAGAGCAGGTTCGGAGGCTCGGATTGAAACCCCAAGATTCGGGTCGCTAAACGGTCAAAAGACCAGTGATAGCGCATGCACTGGAGCCGGACTCAGAACCCACTTGAGGCTTGCTAGCACCTTTATTCCATCCCTTCAACCTGTTTATGGCGAGGCCCTACGGCTTGACCCCAGGGCTACGAAAGGTTGAAAGGGTGGTTGAACGGTGGTACTTTATTGCTGGGTGCCGCTGGGGCTTCACCCGTCGATTCGGTCGAGGGAGGCTCTGCAGCGACCAGATTGGGCTGCGCTTCGGGTAGAACGGGTAGAGATTCTAAGGCTGGGCCCGCGTTGCGAGCAGGCGTTGGCGGCACTGAGGACCGAGCCAAAGCCTTCACCTCGCCACGAATCTCGCGGTTGATCGCTCGAATCTCGCGCATGAGGTCGAGTTTGACCTTCCGCTTTGGATCCCCGGATTTGATCCCGGGATCCACAGCTCCCACTCCGGAGACGAATTGCAACTTAACCCCGCCCGTCGTGCGCATGAGCTCGCGCTGACGTTCGTTCTCCTTCAGCAGAGCTGCCAGACGCCGAATCTTCTGCTCCAGCATTTGGATCTGATCGTCTTTGAGGGCGAGATCCTTCTCCAACGGTCGATCCGTATCGGCTTCCAAGAGCTGGCGGACGCCCCGAAGCAGGTCACGGCTGTGGCGGACGTCTTGGAATCGTCCGTCAAACAACTTCTCAAGGACCTTCTGAAGGCTGCTCTCCAGATCTGCATCTTCCAGGGTGCGCGGAGTCTGGGGTGCCTCCACCAACGTGGGAACTTTGCGCAGTCGCAGCGCCATGCGCAGGGTGCGGCGCAGCGCCCGCAAGCCAAACAGAAGGACCCGCACGGGTCCGGACTGGCGAGGCGAGGCCCGCCGCCATCGAGCCGGTCCGCCCGGGGGCATCCACCCTGTTGGTGCAGTTTCCGGAAAGGCCTCTCCACGGTACAATCGCTGGGGCAGTTCGGGCCGCTGGGGCAGTTCGAGCAATTCCGATTCCGATTCCAGTTCATCCCGGAAAGCGCGCCGCGGATTCTTCCGACGACGGGTCCGGGGCGTCAGCAACGGTCCCAAAGGTCGCACCATGCGTGGCGCCCCAGATTCATGACGGGTTTTCCACGCTTCCACGACCGGATCTACCACTGGCACCGGTGTGGACGATTTTCGGTGAAGGCGCCCATGGATCGACCGTCGGAGCCAGCGCAATGCGATTTCGCCAGAGTCCGGGCGACGGCGCGGCGGTTCTGACAAGTCGGCGAGGACATGCCCATGCGCTTTGAGCCAGGCAGTGAGTGCCAAGTCCGGAGGCGGTGTCTCTGAGGCACGCAGCACCGGGCGTTTGCGGCGGCGGCGCTCCAGTACCCGGGCCAGAGAACGGAGAATTTTGAAGCGCAACCGCAGGCCGCCGTATTTCCAAAGCCAGCGAAGGAGGTCGGAGGCTTTTGAACCATCGGTCTCCGGCCGATAGCCGCCCACCATCATCCGTCGGATCAACTCCGCCCTCAGCCATACGATGGGACGGCCTGATTCCAGCCGATGATGTTGGGTGCCACCCATAGGATTTCGCCAGGGATGTCTCCGTGGTGCCCAAATGTCCCGAAACCGATCTCAACGAGGGATTTCCCCGTCGCCAGAATCAGGAAACCAAACCGCTCATCCCCTGCGTGGCCAGCTCGCGGTTGGTCCGGAACTCGGCCCAGAATTCCGTCGGCATGTCTAAAGCGATTTTCAAGGCACCATTGGAACCGGCAAATTGGGGCTCCTCAACTAAGGTGACTTTGCCGCCGCCATACTCGCTCAACCCCTTCTCAATGGCTCGTCCGAGTCCGCGAATCTGGCTGCCGCCACCCCCCAACAGGATGTTATTGCGCATCTTGGCCTGGAACTCGGGATCGTAGGTGGCGATGAGGTCCTGCAGTGCCTGGACCGTCGGCGGTACAATCGTATAGCAGGCCGAATACACCTGTTCGGTCAGGTTGAAGTTCGTAGGCTTGCCACCGACGGGCAGAATCTCTTCGACCTCATCCATCTTCGGGCTGACTGAGGCGTGCCGTTCCTTAATGGCGCGCACCATATTAATGGAGAACTGAACTTCAGGGAACTTGTCCTGAATGAGCTTGGAGAGGGACTGATCGATAGAATCACCGGCCACGTAATGGGTACGCTGATCCTCAGCCGAGGGCATCGACCCGTGAACACGGCAAAGGTCGGTGGTGCCTGCGCCGATGTCGATCACCAGCGTGTCATCCAAGAAATCCAAGCCGTAGGCGACAGCAAAAGGCTCCGAGCACACGATCACCGAGTCGATGCAATTGGCGGCGGCTTCCAGGATGGTGGCTTTGCCTGCCACACTGGCTTGGGCCGGAGCACCGATCACCGCGTAGATGACCGCATCGGCCGGAGCATTGATTTCGCGCACCACGTATTCCACCAAGTCGCGAATCGCCTTCTTCACGGGCTCAGGGTCCACGACGCCCTGCTGCTTGACCGAGGCGCCTGCCAGGGGCCGATACAAATGAACGGACATGCGGTTTTCCAGAGCTTCCTGTCCGTAAATGATCTCACGACCTCCCAATCGCTTCAGAGCGACATGGTCCTTCGGGTAGCCCACATACGACCAAACGGTCTTTCGAAAGCCATTGGACGCGGTGATGGATGTCCGACTGGTTCCTAGATCAATTCCGACAAAAATGGTTTCAGCCATGAGACGCGTGTTGCTGGTTGTTTTTCGATGAGCACAAAGGCCCAATGAAGAATGCGTCCGTTAGATCGACGCCTTAAGACATTTTTTCAGGATCTACCAAAAATTTACATCCAAGCTGCACGTTGGGTCCAGAAACGGAGCGCAAATTGCACCAAAGACACGAGAATGACTCAAGATGGCACGGAGCATATGAGGTCGACGGCGTTTGCCTTGCTCGTCGATCACCCAGGCACCCTGACCGTAATCGATCTAGGCTTCGTCGCCGGGCTCACTCTCCCAACGGCAGAAAGGAAGCTTCTGGCTGGAGCGGCAGCAGTGGACGAAGCGTTTGACCGACGTGTAGCTCCCAGCAAAGGCGTGGCTTGTGACCAGATCCTGATAGATCCGTTGAGCCGAGAGGCCCTGCTCGATAGCCAAGGTGATCTCAGCCAAGTGAACCTCGCAGAGACTCCGGCCACCAGCGGGGGAGCCGAGGGGCGGAATGGCTGGTTTTGAGAGCACCAGGTATCGGGCCACCGTCTCCCGATTCACGGCCAGTTCCCGGGCGATCCGTCGTCCGGACCAACCCTTGAGGGCCAATGCTTTAATTGCTTCGCAGGTGCTCATGCAGAGGTGGTTCATCCGCCCTCACGAACCCCACAATCGGGCCCGCTCGGCAATGAACTTGTTCACCTCAGAATCTGGCTGGTGTTCAACCGCCCGCTGACATCCAGTGGCACTTGTTTCACAACATGGCCGCCTTGGCGCTCTATTGGATCTTATTCAAGCCATCCAGCAATTCTTCAAAGGAACCTTCTGTTTGGATTAAGGAGGATGTGATCCGTATGTTTCAGTAACAGAGGTCTCTACTCCATTCCGGCGCTTGTTCAGATTTTCATACAGCCTTAGCTTCTCCAGTTTTTCGGCAAAACTTTGGCCTCGGCCCCTGACGAGGCCTCGCCTAACTGAGCCTTGACGAGTGAGAGTCTGAGCCCGAGAAATAGATTGACCGCGGAGCGTCAAAAAGCAATTTCCTATCAGTATTTTTTGACTTCTATTGAGCTAATGACCAGTCTTACTAATTCGCCCAGCTTATTAGAATTCAACCATTTTGTCACGATCACTAAATCGTGTTCCTTATCAACTACAATGTAGTTGCCTCCAAAGCCATCTGCATAGTATATATCTTTGGCAATGTCACCCAAATAGTTCTCTTGATTGGTCCACCACATCAATCCATAGGATTTATTAGCAGATGATGATTGATTTACAGCATTCACCCAACTCTCTGATATCAATTGTTGATTCTTCCATTTTCCTTTGCGCGCAAAGAGTAATCCAAAGCGAGCATGATCAAGTGTACTAATGAACAAGCCGCCTCCAAAATGACCTCCACCACTGACCGATTGGATCATTTGGCCATCTACATTGACAAATGAGTTATCATAGCCATGCCATCTCCAAGTAGTTGATGCGCCAATCGGATCCATAATTTTCTCCTTTAATACAACCGGCAATGGCTTGCGCCAAACTTGCAAGAGCGAATAGGCTAACAAGTTTACGCGTACACCATTATACTCGAATTGCGTCCCGGGCTCCACTTATTTTCTGTTCTTCCAATCATCGATGCCGCCTTGCTTTGGAGGGCGATCAGCCCAATCACAAAAATCAAACAAGCAGCCTGACCAATCGCTGGATTGTGTCAACAAATGCCGCCAAGTGATTTTGCCATTGTGCTCTCCTTCAAATTTATCTTCAGTCACGTAATCTGCCAATCGATCATCCAGTTTTTTTATAAGGTGCTGATCATAGGCCAATCCCGCTATTGTAGATAAATAACTTTTAGTCACACTAAAAGTCATATCTACTCTATTCACGTCTCCCCATTGGGCGACTATGTAGCCATTTTTTATGATTAAGCCAGCAGGTTTACCACGATGCTTAAATGGTCCAAAGAATTTATAACCAGGTTCTGATGAATAAGCTTTGATGGCAGCAATGCGCAAATCGTCCTCTACATTATTTTCATTGTGAACAGCAAAATCTACCGCGCTATCGAGCACACTAGCTTTCATTTTCACTTCATTGGGAGTCCTACTTTGCCACGTAGAGTCTGGATAGTAAGTAGTTTGTGCTCCGCCGTGAATAGCTATGGCCATTAACAAAACCACTACTGGTAGACGGATGGTTCTTAATTTCATAATCCTTATTTATATCTTCAAGATAATCTAACTATTTTAATCAACACCTCCGCTTTCTTGGTAATCAAAAATAATTCCACTAATAAATTAAAGAACTACCACAATGACGGGGCACCACAATCCGGCAAACGGATCTCCCGAAGGATTGACAAATAAAAATTTGTTTTTTGACGGGGAGGGTGATTCAAGGTTGGCGTAATCGGAAAAAAACATGACCAACCGGCGCAGGCAAAATCACTTTGAACACATCATTTTTCAAGGTAGGAACCGGCAAAACGACTACCCAGTCATCGGGCCGCAGCGTTTCAGAAGCCTCCAAAACATAGACGAACGATTGAGAAGGCCATTGAATCTCTAATTTACCCTCTTCGCCATAAATAGCAGAAAGTTGAGGCCGTTGGACAGTGAAAGAATTCACACTAGTGATCGCACCGTGTGGTGTTTCAACTGTAATCGGACCGGTTAAAGCATTTAGTGGAACCGTTGCAGTCAGACGAGTATCCTTATGGAGGAGAGTGCTATTTGTAAACGCCGCACTTACTCCGTTAAAAAGCACACGTGTTGCTCCTGTAAAATTAGTTCCATAGAGTGAAACTCGAATCCCGGGTTCGCCGCGCTCAGGAAAAAAAGAATTAGTGCGAAAACTTGGAGAAGGAGTTGGGTGCCATTTTAATAAAAAAGTCCCGATTCGAGATAAGTCAATAAATATTTTATCTCCGTAGGTGCTTTTTGATGCCACTATGATGTTATAATCAATTCCAGCCACGGTCTCAAAACTAGTACGACTTCGGTAGGTATTTGACGATAAGCTAGCAGCATCATTATCATTGCTAGAAACTTCTTTTATTGAGTTAATATTATTTCCAGAATAAACGCCAAGAAGGGCATCAAATATATGATTTGTTGTCTCAAATGTTATCCAACCGTTTTTTATAGCAGTCCAACGAAACCAAAGAGACGCAGTACTTGTGCTATCATTAGCAACATTGGGCTCCCCCAGCTCGGCGGAGGCATTTTCAGTCGTGCCCTTCACCGAACCTGTCTCCCCGCTAATTGCAAGAGCCCCTTTGAAATCATCATTCGGAAATGCAAAACTAAAGGTCCAGTTAAAGTTATCCAGCGTTAGATTTTGAGGGTTACCATCAAAATTTCCGTCCAAGAAATTTCCATTAGCATCTTGAGCCGAAGCAAGAATAGTTCCTATATAGTTGGTTTGGACAAATAGCCTTTCTGGAATTAATATAACAGTGCGGTCCCCATTTGACCATTCAAAGCGCCCACTTATAGGTGGAGTAAAGCGAATGGACTCTTCGACGCTAACCGGTTTCATTGGGCGACTAAATGTAATCTTTATTGGATCTGCAGGCTGCGTACGAGGCCCCGCAGGATTTACATCTACAACTATAGCTGGCGCAGCACTGTTAGTCAGTCGAACAAGCGCTTTTCCCACATTTAAACGACCATTCGACATGACCTTGTCTAACATAAATTTACTTTGATCAACCGACCCCAAAATGGACGCCTTTAATTCCGCCATTGTAGCACTTGGTTTTGCTGATTTTAGAAGAGCAATAGCTCCAGCAACCTGAGGTGCAGCAGCAGAGGTGCAGCAGAAGTCATCATATGCTGTTGTTACTATATGGTATCCTGGGGCCGCTAAGTGCACTGAGCTTTTTCCAAAACAGCTACTATTCATTAGTTCATCGCTTTCAAAAGATGAAGCAACAGCAATAATGCTTGGACTATTAAAGGATTCAACATAGTAGCCTATCTTGTCAACATTATACCCGTTATTTCCTGCAGAAACTACATTCAGAATCCCTAGATCTCCAACCTCATCAATCGCATCCTTGAGCGCTTGACTGTACGCTGCCGTCGCATAACTGAAACTGGTCACCACAATGTTAACCCCACGGCGTTTCATTTCAGCGACATACTTGAAAGCATCGACGTGCATAGTAATGCTGTTACTCAAAATCAGACCTTTATCTAAGTTGAACGGCTGAGATCGAATCGCCATAATAGATACATTCCAATTGAGACCTGTTGTACCATTTTTATTGTCTCCAACCGCTCCAATCACCCCTGCACACATTGTCCCGTGATAATACGGATCGGTGTAGGAACCTCGAATAAATCCCTTGTCCATAGGATCGCCGTCGTGATCTACCGTATCGATCCCATAGACATCATCAATATAACCGTTTCCATCGTCATCGATTCCGTTGGTTGCTTTGTCTTTCCCTTTGGTATCCAAGCCCGTTTCACCGGGATTTTGCCACATGTTGGCTGCCAGATCTATATGCTTATAGTTTACACCTGTATCAATAACAACGACAACCACATCTTTGCTTCCCGTAGTAACTTTCCACGCCTCAGGTGCTTGAATCTTGTCAAGATACCATTGATCAGGACGCCTCGGATCATTGGGGATGGTAGCAAAAGTGGTGGGAATAAAAGTCACCGTGGCAAGTAAAATAACGTCGGTGATTTTCCGACAAAGCGATCTATTTTTAAAACTTTTATTGAGAAATATAAATTTGAACATAGAATTTTTTTATTTTTAACTCTTAATTATTTTATCTAGTTTTTAAATCTGACTTTTAATTGATATTTTTGATTTTCTTAACTGATCATAAATTATCAATCAGGCTAAATTCCGGCAGTGAATTTTAAATGGCTCAATGAAAAAAAAACCTGATGCCCGCTAAGTTTTAGAAAGTTCTGTTGGAAGTGGCTAGATGCCGCCCACCTCCAGAGAGAATTTGAGTTGGGTCCGGTGGAGTAGCCGAAAACTCTTGCGTGTAGTTGAGGCAAACGACGTTGATGCCCACCAGATCAGGAGGGACTGAGCAACTCGTCTCGCAGGAGGGACAGGTGTAAGGAGGAGGTCGCTCATGACTGGAGCAAGGGCTGGAAATCAGACAATTTCCCGGGGAATATTTGGAATAATGCCTGTAGAAGATTTGCCTCGGTAGAGGTTTTTTAAAATAACGGAGAAAATAACAGAGAAAAGCTTGTAACGACTACAGGCCGCTGTTTTGAACCGCCGACTCGTCTGCCGATGACCGGATGGGAAGAGGAGAGTGGGTTTTCAGTGACCCAAGCCCAGCAACTCTGGTTATGGGGAGGCGGATTCTGTTGGGCGGACCAGAATTAACCTGTGACCACTTGCTCAGCGCGACTTGTACACTCCGCTTGCATACGCCTCGCCAAAAATTGAGTCACTTAGTGTCCAAGTGTGTCCAAGTGGCGGCGGTTAAAACCTAATGGAAATGGCCTGAATTAGCACTTTTGACCAAGAGGGAGGAAATCTGTCCGAGGAGGGGGAAACAATTTCGAGTTGTGGCCGCTTGGCAAAGGACGCAAGAGCCGAGGGCGTGGCTAATGGATGCGGACTGGATTGGATCGCTCACCTCTTAACCCAGAAAACTGACCGGAAAACTAACCGGTAAAGCGGTTGGTGGAGGGTGATAGAGACTTGCCGAGATTTGTTTTTTCCCTCAGCAAATCTGCGATTTTAACTCCGTTCATTGGGTTTAATCGCCCAACCGCAGCCCTGGGCTCTGAAGAACAGGGTCGACTCGAGCGGGATGGCACCGTCGGGACTGCAGACCGACTCGGGCGATCACGGTTGCTGAGTGACGGGACCGACTCGGCCTTGGACGACCCGGTTAAAGTCACGGATCTCGATGAGCAACCGCAGTTTGAGGTCTCGCTGAGGGTCGTTGTTCTTGAGTCCCGGCTCAGACAGCGCCATCAGGAGCCAGCGGTAGGTTCGCGAGATGAATCCCTCTTTCCGATTTCGGCGCTCACTCTCTCCGATCAGGCCTGCCAGACGGCGGATCCTGCTTTCAAGAGCCTGTTCACGGTCACTCTGGTAGGTTGTCTCCTTCCGCAAAGCAGCCATTAACCGTGCCACTTCAGCCTCTTCTTGGAGTCGTTGCCGTCGACCGGTTTCCGGAAGACTGGAGGCCGTTAAGTCAACGGGCTTTGGAATTGGGACTCGCTGCGGAACAGCCGCCGGTCGAGATCCGCTGAGAACCACGACCGGCTTCAGCAAGCGAGATGGTGGCTGAGAAATGGCCGGGGCCTTCGCCTGATCGGAAGCCGATTCCGATGGGATGGACTGGGTCCGAGGCAAGGTCGGTGTTTCCACCACAGGGATCGGCACCGGATCGGGTTGCCGCACCGGATCGGGTTGCCGCACCGGATCAGGTTGCCGGACTGGATCAGGTTGCCGGACCGGATCGGGTTGCCGGACCGGATCAGGTTGCCGTACTGGATTAGGTTGCCGTACTGGATTAGGTTGCCGGACTGGATCAGGTTGCGGTTCTGATTTGGAAACAGGCTCTTTGGCAACGGCTGCCCGTTGCTGAGGCTCCGGCGGCTGAGTTTTTCTCACTGCTCGAAACCACCTCCAGGCCACCGCCACCGCCAAAGCGGCAATGCCCAGTACCCAGAGCCAACCTCCAAAGAATTCACTCGTCGGGGTGCGGTGGGCGGCAACAACGGGGGCCGACTGTGGCGATTCCGGTGCCAGTGGTGGTGATGGTTCAAGCGCCGGAGCAGCAGGCTCAACAACGTCCGTCATTGGGGGCCGCACCGTCGAAGCCACAATTTTCTCGGAAACTCCACCACGGGTCAGCTCTCCGGGTGCTTTCCAAGTCAGCTCATTCTCAGTGCTCTGTGGCCGAATGGCTTCCGCCTGAACGGGTTGAGCCAGGACTTCCACCCGATTGCTTCGGCCATTCAAGGGCGTTCGAAACCTATCAGCCTGGGCCGCCCGGAAGGCTTCATACTCCCGAATTTGCTCGGCGATGATCCGTCGGGCCTCGGCCAACGGGATCGCTAAGGCCATGCGTGCGTCGGGGATTTTTAAGACGGCACCGGCCGGCAGGCGATTGACATTACCGCCGCCGAATACTTCAGGGTTCCGCCGCAAAAGGGCCACGAGCATTTGGTCGAGCGAAACCTCGGCCGGCAAACGCAACACGGCGATCTCGCTCGCTGTATCGCCGGGCTGAACCTCGACTTCTTCACCGCGCGCGTCGCCGCTCACAGAGGGCTGGGCCTCGGCTCCGCTGGCACGAACTGAAGCCTTGAGGACCTCGGCTGCGCTGGAACGAGTCTCTCGTGCGGGCGCAATCGCTGCAGATTGGCTCAACACGCTCGGCAACCAGAGGATCGCAGCGCACCAAAGAATCGCCCTGAAGGGAGAGCCCACCTTTCGATGGGATGCGTCGACAGACTGGTTCAGTGGCACCATGGCGGATGGCTCGCTTGCGGCGGATTGATTCGAACTTATTTCTGACTCGGATTCTTCGGTCGCAGCTTCGCGCACAACTGAAGCTCGACGACAGACGGCACACTGGACCCGACTGCAGATGAATTGGATCGAAGACGGACGCTGCCCGAAGGATTTCGGCGAATCAAGGGCGTTGGGTTTGTTGACTCAACAGAAATCCCAATAGGTGGTTGAAGTCGGCCGGCGACAGCGCCTCAGAAAAATTGTCGGGCATCAGAGAAGTCTCCGATTCCCGGACTTCGCGAATTTCGTTGCGGAGGATGCGTTGCTCTTGGCCGGTGGCATTGATGTAAATGCGCTGCTGCCCCTCCTCTCGACGGAAAAGGCCCGTCACCAAATCCCCATTGTGAAGGGTCACGATGCTGTAGCGGAAAATCCGGTCCACATTGCGGTTAGGATCAAGCACATCTTCGCACAGTCGCTCCAGGCCCCGATGTCCTACGCCATCGAGCTGCGGGCCCACCAAGCCGCCCTGCCCTCCCATCGAATGGCATGGCCTGCAATGAGTCTCGAAAATCCGAGCTCCAGCCTTCACGTCGGGGCTGGATTTTCGGAACGCTGCCTGCCGATCGGCCACCAATTCCAAGCGGCGTTTGGAGTCTGGGTCTGCGGTAGTTTTCGACTGAAACCGATCCTTTTCATTCGGCCGAATGGCCAAGAGTCGCTCTTGAACAGACCGTTCGACCAACAGCGCCGCCGGAGCACGCCCTTCGCCTACGGCCTGGAGCAAACTCTCGGATCCTTCGAGCGAGCCCCCCAGAGCGGCGGCGATGGGAATGGCCGAAGCAAACGGGGCTTCGCGCAACACCCTCAATAAAATGGGAATGCCCGTCTTGGGCTGGAACCTCAGTACCGCTTGAGCGACCGCAGCCCGCTGATCCCGCGAGACCGATGCCTCGCGCAGGAGTGACTCCGCCAGCAACTCGGCTTCCGGGTCGGCGAGTTCGAACAAGGCTCGAACACTGGCCACGCGCACGGAGACGGAAGTTTCGACTGCCTCGGATTTACCGGCACGACGTCGGAGTGCCGGGGCCGCATCGCGTATCCCCAGCTTCCCCGCCCACTCGATGGCAAAGAGGCTCTGATCGGGAGTTGATTGCGCGTCGCCCAAAAAGCCCACCACCAAGTCGATTCCCCACCGTTGCATCTCGGGTCCCAAAGCCAGTCCTCGTTGGGCCATCCCCTGCTCCATCGCCAAAAACAGGGTGCGCTGCGCCGCTCGATCGAGTGGGGCCGAGGTCCGCAGCCCGCCCACCAAGGCCTCTAAGTCGGCCGTCGCTCCGTGCCGAGCGCTGTGTTGCAATTGCTCCATGAAGCCGGGATCTGAGGGGCGCCGGTGCTTCAAGTATTCCAAAAGGAATCCCGCCGATTCTGAGGAGGGAATGGCCAGACAAACATCGGCCACTGCGGCCTGGGAGACGAGGTCACCCTGGGATCCCTGACGCCATCGCCGAAACACCGTTTCGTCGAGCAACTGGTCTCGCAGTGCCTTGCTGACTTGATACACGAGATGGGTGTCGGCTTCGGGGGCAACGCGTCTCAGAGCCAGCAGCGGGTCGAGGTTGTCGAAGCTGGGGTGGCGAGCCAGAGCATCGGCCGCCGCACGCACCACGGGCGCCGACGGATCTTGGAGGGCTACCCTCACGAGGCCGAGGTCCGGCTCCTGCCAACTGCGACGTTCTACAAGGACTCGCACAGCATGGAGCCGCACCAAGGCTTCGGAATCCTTGGCGGCCGCCGCCAACTCGGTCGGTCGCAGAAGTTCCCGCCGCTCCAAAATCCATAGGGCCCCAACCCGAAGCGACACCGGTGCCGAACGCGTTGTCAGGGCGGTGCGCAACGTTCCCTCGATGGAGGCATCCAAGTCTTTCCGGTCGCAAAAGTGATTCAGCACGGCCAACCGGTGGGCGAAGCTCGGATCGGCGAGTCGTTGCACTTGTTCCGCCGGGGCGAGATTCCGAAAATCAGTATGCCTCCGCAGAATTGGGCGTCCGTCAGTGGCCTTGCGCACCACCCGCCAAATCCGCCCGCTGCTGCGATCCCGTCCCGGATGCGACAGGGGCACCTCCACATGGGCGATGATCCGGTTGTAGAAATCGGCGATGTACAGCGCCCCGTCGGGCCCAAACTGCACGTCCACCGGGCGAAACCAGGGGTCGGAGGTGCTTACCAAATCGGGCATCTCGTGGGCGATGCGGGTGGAACCACGATCCTCGATGCGGTCGCGGTTCACCCGGCTAGTCACCACATTGCCCAAGAGAAAATTGCCCTGAAACTCCGTGGGCCACAGCGGTTCATCGCAGTAGTTGAGGCCGGCAATGGCCGTGGATCCATGGTTGTGCCACAGCATTTGCGGTGCGTAGCCCAGACCGTCGTGAGGTTTGCCGAACACGGGATAGAACCCGCCATGGATGACCTGATAAATGGGCATCGAGTGGCAGTCGGAGGTGAAGAGGTTGCCCAAAGGATCAAAGCAGAGGCCGAAGACATTGGCTTGCCCATCACCCACCTTCTCAATCTGGGATCCATCGCCACGGAAGCGGAAGGTCGATCCGCGCATTTCCAGCAGGTGTCCGTCGGTGCCCTTCACGCGCGTTTGGTTGCCCACACCCTGCCCGCCATAAAACCATCCGTCGAAGCCCCGTCGGAAGTTGTTGGCCAAGTTGTGAGTATCAGTGACACCGAAGGGACCGTAGAGCACCTCTCGGCGGTCGGCCCGTCCGTCGCCATCGGTGTCTTGAAGGCTGAGCACATTCGGGATGCTGAATACCACAGCCCCATCGCGGAACGGCGCCACGGCATCGGGCATACTCAAGCCATCGGCAAACACAGTGTTACTGCGGGCCCGGCCGTCGGCCCCAAACTCCGACAGAACGCGAATCACGTCACTGGGTGCCTTGTTGGTGGCGCTCTCAATGGGATAGGCCCGCGTCTCGGCAATCCACAAACGCCCGCTCACATCGAAGCTCATACTGACCGGCTTACCGATCTCCGGCTCGGACGCCACCAACTGAACCTCAAAGCCTTCCGGCACCACAAACGCTCGCAACGCCTCGGCCGGACTCCGCCACGGAGTGGACCGAATCATCTCATCGAAGGCGGGATCCGATGCCAAAACCGACAGCACCGATGCCAAGGTCCCAATACACGACAGGAGGACCCGCCGCATCGGCAAGAAATTCAACGCCGCCCCCAAGACCGGTCGACGGGCAGGCTTTGGGAAAGCGGGTGGGTTCATGGACTGCAGTGAGCAAACCCCGAAAAGCACAGCCTTGCAAACCCAGCGGACTTCGTTCGAAGGCCTTCAGGGCTCGACACCCTCCGTTCTACGGAGTGCCGGGCAACGGGTTGGTGTTGAATCGACCGGAAACCTTGATAGCGTAGCACTCATGATCCCAAGAACCGTCTCTAGGCACCCCTGTATTCGCGGTTCTGGATTCCTGGAACGGGGGGCCGCCTTCACATTGATCGAACTCCTGGTGGTGATCGCCATCATTGCAATCTTGGCCGGGATGCTCTTGCCGGCCCTGGCCAAATCGAAGACACGGGCCCAATCCATCCAATGCCTGAGCAACCAGAAGCAACTCACCTTGGCGTGGCAAATGTACACCGACGACCACTCCGACAACCTCGTCTGGAATGATCTCACGCCCGACGGGTCCGGTTGGGTCCGCGGCATCATGGATTATTCTGCGGGCAACACCCACAACACGAACCTCGCCAACCTCACCAACCCCAACTACGCCAAGCTGGCTCCCTACACGCAGTCTCCGGGCATCTACCGCTGCCCGGGCGATCGCAGCATGGTGACCATCGGTGGCCGGCGAATGCCTCGGGTCCGCAGTCTATCCATGAGTCAGGCGATGAATTCCCGGGATGACTGGCTGAGCTACATCACCAAGGCCAAGTACGTGGTCTTTCGCAAGGGGAGCGACCTCAACCGCATGGGTGCGTCGCAGGCCTACGTGTTCATCGATGAGCACCCGGACAGCGTCAACTACGGGGATTTTGCCGTCTCGATGAACGACGGCGCAGCCTCCGGTGCCATCTACATCATCGATTACCCGGCCAGCAACCACGGCTCGTCAGGAGCCCTCAGTTTCGCCGACGGGCACGCTGAGATCCACAGGTGGATAGACCCGCGCACCGTGAAACCGATGCTCCTCAAGCCCATGACCCTGGTGGTGCAGTCCCCAGGGAATGCCGACATGCGTTACATGTCAGACCACGCCTCGGTCCGGCTGACCAATTAATCTACAGGCCCTCAGTCCTGCCGGGCCACCTCTGCACTTGCCACACAGCGAGGGATTCCGCCGTACTAGAGCTATGAAACCCTTCCTCAACGGTCGCCGTGCTTGGGTCTTCCTCGTGTGGGTGTTGACGGTGTCCAGCGCTTGCGGCGATCTCCCCGCGACGCGTGAAGAGTTTCTGCGCATCGACCGGGTTTGGGATCTGGAACTGAATCTGACGCCCGAGGCCTGGGAGGCCATGGAACCCCGCCCGGGAGCGATGAACCCGGAAGGATTCCGACCCGGCCGGGATCCGGGAGGACCAGGGCCTGAAAACCGAGATCCCGGACCCAACCGGCCGCACCTCCCAGGTTCCGATCGCGAGGGCCCGCCTCCGCAAGGTCGCCCTGGCCCCTTCCAACAAGGACCCGGAGGCATGCCTCCTCTTGGAGGGTTCGAGTTCCCTTGGGTCGTCGGCAAGGTGACGGTGGGAGGGGTCGTATTTACCAACGTCGGGGTGCGCTTCAAGGGCAACAGCTCGTTCAACGGATCCCGCGGCTCGCTCAAGCGTCCCTTCAAGCTGGATTTCGACCGCCACGTGCCCGGCAGAACCCTCGCGGGCCTCGAGGAGCTCTTTCTCAATAACAACGCCAATGACCCCTCCCAACTGCGAGAATCGCTGGCCTATTCGGCCTTCGCCAAGGCTGGGGTCCCTGCTCCGCGAACCACGGGCCTGCGGGTCTGGCTGCGACGCGGTGAGACACAACCGCGCCAGTACCTTGGACTTTACACGGGGGCTGAACCGGTTGAGGGGGATTTCCTCAAGCTTCATTTTGGTTCCAAACGCGGGCTCCTCACCAAGCCGGAGCGCGTCCGTGGTCTGGAATACCTGGGCGACCGATGGTCGGCTTATACCGCACGCTATGAAACTCGATCAACCGTCCGAACGGCCGATGCGCGCCGGTTCATGCGCTTGCTCCGAGACTTGAATGAGTCCACCGACCCGACCTTTATCGAAATCATCAAACGCGAGGTGGACCTCGACGGTTTGCTGCGCTTCGTGGCGGTGAATGCTTGGCTGGCCAACTACGATTCCTTCCTCGGCAACGGCCATAACTACTACTTGTTCATGCCTTCCGAAGGTCCGCTGCACTTCATCGCCTGGGATTTGAACGAGGCCTTCGGACGACATCCGATGGCGGGCTCGGCCCACGAGCAGGCGAGCTTTTCCATCCTGCACCCTGCGGTGGCTCCAAATGCGTTCCTCGAACGGTTCCTCAATCAACCCGAATGGCGGGACCGGTATCGAAGCTTGGTTCGGTCCCTGGGCGACGGCTCCGGAGCTTGCTCGACCCAAAGCCTATTGGCCGATTTGGCCATCCTACGGAAGGCGCGCTCGGAGGCGCTGGCCGAGGAACCTCGCGGAGGCTTTGGCGGAAGGCAGGGCGGAGGCCCCGGGCGCGAGGAGTTTCCTCCGGGCAACCGTCCCCGGCGACCTGATGAACAGCGCCTGGAATCGGGGCCGCCCCAGGGGGCCGCAGTTCGCCCGAACTCACAGCCAGGGGAATCCCCGGAACGTCGTCCGGGACCGAGGTTCGACAACACCCCGCTGGAGGACTGGATTCTGGATCGGCATCGACAGGTGCAAACCGAACTCGATGGCCATCGGACAGCGCCCGCACCCCGGCTGCGTCTAGGCGGCGGACCCGGACCCCGACCGCCGGGGCGGTTGAACGAGCCCGCCACCGGAGGTCCCGATCCACTTCCCCAACCCCGGCCTGAGGGATCCCCAAGTCCGGGTCCGCGGGGCAACGATGGCGACCCGAGAAAACCCTGATCCGATTTTTTTAGCGCGGCACCTTCAGCGAGGCGGCCTGGAAACGCTTCAGGTCTGCGTCGTTGGCCCTCACGGTCTGGCTCTGAATATAGGGCGGCATGCGACCAATGCGCATCGTGTCGGGTGAGACGAAACGCCACGACTCGGCATGGCCATCGGCGAAGCTCAGCGTGGCGGCACCCGCATGGCGCACTGACGGAAAATCGACCCAGAACCACTCTCCGGGCTGCGTCACGACAAAGCGCGCGTTCTCGATGCTGTTCTCGTGTTCATCCAAGAAGACGAAGGCCTCGGACGGGGTGGGCAGTGCAATTTGTGAGAGCTTATGCCAGCAACTGCGGTCCTGCGGGTCCGGCAAGTCGTTCATCGAGGCGCTCATAGAAACACTGCGCGATCGCGGGATCTTCCGGGCATCCCTCACTGTGGATCGATCGGCCGGGCAGTGGTAAATCCCCGACGCTTGGTTGTATGGAAAGAGCAACCCCCTACGAATGTTAAAGTCGTTGGTGTCAGTGAAGGCGTTGCCCACCACCCAAGTCCGCGCGGTGGCATTGGCACCTTCGCGACCGCCTGTCAGCACGGTTTCGTTCGGCGGCAACTCCTCCTTGAAGTCATCAATGTACAACAACCAGGCCAGATTGAGCTGACGGTAGTTGCTCAAGCACTGGGTCCGCAGGGCCTTGTTTTTGGCCTTTCCCAGCGCGGGCAACAGCATCCCGGCCAGAATAGCGATGATGGCGATGACCACCAGCAACTCGATCAGAGTAAAGGCACTCAGACGCTGCGAACGCTTCTTCCGGGCATTGAGCGCGGGGCTTTGCGACACGGATAAATTCATGGATTACTAGGTCTGCTTGGCGATGTTTCAGCCACTGGATCGCCATTCACCGCCCTGTGTAGCTGGACCCTAGAGGCGTGAAAACCAAGATTCTCTGAAAGCCGATGGATAAACCCGATACCGCCCGATTTTGCGATTCGCCATTGCCGCGGTCCCCCATTCCGCTCTGATCCTTCGCACTCCCACGCTCTGTCCGATGCCCATGCCGAGTTTACCAACCCCTTGTCGCCCATGATGGATTCCCGTCCCCCTGCTCTCCCGCGCTGGGCTTGGCTCACCGTGTGCCTGCTCGCGCCCATCGCCCTGCTCAATTATCTCGACCGCCAGATGCTCGCGGCCATGAAAAGCTCGGTGATGACCGACATTCCCGACATTGGTTCGGAGGCCAACTGGGGGCGGATGCTAGGACAATTCAAGTGGGTGTATGCCTTCCTGAGCCCTGTAGGCGGTTGGATTGCCGATCGGTTCGGCCGACGGATCACCATCTGCGGCAGCCTCTTTGCATGGTCGGCGGTCACCTGGTGGACCGGGCATGTCCAGTCGTACGGAGAACTCCTCACCGCACGATCCCTCATGGGCATTAGCGAGGCCTTCTATATTCCAGCAGCCTTGGCTCTCATTGCCGATTATCACACGGGAGAAACCCGTTCCCGGGCGGTGAGCTTCCATCAAATGGGAATTTATTGCGGTGTGATTCTAGGCGGCTTCACCGGCTATGCGGCCGAGATGCCCGGCCTGGGTTGGCGGGGAGCCTTCGGGTGGAGCGGCGTGGTGGGCATGGCCTTGGCGGTGCCGATGTTATTCTTCCTCAAAGATCGGCCACGTCACGAAGCAGCGCGATCGGACTCCGCAGCGGGCTTGGGGAGCGTCCGTGCCTTGCTAACCAACCGCTCATTCCTGCTGCTGGTGCTTTATTTCACGCTGCCGGCGCTGGCCGGTTGGGTGGTGCGCGACTGGATGCCGGCCATCCTCAAATCCGAATTCAAGATCGGCCAAGGCAAGGCCGGTGTCTCAGCCACCCTCTACTGGCAATCCGCTGCCATCGTGGGGGCCTTCGTGGGTGGATGGCTGGCCGACCGCCGGATGCGAAAAACTCCGCGGGGGCGAATCCACGTCAGTGCCGTGGGCATGCTAATGATCATCCCTGCCCTGTTCGGGGTGGGGTTTTCTCCGCAAACGGGCGAACTCTGGGTGGCGGTGGCTTTTCTAATCCTCTTCGGTCTTGGCTGGGGATTCTTTGACACCAACAACATGCCCATCCTCTGCCAGGTGACTCTCCCGGAGCAGCGGGCCACCGGCTACGGGCTAATGAATATGGTGAGCATCGGTTGCGGTGGACTGGCGGATTGGGGCTTCGGTCTTATGCGCGATCGGCACCTGCCGCTGGCGGCCATCTTCAGCGTGTTCGCATCCGTGGCGTTGGTTTCGGTGTTTCTGGTCCTCATGATCCGCCCTACGGAAGTACAGCCACCCTCCGACGCTACTTCCCCCGGACAACCCTAACCCCAGCCCCGCATTGACGGAGGGTCCACGCCTGCCTGAGCGTCTTGCGCATGCTCCCCACCGTCAGAACACGCCGGGCCCGTTGGATCGCCACGGCTTGGATGACTTGCGCCCTCATGTCGGCCTTGGCAGGCGACTGGCCGCAGTGGCGCGGGCCCACTCGAACGGGTCGACCGGCCGCGAACGAGCCTGTGTTAACCCAACTCCCATCGGCTCCTCGCGTGGTGTGGTCCATCGCCGCGGGGCCCGGATACGCATCGCCCATCGTGGCCGAGGGTTTGGTCTTTGCCATGGAAGCCCAAGAGGGCAAGGAAGTCTTGAGGGCCTTGGAGGCCACCTCGGGTACCGAACGGTGGAAAGCCATTGTCGACGAAACCTTCACCGACTCCCAGGGGCCCGCTGCTCCGCGCTGCACGCCCGTGGCCTCCGAAGGTCGGGTTTATGCCCAGTCCTGCCGGGGCAAGTTGACCTGCTTTGCTGCGGCTGATGGAAAAACGCTGTGGTCGGTCGACTACACCAAGGATTTCGCCGCCACCTTCGTGGGTGAGAAAGGCAACTCCCAGGGGGCTATGCGCCATGGCAACAATGGGGCTCCCTGGGTGGAGTCCGGGTGGTTGTGGGCTTCGGCCGGATCCACGAATGGCGCTGGCATGGTGGCGCTGAATCCGCAGACCGGAACGCTCCGCTGGAAAGGCGGCCATGAGGTCGCCGGATATGCGGCTCCGATGGTGGGAACCCTTCTGGGAGTGCGTCAGGTGGTGAACTTCATGGCCGACGCCGCCGTCGGGTTTGATGCGCAGAGCGGCCAGGTGCTGTGGCGGCATCCGCTCAAAACGGCCTTCGCCCGGCACGTGATGACCCCGCTTATTGTCAACGACCGGGTGATTCTTGGGTCCCATGAAACGGGCCTCATGAGTCTTCAGTTCGCCCGCAACGGCGAGCGCTGGTCGGTCTCCGAGGTCTGGAACTCCAAGGAAGCCGCCCCCAACTTCTCCAGCCCGATTGTCGTCGGAGACCGCATCGTGGGGCTTGGAGCGCAGCGCGAGTTAGTGTGCATCGGCATCGATGACGGGAAGGTTCGTTGGACCCAATCGGGCTGGATCACAAGTGCCGCCGACAAGTCCCACGCCGGATTCATCGCCCTCGGCGGCACGTCCGTGCTCATGCTTACCGACAGTGGCGAACTCATCCTCTTCGACGCCGGAGCCACCCTGTGCCGCGAGCTCGGTCGGGCCCAGGTGTGCGGAGTGAACTGGTGCAATCCTTCGTTATCCAACGGCCGCCTGTACCTCCGGGATGGCCTACGCAATGCCGGACATTGGATGTGCCTCGACCTAACCCGGTAACCCGGTAACCCGGCAGGCAAACCGTTCGCAAAGTGTGTGGACTCCAACGGACGACCTGCAAAACCCAAGATCCGCGGGTCTAGTACCATTTGCAATGAAGCCATGGAAGCGGGGCACAGCGGTCTTGCGAGTGGATTGAGTTGTACTATCCTGACGGCGATTTCACGGTTCGCTGCGCAGGACCGTTCTCGGTGTTTGTTTGTATGAGTACTTTTCGCCCACTTCCGTGGAGATTCCTCAGCCTCCTGTGGATCCTTCTCGGTGCCCTGCCCTTCGCCGCACTGCAGGCGCAGACTCCCCAGGATCCGGCGCGCGCCATCCAAGTGTTTCTCACCGCACCGGCGGTTGCCACGCAGCCCTCTTCCGGGCCCCTGAAACTTGAGGCGGTCGCCATTGATCCCCTCGGTGGACCGATTACCCAAGTAGAGTTCCTGGCCGATGGTCAGGTGATCGCCCGGTCGGACCGCAGCGGCGATTTATTCATCACCGTGATCGGCCTCAAGGTATTGCATCAGGCCGTCTGGGAATCACCCACCCCGGGCCTGCATGTGCTGGAGGCTCGCGCCGTGCAAAACCTAAAGACCTTGGCCACGTCGGCCCCGATGCGCGTGATCATCGGCACCGGGACCCTTCCTCCTCCGGTAGATCCCCCAGTCATTCCCATTATTCCGCCGAATCTCCCGTCCGTAGACCTGAACGTCCTCGATCCGATGGCCATGGAATCCGACCCCAAGGATTTGATGACCTTGGAATTCCGCCGCTCTGGCGACGTGTCGAAACCCCTCCGGGTGTATTTCAAGCTCGGTGGATCCGCCGACTGGAACACGGACTTCACGGTCATTCCTGGCGGGTTGAAGTCGGAACCGGTGAGCGATCCCAACCTCGCTCCGTGGGTGCAATCGGTGGTCATTCCGGCCGGGTCGGCCGTCGGAAAACTCCCGCTGGCACCGATCCCGGATGACAAGGTCGAGGGCGACGAAATCCTGTATCTGGGCGTAATTCCGAAACCCGCGACCGTGAACGACGGGCCGGAAGCTTCCGACTACCAGCCCGGCACCAACCCAGCCGCCCGAGTCCTCATTCGGGACTCCATCCAGCCAACCCCCTCCGATGCGCCAATGATCCGCATCCTCGCCGCTCAACCAGCCACCTCAGAGCCCAATCCCCGAATTCGGGTACGCCCCGGACTCATTGTTTTCCAGCGGTTGGACCACCCTGCCGAACCCGTCCGCATCCGCTACGCCGTCGGGGGCAGTGCGCGCAATGGTGAGGATTTTTCCCTGCTCGACGGAGACCTCACCTTGGGAGCCGGAGAAACTGAAGCCGAACTCCTCATCGGCGCCCTGGAAGACGGACTCAAAGAGCCAGAGGAAACCGTGGTCATCAAACTCATCGGCGACCCTTCTTACCGGCTCGATCCGTCCAGTGCTTGGGCCCAGGTCACCATTTTCGATTCCACCGAAACCACCACAGCCCTCCTGAAATGGGTCGCTCCCTCGACTGGCGAGCGACTGCGGATCGGCAGCGAGTGTTCCCTGAAACTCATGGCAGTGGATCCCAACGGCTACCTCCCGACGGTCTCGTTCTGGGCCAATGGAAAACCCATCGGTGAGTCCCAGATCCAGTTTTTTAGGGCCCCAGATCCGGGGACACCCATCGAACACAACCTGGTCTGGAAGATCGATTCCGAAGGGCCGATTCGTCTGGAGGCCATCGCCGTGGATGCCTCTGGGAACAAAATCCTATCGGCAGCGGTTTTTATCCTGGGTCTACCAGCGACCGATCCCATCGAACGCAGCGTGCTCCCCGCCGACAACGCACCAGCCGACGGGGTCCTTTCCGACATGGAATGGCTAATCTACGCCAAGCACTGGCGCTACGGAGTCCCACTGCCACCGCAGGCGGCTTCTGTTCCTGTCGGACACCTCTCCAGAGCCGGATTCCTCTGGCGATCCGGTGGTGCCTATCGGAACGACGCTTCCGTCGGCTCGTTCCCCCTGGGGTGGGTCCCGCTCGAAGGCTCCGCCGGCCATTCCGGCAATGCAGGTCTGCTCCCGCCTCTGTCCGGGTTGGTCGGCATTTTGGGCACCAACGGAACCCCGGATCGCTCACCGACCTCCTACATCCTCGGTGAATGGACGGCCGACTCGGCCGATTCCATGGCTCTCAAGATCCACTTGGGGCCAGCAGCAAACACCCGTTGCCAGGCAGTCGAGATTTTTGTGGGGCGCGATTCCGTGGTCACAGCCATTTCGGATGACGGGCAGTTTGATCCGAAGACCGGAATCCTTCGATGGGGGCCATTTTTGGATGACTCCATTCGGGGATTGAAGGCTACCGTCTCGGGTGCCAACGCGCTCGAGTTCTACGGGCTCGGCTCCTTTGATGGCGACGACCGGAAGATGGTGGGCCTCAAATTGAAAACCCTTTCGGACGGCCCCGCCATCTCCGCTCCCCGCTTGGCTGCCATTCCCGCGTCGGCCCAAGGAGATGCCCGCTTGGTACTCCTCGGCGCCGTCAACGGCAGTGCAATGGATCTGGAAGTCTCTGAAGACATGGTCCAATGGCGACGCATCGGAACGATGCTCGGCAATGGCGAATCGCAACTTCAAGTCGACACCGATGCGGGAGCTTCCACGCGGCGGTTTTACCGGGTCATTCCTCGTCAGCGTTGAGGATCCCTCTTGCCTCCGCGATGGATGTATCCAGTTCAGAGTTTTCAGCGGAAATAAAACCACTCTGCACCTCGGCTACTCATCCTCTCGAGTTTTTGTGAATCAAAAACTCGTCGGGTTGAGAGGCTTGCTTGGCTAGTTTCAGCTCAGTCGTTGCGATTCTAGGAGTATTGCTCGCAATCCAAGCCCGGACCGGCGGCCAGCGCATCGACATTTACCGGGAGCCCTACAGCTCCCTCACCTCAGTGCGAATTCAGGGTAACGACGGCGTCTGGCGCACACCGTAAAAGGCACTACTCAGTCCGAAGAGATCCGCAGAAAACCCTCCCTCGCATCAAGGATGTTGGGCGGGCACCTGATAGCCTCGGTGCCACGTCAGGGTCCAGAGACGATCGAGCTGAATGGCTTCAACGTGTCCGTCGACCAGAGCGAAGTTCACCGCACCCGGAATCTTGGAACCGGGCGACACGGTAACCGTGCCGCGAAAGGATGAACCATGACGCGAGATACAGAAACGCTGCATCATCGCGTCGTTGCCACCCGTCGCTAAATTCCGCGCGGGACGGTCGGTGGCCAATGGCCAAGAATCCGCCCAATTACTGTCACCAAAGATCGGGGTGGTGACCGGAACTTCGTAACTACTCTCCTTGGCAAACGCCTTGGTTGGATCGCTGGCTCCCTCGCCTTCCGGGGAATACTGCCAACCATTCATGCCGTAGCTGCTCTCGAAACCGGTGTTCCATTGCACCGGGGATTTGACCGGGCCGTACCAAGCGGCCGTGGCCGTCCCCATGGCCTCGCCCGTCAAATTGCGGTTGGCAGGAATCGGTGCCGT
>CAMDDW010000024.1:0-44381 GCA_945893185.1 Akkermansia muciniphila | reverse complement strand
TTGTTTGACTGCTTTGGGACGACAGGTTCGCTTCCGGTTGTTCCCCACCCCGCCTCACGGCGACGCAGTTACCTTCAGCTACACGGTGCCATGCCAGCACCGTACTCGGTCTTTCACCGGTTAGTCGTTTCAGTTTCATGTTCACACGTGGGGCGATTTCTCCGAAAGCGCCAACGTAAGGGGACATGGAACGCCTGCGGACACGCAACACCTGCGGACATGAAACGCCCGCAGACACGGTACGCTGCAGAGCCGGACCGCTCGGAGATCGGTCCCTACCTCGGAGGTCTTCGGACTAGGCGCCTCATCGGGCTACATCCCGGGGTCCTTCGACAAACTTAGACTCACCAGACCCCAAGCGTCTCCAGCACGGCGCGGGTTTTTGGAACCTCATGGGTCCGGAGCAAGTCCGTCTTTCCCAGTGCGGCCATCACGGCGAAGAAGGGCTCGGCCGAACGCACCTCGTCTTCGAAGCATTCGAAGGCGTGAGGCAAGGCATGACAGGTGGGAAAACCCAAGGCCCTGAGCCGGAAGGTGTTGAGGAACACTTGCATCTGGTGCCGGATCCGCGTCTTCGAGTCCCCGAGATTCTTGTAATAAAACCCAAGACCCGGATCGATCCACAGTCGACTCACACCGTTCTTCACGGCCACTTCAGTTTGCCGGGCAAAATGCTCGTACAGGCGCGCCGTGGGATCTCCCGCCAAATCAAAGTCGCCGACTTCCCGGACATTGGAACCTTTCACATAGCAAAGCACCACGGCCGCGTCGTGATCGGCCACCATGCGGAACAACTCATCACTGCGGTCGTTTCCGGTCAGGTTGAGCACTCGTGCGCCCGCTTCCAGGCAGGCTAGGGTCACCGTGGGATGGTAGGTTTCGACGGACACGATGCAGCCTTCGCTGGCCAACCCGCGCACTACCGGCAACAACTGCGAGGTCTGAGCGGCGTCATCGACCCGGGCTGCATGCGCCAGCGTGGACTCGGCCCCGATATCCAAAATCGCCGCGCCTTGGGCCGCCAGCACTCGCCCGCGCCGAATGGCCGCCTCCGCCGTCAACACCACACTCTCGCGATACCAAGAATCGGCCGACAAGTTGATCACCCCCATCAATTCGCTGCGGACGTTGCCGTCGAAGCGACGCCCCCCGAGGTCGAAAGCAGCCACACGGGACGGCAGGGCATCGGCGTGGCGGGAGGCCAGTTCAGCGAGATCCTCGAGGCGCAACATGAAGAACAACGTGGGCGGACTCTGCGCGACGTCAACCTCGGTTCGATGGGGAGGGCGGCGAGGGTTTTTGACGGAGCACTCGAGTCAGGTATCGGCCCGTGTGACTGCCAGGCGTCGCGGCCACGGTTTCAGGCGTCCCCTGGGCGATGATTTGACCGCCGCCAGAACCGCCTTCCGGGCCCAAGTCGATGACCCAATCGGCCGTCTTAATCACATCGAGATTGTGTTCAATCACCACCAGCGTGTTACCGCCGTCGCGCAACTTGAAGAGCACCTCCAGCAATTTAGCGATGTCCTGAAAATGCAACCCCGTGGTCGGCTCATCGAGGAGGTACAAAACACGGCCGGTCTGACGTCGGGACAATTCGGCCGCAAGTTTGAGTCGCTGAGCCTCGCCTCCGGAGAGCGTCGTGGCCGACTGCCCCAACCGGAGATAACCCAAACCCACTTCGGCCAGCGTCAGGCTTGGCGCATGGAGCTTGGGCACAGCCCGGAAGAAACTCACCGCCTCATCGACCGTGAGTTGAAGGATATCGGCGATGTTCAGACCCTTGTAGGTGATCTCCAACGTTTCGCGGTTGTAGCGCTTCCCGCCGCACGCCTCGCAAGTGACATAAACTGGCGGCAGAAAGTGCATCTCAATTTTGAGAAGACCATCTCCCTCGCACTTCTCGCAGCGCCCCCCTTTGACATTGAAGCTGAAGCGACCGGCGTTGTAGCCGCGGACCCGGGCCGTGGCGACCGAGGCGAAGAGATCCCGGATCTCGTTGAACATCCCGGTGTAGGTGGCCGGGTTGGATCGCGGAGTGCGACCGATGGCCGCCTGATCGATAACGATGCACTTCTCGAGGAGCTCCAAATTGCGAATCTCGCGATGGGCCCCAGGGCGCTCTTTAGATCCATACCACTGGCGGAAAAGGGTGCGCCGCAGAATGTCGTCGATGAGCGTAGACTTGCCACTGCCGCTGACGCCGGTCACGCACGTCATCGTTCCCAGCGGGATGCGGGCATCGACATTGCGCAAATTGTTCTCGGTGGCTCCGAGTATCTCGATCCATCCCTTGTCCTCGCGCGGTTCGACCCGGTGGCGCGGCACCGGAATGCACAAATCTCCGGAAAGGTAACGCCCGGTGCTGGAGCGGGGGTGGGCCATGATCTCAGCCGGGGTTCCTTGGGCCACCAATTCGCCACCATGGATTCCGGCTCCGGGCCCCATGTCCAAGACGTAGTCGGCGGCCCGGATGGTGTCTTCGTCATGCTCCACCACGATGACCGAATTGCCGGCATCCCGCAGGCGACGAACCGTCTCCAACAACCGGTCGTTGTCGCGCTGATGAAGCCCGATGCTGGGCTCATCTAGGATGTAGAGCACCCCCACCAGTCCGGCGCCGATTTGGGTCGCCAAGCGAATGCGCTGAGCCTCGCCACCGCTCAGTGAGCCACTCTCGCGGTCGAGGGTGAGATATCCCAAACCCACCTCGACCAAAAATCCAAGCCGCTTGCGAATATCTAAGATCACCTCTCCGGCGATGCGCCGCTGAAGATCGCTCATAGACAGTCCGGCGAGAACGGTGTGGGCCTCGGCAATAGAGAGTCCGCAGAAATCGGCGATGCTCCGACCAGGAACCACCGAACCCACGGAAGTCTCAGTTCCCAGCGTCACCGCCAGCATCTCCGGGCGGAGCCGCCGCCCCCGACAGGCATCGCAGGGATGCAGCGTCATGTAGGCCTTCAGTCGGTTGCGGGTGAACTCGCTCTCGCTGTCGGCATAAAGCCGTTCCAGGTTGGGTAGAACTCCTTCGAAAGGCTTGCTCGTCTTCTTGGGCGCACCTCCCGACATGAACCAGAACTCCACTTCGTCGGTCCCGGAGCCGTGCATTAATGTCCGCCGGGCCTTGTCCGATAATTCCTTCCAGGGCTGGTCCAAGGGAGCCTCACAGTGCTTGGCGACGCCTTTGATGAGCCCTTTGTAGTAGCTCACCATCTTCTTGCCCCCCATGCGGCGGTAAGGCTGCACGGCTCCGTCTTCCAGCGTCTTAGTTTCGTCGGGGACGATGAGTGACGGATCAAAAACCATCTTCTGCCCCAACCCATGGCAAACCGGACAGGCGCCTTTGGGTGAATTGAAGGAGAAGTGCTGCGGTGTGGGCGTGTCGAACGAACGACCGGTGGCCGGGGAATACATCCGCGTGGAATGCAGGGTTTCGGTCCACGGATCCGTCGGCCGGTCCGGGGCCTGATGCAGCACCTTGAGTCGCCCTTCCCCCCAGCGCAGCGCCGTCTCCACCGAATCGGCCAAGCGCACCCGCACCCCCTCGGCCATGACAATGCGGTCTACCACCACCTCGACCGTGTGGGTGGCCTTGGCATCCAGGCGGATGGGTTCCTTCGGGTTCAGTTCCTGAATTTGACCATCGACGCGAACCCGGACAAATCCCTCCCGCTGCAGGCGCTCCAGCACGTCGCGAAATTCTCCCCGCTGACCTTCGACCACCGGAGCCAGCACCATGAGCCGCGTTTTTGTGGGCAAGAGCGCGATGCGATCGACGATCTCGGTGGCCGACTGGCAGGCCATGGGCGTTCCGGTCTCCGGATCATGGGGCTGACCCAAGTGCGCGTAGAGAAGCCGCAAGTAGTCGTAAATCTCCGTGGTGGTCGCGATGGTCGAGCGCGGGTTGGTTCCGCTGGTCCGCTGCTCGATGGCGATGGCCGGAGACAACCCTTCGATGTGGTCGACCTCGGGCTTTTGCATCTGGTCGAGGAACTGGCGTGCGTAGGCTGAGAGGCTCTCCACGTACTTGCGTTGCCCCTCCGCAAACAGCGTGTCGAAGGCCAGCGACGACTTCCCAGAACCGCTGGGCCCGGTGATGACCACCAGACGATCCCGCGGGATTTCCAGCGAGAGATTCTTGAGGTTGTGCTGCCGCGCCCCGACGACACGGATGAACTCCTTCGACATGAGCTTCAAACTACCGCTGGAATGCCGCCGAGGAAACCCATGGAAAAGAAAAAAGGGGCCGGTCTTGCGACCGGCCCCCTGTTCGAGTGAGGCCGTAGCCTCAGGCAATTACTTGACGAGGCGGAAGAACGCCGCGGCGTTGCCCGCCGGGACGGTCACGGTGCTAACACCGTCCGAACCCGTCACGTCGGCCCAGACGCCACCGAGGGTGGCCGAGCTCTGGAGCTTGACGCCGGCAGCGCCGGCCCAGGTGATGGTGACATTGCCGCCCGCAGCGGTGATGCCGTTGAGCTTCAGGGTTGCCGGGGCAGCGCCTACGATGCCAGCGCCGGTGAGGGCCTTGGCGTAGAGACCGGCCACTTCGACACCGCCCAGAGGACGGCTCCAGATGGCTAGCTCGTCGATCACGGCGTCGATTTCGGCAGCGTTACCATCGGTGTACTTGCCGGTGCCGTCCTGACCGATGTTGACAGCGAAACCGAGGTCATCGGTATCGAACGAACCCTTGGTGGCCAACGCAGCAGTGTGGTTGAAGCTGCCATCCAGGTAGGTGTCGGACTTGCCGGCCGTGCGGTCGGCGATGACGGTGACCTGATGCCACTGGCCGTCGTTCAAACCGAGGGTCGGCTTCTGGCTGTACTTGTCAGCCGAGCTCGGGCCAGTGAACTGGTTACGGACCACGCCGCCGCCCTGGGAGAAGATACCCCAGCCGCGGTTGTTGGAGCTGTTCCAATCCTTGTTGGAGATGAAGGCCTGGTCATCGGCCTGGCTGTTGAGCTTCACCCAGAAGGACACGGTGAAGTTGCCGGTGTCTCCGAACTTCAGACCGCTCGGGTAACCGAGGGTCACGTAATTATTGACCGATCCATCCTTCAAGTTGTTGACGCGGATGGCCTGGCCGATCGGACCGGCTTCGAACTTGGGCGTACCAACCGCCGAGGCGACCACACCCTTGCCCGACTTATCGGCATAGGTGCCGTCGAACGGCAGGTAGACTTCCAGGTTCTGGGTCAAGGCCGGCACCTTGATGCTCTGACCGGCGTTGCCGAGGCTGAAGAGCGCCGAAGCTTCCTGAGAATTGAGGGCGCGGTTCCAGACGGCGACTTCGTCGAGGACGGCGTCGAGTTCGGCAGCACCACCATCGGTGTACTTGCCGGTTCCGTCCTGACCGAGGTTCAACGCGAAGCCGAGGTCATCGGTGTCGATGTTGCCCTTGGCGGTCATCGGGGTGGAGAGCGCCAAAGTGCCGTCCACGTAGGTGTCCACGTTGCCGGTGCGAGCCACGGCCACGGTGATCAAATGCCAAGCGGCATCGGGCAAGGTGGCGGCCGGCTTCTGGCTGTACTTGTCAGTCGAACTGGGGCCGGTCAACTGGACGCGGATCACTGCACCACCCTGGGAGAAGACGCCCCAGCCGCGGTTGTTGGAGCTGTTCCAATCCTTGTTGGAAATGAACGCTTGGTCATCCGCCTGGCTGATTTGCTTCACCCAGAACGACACGGTGAAGTCCTTGGAATCACCGAACTTGAGGGCGTTCGCGTAGCCGAGGGTCACGTAGTTGTTGAGCGAACCATCCTTGAGGTTCTTCACGTGGATGCCTTGACCGCGCTTGCCGGCCTCGAAGGTGGGTTTGCCCACCGCCTTGGCGGAAACGGCACCCTGCAAGTCGGTGTAGTCACCGTCGAAGGGCAGGTAAGCCACCAGGCCGCTGCTCAACACGGACGGATCAGCCAAGGGCGAGTTCACCTTGAGGACGGCGTCAGCCGACGTCACGGAGCCACCCTTGTTGGAAACCACCACGCGGTAGTTGGCGGAATCGCTCAGCTTGACCGAGGCGATGACAAACGTGGCGTTCGTGGCGCCCACGATGTTGTTGCTGTTAAGCTGCCACTGATAGCTGATGCCTTCGCCACGGCCTTCGGCAATGAAGGTCGCCTTACCGCCCGCGACCAAGTTGAGACTCACCGGAGAGATGGCGAGGACCGGCTTGGAGACAGCGTTAATAGTGTAGAAGCCTACTTCGTCGATGCCGAAGTACCAGCTGCCGGTTCCGGCCTGAGCGAAACGGAGACGGACGGCGCCCTGATTGTCGGCCTTAGGCAGGCGGAACAGTTCCACGCGCTTGGACTCCACCGGGTCGTCGTTGATACGGGCGCTGATGAAGGGCGCGATGTTCTTCCACTCGTTGGTGGCCACGCCGATGAAGGCACCATAGGCCTTGCCGCGAGCCTCACCGCTGATCGGGTCCTCATAACCGGCGGTGTCGCCGTTCGTGGCAATCATGGTCTCATAGCCGTCCACATTGCCAGCGGCGTCCTTCTTGATGTCGGGACCGTCGAGCATGTACAGAATCGGCAACCAGGTCGTGCCCTTGTCGATGGAATATTCCACCGAGCCGATGCTGTCTTGGTTCTGCTCGTAGATGTTGTTGAACGAGAGGTAGATGTTGGTCTTGCCGGTCAGGTTGACGTCCGGCGAGAAGGCGTACTGAACCTGGCTGCCGCCACGGTTGTCGGACTCGGCGTAAAGGAATTTGCCGTTGACCAGCGACTTGACGGCCTCGCCGTTGATGAACTGCTCGGTGATGTTCAAGCGGCGAGGGCCGTCCCACTTGGCCGATTCGACGCGGGTCTTGGGAATGACCACCCAGTCGAGGTAGGCGTCGCTGTTCGGGTCATCATAATCCACGGTGCCATTGGAGCCGGTGGTGTAGTTCTGGAGGGTCCAACCGGTCGGGACCGCGCCTTCGGCGGTGGTCTCAAAGTTCTCCAACCAGATGGGGGTCGGCAGGGTGATGTTGCCGGTGGAGGCGGAGGTGAAAGAATACTCTAGCTTCTTCGGCGTTGAGCCGTCGGCGTACTCCAGAACCACCGTGTGCTTGGAGCCCGGCTCCAGCAGACCCGGCGGGTCATAGGTAACTTTGGTGGCCCCGTTGGCTTGGGAAACGGTGGCAGCCACAACAGCGCCATCATAGGTCAGCTTCACCGAAGAGGACGCCACCGAACCGGCGGATCCGTTCTTGATGACGGCCGTGACCACCGCGCCCGGGGAAACCGCGGTGGCGCCAATGGCGGGCTCGAGCAACGACAGATAAGCCGGAGTGGCCACCGTGATCTTGCTGTAGGCCTTCACGCCGCCGTCAGCATTCACCAGAACGCGACCGTCCGGAGTGCCCACGGGAGCGGTGAACCAAGAGCAGTTAGCCCCGCCGCCGCCTTCTTCATAAATCAGGCGGAAGGAATAAACACCGGCCTGGGTGACGGTGAAGTCAAAGATGCTGTCGGCGGCACCACGGCCACCGTCGTATTCACCGAGCACGAGGGCCGTGGCCTTGTCGCGGGCCTCTTTACCCACGGTCACGCGGAAGCCGTCGTCAGAGTTGACGATCATGCTGTAGGTGCCGGCTTGCAACTCGAGCCAGGACACCACTTCCATGGCGATGTTGTCAGTGCCCCCTTCGAGGCCCGGGATGCCCGGGAAGCTCTGACCGGTGGAACCAGCCTGCTCATAGTTGATGGTGGTCGTTTCGGTGAAGGTGCCGTCGGCGTTGAAGGCCGCAGCGGCGAAATCGATGGTGTTGGTGTGGGGCTGACCCGTCTTGATGTTGATCAGCGTTCCAGCCAACTGCGCCTCGGTGCGGGCATTGCTATTGGGCAAACCGCCGGCGGCGGCGGTGGTCTGCTTCATCACGACCGAAAAGCCGCGGTTGGCGGCCGAGGCAGCGCTCAGCGGGTAGGCGAACTCCGCCGGGATGGTGGTTGCCGCCTGAAGACCGAAGGCCCCCATTAGGGCGCCCAAGGCGAGACGTTTGATGTATTGTGGACTCATGGTAGCTACGGTTTGTGTTTGGTTACTACGGTACGGACAGAGTGTCTGGTTTGAGGGAACGAAAAGGAGCAGGAGGGGCGGTGAATACTAACCCATCACCGGGAGGCTCATTATTTAGAAGCCCGATATTTGTCGATGGCTTCCTTGGCCTTGGCATCGCCCGTGGCGGCGGCATCGGCGAGCTTCTTGAGGGCATCCTGTTGGGCCTTGAGGGCAGCCGCGCGGTCGGCGGCCGAAATATCCTCGCGGTTCTTGATGCTCTCGGCCAAAGCCAAGGCATCGGCAGGGTTCTCGGCGGCCGCTTTGGCGGCGGCATCGGTCAAGGCCTTGGCCTCGGAGGAGCTGCTTTTGGGCGCAACCACCTCGGACTTGGGCTCACAACCCAAGGCCAACAAGAGGGCGATCACGGAGAGAAATGAAATCTTCATAGTGGGGATGAATCAGAGCCATTTGCAGACACCACTTACCGCGGGGAAATCAGCGCTTCCTCGCCGGAGTACCAACGGTAGTCGATACCCGGACCCGTGCTGTACGGAAGGACCGAAACATTGCCCAAGGCCCACAGGGTGTTGCACTTGCGGGCGTGGCGGAACCATTCGAACTCCATGCGCTTACCCGGATAGAGCGAAGCGAGACCGACTCGCCATTGATTGAGGTTGACGGGCGATCCGCCGGGCCAGATGGCTAGGGTGTCATCGGAGCCATCCATGCGCTGCTCAGCCGCATCCTGCGCGTAAATGAGCGTGGAGGGGTTTGCCAACGTGGAAATCTTGAGCGGCTTGTCCGAGAAGGACTTGAAATCTTTAACCGCGTACTGGTTCAGGCCGTAGCTGGAGTCGAGCCACCAGTCCATGGACCACTTCGGCCGGGATCCGTCGTCGCGCCAATCGTCCACCGTGCGGGCACCCGGGCATCGACCAATGCGGCGGGTTCCGCCAAAATAGGAAATGTACGCCGTGGCCCAATAGGCGCGCCCATCGGAGGGCTGCAGAATTTCCTGCGACGCCGGTGAGGCGGTCCACTGGCCATCGTTGGGAGCGGCTCCCCCACGGTTGTGAAATAAATCCGCATTGTCCTGCGTGTACATCGTGGTCCCGATGGAAATCTGTCGCAGGTTGCTCATGCAGGCGGCCTGCTGACCCTTGGCCTTGGCCGTCGCCAGAGCAGGCAAAAGCATGCCCGCCAAAATGGCGATGATGGCGATGACTACGAGCAACTCGATGAGGGTAAACCCAAAATTCCGCGAAGCTTGATCTTGATTGTCTGGAACAAATCCTAACTGCATCTCTCCCAGTTATGGGGCATCGCCAGCAGATCGCTAGTGAAATTTGTGTGCCACCCGTCACAAAAATGTTACTCACACAATTCCGGCTATTGAGCTTCGCGACGCGACGATTTGAGCGAAATCCACGAAACCGCCAGAAGGAGAGGTACCAGGATGGCCAGGCCGAATCCGGCGTTCTGAGTCAACTGAGTCCACGCGGGTGATGCCTTGGAAAACGTCCGCTGAAGGTACAGCGAGGCCGAGGCTAGATAGCCCACCGAATCGGCCACCTGAATAAGGAAGGCAGCGGTTCCCGCCTGTCGTGTCGCGGCCAAAAGCCGATCGAAGAGCACGCTATTGAAGGGGACATACCCCAGATAACCGCCCAATCCGGTGAGCACCATCCAAGCGGCCGGGCCCAACCACCCGCGTTGAAACGCCAGCGTGGACCCACCCACCAGAATCGCCCCAAAACTGATGAGCACGTGATAAGTGCCCAAGGCCTTCCAATGATCGCGAATCCACCACAAACCGGCCAGCGCGGCCAGAACTCCGACCCCAACCAAGGATTCAACTCGAGCAAAAAAGGAGGGGTCCGGACGTACCCCCAGTTCTTTGAGAACGTCCGCCATGAAGGTGTCGCGAAGATCGCGGTACACGGTGAGCAAAACGTAGGGCAAGATGAGCAGCGCCAATGAAACGGCATTGCGGGCCAAGAATTGGCGTCGCTGAGGCCCGTCCATCGGGGCCCGCTCAGACCGTTCCGCAACATCTTGCACGCTGGGAGCCGGAAGAGCAGCCAGCAAGGCCAGACATATTACGAGGAGGGGAACGAACACCAACCCGGCCATGGCTGGCATCCAAAGTTCCGGGACAGCCCAACGGGATATGAGGTAAACTCCGACAGACTTGGTCCAACCCGAGGCAAAAATAAAGCTCACGCTCATGCCCAGCCCGAGGAATTCGGTCACCCTACGGCCCTCGAGGAACCCGAAGATCAACCCCCAAATCATGCCCAATGGCAGGCCATTGACGAAGAGACAGCCCACCTGGGCCCAGGGAGGCACTTGAGGCAGCAAGACCAATGGCAAGAACGCCAGACCGATGAGCCCGGCGATGAGCGCTATCCGACGGCCCGCGCCCGCTTCGCTGACAATCTTGATTCCCAAGAACTTGGAGAGCGTGTAGCCCAGCAACTGAGCCACCACAAAGAGCACCTTTAAAGATATACCTCCAATTTCCTGGCCGGAAAATGTCCCTGCCGAGAAGGGTTTGCGAAACGCATACATCGCGGTGTAAGCCCCAAAGGCTGCCAGCGAAGCGACGACGGTGAATAGGGCAGGATCCGCCGCGAGGCGGCGCTGAAGAACCGAGGAGCCGGTGGGTTTCATCCGGGAAAGGGGGAATACCGAAGAACTGCTCTGCCAAAGACCTCAAAGCGGCTCGGGTTGCAACACAAACACGTCTAGGTTTGTTTCAGTCGAGTGACACTTGGCATTCCCCTCCGAACCGTTTCGGGTCCCTGCGCTGTCCACGACGGCGGGAAACCCCATGAAAACTGTCGGTTTGATAACCTCTAACTCGTGCAGCGCGAGGACTTAGAAGAGTTGGTGACTTGCGGATCGATGCCGGAGTCGGTCCCGGTTGGGTGGCGAAGCAGTGACCACTTTTCATAGATTGGCAGACGGCATTGACCCTGCGGTGCCCGTTCTTTTGACAAGCCCAGAAAAACCAACATTCCCGAACCCGGCTTTGGAAACCCTCTGAAACGGGGGCGATGACTTTAAAACAGGGGCCCATCAATCATTGATTTAATGATGCATTTTAACTATTTATGCTTGACCAGCATCACCTAATTTTGCTGCTCTAGGTTCTGTTAATTTTTTGATTATTTGGTTAACTTTTTGGATATAAATCTAATATTTTCGGAGAATTTTGTTGATTAAATCGGTTTCGATGACTGATTAGACTAATTACAGTCGATTTATGCCTCTTATTCGTCCATTTCTTTTACTTGGTTTTTTATCAGCAATTACGTCATCACAAGCGCAAATCCTCATTACCAAGTGGGATTTCAACACGGCCAACCTTCAACCGTCGATTGGAACGGGAACATTATCGTTAATTGGTGGCACAACCGCGACTTTTGCTGGGGGCTTTGACGATGAAAACGTGGGTTGGCGAACCGCCAATTATCCCAGTCAAGGTCAGAATAACCTGACTGCGGGTGTACAAATGCAGCTATCCACGGCAGGCCAAACAGGGATTAGCTTCTCCTACACGGTCAAGCACGGCATTGAATCGGCCAATACCCAATCCGTGCTATGGTCCACCGACAACAACACCTATCAATCGGCCGGGTCTTTCACCTTTGCACCGGCCGCTAGCGGCTCCGGCGACACCTGGTACAGCCGCTCGGTCAGTCTGCCGGCAGGTGCCAACAACCAAGGCAACTTGTACGTGCGAATTGTGTCCGATTTCACCCCCGGCCTGAGCGCTTACACTGCCTCGCAATTGGGCAGCAGCTACAACGGCGCCGGTCCTTGGCGCTTTGACGACGTTACCTTCTCAGCGGTGCCTGAGCCGGCCACTAGCGCCTCGGCCGCGGCGGCGGCCTTAATCGGATTCGCAGTCCTACGTTTTGAGGGACTTTGGCTGCGTTGGCTGCGCAGTTTGGCCAGCCGTTTGGTCGATTTTTTCAACATCGACTGACCCTCGCTTGCAAGAATTCGCGCACGATGCCAAGCCAGCTTGGCTGAGCGAGCCGTCTTCTTGGCCACTTTGTAGGCCAACTTGGCTTTTCGATGTTCGGTATGGGTCGCTTCGGCTGTCTTGACCAGGACCACGACTTGTTGCTCGACCTTTTGATGGGCAGAGATTTGGGTGGCAAGGTTTCTGGAGAGTTTGATGGCTTTCATTGGAGGGTAACCGTTGTTTTGAATCTTAAAACGCAGATGTGTGACGAAGTGGAAACAGCTTGCTTATTTTCTCGTCTCGAAACCCGATCATGGCAAGTCGCCAAATGTTACGTTTTAAACCCTCTGGAACGAACGGACTGAAGGGTGCTTACATAAATTCCCTGCACTTCACGGACGATTTCAGTCCACGCCATCGTCTCGGCAACCGGACGCCCCTGTGCTCCGAGCCGCCGAAGGTGAAGCATATCCGCCGCTGCACATTCAGCGGTGCGCTCAAACGCTGACCGATCGCCATAGGGCACCGTCCACCCATGGACCCCGGAGACCACGCTCTGACCCGCTGCACCATAATCAAAGGCCAGCACCGCAACACCGCTGGCCATGGCTTCGAGTGTTACATTGCCAAAGGTTTCGGTGAGGCTAGGAAAAAGCAGCAAGTCCGCCGAAGCATAATGGGCCGCCAAATCCTCGCCCGATCGCCGCCCAGCAAACACTGCGTCGGGCGCCTCGCGCTGCAACCAAGCCCGGGCAGGACCATCGCCCACCACGACCAAGCGGGCATCCGGTTGAACCGTGCGGATCTTTCGATACGCCGAGACCAAGAGGTCGAGATTTTTCTCCGGAGCAATGCGACCGACAGCAACCATCACCAGAGTGGATGGACCCGCCCCCCAGGAGGATCGCAATTCTTGAGAACGTCGGGAGGGATGAAAGCGGCTGGCATCCACACCACGGGCCACCACCTTCAAGCGCTCAAAGCCGGAAGCCTCTAATTCCGCAGCCAATCCCGTCGTCGGAACCATGGTGAAGGCACACCGGTTATGAAAACGGCGCAAGTAACCCAGAACCCAGTGGCGGAGAGGCCCTATACCATAGTGGGCACTGTAGGCATGGAAGTTGGTCCGGAACTCGGAAACCACGGGAAGACCCAATCGACGTGCCACACGCAACGCCGACCATCCCAGCGGGCCTTCGGTGGCGATGTGCACGATGTCCGGCGGTTGCGCCCTCCAATCCCGTTCCAACCGACCGGCGGCCGGAAGCCCCAGTTTTAGTTCTGGATACCGTGGAATGGGAATTCCGGAGGTGAGTCGTTCCGAAAAGCGAGGAGGCTGGCCCCCGAGTGATCTACCGCCATCCCCCATCCCACCGGTTCGAGGACTTGGGCCCTTCTTGGACACGCCATCGACTTTGGGCTGACGCGGCCGCGTTACCTCGACAAAATGTCCCTCCAGTAACAAGCCGGCCACCAACTGGGCCACCGTGCTCGCAACCCCGTTAATCTCCGGTGGATAGGTCTCAGTCACCAAGGCGATCCGCAACGGTCGCGCTGGCTGTGGGATGTTTTGATTCGACTTGGCTAGAGTCCTTTCGGTCACTTCCCCATCCAGCACCGACTGAGCAACGAACCGATGGCAGATTGTCGATATTTCGGTATCGAAACAGGACCGCCATCGGAGCTTAACACAGCCGCATTGAAATTGAGACCAGGCCGATCCAACGGTCTGCATCATCAACAACTCCATGAACCGCATCATGACCGCTCCGTTTTCCCACTACCTCGAAGCGTTGCGCACCCAACGCTGGGACGATCACCGCTACTACCACCACAGCCGGATCAACCAATCGCTGCACCTCATCAGCGCCATGTCCTTCGTGGTCTCCTACGTGTTCCTCTTCATCGACCCGGCCCTCTCGGCCCTCATCGCGTGGGGCATCTCGATGACCTCGCGCCAGTCCGGGCATTTCTTCTTTGAACCGCGCGGGTATGACCACGTGAATCGGGCTACCCACGAGCACAAAGAGGACATCAAGATTGGCTACAACTTGCGACGCAAGGTAGTCCTCATGGCGCTGTGGGCGGTGGCGCCGGTGGCCCTCTACTTCAGCCCCAATTTCTTGGGTTTGCTGAAGGAGGAAGTGGTCCGTGGAGGTTACCTCAAGAGCCTCGGACTGATCTGGTTGTATATCGGCCTCGGCGGGTTGATCTTCCGTACGGTCCACCTGTTCTTTTTGCGCGACGTGACCACCGGACTGGTCTGGGCAATGAAGATCATGACCGATCCCTTCCACGACATCATGCTTTACTGGCGCTCACCGCTGGCGCTGCTGCGGGGCGAACTCATCGACCCCATGAACCACACCCAGTCGACCCACTAAACCGGAGCGATGGGTTCTGACTAGGCGGTTTGTTTGCCAGGTCCCTGGGCGGTGACTGGGGCAGAGGGTTTCTTTCGAATCCTCCCCAGCATCTCCCAGAGGATTTGCCGGCGGATGGATCGGTTATCCACGCCGGGGACCTGCGACCACCACCCATCTTGTTGCATCGACACGGCGGCCCGAAGGAATCGTTCGGTCACCCACTGAAACTCCTCTTCGGAATAGTTGAGACTGAAGATGAGTCGACCGCTACCCACCCAACTCAGCGCCAACCCTTCGGCACGGAGGTAGAACTGGAACATCCAATTATAACGGCTGGGGACTTGGTACAAGATCGTCCAGACCGTCGAGAGGTTGGCCACACGCACGGGCAGGCTCGCCGTGGCGAGGCGTTCGTTGAGGCTGCGGCTGCGTTGATTCCAGCGCTCGTCCAAACCGTCGTACAAGGCGCGCACTTCGGGCGTTTCCAACCGCTCCAAGAAAACCTGCATCGCAGCCATCACGTAGGGGTGCGAGTTGAAAGTACCACGGGCAAAGCAAATGTCGGCGGGTCGGTCCTCGCGGTAACGAACCATGAGGGAACGACGTCCGCAAATGACACCGACGGGAAATCCGCCGCCCAGCGTTTTGCCGTAGGTGACCATGTCGGCATCAACCCCGAAGTATTCTTGTGCCCCGCCAGGAGCGAGTCGGAACCCCAGAAACACCTCATCGAAAATCAATACAATGCCGCGTTGCGTGCACACCTCGCGCAAGGACCGGAGCCATTCGGTGTAGCGCTGGCGATCGAAGCCGGCACTGCGAGAGCTATCCACCAAGGTCGAGTCGCCCGGGGCGGGACGGTTGGGATGCAGCGCTTGGAGGGGGTTGACCAACACGCAAGCAATGTCCTTGCGCGTGGAAAGCACCCGGAGCGTGGCCTCATCCATTTCCTTCAGCGTGTACACGCAACCGGGCGGCATGGGGTTTCCCGGGCCCGGTTGGACATCATCCCACCATCCGTGATAGGAGCCACAGAAGCGGACCAGATACTTGCGTCCGGTATGGTAGCGCGCCAAGCGCACCGCCTGCATGACCGCCTCGGTGCCGGACATGTGGAACGACACCTCGTCCTTGCCCGAAATGCGGCAAAGCCGTTCGGCGTTCCATGCCGTGCAGGGATGCAAGCTGCCCAACACCGGACCCAAAGCCTGGACCCGCTGCAACGCTTCCTCCATGCAAGACTTGTAGAAGTCGTAGCCCATGACATTGACCCCATAAGAACCGGTCAAATCGAGGTAGCGCCGTCCGTCCAAATCGGTGATGTGCACTCCCGACGACGACTCGACAAATCCTCCCAGTTTCAAATGGGTCCGCACATACGGGCTGAATTGAAACGGCACTCGATAGGCTCGGGTGAACTGGAGGTCGGAGATGTGACGAGAGGCCTCCGTCGATTGGATGATGGATCGCGGATGATGCCCGGCAAACTGCCCCGCCAGACGGAAGAACCCCTGTCGACGGGCCGCTTCTACCACGTCCGAAGCTCCGTCGGTGCGGAACATCTCTTCATCCCCGTAGGCATAACCGGGAATCCAGCGGGTGATCCGCTTGGCCCATCGGGAGTGGCCAGCCAGCGACGGATGCTTGGCAAAGGAAAGTTGGAGACGCCGCCGACCCCATGCCAGCGCACCGGCCACAGGAATCAAAGCAAACCAAGAAGGATTCAAGAATTCAGACATGAAAAAAAACAGGATTAATAGTTCGACCCGCAACGGTGGCGGCACTGCCACCCGACTGCGCGCCTTCCGCGACCGCCTGCTGTTGCAGGAGGATTTCAACTTTTTGCTGACCAATCGTCTGCCACGGTCCCTGCTGACCCACGCCATGGGCCGCTTCAGCAGTATTCGAAACCCGCTGCTGACGCGGGCTTCTATCGCAGTGTGGCAACTCTTCACCGACCTCGACCTCAGCGAATCCAAGCACCAACGATTCAGGAGCCTTCAGGAATGCTTCACCCGCGAATTGAGACCCGGAATGCGGCCGGTGAATTCGGATCCCCAAATCCTGGTGAGCCCCTGTGATGGCATCATCGGGGCCTGGGGTGCGGTGCGTGGGATGCAGGCTTTCCAAGCGAAGGGATTTCCCTACTCGATCGAAGATCTCTTCGGCAGCGCCGGAGCCGCCGCAGATTTTCAAGACGGTAGCTTCATCACCCTTCGATTGACCTCGGACATGTACCACCGTTTCCACAGTCCGGAATCGGGCACCGTGGAAAAGGTGACCTCTATTTCGGGGGACACTTGGAACGTCAATCCCATCGCCCTCCGACGCGTCGAAAACCTCTTCTGCAAAAACGAGCGAGCCGTGGTGCGACTGCGCCTGGCCGACGGGCGTCCGGTGGCTTTGGTCGCCGTGGCAGCCATCCTGGTGGCCTCGATCCGACTGCATTTCCTGAACCTCCTGTTGAGCAAAGGTTGGAAAGGACCTCGCGAAATCCCCTGCAGCACACCCGTGGTGCGAGGCGAAGAGCTGGGATGGTTCGAACACGGTTCCACTATCATTCTGTTCGCGCCGGCTGGCTTCAAGGTCTGTGCGCATCTCCAGAGCGGACACCGCGTTCGCATGGGAGAGGCTCTCATCGAAATACCCCCATTTTCCGCAACTTGTCACACGCCGCTCACCCAGCCGTGACGTCGATTTTAGGTGAGACCTGAAACCCGAACTCGGGTCCCGCAGGCATATCTGGATGCATGTCACCGTGTTGTCACAGGAGCGTCACTGTTCAGTCGAAAACAACTCATCATCATCTTCAATAAGCAGCCTTCGCTGCCTCCTTGATTTCACCGACTCCAACTGTTCCTCCAACTGTTCCTCCAATGACTGCTCGATTGCTGATCCGATCCATTTTGGCCGCAGTAGGACTTCTGCTGATAGGCATGGAACTGCGCGCTCAATTGGCCGTCACTGAGGTTCACTCCAACCAGTCCACCAACGGGACACCGACCCTGCACGCCGACTGGTTCGAGCTCACCCATTACGGAACCACACCAATCGATTTGCGGGGTTGGCGGTTCAACGATTCCAACGGCGGCCTGACCAATGGGGCTGTGACCTTGGGCGCACTCACCCTTTCTCCCGGCGAATCCGTTGTCTTTGTGCAGGACATTGATGCGGCTGCGTTCCGCTCCTGGTGGGGCGCTGCGCTTTCACCATCGCTTCAAATCATTAGCTACACGGCCACTAGTATCGGACTGAGTTCAACCGGTGACGGTATCCGCCTCTGGGATGCTGCAGCCGCATCGGGAGCATCGCCCGCAGTGTCGGTGGATTTCGCGGCCACTGGGACCAATTTCTCCAGCTTCACGAGTGACACCAAGACCGGGCTTCTGACAGCCCGGACCACGGTTGAAGTCCCGGGGGCCTTCTTGGCCACGGACAATAGTGATTGGGGTTCCCCGGGCATCGCCGGCTCCAGCATTCCGCTGACCATCACCACCCCACCCACCCAGAAAACGGTTAATCCGGGTGATGCCGCCACCTTCACTGTGGAGGTCGCCGGTCTGCCGCGTCCCCGCTATCAGTGGCGTTTCAATGGCACACCCATCCCGGGCGAAACTGGCGCCACCCTCACTGTCTTGAATGCTCAAACTCAAGTCAGTGGCCTGTACTCGGTTCAACTCGATAACGGCTTGGCCACACTGACGAGCACTGACGCGCGGCTCCAAATCGCTGCGGCTCCGTCAGCCCCCCGCTGGGTACAGACACCGACAGAACTGACGGTTCTCACCGGTGGCGTGGCCACGTTTTCCGCAACGGCCTCTGGAGTACCGGAACCCACTTACCAGTGGTCCGTAAATGGACAACCCCTCTCCGGAGCCTCCACAGCCACCCTCACCGTCAACCCGGTGACCCCGGTGCAAGCGGGCCAGTACTCCGTCACCGCCTCGAACGCCAGCGGCACAATCTCTCACTCGGTGCTATTGACCGTCCTCAGCAGGCCGGACATTCGCATCACCGAAGTGAGCAGTGCCCGCACGACATTGGATCCAGCCTTCATCGACCGAGTGGGTTTCGCGCCTGAAGATTGGTGGGAGATCACTTCCTTCTCGCCAGTGCCTTTCTCCCTGTCCGGTTGGCGCTTTGATGACAACAGCGCGAGTCTCGGAAGTGCCATTACTTTTGCAGATACCAATCTCACAATTCTGCCCGGCGAATCCATCGTGTTTGTGGAACGACTCACCCCGGATCAGTTTCGGACCTGGTGGGGCACCAATAATCTTCCGACCGGCCTGAAGATCGTGACCTACACCGGGAGCGGCATCGGACTGAGTTCGGGCGGCGACGGCTTGCGCCTCTGGAACGCCACGGCCACGGCCAATGCAGACACCATCGACGCAGTGGATTTCCCCGCCGGCGATCCGGGCATTAGCTTCAATTTCAATCCGGACACACGCGAGTTCGGCAAACTCAGCGTACTGGACTTGAACGGCGTGTTCCAAGCTCCCGCCACTCTGGAAGGCGTCAAGGAGTGGGGCTCTCCAGGCCGGATCAAGGCCGGAACGATCGTCACCCCTGTAAAGCCCCCATTACTCACCATCACGCAAACCGAGGCAGCCTTGAAGGTCGTCCTCTCCGCCGAGTCGGGTCACACCTACCGGCTGCAACGCCGCAATGAGGCAGGTAGCGCTTGGGTCAACGAGGGCGAACCTCAGGCAACCACCGTCGCCGGACCCGTCACCTTCTCCATCTTCTTGGACCCCAACAGCGCCTCCGTCGGACTCTTTCGGGTGGAGGTTCAATGAAGGGCGTCCATTGCCGGCCACCGCTGGGTTCTCGCTCCCGCGGGTTTACCCTGATCGAGCTGCTGGTGGTCATTGCGATCATCGCCATCTTGGCCGGAATGCTTTTGCCGGCGCTGGCACGCGCCAAGGGCAGCGCACTGCGCATCTCTTGCCTCAACCAGCAGAAACAATGGGGTCTCGGATTGATGCTCTACTCGGAGGATAATCTGGATTACCTGCCCCGTGAGAAACCCTTCAGCCAGGACCAGTTGACCTGGATTCAGGCTCAGAGCACCAACAATGCAGAGCTTTGGTGCAACGCGATCCCTCCGCGCATCGGACTGCGCCCTGTCCGCGACTACGCAACCAATGGACAAGCCTTTTACGAGAAGGCCTCGCTCTTCACCTGCCCCGCGGCGAAATTGCCCGTGGCCACGGTCCGCAAAGCGTCCCCGTTCTTCTCGCTCGCGATGAATTCCAAACTCATCCGCAATGGAGAACCCTCCAAACTCTCCACGGTTCAAATGGCGTCTCAAACGGTGGTCTTCACCGAGGCAGGCATGCCCGACGAGCTCAAATTTCACCCCAATCAATCGGCCTACAACGGGCAGCCGCATGCCTTCGCTAACCGATTCTCGGCCCGTCACTCGGGCAGTGGAAACCTGGTTTTTGCCGATGGCCATGCCGAAAATCTCCGCGGCAATCAGGTCATCGACACTGCGACCGGCAGCCCGAATCTCGGCAAGGCCTTCCTGCCACAAACCCGCGTCGTCTGGACGCTGGACCCGCTCGACAACCCGAACTAATCACTCTTGAACGGTGATGGAGCGCTGGTCGCGTTTGCCCAGTAATGACTCCAACTCCGCGTTGTTCCACGTCCCGTCGGGTCCGATCAAAACGGCGGGCCCCGTCCGTTGTTTGGGTCGACCACTCTCCAACCACTTCTGAAGCACCTGCTGGGTGGTGCCCCGCAATCGTTCGGTCGAGGCCATGAAATCATAAGCCGCCGCATCGAAGTCCGGACTTTTAGAAAGCGCACCCGACACCACGCGACGGATGACTGCGTAATCATCCGAGAGCAACTGCGCCTGGATGGGTGTCATCCAATTGGTCCCGGAGGTTTGCAACGCGGGTTTCCAGCCGCTATGCCACGCAGCGATCACCCTTTGGGCCGCATTGCCTTGAAGCATCCAGAGGGCACCGGCCGAGGTGCGTTCCTGCTCGGCCGTCAATGGGTATCGCTTCTGCCCGTACTGAACAAACAGGTTGTCGCGCGTCCAAGCCAAGGTCTTATCCAAATGACACAGGTTGCACGCATTGGGTGTCCCATAACGGGATAACCGTTCATTGCTCGGAGATTCGATCTGGTGGGAGCGGATGGCCTTGAACAACGCGTAAGTCGTGTGAGGCATGTGGCAGTTGAGACAGTTGGAACCCTCGGATTCCTTGAGATGATGGGTGTGCTCAGAAATTCGCTCCGTAAACCGAGGTTCGGTGTGGCAGGTGATGCAAGACTGCGGGGTAGCCCCAGTGGGCTTCAGTTGGTCGTCGGGATCCGTTCCGTGCATGGTGTGACACGTGGTGCAGCTCAGAGTGCCCCGCGTGAAACATTTGGATGCGGCCAATCCGTTGAACTCACGACCTCCCGCCAGAATGGTTCCGTCATCCCACCATTGCTCACGAAAGAACTCGGGATTGCGCCGGTAGTCTGCAACGCGTTCGGGCCTCGGATCGACCCGCGGATGCTTCACCTCATAGCGCGTCTGGAAAAGACGATCGCCGGGACGATAAGCCGAGCCATTGGTGGCGAAACGCATGGACTGCTCCGGGCGCAAGATGTACGCGCCGTGGCATTGACCGCACACCTCGCTGGACCTCCGATGATCGAGCTTGGAGGGATTGATGAGGTCGTAGGCGGGCGGGCCATTCTGAGCAGGGTCCGTTTGCAGAGTTCGCCGCTCATTCACATGCTTCTCACCGGGCCCGTGGCAGGCCTCGCAGGAGATTCCTAACTCCCCAACCTTTGTTTTGAGCAGACCACTGGATTCATCCAGACCCGGATTCCCCGCAGTGCTGTGACAACGGATGCACTGATGATTCCACTGGATGATGAGCCGTTGCCTATCCTCAGGCCCTCGCAAGAAAGCCTCGTCGCGAGGCATCCAGCGTTGGTCGGAGATGAGATAAACCAACGGCAAGGTCTGGAGCAGACCCGGCACCCGCTGGCTGGCCACCCAATAAGTCTGATAATGGTGGGACCCCGTGGTCATGACGACAGGTCGACGTACCCTGGGAATCTTCCGCCGGTCCACGGGCTTCTTCGAGGACTCGGCTTGCATCATGAGGTCGGGATCTGGCATCTCAGCCCAGTAGCCACCCTCCTCACGGAACACCCGATAATTAAGGCCTCCGACTTTAATGGTCTGCCCCTCGAAGCGCCCGAGCACCGTCTCGGCCATGGCGGGCTGGGTCATGGTCCGGTGATAGGACCGATGCCAGGCGGAATGTTCTTCGGCATGACAGGAACTGCACTGGGCCGATCCCACATAACCGAGGGTCCGTTCGGCCTGAGGGAGGTTGGTCGCCAGCAACGAAGAGGGCGGCTGAACCAAGGGCCAAATCCAATCGACCAACCGGTCACCCGCCAACAGTCCCGAAGTGGCAAGGGCTCCATGAATCCATAACCAAATTACAATCCTCGGAAATTGCGACTTAGCATTCATGGTCAGGAGTTCTTCGGGTGGCGTCTGAGGTTTCTAACAAGAACAAAGGAGGGGCCCATGGAGAACCCATGAACCCCTCCGTGATCGTTCACACCGGGCCGTTTAGCGGCGCAAGCGGGCAAACTGCGACGCCTGATCCGGAGTCAGCGTCAAGGGGCTGGTAGCCCCAGCAACATCGGTCCAAGGACCTTTGATCGAGGCACTGGACTGGAGGGTGCCACCACCGGTCCAGGTCAGCGTGATCGAGCCATTGGCGTTGCGCACGATGCTGGAGAAAGCCAGCGGAGTCGTGGAACCACCACCGGGCTCAGCAACAGTGCGGCGGCGGAAGGTGCGGAGGGCACCGGCTTGTGTGCCGTTGACCAGCGCGCGGGTACCGTCGGCGTTGACCGTGAACCACTCCACGTTCGCACCGCCACCACCTTCCATCCACAGCAGGCGGAACAGGTAAACTCCCGCCTTCGTCGCCTCGAAGTAGAACTGCGTGTCCGAGCTACCCCGGCCACCGTTGAACTCGCCCAACACCGAGGACTTCACGTTGTTCGTGGTGCCCACAGACACCTGGAACCCGTCGTCACTGTTCACGACCATCGCGTAAACCCCAGCCGCAGGGATTTCCACAAAGGTCAATACTTCGCCAGCGATGTTGTCGGTGCTGCCGTTGACACCCGGGATGCCCGGGATCGCCTCGTCGTTCACCGCCAACTCGCCCAGACCGCTGGCCTTGAAGTTACCAGCCTCGGCAGACGCCTGGTCGAAGTTCACGTAGTCGATCTTGAAGATTCCGCCCACTTCACCCGAAGCATCATGCTCCGAAGCGCCCAAGGCACCGGCCAACTGCGACTCCGCAGCCGACAGCACCGTGCCGGCCGGACGAGCCGCCGCCAACTGATGCGTGCGCCAGTTCATGCCCGCCTCGGTACCAGTGCCAACTGCCGTCGCCAACTCGGCCGACAGGGTCGCATAGGTCGCCGCCGTAAAGCCGACCGTCTCGGTCAACTCTTGGCCGGTCGCCGTCGTGTAAGTCGCCTTCAGCGTGTGCCGCGATCCCGACGCGATCAACGACGGGCTCACGTAGCGAAGCACCACCGTGTTGTCCACGCGAGTCACCGACGTGGCCGTGATGGAAGCGCCATTCAGCTCCAGCTTCACGCCGGCCGAATCCTTCACTGTCATCCACGCCGCATCCGTCAGCACCGCGGTGATGACTTTCGGAGTCGTGCTCACGCTCAGGTAACCCGGAGCAATGAACGACCCGTTCTCCTCTACCACGCGGCCCGTGTTATCGGTGAAGCGCACCGTTACTGTCACCTTAGACCGAGGCGCGAACACCTGCGTGCCCGTGTGGCTCACGAACACCCGCTCGCTCTCTGGATAGTTGTCGTTAACCAGATCCCGGGTTACCTCGACCGGCGTCACAGCCTTGCCGTTCAGACTCACCGTCACGCCCGCGGCCGCATTCACCGTCTTGCCCAAGGCTTCGACGATTCGGTTGGTCACCGCCACACCATTGCCCGTCACGCTGGAGAGCAACGGCGGCACGCCCACGGCGATGTTGTCCACCGCCCACCACCAGTCATTGGCTGATGTCAGCATCCCGAAGCGCACCTTCACGCTGCTCGCACCGGCCGGGTTGTTCAGCGGCACCACCACCGACTCGTTGATAAAGTCCACGTCCTTATGGAAGTTCGGGCTATCACCAATCGAACTCCAATTAATCACCTTGTTGGTGGCTCCACCGTCAAAAGCCACTTCCACCACAGCATTCTGATCATTGATCGGGCCTCCGGTCTCGTTCACCGGCCAGTTGGCTCCACCGTCATCCAGCGCCTCGGGGCGCCAGGTCGAATCGAAAGCCAGCACTAGCGAATTGGCTGCTGCACCCTTCAAGGCGATCGAGGGCAACGTGATGTAGGCATTGAAGAGACCCTTCGCGTGACCCGCGTCGTCCCACTCATCCGGATCAGCGATCATCACCGTGTTGTCGCCGAAGGCCCACTCAGCGCGGCGTTGATTGCCGGCCGTGCGCACCCACCAGTCCTTGTTGGCGAAGGTCCACCCGGCCCACTCCACGATGCCGTCCAAAGCAGTGCCGAAACCAGGCATTGCCGAATTGTCCAACACCCATCCGCTCGGGGGTGTTCCAGTCCACACTTCCAAACCAGCAAGTGCTTCCTCCCGGTTCGGGCCCAAGGGCAATGAATCGAAGTTCTCAGCGAACAGACGGTTGGAGACCGCCTGAGCCTGAAGTGAACCCTGCATCGCCGTGGCGATCAGGGACGCAGCGATGGCCGACAGCAAGTGCCGCCGAACGCTAGGTTCTTTAATAGAGGTTGATTTCATGATCATCGATGGAAAAACCGATTCAAGGCGCAGCCCTAACCGGACTCCGGTTTTAGCACTTGAAACGCGGGATTCAACCTCACCAAAGCGCGTCACGGACTTTTAACAGAGCCGCAGAAAACACGCGGTCTCCATCGCTCAATCGTTACAAACAGCGGGTTGTCGTCGGTTGAATTAATCTCGAGATCCGTTCGGGTTATTGCCGAGCTGGCACCCCAGCGTCGGATCGCCACGCTCTTCGGATTGATCGCCGTGGCATCGCCTCTACAAGCAAGTCTGACCGGCGCAGAATAGGTCCATCCATGGGTCAGAAAAAATGGGGCGGACCCGTTTTGCGGATCCGCCCCATCGCGAAGTTGTAGATGTGAATGCCGTTTGGCTCAGATCACTCCACCGAAATCCGGACGAATCCGGTAGCCACCCCGAAGGGCACCTCGACGGTCAGATCCGATCCAGTGCCAACAACCGGTGATTGCACCGGGGTCCAAGCGGTCTGATCCAAGGCCGTGCGGCTTTGGAGGATGTAGGTGCGGCCAGGTTCAGACATGAAGGTGATCTTCAGTCCTGTTGCGGTGGCAGCGACACCCAAAACCGGAGCCTTGGGTTGCGGCAGCGCGATCGGTCCGACCGGCTTGATGCTGGTGGCCTTGAAGAAGCCTTCGGCATCGAGTGCGGTCCAGTCTTGGGCCCAGTTCTCGGAACCGAAGGCTCCAGTGAAGTTCACCTTCACGAATCCAGGGGTCTCGGTCTGCGGCACTCCATAAGCCGGGCTGCCGGCGCGCAATGTCGGATCCAACTGGCCATCGGCCTTGCGGCTAATGCCTCCCAATAGCGGATCCACCGTCGGGTTCAAGTCGGCCGGTACGTACTCCTTGCCGTAGTCTTCGTTCGATCCCGCCTTGTAGCCCCAGAACACGTTGTTCTTCAGCTCCGGCGTCGACACGCCGTCGTCGTCAATACGCACTCGCACGCCACCGAAGTCGGTGAACACCGAGTTGAGCCAGCGCGCCTTGTTCTCCACTCGGAAGCGCAGGGCATCATTGGCTGTCGTGTTGGTACCGGCACCGATCAACGTCGCATTACGAATCGTATACGTCGTCAGCGGCAACGCACCCGGCACGCGCACATCCGGAGGCTGCGGCTGACCGTTTTGCTCCGAGCCGCTGTCCTTGGCCGTCGGCTCTTGGATCCCGAACCAGAACTGGTTCTGACCGTTGTAGCCCATGTCGGTGTCGAATCCGTCGTCGTCGTTGAAGGCGGACACCAAGTACCGCGTATTCACCGATCCGCCGAAGAACTCAAACCCGTCATCGGCCGTGCAGTAGGCTTCCAGGTACTCCATCACCGTGCCGCGGCCCACAGCACCCAGGGACCATCCGTTGATTTCCTTATCCGTGGTCAGCTTCTTACCACCATGCCGCACCGATACGTAGCGGAACACGCCCGAGCTATCGTCGTCATTGGTGCCGCCAAAGCGGTGCAAATAGTCGATCTGGCCACTGAAGTCGTTGGTCACGGCAAGGTCCGGAAGACCTTCGTAGATGTCATAGGACACGCTGTTGGTGGTCCAACCCGGGTTGTTCAGAAGGGCATTGCCGAAGACAACAAGACCACCCCAGAGACCGCGCGACGGGAAGGGCAAGTCGCCCGCATCAGCGACGTCGTCCACTTCGGCCGTGAAGATGATCGGGTTGCCCGCGGTCCCTGCGGCATTGATCTTGCCGCCGCGGCAGACAAAGAGGCAGCCGAAGTCGTTGGCGGCGCTGGAAGAAGAGCCTGTGCCTGAGACTCCCTTGATCACGGTGCCTGGCTCGATGTTCAAAACGGAGTTGCTCATCACGTAAGTGAAGCCCGTCAGAATGTAGGTGTTGCTCGCCACCCAATCGTAGGTGCCGTAGAGGTAGTTTGAATCGACGTAAACGACATTGTCGCGGGCCGGGAAGAAACCCTCGGCGCTGAGCCCCGTCCAGCCGTAGGCCCAGTTGTCATTGGCGTCGAACGCGCCCTTGTAATTGGCGGGGGTCCAGAAGCCGTCGGCCGGCGTGCTCATCGTGCCCGTAAAGGCAGGACTGCCCGTCGACAACCTCGGATCCAGCTTGCCGTCCGGTTTGCGACTAATCGACAGCAGCTTCGGATCAGCCACCGGGTTCAAATCAGCCGGCACATACTCCTTGCCGTAGTCTTCGTTGGATCCAGCGAGGAATCCCCAGAACAAGTTGTTCTTCACGTCCGGCGTCGACACACCGTCGTCGTCAATACGCACGCGAACGCCACCAAAGCCCGTCACGATCGAGTTGTACCACCGCGCCTTGTTCTCTTGGCGGAAGCGCAACGCATCGTTGGCGGTCGTGTTCGTTCCAGCTCCAATTAAGGTCGCATTGCGGATCGTGTAGTTCGACAGCGGCAACGCTCCGGCCACACGGACGTCCGGGGACTGCGGCTGCCCGTTTTGCTCCGATCCGCTATCCTTAGCTGTCGGCTCTTGGATCCCGAACCAGAACTGGTTCTGACCGTTGTAGCCCATGTCGGTATCGAATCCGTCGTCGTCGTTGAAGGCCGACACCAAGTGCTTGGTGTTGACCGAACCACCGAAGAACTCAAACCCGTCGTCAGCGATGCAGTAGGCTTCCAGGTACTCCATTAAAGTACCGCGACCCACACCACCCAGAGACCATCCATTGATCTCCTTGTCGGTCGTCAGCTTCTTGCCGCCGTGCCGTACCGAGACGTAGCGCATCGAACCAGAACTGTCGTCGTCATTGCTGCCACCATAGCGGTGCAAGTAGTCGATCTGGCCGCTCACAGCATTGGTCACCGCGAGGTCGGGCAGTCCTTCATAGATGTCGTACGACACGTTGTTGGTGGTCCAACCAGGGTTGTTCAGTCGGGCATTGCCGAAGAGGACGATGCCACCCCACAAACCGCGGGTCGGGAAAGGCAAATCACCGGCATCGCTCACATCGTCGGCCACCGCCGTGAAGATGATGGGCCGATTCGGCGTGCCGTTGGCGTTGAGTTTGCCACCGGAGCAAACAAACAAGCAGCCGAAGTCATTCGCCGCACTGGTAGAGGTTCCCGTGCCGGAGGCTCCCTTAACCACCGTGCCCGCCTCGATGTTCAAGACGGCGTTGCTCATCACGTACGTGAAGCCCGTCAATATGTACGTGTTCGTCGCCACCCAGTTATGGGTGCCGTACAAGTAACCTGCAGCCACGTTAATCACATTGCCTGCCGTGTTACCGATGGTGATACGAACCGTGACCACTGCGGACTCCAGGGCTCCATCGCTCACCTTGAAAGTGAACGTGTCATTCCCCTGCGCATTGAGCTTCGGAGTGTAGGTCAGGTTGGGGATAGTACCGGAGAGCACACCAAGGGTCGGTTGCGAGATCACCGTGTAGGTGATGGCGTCCCCGTCTGCATCGACGGCCTGCAAGTTGATGACAGTGGCAGTGCTCTCGCGCACCGACACATCCTGATTTGAAGCGATGGGCGCATCAGCCACCGGAGTGACGGTGACCGCAACCGTCGCGAGCTCAGAATCAAAGGAACCGTCATTGACCTTAAAGGTGAATGAATCAGTGCCGTTGGCATTGGCGCGCGGGGTGTACACCAAATTGGGGACCGTGCCGCTGAGCGATCCTAAAGCAGGCGCTGTGACGATGGTGTAAGTCAGCGCATCCGACTGGGGATCATTACCCATGATTGTGACTGCAACGGCAGTATCTTCGGCGGTCGAAACAGCCTGAGACTTGGCAACCGGAGCCAAATCCAAGAGCGAAGGACCCACGGGCTTGATGCTGGTGGCCTTGAAGAAGCCAGCGGCATCCATGGCCGTCCAGTCTTGGGCCCAGTTCTCGGAACCGAAGGCGCCGGTGAAATTGACCGTCGTCAGGCCAGGGGTGTCCGTCTGCGGCACGCCGTAAGCCGGACTACCGGCTCGCAGCGTCGGATCCAACTGTCCGTCGGGCTTGCGGCTGATGCCCCCCAGCAACGGATCAACCACTTGGTTGCTGTTGGCCGGTACGTACTCCTTGCCGTAGTCTTCGTTGGATCCGCTCTTGAATCCCCAGAACAAGTTATTCTTCACGTCCGGAGTCGACACCCCGTCGTCGTCGATCCGCACCCGGACTCCGCCGAAATCGGTGATCACCGAGTTGTACCAACGTGCCTTGTTCTCCTGACGGAACCTCAACGCGTCGTTGCCGCTCGAGTTGATGCCAGCCCCGATCATCGTTGCGTTGCGCACCAAATAATTAGCCAAGGGTAATGCTCCCGGAACGCGCACGTCCGGCGACTGAGGCTGGCCGTTTTGCTCCGAACCACTGTCCTTAGCTCCTGGCTCCTGGATTCCGAACCAGAACTGGTTCAAACCATTGTAGCCCTGATCGGTATCGAACCCGTCGTCGTCGCAGAAGGCAGCCACCAAGTGCTTGGTGTTCACCGAACCACCGAAGAACTCGAACCCGTCGTCGGCAATGCAGTAGGCTTCCATATAGTCAGCCAACGTTCCTCGACCCACGCCGCACAGCGACCATCCGTTGATCTCCTTGTCCGTGGTCAACTTCTTGCCGCCATGGCGGACCGATACATACCGGAAAATTCCTGAACTGTCGTCGTCATTGGTGCCACCAAATCGGTGCAAATAATCAATCTGACCCGTCAACGCGTTCGTGACCGCCAAATCCGGCAAGCCTTCATAGATGTCGTAGGAGACGTTATTGGTCGTCCATCCCGAGTTGTTCAACCGGGCGTTACCGAAGAGAACGATGCCACCCCAGAGACCCCGTGTCGGGAAGGGCAAGTCGCCCGCGTCGCTCACGTCGTCTTTCTCGGCGGTGAAGATGATGGGGTTGTTCGGGGTGCCATTGGCGTTGACTTTGCCGCCGCGGCAGACAAAGAGGCAGCCGAAGTCGTTGGCAGCACTGGTGGAAGAGCCGCTTCCCGAAACACCCTTAACGACCGTGCCCGGCTCGATGTTCAGAACCGCATTGCTCATGACGTAGGTGAAACCTGTCAGGATATAGACATTGGTCGCAGACCAATTGTAGGTGCCGTACAAGTACGGGGTGCTGACGTAAAACACGTTGTCGCGCGCCGGGAAGAAACCGTCGGCGCTGAGCCCCGTCCAGCCCTGAGCCCAGTTGTCATCCGCATCGAAGGCGCCCTTGTAGTTGGCGGCGCTCCAGAAGCCGTCGGTCGGCGTACTCATAGCGCCTTCAAACACCGGGCTACCCGGGGTCGGCCTCGGATCCAGCTTACCGTCGGCCGCACGGCTGATCGAACGAAGCTTCGGATCGGCCACCGGGTTGCTCTCGGCCGGCGCGTACTCTTTGCCGTAGTCTTCGTTGGATCCGCTCTTGAATCCCCAGAACAGGTTGTTCTTCAAGTCCGGAGTCGAAACCCCGTCGTCGTCAATCCGCACCCGGACTCCACCGAAATCGGTGATCACTGAGTTGTACCAACGCGCCTTGTTCTCCTGGCGGAAGCGCAACGCATCGTTGCCTGTCGTATTTGTGCCAGCGCCGATCATCGTCGCATTGCGGATCGTGTAGTTCGACAGCGGCAACGCTCCGGCCACCCGCACGTCCGGAGACTGAGGCTGGCCATTCTGCTCCGAGCCACTGTCCTTGGCTGTCGGCTCTTGGATCCCGAACCAGAACTGGTTCTGACCATTGTAACCCATGTCGGTGTCAAACCCGTCGTCGTCGTTGAAGGCAGACACCAAGTGCTTGGTGTTTACCGAGCCACCAAAGAACTCAAACCCGTCGTCGGCGATGCAGTAGGCTTCCAGATAGTCAGCCACCGTGCCTCGGCCCACGCCGCACAACGACCAACCGTTGATCTCCTTGTCGGTCGTCAGCTTCTTGCCGCCGTGCCGCACCGAGACGTAGCGCATCGAACCAGAACTATCGTTGTCATTGCTGCCACCATAGCGGTGCAAGTAGTCGATCTGGCCGCTCACAGCATTGGTCACGGCCAAATCAGGCAATCCCTCGTAAATGTCGTAGGAGACGTTGTTGGTGGTCCATCCCGGATTGTTCAACCGGGCGTTACCGAAGAGAACGATGCCGCCCCACAAACCGCGGGTCGGGAAGGGCAAATCACCGGCATCGCTCACGTCGTCGGCCACCGCCGTGAAGATGATGGGCCGATTGGGCGTGCCGTTGGCGTTGAGCTTGCCACCGGAGCAGACAAACAAGCAGCCGAAGTCATTCGCCGCACTGCTGGAGGTTCCCGTGCCGGAAGCTCCCTTGACCACTGTGCCTGCCTCGATGTTCAAGACGGCGTTGCTCATCACGTACGTGAAACCCGTCAATATGTACGTGTTGGTCGCCACCCAGTTATGGCTGCCATACAGGTAACCTGTGATGCGGTTGGTTTCGCCTCGGACCTGGGTGCCGATCAGCGCGGAAGTAAGGGTGACCCAAAGGATCAGCCAGACTGGGATTCGACGAGTTTTCATGATTTATAACCTGCAGGACTCCGTTTTAACCGGAACCGGTTTGAGCACCGCAGTTCTTACAATCTTCCGGAGCTCATGTGACAACCGCATGACGCTTGGATGTTTTTTTCGTAAAGTCCGCCAGAGGTCTATTCCCTGGGATGCGAACACCGAGAAAGTACTTCCGCCATACCGTCCGCCGATGGCATCAAACAGGATTCACAATGGAAAATTTCAGGTGACGACCCGTTTCCAGCTTGGACTCGGCACGCGGGACCTTTAACAAGATAAGGGACATGCCTTCGCCTCGACGAAGCCGCCAGACCTCATGAAGTACAACGCCATCTGGATTTCGGACCTCCACCTCGGGAGCAAGCATAGCCAGGCGGATCTCCTACTGTCGTTCCTGCACAACCACGAATGCCGCCACCTGTATCTTGTGGGTGACATCATCGATGGCTGGGAGCTCCGACGGCGATGGCTTTGGAGCAGCGATGCCAATACGGTCATCCAGAAAATCCTGCGGATGAATCGCAAACAAACTCAAGTCACCTACGTTTTTGGGAACCATGATGAATTCATGGAGCAATTTCTGGGTTTGAACTTGGGTGGAGTGCGCCTAGTGGAACGTGCCATTCACCAAGGTTTGGACGGACGACGTTATCTTGTGCTGCACGGCCACCAACTCGATGGACTGGTCCTCTTCAACCGACTGCTCGAACGCGTGGGGGCTCGTCTTTACGACTGGATCCTCGAATTTAACCTGCACTTCAACCGACTCCGACGTCGGATGGGATTCGGATATTGGTCGGTGGCCGCCTACTTGAAATTCCAAGCCAAGGGCGCCGTCCGCTACGTCACCCAATATGAAGAAGCGATGGTGCGATTAGCGCGTCAGGCGGGGGTCGAGGGCGTCATTTGCGGCCACATCCACCGGGCCGAAATCCGGACGGTCCAGGGCTTCGAGTACCTCAACTGCGGCGACTGGGTAGAGAGTTGCACCGCTCTGGCCGAGGATTTTGAAGGCAACATCCATTTGCTGAGGCTCGACGACTCAAAAAACACCCCCCTGAACGACCCTGCGGTGGACGGTGACTCCAGCGCTGACCGGACACGGATGCGGAGGTCCGAACGCTCAGCCCGCCGACCAGCCCCCATGGACCCGGTACGAGAGACCGTCTCACTCTCGGAGGATTTGCCCCTGTTCCGGAACACTGGACCTGGCACTCGTGAACGGATGACCCAGGCCGCGGAACTGCAAAGCCTCCGACGCCAGACCTGATTCGAACACGAGTGCTTGGGAGTCAGGCCAGGCGGCGCATTGCCGGAATCCATGATCCAGGAAGGCTGAGCGCCCCCGGGGATTAATGTAGACCACATGGACCGGGCTACGGGTCGCATGGTCCGCGAGGCGTTGAACCACGCGCTCCAAGGTCAAACCCACGAAAGGGTTGTACAGAAACACCACCAACGGACCTTCTGGAGGCTGAAAGCGGACCGCATCCATGGTCTGAAGCTCGATGCGAACCCCCGGATGCCTCAATCGGAGTGTTTGAAGGTTTCGTTCGGCCAGAGTCGCCAGATCGCGGGACACTTCGACTCCGATGAGTTGGCGAAATCCGGCAAGGATACCCACGGCCAGTCCCCGGCCTTTCCCGCAACCGTAGTCCACAAACGTCGCGTTCGATCGCAACTCCATCGGTAGCCAGTTCAAGGTCTCCAGGGCCAGTCGCGGATCGACCCCCTGATACTGCATGGCATCGGATATCCGAAACTCAGGCTCGCTGGCTTCATGCCGGACTTCCCGAGGAAGGAATGCCGACAGGCCGTGTCGACGATCAAAAGACCATTGGACGACTAATTGACTCAACCCATTGTAGATTCCCTCTCGCCGCAGAGCAGCAAGGGCGAACGCAGCGTATTTTCTGATCACCCAGAGAGAAATTCTGGAGGAAACAATCCCCATAAGCCCGAGACTGTTCTCCCTATGCGTCCAAGAGGCTTCATTGGCGTGACATTTCCGAGTCATTGAATCGGAGGCGTTGCCGGGCCGCTCACCGATCAGATAGACTATAAGCTGAGCAATCGCATGAGAACCCTGGCCAATTGGACGACTGAAACCCTCTTCAACTATGTCCACGGGAACTATCTGGTCTACAACACCTGTTGGGAGGATCCCCGGCTCGATCGGGAAGTCCTTGGCCTGGGTGCCGAAGATGAATTGGTCCTAATCACTTCGGCGGGCTGCAATGCTCTGGACTACGCGCTCGACGGACCTCGGCGGATCCATGCCGTAGACATGAACTTCCGCCAAAATGCCCTGCTGGAGCTCAAGCTGGCCGGTATCCGAAATCTCGAACACGACGAGTTTTTTGCGATCTTCGGTGACGGCGGAACCCCCGCCTTTCGGGCCTGGTACCAACAACGATTGCGGCGGGACCTTCCATTTTCCGCCCAACAGTACTGGGACGATCGAACCCACTTTTTCGCGCGACGCAAAACTTCAGATTCATTCTATCACCGGGGCACCACCGGGGTTTTTGCCAAGTCCATGATGCGCTACTTCCGGATGGCCGGAGTCTTGGATGACTTGCGAAGCCTATTTTCGGCCGGATCTCTGGAGGAACAACGCGCCATTTATTTCGGGCGCGTCCGTGAGAAGTTCTGGCGACCGTCCATACGCCGCGCCCTGCGCTCCGATTTCGCATTGAGCCTCTTGGGAGTTCCTGCGGCTCAGAGGGATCACTTGGAGCGGACCTGCGGGCAAGACATCGCGGCCTTCATGGAGGACTGTGTGGAGACGGTCTGCACGCGACTACCGGTGAGCGACAACTACTTCTGGCGCCTCTATCTTTTTGGGCGCTACACCCGGGACTGCTGCCCGGAATACTTGCGCGAGCCGAACTTCCAACGACTGAAGGACGGCCTAGCCGACCGGATCGAAACCCACACCAACAGCCTCACCGGCTTCCTGCGCCAACATACACGGCCCCTGTCTCGATTCGTGCTCCTCGATCACATGGACTGGCTGAGCCACCGGCATCCCGAAGCACTGGCCGAGGAATGGCAGGCCATTGTAGATCGGGCCAGTGCGGGTGCGCGGATTTTATGGCGATCCGGGGGTGTCTCCGTTGATTTCGTGGATCCGGTGCGGGTGCATCACCAAGGAAGCCCGACCCGCGTGGGTGAATTGATCCGGTACGATCGGGCACTGGCCACCGATTGCCACCGCCGGGATCGCGTCCACACCTATGGCAGCTTCCACATTGCACACCTCGCTGCCTGAGCCCTCGGCGCAGGTTCTTTGGTCCTCCGAAGCAGTCCGAGCAATTAGAGGCGGTGACTGCGGGGCACCCGCCTACTGGCGGCGAGTCGTGGGTGATGCATTCCGCCCGGCGATGAACCTAAATGGTCGCGCGGGCTGGGTGTCCCATGGCGCATTCGGCTGCCCCATCACGGTGCACGATCGCCGACGCACTGACTCCTATCCGGTGTCGCTGATGACCCAATATCTCGACTATCCGCGGGCTGAATTAAACCACTTTTCCAGCGGTCCCCTGCGACTGGCTGCACGATTCGGTCTGGTGGCCTTTGAGGCGATCCTGCGCGGTGCCATGGCCGATCGTACCGTTCAATGGAACAGTTGGATGTTCTCGACCAACCCCGTGCCTGAGGGGCTTTTAGGATCGGTAGGGGCCATCACCCGCTCGTTGGTGCGGGAGTTTCCTGAGCATGCGGTGGTGCTGAGGAATGTCGACGAGGTGGGCGCCCCAGGACTGGCCGATCAGCTCATCCAACAGGGTTACCGCCTGCTGACCAGTCGGATCGTCCATTGTTTTGACGCCCGTCAAAGTCCATTGAGAGGCACGTCGACGCTGCGCCGGGACGGAAAAGAATTCGCCGGTGACACCCGCTACCGATGGGTCAATCCGTGGGAAATCCTGGACTCCGATGCAGCCCGTATTGCTGAGCTCTACCGAATGCTCTACCTGGAGAAGCATTCCTGGCTGAATCCGCACTATGACGAGGCCTTTGTCCGGGCAGCGATCCGCGACCGCTGGCTGGAGTTTCACGGCCTTCGTGATCGCTTGGGTCGATTGGTGGGGATTTGGGGATACTTCACCATCGACCACACCATCACGACGGTTCCTTTCATCGGCTACGACACCGCTTTGCCAGCGGAATCGGGCCTCTATCGACAACTCTTTCTCGGCATCCACCGCGAGGTGAATAGTCGGAAGCAACTGCTCAACTACAGCTCCGGGGCGGGCGAATTTAAACGCCGCCGAGGTGCTTTGCCCGCAGTGGAATACAACGCGGTCTTCGATCGCCACCTGCCCGAACGGCGGCGCATGGCCTTCCGCATCGCTGGCCTGCTCTTGAATCGTCTGGCCCGGCCTTGGCTCGAGGCCAGCGGCCTGTAGGTGCAGGTCAAGATCCCTTGGATGGCGTTCCAGAAACACCGACACCAGACGGTCACTGAAAGGTGACTCACCGTTGTCCGAACGGACACTTCTCGGTAACAGGTCCACGGCACGGTATCGACATGCATCAGCACCGGTCGCTTTTGGGGCGGCAAGCAGCCTTTTGGACTCTCCTGGCCTTTTTGATGCATTACGGCGAAGGAGTCGTGGCGGAGTCGACCACCCCTATCCGACGTCCGCGAGGCAGCAGCGCCACCAACAGCCCGGTTTCCGCCAAGGTTCTTGCCCAAAGCCATCCCACCGAAGCCCTGAAATCGTGGGTAGATCAGCTGCCAACCGCCCCAGCAGGTGTCTCTGACCTGCGTTTTGACGAGATTTTCCAAAGTCCGATCGGACCCAAGGGCTTGGAGTTCTCACCGCGGTTGCTGAAGCTTTCCGGCCAACGAGTCCGGATCCTCGGATACCAGGTCAAACAAAGCCGTCCTACTCCCTGGACCTTAATGCTGGCCCCGATGCCTCTGGTCAGCAACGAAGTGGAGTTCGGCTTGGCCGAAGACCTGCCGCCCACCGTCGTTCGAGTGCTCCTTCCCCGCGGTCACCAGCCTCTGACCCCACATTCGAGAGGTTTGTTCCTGTTGACCGGTCGCCTGGAAGTGGGCAACCGCGAGGAACCGGATGGACGGCACTCGTTGGTCCGCCTCCATCTGGACCGCGACAACTCCACCTCGGCGGCCTCAACGCCCGACCTTCAAGGCGAAGCCGCACCTGCCAACCCCCTTTCTGCTTCGGAGGGCCTCCGACGCTGAAACCACGGCCGCCACTGGGCGAACCCGTGTCCTCATCCGTACAAACTCAAACTCATGAAAAACTCCCTAACCCGACTAGTGGGTTCGCTGGGCCTCTGCGCAGCAACCCTGGGCACCCTCGGAACAGCCTCCGCTGATCCGACGGTCTCCCGACTCACCCCGCCAAGCGCCCTGTTCAGCTTCGGCGACACCACCCCCCCGATCATCGCCCGGTTCTTCGCCGGACAACGTTTTGATTTGGCGGCAACTGTTCGGCCAGATGCCGGAACCACCATCACCGGCTCCGTGTTTTCTGGGACGGCGCTCCCGTGAGCGACGCGTCGCTGACCATCACAAAAGCAGACAAGGTCACCGTCACCAACAGTGTTCAGGTTGCCTTCCGGGCCTACTCCAACACCAAGCCGGGCATCCACACCTTCAGCGTGTCGGCCACCCAGTCGGATGGAAAGACCGTGCAAGCTTTTGGTAATTTCGAGGTCGTTGCTGCCGTTCCGCAGGGTCGGCGCGCCAAGAATGTTATCTACCTGATCGGCGATGGCTTCGGGATCGCTCACCGAACGGCCGCGCGGATCATGGGCCAGGGAGTGCAACTCGGAAAAGCCAACTCCAAGATGGCCATCGATTTGATGCCTTACACGGCGATCGCCCAGACTCACTCGTTGAACTCGATCGTCACGGATTCCGCCCCGGGCGCCCACTGCTACTCTACCGGCAACAAGGCCAACAACAATGAAGAGGGCGTCTTCCCCGACGACACGGCTGCGTTTTTTGACAACCCCCGCATCGAATACATGGGCGCCTACCTGCTGCGGACCTCGGGCAAGACCATGGGCATCGTCACCACGGCCGATGTGTTCGACGCGACTCCGGCCGCCTTCGCCATCCACACCTCCAACCGCGGCGCCGGCACCGGCATTTGCGATCAATACCTCGACGAGGGCGTGACCAACCGCGGCCTCCGTGTGCTCTTGGGCGGCGGACGTAAATGGTTTTTGGGCGCCGGCACCAATGGATCGGCTCGCGCCACCTCCAGTGACTACGTCCTGCCGCAGGATATCGTCAGCCGCTGGGGAGTCCCTGCGGGTGCCTCCGATCCCTCACGCGATTTGCTGAGCGACTTCATCAAGGCGGGTTTTAACTATGCGCCAGACAAGACCTCGCTCGACCTCCTGCCCTCGAACACCACCCGCCTCCTCGGACTGTTCTCGTTCTCGAACATGAACGTGGCCAAGGACAAGATCGACAAGCGCCGCGGCGCTTCGAGCGTCGTTGATGATTACGGCTTCCCCGACCAGCCCATGCTCGACGAGATGACCGCCAAGGCCCTGCAAGTGCTCTCGAAGAACAAAAACGGATTCACCCTAATGGTGGAAGCCGCCTCGATCGACAAGCAGGCCCATGCCATGGACACCGAGCGCTGGATCCTAGACACCTTGGAGTTTGACCGTGCCGTCGCGACCGCCCGGGCATTTTTGGCCACCGACCCCGACACGTTGATCGTCGTTTGCGCCGACCATGAGTGCGCCGGCGTCAACATCATCGGCGCCTCCCGCGTCACCAACGCCAAGCTCACCGAACTGTCCCAAGGCATTGGCAACACCAACAACGCGATTCGCGAGGCTGTTGTGGGTGTTTATGAGAACGCCGGTTTCCCGGTCTACACGATGGCGGATGACGGCTATCCGACCACCACCGATCCGGACAACAAGATGCTCATCGGCTACGCCGGCAACGCCGACCGCTACGAAAACTGGCTGACCAATCCGCTGCCGCTGCAGGACAGCCAGCAGCCCTTCGGCAAGGTCGCCCCCTTGAACACCTACCCGGCGGGCCCTATCAACCGGGACACCAACGGAATGTTCCTCGTGACCGGTCAAGTGCCCAGCGCTTCAGCCGGTAGCTCAGCGGTTCACACGGCCTCGGATATTCCGGTTTATGCCGAAGGACGCGGCGCGAGCCTGTTCCGTGGAACGATCGACAACACCGATGTGTTTTTCAGTGTCATGCAGGCCGTCTTGGGTGGCGTGCCGGTGACCAAGTGAATCGGGCGCTTCTCCCGAACCACCTTTCACTATGATCAACCATTCATTCTCGGCCGCTCTGATGGCGGGCCTGCTCCTCGCGACTACGTCCCAAGCGCAGTCCATCTCAATCACCTTCGATACCCTGAACTCAGGGACATCGGCCAACTTGGCCGCGCCGGCGGGTGTTAGCTTCGGCGAGGCCACTTGGTCTCCCGACCTCGATACTGACGGCGACGTAATCGCGGGCACCGATCGCTGGCGCCTCTTCGACGGCTCAAGCCCTATTCTGGTGCGCAACCCGGCCTTCTACGACCGCGGAAGCGCCCCATCAGGGTTGGTCGCACTCGACGGAGTGTTCCAACCGACCTTCGTGCGGTTTAGTTCACCGCAAATGCTGGCCCAGTTCTCGGTAACACTGGACAAGGACACCTATGGAGACCCCGGTGCGATGATTGAGTTCTACCGAGTCAGTTCCACTGGCAACACCTTGCTCGCGTCCATTCCGGCCAATCAAACGAGCCCCGGCTTCACCGCCGCCTTGGCGGCACCGATCAGCGGCGTCGACATGGTGCTGCTGCCTTCGGGTGCCTTGTACGACAACATTCAATACTCATCCATCCCTGAGCCCAGTTCTGTAGCCCTCAGCCTCGTGGGATTGGCTGGGTTCGGAACCCTCCTCTTCCGGCGCCGCGCTTCGGTTCAACGCTAAAGCCCCCAGCCGATTTTTAAGGTCGGTTTTTAAATCACCCCTCGTCGCACCCCTGCGGCGAGGGGCTTTTGCTTCTGAGGGGTATCCGGCGCCAGACCGCGCTCGATCTCGGTGCAAAATGTCACCGTTCTGTTTCCTGCGCGTCATACCCGTGTGACGCGTCGGCCCAAAGATATTAATTCTACAATGGGTCCAGATTCCTCTCTCTTGCTTAACGAAGGGCGCCTCAACCGGGGCGAGGAGTGGGACTTTCCGGGTTCAGGCTGGACCTTCCTGTGGCTAATATCCGGAGACGCGTACCTGATGGGCGAAACACCGAGCCTGGCGCTGTCTGCCGGGATGGTCGCGATCCATGGCGGAAACTGTTTGCTAAGGCTGCGGGCCAGCCAACTGGGCAGCCTCGCATTTCGTTGGTTTCGATTAGATCCGACCACACTCTTCGGGGTCTTCACTCTGTTGGAGCGTCGCCGGATCGACCATCCGGATCAAATCAACCCCTCCTTGCCCTGGGTTCTTAACCGGGACAATCCTGCCGCCGAACGCTTCACTAAAACCCACATCTCCAACGACACCGGATCGCTGGAGCAACGGGCTCGGTTGTTGGAGTTGGTGTCCACGGTCCTGTCTCCTCCTGCCTACAAGTCCTCCATACCGGTGGGTTCACCACGGGATGCCGGGGATCGACTGGAGGAACTGCTCCACCAACTCACCGACGCACAATTAATGTCCATGCCCGTCGAGGAATTAGCCCGCCGTTGCCACTGCGAAACCCGACGTCTGCTGTTGATCTACCGGGAGCGCTTCGGCGGCAGCCTGCCGGGACAACAACGAGAATGGCTCAAAGTGAAGGCCTGCTCGATGCTGGCCCAAGCCGACTCAGACATCGCCTCGGTGGCCAAGGCCTGCGGCTACGACGGTGCAGACGCCTTTCGGGCGTGGTTCCGGAGGCAGTTCGGAATGGCACCCACTCAGTGGCAGCAGCAGCAGGCATCTCAACGTTCCAGCACCGGATCCACGACGATCGGGTAACGGATTCGATTACCGTTCGTCGCACATTTGTCACAAACACGACAAACTGCCGCCATCTGCACCGGCAAGGGTTGCCCTGCATGAACGCTTCGATCCGCCGGATCACCGTACTCGCCGCCACCTGCGCTGCCGCCGCATGGATGGTCGGCTGCGCCTCCTCCTCGGCCAAGCTCAACCATCTCTCCCTAGGAATGTCTCGCGACGAGGTCGTGAAGACTTTGGGGCGCCCACACGGCGTTTCGGCCCAGGGCGACGTCGAGTTCCTCACCTACAACCTCCTTAACAAGGGCGTCGGTGACATTAAGGAATTCGTGGTGCGCATCCAGAAGGGCTCCGTCGAGTCCTTCGGCGAACGGTCCAACTTCGGATCCAGCCTCTTCGGAACAAACGCACCGGCTGGGGCCACCGCGAAGTAATCGGCCGAGCACCCTAAACTTTTTCAACGAGAGACCGATCCATCATGGACCCGCTCCAACCCATCCTCGCCAACGCCCTCACCTTCGCTTTCGAGAAGTCCACGATCGAGGGTAAGATGACCATTTCGGCCCTGATCCTAGTATCGATGGTCTCCTGGTCGGTGATCATCACCAAAGGCCGTCAAATCCTGAAGGCCCGCGCCATGAGCAAGAAGTTCCTGGCCGCCTACCGGGAATCCAAGGATCCGATGACCCTCTTCCGCGACAAGCGAGAGTTTGCCGGAGCCCCGGCCTTCGAGGTCTACGCCTCCGGTTGCGGTGAAGTGGAATACCACTTGGAGAACAACCCGGTGAGCGTGAAAGGCAAGAAGCGCATTAGTGTCGAGTCTTTCCAGTCCGTTCAAGTGGCTTTAGAGCGGTCGGTCAGCGCCGAGGCGTTGTCGCTCGAGAAGGGCATGATCATCCTGACCACGGCCGTTTCAGGCGGCCCCTTCATTGGTCTTCTAGGCACGGTCTGGGGCGTGATGGAAACCTTCTCCGGTATCGCGATGGCGGCCAGCGCTAGCCTCACTGCGATGGCCCCGGGTGTGGCCGGTGCACTCATTGCCACGGTCGTTGGTCTCTTTGTGGCTATCCCTGCGATGTTCGCCTACAACCTGATGATCACCGCCATCCGCGGCATCACCCAGGAGCTCGACAACTTCAACTCCGAGGTGATGACCGACCTAGAGCACCAGTACGTCGACAACCGTGCTCTGGCGGATGAAATCGCCGACGCGCTGCGAAACATCACCATCGGTCAGCCGGCTCAAAACCCGACCCATCGCCCATGAGCGCAGCCGCCGCCGGGCGTCGTGGACGCAAGAAATATTCCGCATCGCACCACCATGCGATGGGTGAACTCAACATCACCCCGTTGCTGGATTTGGCCTTCGTGCTCTTGGTGATTTTCATCATCACCACAGCCCCCTCGACCAACGACATCGACATCAACCTACCTTCGGCCGCACAGCAGCCGCCGCAGAACCAAGCAAAACAGGACATTAACAATGTCACGGTCGATGCCGCGGGGAACATCTACTTCAACGCCGAGCCCATCACCCTCAAGAAGCTCGAGGACGAGATCATTCGCTTCCGCAAGAGCAACCCAGACCTGAGCGTCGTGGTGCGTGGCGACGAGAACGTGAACTACCAGAAGGTGGTGCAAGTTCTCGACATCCTCACACGGGCCAATGTGACCAAGATCGGCCTCGCGACGGACACCGCGGGCGCAGCGAAATAAAGAACCGTCATGGCCCGCAACGCCAAAAAGAAGACGGACCGCTCGAGTCTGATCATCTCGATGCTCGTCCACGCCCTAGCCCTGGGTGGTCTGGGCTATTTGGCCCACCGGGCCGGATTCGTGCCGGAGGCGATTTATCAAATCACCGGCATCCGTCCGCCGGAGAAACCCAAGCCGAAGCCCAAGCCTCCGGAACCCTCACCGGAGATTCCTAAACCCAAACCGAGCGACATCGTCGAGCAGACGGCAGCCCCACCGACGGCCACCGCGCCGGCCACGGCCGCACCGCCGACCGCGACGGCCGCCCGCTCCGATGCGCCGCCCGTCCAAGGCGGCGGCGCAGGCAATTTCTTTAAGGCCGAAGCCCGCAAACCCGACGCCGCACCGGTCCGCCCCATCCAAGGCAAACCCGGTACGGGTGCAGGTAATCTGGGAGCCTCTAAGTCCACCGCTTCAGCCACCGCGGTCAAATCGGCCTTTGATGAGGCAACCACCAAACCCAGTACCGTGGCGGCCGTGCTGGAAGAGCGAAAGAACGCAGCCACGTCACAAGAAGCCATCAGCGCCGAGCAAATCGCGCGAATCGGTGGCGGCGATGCCTCACAAATCACCACAAAAATCACGGGTGTGGTGGCGACAGACAACCGCCAAATCGTCATCCGCGGTCTGAATGACCGGTACAACATCGCCACCCTCAATGGTGCAGAGCTTCCGAGTGCCGACCCCCGACGCCGGGCCCCGCAACTCGACATGATCCCCGCAGCCATGATCGACCGGGTGGTGGTCAGCAAGACCTTCACTCCCGATCTTCAGGGCGGATTTGCCGGCGGCGCAGTGAACATCGTCACCAAATCCTTCCCAGCTCAGGGCTTCACCACGGTCTCGGCCGGAACCGGGCTCAACAGCTCGGCCACGATGAACGATGGCTTCTTAAAGATTCCAGGTGGCGGCACTGATTTCTGGGCGCTCGATGATGGCTCTAGAGCTCTGCCCGCGAAGGCGCTCATCGACCCGTCGATCATCACCGAGGCTCAGCGTCCTTGGCGCAACACCACCCAGCAGGCAGAGGGTGCCAATCGGCAGGCCTTGGCCCAGAAGTACGACGCGGCCTTGCGTTCTTTCAACAACACCACGTTCGCCCCGTCGATGGGCCAACCGGGGCCGAACTCCAATTTCTCGGTCTCGAGCGGCGACACCACTTGGCTCTTCGGCCGACGCTTTGGCTGGTTTGGAACCTTCAATCAAGATCGTCAGTTCCAGTTCTACGAGAACGCCTTCCGCGGTCGCTACGCTTACGGCACCGATCCGGTAGACAAGGGGCCGCTCATTCGCACCTCCGAGTTCCGACGCGATCAGTCGATCGTAAACGTCGGTTGGGGTGCCGTGGCCAGCATGGCGATGGAGTTGATGCCTGGACATGAATTGTCCTTCAGCTTCCTCAACAACCAAAGCGCCCAGCAATATATCACCGAGGAAAACGGGCAAACCATCAACCAGTTCGAACCGGGATCCGAAGAGCGGACCCGCATCGATCAGTTGACCTACCGCGAGCGCTACTTGCGCAACTTCCAGTTCAAGGGTCGCCATGAATTTCGCGAAGTGGGATCCACCCAACTGGACTGGAGCTTCTCTAGTTCGGGCACCGGCGAGAACTCCCCCGACGAGCGCATCTTCCCGATGATCCTGTCCCCGGCGGGTAACGGGCTCACCAACGTGATCGCTCAGTCGGCCGAGTTACCGAACATCAACCAGCCTTCGCGCTTCTTCCGCGACTCGCAGGACAAGAGCTGGAACTTCCGCAGCGACCTCACCATCCCCTTCACCCCCGGCAATGGGCTGGAGAGTTCCATCAAACTCGGCGGCAACGTCTTCGAGTCCGAACGCCGACTGCGCGAACAACGCTTCGAGTACGAGATCAGCCAGACCACCGGTGCCAATCAGTCCGATGTGGCCGGTTATGCCAACTCAATTCTGAACTTCCAGGGCCAGCAATTCACCACCAACTACACGGGATCCGGAGCCAATGCCCGGACCGCCTATTATTTTCCGAACGTCACCTTCCTGCGCTCCGGATTGCCCTTCGAGGGCTATGGCTACGATGGAACCCAGTCCATTCCCGCCGTGTACGCCATGGCCGATTTATTTGTGCTACCGAAGTTCCGCCTCGTAGGCGGTGCCCGCTTCGAACAAACCGACCTCCAGGCCGAGGTGCTTCCTCGAAGCCGAATTCTGGGATCTTCCTCCAGCGGCCGAATCGCCACGACTGATATACTGCCCTCCATCGGCGGTGTGTTCCCGATCACCTCCAACCTCAATTTGCGGCTGAACTGGTCGCAGACCATCGCTCGCCCCACGTATCGCGAGTTCGCCCCCTTCGAATACTTCGATACCTTCGACGGCTTGGCCTACCGCGGCAATGCCGACCTCAAGCGTTCGGAAATTGAGAACTACGACGCGCGGATCGAGTGGTTTCCCCGCCCCGGTGAACTGCTCTCGGCGGCCTACTTCCGAAAAAACATCCTCAACCCGGTTGAGCCCTACATCGCCGACAACGCTGCGGGCATCGTGAGTTTCACCAACAATGCCAGCGCCATCGTGTCGGGTTTCGAGTTTGAAGCGCGCAAGAACCTGGCCAGCCTCGACCCTCTTTTGGCGGGCATCACTCTCGGCGGCAACGCGGCCTTCATTAGTTCCGAGGTGGATGTGTTTTATCCGGTGGGCAATGGCGTAGGCCTCTACAACCGCCCGTTGTTCGACCAACCCGAGTACATCCTCAACTCCGACCTCGCCTGGGAGATCGCCCGGAGCCGAACCACCTTCTCGGTGTCCTTCACCCGCAGCGGCCAACGACTGGCGGTCGATGGCGGCCAAGGCAGCCCGAACATTTACGAGCAACCCATTAACACGCTCGACTTCTTCATCAACCAGCGTCTCGGACGGCGTTGGAAAATGCGCTTTGGCGCTCGCAACTTGATGGATCCAGACATCCGTCAGACCCTCATCAACGACCTTGGTTCCCGCGAAGAACGCTACGGCGACCAGTACGTCTTCCGCAG